>CAYRYS010000029.1:0-32789 GCA_964428555.1 uncultured Spirochaetales bacterium | reverse complement strand
AAACGGGACAGAGCCGTTATAGGGTTTAGTGCAAAAACCTGCTTTCCCGTGCCCTTGCTAAGCCAGTGGTCTGATGCAGGACAGAGCCATTCTTAATTTAAAGTAGCTGCCGGGCTTAAATGCAAGTGCAGGACAGAGCTAAACTGAAAGAGCACAGGCTTGGAAACCTGTGCTCTGAGATTTATGCTTGAAATTTATCGAATCTTTAGGCGCTTTCTGAAAAGCGGGATCATCGCCGTAATTGTTGCTGCTGAAAGTACGATTGTCAGGGCAGCGGAGGTAATTAGCTCTGGGCCAGTATCAGGACCAAGGAAAATCAGCTTGAACATCCTGAACATCCAGAAATTCGGGAAGGGGTAGAGCAGTATGTGGAGGTTTTCGGGTATGAAAAAGCTTGCAAAAGGCACTGCCAGGAACAAAATTACAGTAACCTTCATGACCGCTATGGCGCTCACCTGGCTGTCTGCAACAGCTCCGGTGAGAAAACCCAGAGCTGTTGCCAGAATTGCGGATAAAAGCACCGACAAAATCAGGAGCAGGTAATTTAGCTCTGTCCCCACAAGGATGAATGCGCTGCCGGTTGCCAGGAAGAGGCTGATTGCCAGGGCAAGGGCGCCCCTTGCTGCAATAAAATCGATGAGTCTCAGGGGTGTTACTGCCAGTGCCCGGATTGCCAAGGTTTCCTTCTCTTCTACTATTATAAAGCCAGCGATTGTACCACCCATGAACAGGGAGAGGATGACAAGAATGATGGCGCTTAGCTGTGCAAGCTGTGTTTCCTCAACCCCGCGGTCTTCAATGCTGAATTGGCTCTGGGCCGTTTCGGAGATTGCCTGCATTAGGACTACTTCGGAGAGCTGGCGCACTGATTCCATTTCGTTTCCTTCAAGAATTACGGTGAATCCGCCGTTTTCTGCGGCAAAGCCCGGGACATCATCTGGATCATTTATCCGGTCCAAAAGGGCTTCCCTTGTTTCAAAGACCTCGATGCTTCCGTATGAGGAAAGCTCCTCGCCATATTCGGAATACACTGCTTGTTCAACTGCGAAGGTCATGGTCATCCCTTCTACCTGTGGGATGAACAGCCGCATTATACCTGCAAGGAGCAGGGGCGCTACCAGAATATAGAGCATCAGGTTGTCCCGCACCGCAACATGCAGGTCCCGTGAAATGGTTGATATAATCCGTTTTATCATACTATGCCTCCTTCATAAGCCGCATTTTTACTGCGAAGAATGCCGCGGTCCCGACTGCTATATTTTCAATAACCAAGAGCTGTACAAGCGGCAGGAAATAGCCGGTGTTTCCTGTGCCGAATATTGCTTCCCGCACACCGAAGATAACAGGATAAGAGGGCAGCCAGGTTATCAGTGCCGGAGCAAAGGATGGAAAGAAGTAACTTGCTATGGGCAGGCTGGTAATAACCAGGACAGCAATGGCCACAAAGAAAAACTCCGATATTGACCTGAACCACACGCTTAATGCAATGCCCAGGAGCGTCATCAACAGGCTTGCTAACAGAAGCAGGACTGCGAGCCTGAATATGTCCACAGGCTGTCCAATGCAGGTGAGCAGCATAAGCCCTCCGTAGATCAGAGCCAGAACAAGATTCACTGTAGATTTAGATGCGATGTACGCAAGGGTGCCTCCGGGACTGACTCTGTAGGCGCGGATACTGCCTTCCTGTTTTTCCTGGAAGATCAGCACTGCTACAATGAGAAAACCGAGCATTACTACCTCAAATACCATGAAAACCGGGACCATCCTCAAGTTAAACGGTACTTCCTCCTGGATCGGATTCAAACTGCGCACAATTACAGACTCTGGATGCTCTGTTCCAGATGCTTCACGTAAGCCATACTCGATTGAAGCTTGAAGTAGCCTGATATTTTCAGTTCCTTCATTTCCCTGGTGGATAATAGTGATCCGCGGTTCCTGGAGCGAGCCTTCAGCTATTATCCCAATGGCCCGCTCATTATCATCTATCTCTGTGCGAACCGCTTCTTCAGAATCAAGGATTTGCTCTGGGTTCATTCCGCTTTCGAGAAAGGTCTGGGCAAGGGGCTGCCCTTCCATTCCGTCGTAAAAGACCTCTTTTGGAGTAAGCTTCATGTTTTGCGGGATAACAAAGAGCATTACCACAACGAAGAACAGAGCAAGGGCTATGACAACCCAAAGGAAGCCGTTCCTGTATGTTACCAGGGAGTCCTGGATAAACTGGGTGAAAAAGCGTTTCATTCGGTCAGCCCCCTTCCTGTAAGCTTGATGAATATCTGCTCAAGAGTTGCCTCTTGGGTGTGCATCATTCTGATCCTGTTCTCATCAAGGCGCTGCTTTAAGCTGGCTTTATCATCATCCTTATCTAAAAAATAGACCTGCTTTTTTACTGATCCATTCTCTTCGTATTCCACTTCCACACTGCGTTTGCCGTATTCAAGCTTCAGGGATTTCGGGGAGTCGCAGGCAACAATCCTGCCGTCATTGATAAATGCCACTCTGTCGCACAGCTGATCAGCCACAAACATGTTGTGCGTGGTAAGAAATATGGTTGTCCCTTCTTCCTGTTTCTCCCGTATTATCTTTTTAATTGACCCGGCAGTTGCGGGGTCAAGGCCTGACATTGGCTCATCGAGAAAGAGAATTTCGGGGTTGTTGATAAGGGACCTGGCAAAAACCAAACGCTGTTTCATTCCCTTAGAATAGTCCCGTGCTTTTTTGTGGGCAGCTTCCCCTAAGCCGACAATATTTAATAGCTCTAGAGGGTCACGGGTTTGTCCTTGGAATAACCCCGCATAGAATTTTAGGTTCTCGTACCCGGTAAGTTTCTGATACAGGTTCGGGTGCTCAAAGGATGTTCCCACAGAGTTGAAGAAGGAGTTGTTCATCTTCTGAATGGATTTTCCGTTGTAAGAGATGTCCCCCTTTTGCAGAGGAAGAAGCTTTGTCATTATATTCTGGACTGTGCTTTTCCCTGCTCCCGATGGACCAAGAAAACCGAAAATTTCACCTTTTTTAATAGTAAAGGACACGTCGTCTACAGCGTATTCCTTTTTTCCTGAATAATCGTGATACAGGTTTTTCACTTCAATCATGAATCTCTCCTTTTTTCCAGTCCCTTCCTGAGAAGGGACGTGAAATTATGTATTGCCGTTTGTATATCTGTATGACCGCCGGAACAGGTGATGATCCATGTCCCGAACTGGTTCATAAGCGCGTATAGATAGAAAGAAAGGAACTCAGGGTCAACATCATCTCTAATGTCCTTATGGGCAATTGCCTTATAGATGAGCTGTCTGTATTGAGACCTTCCTTTTTCTTCAGTAATTCTGCGTATTTCTTTTTCAATATCTTTGGGAATTCCCGCGTGAATGCTCTGGTACAGTCTGGAAAGATAGGGATGATCCTGGGAATATGCCAGGCCGGATGCAAGGAGTTCATCAATCACTTGGAAGAAATTTGTGTACTCCCCTTCCAGTGCCTTGCTGCGAAAGTACTGTACTTTCAGGTCGGCTCCGTATTCAACAATGAAAAGGTAAAGCCCTTTTTTCCCGGAAAAATACTGGTACATGCTTCCCTTGGAAACCCCCGCGCTTTTTGCTATTTCCTCTACAGAGGTTTGGTAATAGCCTTTCTGGGAAAACGCGGATAATGCTGCATTGATAATCCGTGCCCGCTTATCTCCTGGCAGATTAAAGAATGTTTCCTGTGCCATTGCACCGTCCTTTCTGTATCAGCTTCCTATTGATAGTGACCTTCTGGTCATGTGACTATCAAGTCACTATTATAAGAAAAAAAATCTTTAGTAGAGGAACAAACCCATTACAATGAGACCCGCAGCAAGGAGAAGAACACTAATATTGATGCTCATCATTTTACGTTTGTTATTCAGGGCTTTTTGTACAAACTCACGAAATTGATCATAGTTGAAAAGCAGTGTAAAGATTTTCACCAGAGTAAGTGAGATCAATCCCGCGAGGATCCATCCGTACTGAATTCCGTAATACAGATAAGTGAACCAGGTAATTCCAATCAAAATTACTCCGAATATTCCCAGAAAGTATATCCACAATGGCTTCTGTGCTTTATACGCGGAATTAATCTCCCATTCCTTCCATTTTTCTTTCATTACAGCCATGGCAACTCTGGAGATGATTGCAATTGCCGCCCAAAAAAAGCAGATCCCTTTGAAAATTAGATTTGGATTCATAATAAACTCCCTTGTATGACTCACAAGTCACGTGACTATTAAGTCATATGACCAATTAGTCACAAGATAATTCAACTTTTCTCTGCTGTCAAGACTGATTTGACAAAAACGTAAAAGAATTCTAAAATTGTGACTATAAAGTCACCTGATTTGGAGAAATGAATGCCGAAATCCACTTTCCTGAACCTGCCTGAAGAGAAGCGCGGTCATATTACTTCTATTGCTTACCAGGAATTCAGTATGAATGATTACAGAAAGGCAAGCCTTTCCAGGATTGTGGAAAAAGCGGGAATCGCGAAAGGCAGTGTATACCAGTACTTTGAGAACAAGCTGGATTTATACACCTATCTTTTAGGGGAAGCGGCAAACGAAAAGATCGCCTATTTTCAGAAAATGTACACGGATTCAGGGGAAGATGACTTTTTCAGACAGCTGCACAACATGATGTTCGCGAGTCTGCGGTTTAATCTGAATAATCCTGAAAAGAGCCATCTTCTATATCTCGCATCCAGAGAACCCTTTCAGTCTGAGCTATGCCACCTTTCCAGAAGCCTCCACGAACAGGCCAAGGAATACACAAAGCAGCTGATTATAGATGCAATGGAGAAAGGCCAGGTCAGGGATGATATCGATGCGGATCTTTCCGCGTTTATTATTACTGAGGCGGCAATCGATTTGGAAGACTACCTTGCCCAGGTCTTTGATTTTTCATATGAGCAGGTACTTGCAAAAGGGGAGAACAAACTTCCGGTTTCAGAAGAGGTGCTGAAAGAGTACACAGAACGGGTCATCGATTTTTTCAGAAAAGGTATTAGTTTCTGACTCTCCAATGCTTGAGTAAAATAATAAAAGAGAGTATTTATTAAATATGACTGAATTCGCAATTATCGAAATAGTAAGAAATCTTGCTCCAGTGCTCGGAGTCGCGGTATTAGGTTCAAGCATTGCTGCCATAATCGGGAATGTTTTGAAATACAGAAACAATAAGTCAGATCAGGAAGCCCTGGATCTGCTTAATCGGCGCATGGAGAGGATTGAAGAGAAGCTCGGTACAACAGCAGGAAACCAGATTGAAAGCAGGATCCAGAATCTGGAAGACATAGTAATTACCAAAGAGATAGAACGGTAAAACTGCTTTTCTGTCTATGCGCTTGTATCTATGTTGTTACCCAGTGCGGCATCCTGAATAACCTGGGCGCTGTCCATCAGCTTTGTTAAGCCTTGTGCCTGTACCTCTGCATTGTCCAGAGACATTTTCTGCACTTGTACTGCTGCCTGCTGCAGTACCTCAGCCTGTTTCATTCCTGTTGCTAATTGTGCTATATCCATATCAACAATATACCTTCCTTTGCTTGTAAAAGCAAACCTTTCTAGTAATATTTTCGGGCATAGCTGCTATAAACTTGAATCTATGTAAGGTTAAAACCGCCAGCTTTGCTGCGTAAAATTATCTCCGCGGATGTTGCTCCAGGCACATCTCGGTATCCTTCGACTCCGCTCACTGCGTCGCTCCGCGGATGCTGAGCGAAGTATCGAAGTACAGGGCAGGCATTTTTCCTTGCGGAAAATCACTCGATGACCGGATTGGCGATACTATCTCTCAATTTCACCCTGTACTGGACCAGGTAAGAAGCGTACAAGTTCCAGTTTGTCCCTTATAAGCATTTGACAGACCTATCAAATACTCTGTATTCTCTCCACTAGTGTGTCTCAAGATTACAAGCAAAAGGAGTCGCGTATGGCAAAGCTGTGGCAGAAAGACTATGAATTAAACGAGCTTCTTGAACGGTTCACCGTGGGAATTGACTATAAGCTGGACCTTGACCTTGTTGAAGCGGATGCTGCGGCTTCCTTGGCCCATGCCCAAATGCTCAGCAGTATCGGCATACTTACAGAAGCAGAGTTTGAGCGTCTGCGTTCCGGGCTGTTGGATATCATGAACTCTGCTAAGGACGGAAAGTTTGTGATTACCAAAGCAGACGAAGACGGCCATACTGCGATTGAGAACTACCTTGTTCGTCACTGTGGGGAGGCAGGGAAGAAAATCCATACCGGCAGATCCAGAAACGATCAGGTCCTTGCAGCAACCCGCTTGTGGACCAGGGACTTTCTCCTGGAGTTTTCCGCTGCATTGGAGCAGCTTGTTTCCACGCTTCTGGAATTTGCGGAAGCCAATTCATCTACCCCAATGCCCGGCCGTACACACCTGCAGATAGCAATGCCCTCTACTGTAGGGCTCTGGGCAGCTGCATGGGCAGAGTCTATTTTGGATGATGCTCAGGTCCTGAAAACAGTCTTTGACCTGAATAATCGGTGTCCCCTGGGGGCTGCTGCGAGCTACGGAGTTCCTCTTCCTTTGGATAGGGAAATGGTTGCCGAGCTACTTGGGTTTTCAGATATTCAAAACAATGTCATTGCTGTGAACAATTCCAGGGGAAAGATTGAATCAATGGTGCTCAATATGCTTGAGCAGGTGGGAATCACCTTGAGTAAGGCTGCCAGCGACCTCATCCTCTTTTCCCTTCCTGAGCTCGGGTATTTTACCTTACCGGATGAGCTGTGTTCAGGTTCCAGCATTATGCCCCAGAAAAAGAACCCCGACGGCCTTGAGCTTATGCGGGGGAAAGCAGCCTCTCTTTCAGCAGAAGCGCTTCGTATGAAGGAAATTATCCGTTCCCTTCCGTCAGGGTATAACCGCGACTTTCAGGAAACAAAGGAGCCATTGATTAAAGGAGCAAAGACAGCAGTATCCTGTGTAAGGGTGATGGAACTTACCTTTCGAAAGCTCAAGGTAAATGAAGAAAAGCTCAGAGCAGCATTTACTCCGGAGATATTTGCCACAGACGCTGCTCTGGAACTGGTCAAGCAGGGAAAGAGCTTTCGCGATGCCTATAAAGAGGTCGGTACAAACCTGGACAAACTGTCTAAATATTCGGTTGATGAAGTAATCCGCCAGCGCACTGCCACAGGCACACCTGGCAATCTGAATCTTGATTATGGAAAGCATGCTCTTCACGGATTGAAGCAATGGAGAGAGGACAAGTCATCAATCGCACAAAAGGCTTTGCAAGTTCTCTGCGGCTACGATCCCCGTTTTTTTTCAGAGGTAAGGGAATAGTGCTTTTTCTTTTCTCTTTGCTGTTTCACCGCAGCTACAATCACCATCCCTGCAAGGGTTGCTATATAGGGAAAGGCTAAAAGCAGGGTAGGTGAGTATCCCACTGCGTTTTGTGCTGAGTTCGCGATACTCTCAGCAAGGGAAAAGGCAAATACCGCAAAAAAGGTTCCCCAGGGCTTTCTGCTCCCAAGGAAAATGGCAACCAATGCAATCCATCCCCTGCCTGAGCTGATGTTTGGAACATAGGCGCCGATTCTTAAGCTTAAAAAGCCGCCCCCAAGCCCGGCTAGGAAGCCTGAAATTAGCACAGCAGCATAGCGGTATCTTTTTACTGATACCCCATGGGAATATAAGGCGCTGCTGTTTAGTCCAGCAGCATCAATGCGCATTCCAAAAGCGGTTTTTGAAAATAAAAATGAAATAAGAATAACAAGCGGGATGGTTAGATAAGTAATAAACGAGTGGCTTGATACAATGCCGCCGATAACCGGTATTTCTTCAATAAAGGGAATGGTGAGTACTGGAAAGTTCGGAAGCTCTTGGAACCGTATGTTTCCCCGAGTTCCAAAGATCCTGAACGAAGTAAGGGATGTAACTCCCAGGGCGAGAAGATTTACTCCAAGGCCTGCCATATAGATGTTTGCTTTCAGCTCCTGAGACACTGCGCCGAATAGCGCTGAAGCAAGTACTGGAACAAGACTTCCTAGAATGATTCCAATGTAAAAGCTTCCTGTCATTTCCGTGAAGACCAGACAGAAAAATGCACCAAGCAGCATAAGTCCTTCAAGCCCGATATTCAAAATACCTGCTCTCTCAGTAAAAAGCCCGCCGAGTGCTGCAAGGAGGATTGGAGTCATAATGTCAACTGCAGAGGAAGCGATCATGCAGTGCGCTCCTTTCCGGATGTTACGATTTTCGCTGTTATCAGGAGGAATATAGTCCCTTGGATAATCGCATTTATCTCACTCGACAGATTGGAGAAAACACCTGCATATGAAGCAGCTGTCTGCAGGTAAGAGATGAAAAGAGCAGCAGGGATAACCTTCAGAGGGTGGTTGCTTGCAATCAGTGCAACAGCCAGCCCGGTCCAGCCCAGCCCTGCAGAATATCCTTGGATCGCTGCTCCGTGGGTGCCTGCAACCTCAAGCACACCTGCTATACCGTGTATTCCGCCGCTGGCTGCAAGTGCGATAAAAGAATACTTGTCAATAGGTATTCCGCCGTACAAGGCAAATTCCGGGTTATTCCCTGTTATCCGCAGCTCATATCCCCAATATGTGGCATATAAAAGGATGAAAAGCGCTACAGCTATAATGATAGAGAAAAAAGCGCCGATGTGCAGTTCTGACGGGGGAAGTAAGTTGGGTAATGTAAATGCATCCGGAACAGGGGGTGTTGAAAGGGTGTGCCCTTCAGGGGAGCGCAAAGGCACAGCGATTAGATAATCAAGAAAAATTACTAATGCTCCGGATATGAGAAAAGTTGATATCAGCTCTTCAATGTTCCATAATCTTCGTAAAAGCCAAGAGATGGCAGCGATCAATGCAGATGCTATCATTCCGATAGCAAGTCCTGTCAAAAGTCCGAAGGGGCCGATCCACACAGGCAGCAGCGGTACAATAATGGCAAAAACGAGGCCCCCTGTATAGGTCTGCCCCTCCCCGCCGAGATTAAAAGCACCTGCCTGAAACGCGATAGAAGCAGCTAACCCGGTAAGCGTACATGCAGCAGCGGTATTAAGGAAATTCCCAAAATAGAAGGAGTTTTTCAATGGCCCGAAAAAAAAGTTTGCCATTGCCTGAACCGGCTGATCTGCAAGCAGCAGTATAATTACAGAGGTTACCCCTGCAAGAATAGCTGCTGCAAGCAGTATCCTAAGGAAGGAAGTTGTTTTACTAAGCATTCTCATCCTCCATTCTGCGGATACCGAGCATGTATTCTCCAATCTGCTGTTTGTTAATACTGCGGTTTTCCTTCACAGCTGCAAGACTGCCGTTGTAAAGGATGCCGATTCTATCTGAGAGCTCGATTATCTCATCCAGTTCTGTTGTTATTACTAATACAGCACAACCTTGTTCCCGTGCATTAAAAATTCTGTTATACAGGAATGCCCTTCCGTGAAAATCCAGACCCCAGCTCGGTTCGCATAGAATAATTAGATCCGGTTTTGATGACAGCTCGCGTGAGAGAATAACCCGTTGAATATTACCACCGGATAAGGTGGCAAGCGGAGATTTGCCTTTCCCGATGATGTTGAATCTGGCTTTCAATGTTTCGACAAAGTGCTGCAGCGATTCCTTTAAAAAGAAACCCCTTGACTGAAGCTTCCTATATTGAAGAAGGATCATGTTTTCCGTCATGGTTGCATCCAGGCTTGCGCCTCGGGAGAGTCTGTCTGTCGGGATATATGCAACCCCTTTTCTCCGCAATCCAGGCAGTGCCAGGTGTTCCACTTTGGTATTCTTGTAAACAATTGTCCCTGAATAGTTTCTCTGTATTCCTGCAAGAATATCTTCCAAAGCCTCAAGCCCGTGCTCACGCATTCCGGTAATCCCCAGAATCTCTCCCTGTCTTACATGGAAGCTGACATCTTTAATTGGATGAGTAGACTTTCCGAAACCTGACAGCCGGGTAATCGAAAGTACAGAATCTCCAGGCTGCCTTTCCTTTCGCGCAGCAGGGGTAATCTGTTCTTTTCCAACCATAAGGCTGGAAAGCTCCTCTTCAGTTGTTTTATCGATTGCCAAGGTGGTAACTAATCTGCTTTTTCTCAGCACTGTCACAGTATCAGCAATCTGAAAGACTTCTTTCAGCTTATGAGTGATAAAGATGATGGATTTTCCATCGTTTTTCAGCTGTAAGAGAATTGAGAAAAGATTCTGTGTTTCCTGTTGTGTAAGCGGTGCTGTAGGTTCATCCAGAGCAATAATACTGATATCTCTTAATAGAAGATGAAAAAGTCCTGCAATCTGTTTTTGACTTACCAATAGTTCGCCGGATTTCGCATCAAGGTCAATAGGAAAGGTATACTTTTTCGAAAGTGTATGAATACGGTTTTTCGCATTCTTTTTATCGATTGTGCCAAATCCAATGCGGGGTTCAATTCCGAGGATAATGTTTTTCCATATGGGAAAACCGGGTACCAGGCGTACATGTTGGTGCAGCAGCCCGATTCCGGCTGTAAGGGCGTCTTTCGGGCTTTTAAAAACCTTTTTTTTCTCTGAGAGCAGCACCTCACCCTTGGTCTGCGGAATATCGCCTGAAAGGATATTCATGAGTGTAGATTTTCCGGCACCGTTTTCTCCGATTACAGCGTGGATGGTTCCTGGCTTTACTGTAAAACTTACATCAGTTAATGCTTTTACATTTCCAGGTTGGAACACTTTGCTTAGGTTGCTTGCTGACAAGGCGGGGGTGTTTGACACTTTCTGGTTCACTGGAGATGCCATAAGGGAAATATACCGAAATACCGGGAATTGGTCTATATTATAGTGCAGCGCTCTGCTGTAGGCATAAAAAAAACCGCTGTATTTCAGCGAATACAGCGGTGTGTTATTCAAAAACAGGAATAATTACATAACTACATTCAGCTGGAGTTCTCCGCTCCGCAGGCGTTCTAACATGGTGTTTACCTGCTCTCTAATATCTTCAGGAACATACCGTCTGTACAGGGCATTGTCTTCAATAAAGTCAACATACCCCCCTTCCATATCTACAATCTCAGCTTGACCAAAATGCAGCTCTCCATTTATTGCAGAAAGTGTGCGCTCGTAAGCAGCTTTATCCATATTCAGTACTGAGCTGCCGACAACAATACCGGGTGCCTCGTTATACCCTTCTGAATCGAACCATAGCACATATGCCCCTATGTCTTCAGCTGCGCTAAGCACTCCCTGGTTGGCTCCTCCTGAAATTGGGAGGATTACATCAATACCTGTATCAAACATGCTGCGCGCAAGTTCTCCTGCCCTGGATGCATCATACCAGTTTCCTACTACCCGGAAATCCAATTCAATCTCAGGATCTACAGTGCGCAGTCCCAGTTCAAAGCTCGGGCGTATAATTTCATTCATTGTCGGATATTCAGCACCAGCGATTAGTCCTACCTTTAGGTCCTCATTTGCAAACTCCATTTGACTGGATGTTACAAGCCCGCCTAGGTATCCGATAATAAAGGCTTGTTCCCGCTGATTGAAAAGAACTGTATGAATTGCAGGGTTGCTTTCAAGATACCCGTCTAAACAGAGAAACCTCTGTTCAGGGAAGTCCTCTGCTACACCTGCGCATATCTCCGGCATTGCAGGATTCGAAGTTACAATTAAGTCATATTCTTCTGTTGCAGCAAGGGCTGTAACGCCACCCGGCCATTCTGCTTGGTTGAACCCGCCTTCTACTACGGTTACTTCTGCATTTTCTGCCTCTTCGACAGCAGCTTCAACACCTGTTACTAACATTTCATAGATCGGACTGCCGGCTACTACTCCGGGAACAAAAACCGCAATTGAGTATGCTTCTCCATTATCTGTTTCTTCTCCGCAGCTGAAAATCAAAAGGAACAGAGAGAAGAGTAAGATTATTGATACAGCTTTTTTCATTAGGGCCCCCTTGCTGTCATTTCTAAAACATGAGTCTGTTGTATCGGATAACAATACAACTCTCCATTGTGCAAATACAGTACTAGTTAATGATGATATAGTCAAAGCCCGGCTCCTTATTTTTCTGAAAAATCCGTATTCTACAGAAACCCAAAATAAGTTCTGCAAAAAATGAAATGGTGCTTTCCTTGTATTGACCAGTACATGGCCTTGTGTTAAGGTTCACCTATCCTCTATAAAGCAAGGACGGTATAAACATGGCCATAATTGTGGAGCAGGAACAGTTTTGTAAAACCTGCGGGAGTACAGCACCGATTCCGGTTTGCTGTTGTTCACAAATGGATTATGATGGTTCCGTTTTTTTCTGTACTGTATGCAACAAAGAGCGGAAAGCTGCTTCTTGTTGCAGTGGGGCTATGCAAATACGGAATAAAGTAAAGAAATTAAAAAACGAGATATTTCGAACTTCCATCTGTTAGGTGAAGACATGAGTTTCTCAAAACCAGCTAGTCTCGGGGTGATTGCATGCCCGGGGGCCGAACATTTTACGAATGAGGTGATCGGCCATTTAAAACGTATTTATTTGCGTATTTTTGACAAAAAGGCGGAACGATTAAGCCACCGCTATTCTCTTGAAAAATCTGAAATTATCAGGCGCATCAATTTAGCTTCTGATATGCGGACCAGCGGAAGTCCGCCCAATGCAGGCACTGTGGACGCGTATAGGCCGCCGGATTTTAAGATTCCTGCTGCATACACCTGTTTTGCTAATGGCGAGGTAAAGGCAGAGATCCAGCGGTCTGTCCGGGGGATGAACCTGTATATTGTTCAGGATGTGGAGAACCATACCCTGGTCCGAGTAAACAGCGGAAAAGATGAGATGAAATTCTCTATAAATGATCATATCTTTTCTCTGCTTGTTACCATCGATGCTGCTATTCAAGGCGGAGCAAAGGAAGTGACAGTTGTGCTGCCTGTATATCCGTATTCACGGCAGCATAAAAAGAAGGGCAGGGAAGGTCTTACTGCTGCCCGATTCGGTCAGATGCTAGAGAACCTTGGGGTAAAACGTCTTATTACCTTGGATATCCATTCCAAGGAGATCAGTAATAGCTTTAACCATCTCAGGCTTGAAAACCTTCACGCCTCTTATCAAATACTGAAAAAGCTTCGCGAATGTATTGATCTAAAAACCGAGGATATTGTTGTTGTGTCTCCTGATACAGGAGCCGTGGACCGGAATAAGTTCTATGCTGAAAGCCTGCATAAACCGCTGGCCCTTTTGTATAAAGAACGGGATTATTCCAAGCTCTCACAGAATGCTGCTGATAACAATATTACAACAATCAAGCTCCTCGGAGATGTTAAAGGCAAAACGGTTATTATGGCAGATGACATGCTTGGGACAGGGGGTACCCTGATAAAAGCAATGGAGCTTCTGAAAAAAAAGGGGGCAGAAAAGATAATCTGTGTTGTAAGTCTGCCGTTTTTTACCGGCTCGGCACGGGAGCATTTTGAGACCGCGTATCAGAAAGGACTTTTCTTTCGGGTGCTTGGTACAAACGCTGTGTATCACGATGATACTCTTCTTGCCAGAGAATGGTACATTTCAGCTAATGTTACAAATCTGTTCGCGCGGACGATTCAGCGTCTGCACCATAACCTCTCGCTGAGTCCTCTATTGGATAACCGTCAGATTATTCATAAGTTATTGGATTAGGTAAAGCAATGTTCCCTGATGCAAGGAAAGAGCGATATATACTTACTCTTGATATTGGCACAAGCTCAATAAAAGGGGCAATTCTCTCCACAATGGGGAAACTGGTCTCACTTGCGAGGAAATCCTTCACAGATTCAGGTTTGAATGGATACGGCAGTTTTTCTGCCCATGCCTGGTCAGGTGCGCTTGCAGAGGTTATGGCAGGATTATGGATACCGGATGATCTTTTAGCTGTCTGTGTTTCAGGCAACGGTCCGACCCTTGTCCCGCTGTCAAAAGAGGGTGTTCCCCTATATTCAGTGCTGCTTTGGGTCGATGAGCGAAATAACCGCATATCTAATCTACCGTCTTTTTACCTGCCAAAAGCTGCTTGGCTTTCCGAGCATGAGCCGGAGGTGTATGAGAAAACTGCTGTGTTCCTCGGCTGTCCTGAGTATATTAACTATCTGCTTACAGGAGAGTTTGCAACAATTCTGCCTCACTCCGGTTTTCAGCAGTATATCTGGGATAAATCACAAATATCTTCTTATGGTTTGGATGATGACAGATTCCCTGAATTTGTACATATGGGTTCCGTTGTAGGACGGGTGGCCGCAAAAGCGGGCGAGCGCTATGGTGTACCGAAAGGGGTGCCGGTATATGCAGGGGGACCTGATTTTTTCATGGCCCTCCTTGGTACTGCTGCGGTTGAGCCTGGAAGGGTTTGTGACAGGGCAGGCACTTCTGAGGGCGTGAACCTCTGTATAGATAGTGATTATAAGGTGGATGGTTTGCGAACCTTGCCCCATGTTATCCAGGGGTTTTATAATCTTGCTGCAATTGAGCCGTTTTCCGGCAGGTTCTTTGAATGGTTTCGTGGAATATCTGGTCAGGAAGGTAAGGATTATGAACGGATGTTCAAAGAAATTAGTGAGAAAGAATTGTCATCCAAACCCCGGTTTTTTCCAAGCATTGGAAAAAAAGGGCTTTGGGACTTTTCCGGCGGAATATTCTCCGGGCTGAGTGTAGAGCATTCAACCGCTGATATGGGGCGCGCAGTTGTCGAGGCAATTGGATACTGTGTGAAAAGCGGAATTAAGAAAATGGGAGATTCCGGTTTTCCCTTTACCCAGCTCCGTGCTTCCGGCGGTCAGGCAAAAAATCCGATATGGAACCAAATGAAAGCTGACATTACCGGACAGGAAATACTTGTGCCTGAAATTTGCGATTCTGAGCTTACCGGGTGCCTGTGCTGTGCTCTTTACGGTGAGGGGTATGACAGCTCTGTAAAAGAAGCATCAGAAAGGGTTGTTCGCTTCCCGAAAACCTACCAGCCTGACAGAACCAGATTTGAACAGTACGAAGAATCCTATCACCGGTATCAACAGACATATTCCGCAATCATACGCGCAGTTTCTCAGCAGAATACTTAATCTAAAATATACAAAATAATTTGGCTCTTAGGTTTGAAATTACTATATTATTCATACATACGAACATAAAAGTATGTCTATAATTTCAGTTAATACTGCTATTGGAGGAATATGTGGGTTTTTTCTTTTTTCCTTTTGGCTTTTTAATACCAATAATCTTTATAGGCCTAGGTATACGTATTGCTTCTAAAGTAATACGAACCTTGACGAACGAACTGGATGGCGATGCACAGGAATTTCCGAGGAAGCATTACCGGGCCGCTGGTTTTGATACCTTTTCTCAAGGAATGGGGGCAGCGAAACCAAGACAAGCCAGAATATTCAAGCTTGCTGATAAGATGAAAGGCAGAATAACCCTTTCTGATATCGTGCTTGAGACCGGGCTTGATATGGATGAAGCTGAGAAACTTATTGAGAGCATGGTAGATGGCAGCCATGTGACTATGGAGGTCAACGAAAACGGAATGCTAGTCTACGAGTTTCCAGAAATAATAGAACGCTACCGTAGAATGTAAAAGCTGTCCGGCATTTCTACCGGACAGCTGCTTTTCGTACTGTTTGTTGTTATATAGGAATGCTATCCTATTGCTTCTTTCCCAGTTTCACTACTGCGGATACGGATTGTCTGTTCTATGGGCAGCACAAAGATCTTACCGTCTCCTATCTCACCGGTACGGGCTCCCTTGGTAATTGCTTCGATTGTCTTTTGTGCAAACTCATCGTTCACCGCAATTTCAAGGCGGAGCTTTTTTAGAAGATTCACTTCTATATCCACACCGCGGTAGTGTTCAGTGTATCCCATCTGTTGCCCGCAGCCCAGTGCATTGGTAACAGACATTTTATACACTTCCGATTTATATAGTTCCTGTTTTACTTCATTCAGCATGTGGGGCTGAATATATGCAATAATCAGTTTCATAGTGTTCGCTCCTTTCTATAACTATACGTTTGTGAAAATCTGGAAACCGGAATATGATTCGCATCCGTGCTCTCCAATATCCAATCCCTGAAGCTCTTCTTTCTCAGTTACCCGCAGACCTGTTACAGCTTTAATTATAGAGAACAGGATGAAAGCTGATACTGTGACCCAGATGAACACTGCAGCTACACCGAGAAGCTGGATACTTAACTGGGACAGGCCGCCTCCATAGAAAAGGCCGGTAATTCCCTTGCTTCCGTCAGCAAACAATCCTACTGCTATAGTTCCCCATGCACCGCATACACCGTGTACAGAAATTGCACCAACCGGGTCGTCTATATGAAGCACTTTGTCAAAGAACTCAACTGAAAGCACCACAAGGATACCTGCAATTATTCCGATAATTATGGAACCAACAGGATTTACCACCCATGTACCAGCAGTAATACCTACTAGGCCTGCAAGCGCTCCATTTAAGGACATGCTTGGATCAGGTTTGCTGAACCATATCCATGAAGTTGCCATTGCTGCTATTGCACCTGCTGATGCTGCAAGTGTTGTTGTAACAGCGACCTGAGCAATATCAAGATCAGTTCCGCTTAAGGTTGAACCTGCATTGAATCCATACCAGCCAAACCAGAGAATAAAGACACCGAGTGCAGCCAAGGGAAGGTTGTGCCCTGGAATTGCCTTTACTGTGGTCTTTCCGTTTACTTTCACATATTTGCCGGATCGGGCACCGAGAATCATTGCACCGACTAATGCGGCCCAGCCGCCGACTGAGTGAACAACAGTGGATCCTGCAAAATCGTGGAACCCAAGGTTAGAAAGCCAGCCGCCGCCCCAGATCCAGTGACCGGAAATAGGGTAAATAAGCCCAGAAATAAACACACTGTAAATTAGGTAACTGGTGAACTTAGTCCGTTCAGCCATGGAACCTGAAACAATGGTTGCAGCGGTTGCAGCAAATACTACTTGAAACATCCAGTCCCGAAATGTGGATGACATAGCTTCTGCATCAACCCCTGCAAGGAAAAACTGTGAGCTGCCGAAAATTCCTGCAGCATCAGCACCGTACATTAGCGCCCAGCCGACTGCCCAGAATATGACAGCTCCGGCAGAAAAATCCATTAGGTTTTTCATTATAATATTACCTGCATTCTTTGCTCTGGTAAGGCCTGTTTCGACCATTGCGAAACCAGCCTGCATGAAGAAAACCAGTGCTGCAGCTAAGATTAGCCAAATCATGTCAAAAGCTTGACTGAATAGTTCAAGCGTTTCCTGGGTAGTTGCTTCTTGTGCTGCTATTGGGCTCAAGGATGCAGCAAGGAGCAGTACGATAAGGAGTAATTTTTTCATGGTAAACCTCCAGAAAAATAATAGTATTGTCTATTCAATAGCAGGAAGTGTGCCAAGTTTGGTTTAGAATATGAGGAAAAAGTGTAAATGTAATTACTGTAAGGAAATAATAATCCACTATATTGAGAAGGAGTTGCAACGCCTATGTAGTATGAAATTAAAATAGCTACGCATGTGTAGTTAAATAATAAATAGCCTACAATTATGTCTTAAAATGCCTTGAGTCGATACCGTGTTTTTTAACCCGTAACCCCATTTTCCGTTCTGTAACTCCTAAATGCCGAGCTGCTTTTGCCATGTTCCCTTTTGTGAGCTTTAACGCATCCATGAGAAGTTCCCTTTCAATATTGTCCAGTGTCTCAGGAAGCGTTTTGTGTAATTCTGTACCTGTAGACTCTGCTGACTGGAGGCTTGGGGGGAGGTGGTGGCTGTGGATTACATCATCTGTGCTTAAGAGAATAGCCCGTTCCACGCAATTCTCCAGCTCTCTGACGTTTCCAGGCCAGTGATAGCTCATAAAAAGATCAATAGCAGGGGTTGAAATTCGTTTAATGTTTTTATAATTCTTTTTATTGTATTTCTCAATAAAATGGTCTGATAGGAGCATAATATCACTCTTTCTATCACGAAGCGGTGGTATATGAATTGGAAACACATTGAGCCTGTAATAGAGGTCTTCTCTGAATTCAGAGGTAGCCATCAGCTCCTCAAGGTTCCGGTTTGTTGCAGCAACGATGCGGACATTCGTACGGATTGTGGTATTGCCGCCCACCCGCTCAAACTCCTGTTCCTGAAGTACACGGAGAAGTTTTACCTGGGTAGTAAGGGAGAGGTCGCCAATTTCATCAAGGAATATCGTACCTCCGTCTGCAAGTTCAAACCTGCCCTTTCTGGTAGCAACTGCGCCAGTGAATGCACCTTTCTCGTGGCCGAAAAGTTCGCTTTCTATTACCGATTCAGGGAGTGCAGCACAGTTTACTTTAATAAAGGCTTGGTCTGCCCTTAGTGAGTTGTAATGAATGGCATGCGCTACCAGCTCTTTTCCTGTACCGCTTTCTCCGCGGATAAGGACTGTTGCCTCGCTTTTTGATACTTGGGCAATAAGGTCGAAAACATCCTGCATTACCCTGGAGCGGCCGATAATGTTGGCAGGCTTAAACCGGTCCCGCAGCTCATTCTGGAGACGGGAGTTTTCATCCATTAGTTTTTGCCGTTCCTCCTGTACAGACTGACGTAATTTTACTGCTTGGGCTATCATGGATGCGACAATTGAAAGGAGCCGCATGTCATCATCCAAATCAATATCTTCATCATATGGTCTGTCCACACTCAAGGTCCCGATTACTTCATTCCCAATTTTGATCGGTACGCAGATGAAGCTGACATCATTTTTCCGAAGTCCTTTTCTTGCGCCGGTTTTGTTTAGAAAAGAGGGTTCTTTGGATATTTTCGGTACCATAATCGGTTCTCCGCTTTGCACTACCTTTCCGGTAATGCCCTCGCCTTTCTGGTATTTCCCGCGTACTTTTTGGCCTGTTGAAAGTCCGTATGCTGCCTCGATTGCAATTGCACCTGTGTTTCTATTTAATAAACTGATAGTTCCCCTCTGCATACCCATGAACTCGGCTATCTGTTTCAGAGCAGGATATATAACCTGTTGTAGATCCATTGACTGATCTAGAATCCGGCTCAGTTCAAATAGCAATGAAAGTTCTCTGAGTTGTCTATCTGGATTGGTATGTTGGTCTGTATCTGGGATATTCTCCGGCATTATTCCATCTCCGTCTGGTATATGTTTAAATACTACAAAAATGTAGGCTGAGTTTCAACAGCTTTAGCAGGAATTCGCTATTTCTTAAGTGTAAAACTCAGATTATTGATTAGATTTGCGCCTGTTTTTGCGTATTCGCAAACCTGGGGGAAGATGGAGGTGGGGTGTGTGAATTTCCATTCCTTCAGGGTCTTTAATTGATGGTGTTGCCTCAAGCTGTTGTATACCCTTTTGGTCGTTCAAAAAGAATATTCCGCTATAAATGATAATGAGTCCGGCTATAACCGGATACCCTACCTGATAATCTACAATACTCATGGTCTGAATAAAGATTGGGAAGCTGATATATAGCGCATTTTGAAATGGGACTACAAACGAGGTGTTCGCGCCTTTTGCAAAAGCCCATTGGCCAAGAATGAAGGAAGATGCTGCTAAGCCGAAGCTTACAATAAAAAAGACCCATCCGATCCATGTCTCAGGAAGAATGCTTGGGCTTGTTCCCAGGTTTTGCCCAATTCCCTTTAAGAAAGAATCCATGCTTGCAGCAATTCCTGAGTATATACCGCAGCTGACAGCAAAAGCTTTCAGGTTTTTCATTTTGTAGGTTATTAGTATTACAGCGAGAATAGCTGTAAGGGATGCGCCAACAATCACTACAACCATCAATGTGTTAATCTGCGACATTGCAACCTGTTCCCGGAATAGCTCGCTGATTCCGATTACAATGGTTCCTGCTGTTATAAGAATGAGGCCGATATACCCTTTCTTGGAGATTTCTTCATTGAGAAAAAGCCTGGCAAAAACCGCAAGTATAATTAAGCCTGTACCGAACATTGATGTATAGTATGTTGGCGGAGCAAAAAGGTTTGCCAGAATTATCCAAATAAATAGGGTATTATTTAGGATAAAACCGAAAATATAGGCAATGAGCCTGCGCCGCGGTAATGGTTGGGATTCTGATTTGCTCTTTTTTAATAGGTGCTTAAGCGTTACAATTCCGTATTTCTGCAGGATCATGGCAAAATGAAGGATGCCGGTCCCTAGAATACCGAAAGCCATTGCTATTGCGTAGTCTGTCATATACTCCTGCCTATTATCCCGCCGCCGAGTACGGTATCATCTTCATAAAACACTGCAGACTGGCCTGGGGTAATCCCCTGTTTTTCCTGCAGTTTAACAATAACACTGTTATCATCAAAAAACAAAGAACAGGGAACTTGTCTGGAGTTATAGCGGACCTTTACGTCACACTTCCGGATATTCCACGGTGCCGGATGCGTCCAAGTCAGCTCACAGACCTGGAATTCATTGGTCCCAAACTGATCTGAATCCGCCACTGTTACAATGTTACTGTGCGCATCAATAGCGCTTACATACCAGGGACCGTTGGCAAGTCCTAGGCCTTTTCTCTGGCCAATTGTGTAATGCAGGTACCCTCTATGGTCTCCGAGGTACTCACCGGATGATGAATATATTCTTCCAGGCTTGTTTCCTTTTTCTGTGGATGCAAAATCACGGATGAAGCTTGGGTAGTCTCCCTGGATAAAGCAGATATCCTGGCTTTCTCCTGAGTCTGCAGAAGCAAACCCTTGAGTTTTTGCAATTTGCTTTACTTCTATCTTTGTCAGGTCCCCAAGGGGGAAAATAAGCTGCGGCAGCACAGCCGGGGGGATCCTGTAGAGCATATAGCTTTGATCTTTTCTTCTGTCTGTACCTTTTTGCAGAAAGGTGGTGCCGTCTTTTTCTCTTGTCCGCACATAGTGCCCTGTGCTGAAGAAAAAGTCTGTGGCTGTTGCTGCAAAGCCCTCTGCAACGAGTATACTCCCGACCCTTTCAAGAAACTGGGAAAAACGAATTCTCTCATTGCACCGAACACATGGGTTTGGAGTCATTCCCCGGAGATATGTATTTGTAAAATCCTGCATAACACAGCGATAAAAATCATCACGCATGTCAATTTCAAAGTATGGTATTCCTAGGTCCTTTGCTAATACACGGGCTCCTTGGATAGAATTTGACTTATGGTAGTCCTTTTCTTCCCGTATATAATGGCTTGCGCCTATTACTGTGTACCCTTGCTGTAAAAGCAGGTGTGCGGCTACAGAAGAGTCAACCCCGCCGCTTAAGCCTATAACAACCGGCTGTTCTGAATGCATTAATAAAAATCCTGATTTTAAGAATTGAACCTCTATTGTACCTGAGAGTCAGGTATCTTTAATAGAGGGAAAATACGGAAAAAAACTATCTTTTTATGATTTTGTTAGTTTTCTGTTTACCTTTTCTGTGTTCTTCCGGAGAGAGACTCAGCTATAACCTCTCCTTTTGTTTTGTTGAGCTTCAGTTTTATGCCTTTCATCTCTTTCACCACTGGAAAATCGATATGACAAATTTCAATAAATACTCCTGGATACAAAGTGCCGGTAATTGTAATGCTTGCATCTTCATTAGAATCAACCTGTTCCAGGAGTTGGGACATTGCATTGGAGAGCTCGGCAACACTTTTTTTGAGTTTATCGCTTACTTCCTGAAGCCGCTGGTTTGGATGCTCTTTTAATACTGCCTCAATCTGCTGTAGTTTCAAAGAAAATGCGGTATGTTTTTTTCTCACATATGCGAGCTTGCGTTCTGCGAAAAAGTTGACCCCGCATTGAAGGAGTGTCTGTGTGTGCATATTAGAGCCAATGTCATGGGTTACTAATTCACCAATTGTATGAAGTTCTCCGCCGACAATATGGCCTTTGTCTCCCATTATTATGGAACCCTTAGTGTAGATGTCTGAGTCACCAATGGATTTTTGAATAGTTATATCACCTTTTGATTCTACTTTACAGTGTTCAATAAAAACTGATTCAATGCTTCCTCCCACGCGGATGTAGCCCTTTTGTCTGCCTATTATTCCTTGGGTTATTATTAGGTTTTTTTTGCAGTGTACCTCTGAGGCATCCATGGTCTGTTTGCAGTATACACTCCCCCCTGAGTAAACGCGGAATCCGTCGCGAATCGTGCCGTTTATTATTACATCTCCGGGAAATGCGATGTGCCCTGTGTGGTAATCTACATTTTCCTTTATTTCCAGTACCTCGTTTACAAAAAAGGTTTTGTCCTGGATTACAAACCGTCCGTCAACACTGCTTCTGAAGATGTCCATTTCCTCTGTAATGTTCTCACCTGGTTCGTGTGTAGAAACGTCTTTTTGAGGAAAGTCCGTCTCTGTTCCAAATACATCTACCCCTTTTTCTCCCGGCTTTTGGCGAATCCGTTTTGCGATAGGGTAGTGTTTCTTTACTAGAATGAAAGGCGTGTATTCTTTATAGTCAATCTGTTTGCTTTTTTCATGTATCTTCCGGGCTTCTTTGGTTAGCTGGTTATTGATAACAATGTGCTCAGGAACCTCTTCGGAGGGGAGCTTGCCGGTTGCTATTTCGATATCATCAAGCCTTTTCCCTTGGTTACAGTCTTTTACGCAAGAGCCGATTCTTTCCCAGTCAATTCCGAATGAAATCCCCTTTTCTTTCAGCAAGTTTGTAACATCATCTCCATTTAAGGGTTTTCCTTCAGCAAAGGCGGGGATAAAGGTACCGTATGCGTGCATCTTATCATCGCTTACCCGTACCTGGAAAGCAGCATTAAGGGAATGGGTGTCTGACTGTTCGATAGGAACTTTTTTTTCTTTAGGTTCCGGCTTTTTGCCGAGGACCTCTTCCTCTGCTTGGGAAACTTCTTGTTCAAGGGAGTGAGTGTTTTCTATCAGCTCATCAATTTTGTTGTTATCTTTTTCATCAGCCAAGGCTACTAGTCCTCTCGATTATCTTTATCGGAAGCAATGTAGATAAGCTTTAATTATTTTATTTGATTTATTGTAATAAATGTTTCGCTGCACCATGATCGGTTTTTTGCATTTTTTTTGAAAAAATCCTGGATGATATATTGAAATTTCCGAGAAAAAATGTATCTATATACATAATATAAGAATAAATATACAGGAATGAGCGGTGAAAGAGAGAACTTCTAGATTAAAAACGATAAAAGCTATTATAAAAAAAGAACGGGTAGATAGTCAGGAGAGTCTTCTTCAGCACCTGAAATCACTCGGGTATCAGGTGACACAAGCTACCTTATCACGGGATCTTAAGCTATTAAAAGTAGGCAAGGTAGCAGATGGATATCATGGATATTACTATACCCTTCCGGGAGATGATGAAACCAAGGAAAATGAGAGAATATATAAACAGGACTTTGTCCGGGGATATGTTTCATTAGCCTTCTCCGGTAACCTGGGGCTATTGAAAACATTGCCGGGTCATGCTGACAGTGTAGCTTTGGCACTTGATAACCTGGACTTCGAACATATTCTTGGAACTGTTGCAGGGGATGATGCAGTTCTGGTAATTCTAAAAGAAGATAAACCTAGAGATGAATTCTATAAAATACTGAAGGAAAAGATACCGGAGGTTGAGCTATGAAAGCAGCTGTACTCGGCGCAACCGGCTACGCAGGTATGACTCTTCTCCGGCTCTTGGCTGTGCATCCGAAAATTAATGCTATTGCTGCAGTAAGCTCTTCTAAGCAGGACAATGCGATCCAGGACTGTGATACAGGTGCAGGAAAGGAACTGCTGAAAAAAACCAGTCTCTGGGACTGCCGGTATATCGATTTAGAAACAGCCTCTGGGGAGCGGTTCGATGTTGTCTTTTCCGCTTTGCCTCATGTGAAATCCGGAGAAATGTTGGAACCGTTTATGGATAAAGCTGTTGTTATTGATTTATCAGCAGACTTTCGGCTGAAAGATGCAGTGCTGTATAAGCGTATCTATGGAAAAGCGCACCCTGCAGAGGACTTATTGGAGGATGCAGTCTATGGGCTCTCTGAAGTACATACAGAAGAGATTAGAGTGGCTGATATAATTGCAAATCCGGGATGCTATCCAACATGTTCGCTTTTACCGCTTATTCCTTTTACAAAGCGGAAGCTGATTACAGGACCGGTAATTATCAATGCTGCATCAGGAATATCCGGTGCTGGAAAAAAGGAAAAAACAAACCTACTGTACAGCGAACGTGCGGAAAGCGCGTGTGCATATGCTCCGGGAAGGGCACATCGCCACCTTCCTGAAATAGAACAGGAGCTTTCAGCCGGTAGAAGCGGGAATCAGGTATTCTTTACTCCCCATTTGGTTCCCATGAGGAGGGGGATGATGGCTACGATAACCTTTGAAACAGAGAAAGCAATCGGTGATGAGCTTTTGTTTGATGTATACCGAAGCGCATACAGGGAGTCTGCATTTGTCCGGATAACAGGGAGAAGGGTTCCGGAAACAGGGGATGTTCTTGGTTCAAACCGATGTGATATTGGCTGGCATATTGAAGGCAAGCGTGTTTTTCTTTTTTCTGTTATTGATAATTTAGTAAAAGGCGCTGCCGGACAGGCTGTCCAGAATATGAACATCCGTTTTGACATAGATGAATCAACAGGTCTCTCAAGTTCAGGCAGTGTATAATGAAAACAGTAGCAATAAAGATTGGCGGAAGGGCTGCTGATGATAAAAATGCCCTTTCTGCGCTTGCTGACGAAATGCGCAGTCTTGCAAAAAGCTGCCGCTTTCTTTTTTTTCACGGCGGAGGGGCAGAGGTAACCGCATTGTCAGGAAAGCTCGGTATAACGGCTGAGTTCAAAGACGGAGTCAGAATGACAACCCGGGAAGAGATGGAGCTTGTGGATATGGTCCTTACCGGAAGTGTAAACAAGCGCCTTTCCCGATTTTTTCAATCCCATGCGCTAAAAGCGGTGGGGATATCTTGTGCGGATACGGGACTCTTAATCGGCGAGGCAGTGGAGCCCGGAGTGAACCAAACTGCACATGTCGTGGAAGTGAACACTGAGCTTGTGGAGGTCTTGCTGGATTCCGGATTTTTTCCTGTCATTTCCTCGCCTGCAGTAGACGCCAGCTTTCATGCGGTAAATATCAATGCTGATCAAGCTGCTCTCCATGTTTCAGCAGGGCTGAACGCAGATGCTTTGGTGTATCTTTCAGATACTCCTGGAGTGCTGAATAATGAATCAGTGATTCATTCTCTTACAGCAAGGGATATTACATCCTTTATTGATCAGGGAGTTATACATAGCGGCATGGTGCCTAAGGTAATGTCTGCTGTAAAAGGCCTTGAAATGGGTATTAGCACAGTTATTATTGGAAGGTATCAGGATTACGGCGATTTACAGCTGCTTTTATCTGAAAAAAAGGGAAGCAGCATAGTTTTATAACAAGGAGGAGTATCATGAGTACACAAAAAACAGCAATTATAAAAAACCCTCCTTTTCCGAGAAATTACGCGGAAGAATTTCTTATTCTAGACCATGGAAAAGGCGTGTATCTCTACGATGCAGCGGACAAAGAATACTTGGATTTTGGTTCAGGTATAGCAGTAAACGCGTTAGGTTACGGCAGGGAGGACCTGGCTGACATTATGTCAGCCCAGATGCGACGCCTTATCCATGTTTCAAACCTGTGGACAACCCGTCCTGCACTTGAATTAGCCGGCTTTTTAACAGGTCTCGGCGATTTTGCTGCTGTGCATTTCGGTAACTCAGGAACAGAGGCAAACGAGGCAGCCTTAAAATACGCCAGGGCCTATGCTTTGCGCACAAAAGGAAAGGGGCACCATAAAATCTTAAGCTTTTCAGGTGCTTTTCACGGAAGAACCATGGGCGCTCTTTCTGTTACTCCTACACCAAAGTATCAAGACTCTTGTCAGCCCCTAATACCTGGAGTAGAAACAGCTGAATTCAACAATGCCGAGGACCTGGAGGCTGTGTTGAGCCCATTCTTTGCTGCGGTAATTGTTGAGCCTGTGCAGGGAGAAGGCGGGCTGAATGTAATGACCCCTAAGTTTGCTAAAAAGCTGAACCAGCTTTGCAGGAAACACGATATTATTCTCATTGCAGATGAAGTACAGACTGGGCTTGGGAGAACAGGCTGCATCTTTGCTTCTGAAGCAGTCGGGCTTGAACCTGACATTGTCGCCCTGGCAAAGCCATTGGCAGGGGGGCTGCCTATGTCAGCAACACTGATTCCCGCTAAAGTGAATGATCAGTTACACCTTGGAGACCATGGTACAACTTTCGGCGGCGGACCTGCTGTGTCATCAGTTGCATTGGAAGTAGTGAAGAAACTCACAGATTCTGCATTTCTTAAAGATGTACAAACCAAAAGCAGGCACCTTGAAAAAGAGCTGCAGGCCTTGTCAGAAAAGTATGAATTTATAACAGGCTGCAAAGGGATAGGAATGCTCCGGGGAATCAGCCTTGATATTCCTGAAGGCCTTGAAGCTGACTATATGGGTAAGCTCCTTGCAGAGCTGCGTTCTGAGGGGCTGTTGGCACTTCGTTCTGGTAAAAATATACTGCGCCTTGCCCCTCCTTTGGTTGCAACGAACCAGGAGCTTTCAAAGGGCTGCGAGATAATTGCGCAGGTATTTGATCATTTTTCATCAATTATGTAGATAATCAATGTAAGGAGAAGATAATGAAGAAACCAAAGAAAGATATAAAGAAGATTTGTCTGGCTTATTCAGGGGGACTGGATACATCAATCATCATACCATGGCTGAAGGAGCAGTATCCCGGTGCTGAGGTAGTAGCAGTGTGTACCAATGTCGGACAGGATGAAGACTGGGAACACATGGAGGAAAAGGCCCTTGCCTCCGGTGCGTCAAAGCTCTATATAATCGATATTCAGGAAACATTTGTTGAAGAATATCTTTTCCCCATGCTCCGCGCAGGGGCGGTGTATGAAGGTAAGTACCTGCTGGGCACTTCCATTGCAAGGCCCCTTCAGGCAAAATGCCAGGTGGATGTTGCTCTGAAAGAAGGGTGTGATGCAGTGGCACATGGGTGTACAGGAAAAGGGAATGACCAGGTGCGGTTTGAGCTTACCTACAAGGCTCTTGCCCCGCATCTTGAGGTAATTGCCCCATGGAGAATGTGGGAGATCCACTCCAGGGAAGCAGCAATTGAGTATGCACGGAAGCACAATGTACCTCTCGGCAATATTTCAGAGAAAAATATCTACTCCAGGGACTGGAACCTCTGGCACATGAGTCATGAAGGGGGCGAGTTGGAAGACCTCATGAATAGGCCTCCTGAGGATATGTACCTGTTATCCAAGTCACCCAAAGATGCTCCTGATAAAGAAACAGAGATTGTAATTGACTTTGAAAAAGGCATTCCTGTAGCACTGAACGGCGAGAAGATGCGTCCAATGGAACTGCTTCTTGAGTTGAATAAGGTCGGCGGAGAAAACGGAATCGGAAGGCGGGACTTAGTGGAGACCAGGCTTGTAGGGATGAAAAGCCGCGGTGTGTACGAGACCCCGGGCGGTACAATCCTGTATTCAGCGCTTCGTGAGCTTGAGATGCTGACAATGGACTTTGATACCCTGAGCTATAAAAAGATGCTTGCCCTGAAGTACGCGGACCTGGTGTATGCGGGAAAATGGTATACCCCGTTCCGGGAGTCAATTGACGCATTTATGGAAAAGTCCAGCGACTATGTAACCGGTTCTGTTCGGCTTGTCCTGTACAAGGGAAATGTAATTATCGGAGGAAGGCAGTCTCAGTATTCTCTGTATATCGAGGATATTGCATCATTCGGTGAGAGCAGTTATGACCACCATGACGCCACCGGGTTTATCAACCTGTACGGCCTTGCAACAGGTGTTGCATCCATGGTCCACCAGGACATGAAGGATGACTCAGGTCAGGCGGTTGCAATGAAGGAAGTAGCAGCAAGCTTTCATGATAAGTAAGAGTGAAGGACATGATCATCAGAAAAGCTACAATGGAGGACGTTGACAGGATCCACTGGCTGACAAACTCAATGGCAGGCCAGGGGCTTATGCTGCCGCGGAGCAAGTATAAGATTGTAACCATGTTAACAAGCTTCCATGTGGCATGCAGCGCGGACGGCAAGGTCCTCGGATCAGGCGCCCTGTCTCCCTTATGGACAGATCTCGCGGAAATTATGGCAGTCTCTGTTGACCCTGCTGCTCAAGGGCAGGGGGTCGGGAGGCAGCTGGTTGCCTCTTTAATCCAAGAGGCAAAGGCCTTGAAAGTGCCTGAAATTATCACCTTGACTTATCAGGTTGAATTCTTTAAAAAGCTCGGATTCAAGGTTTCTGATAAGGACAAGTTCCCCAGAAAACTCTGGCGCGAATGCCTTGAATGCCCAAAACTTGAAGCCTGCGACGAGACTGCAATGAATTATATGATTACAGAAGACAAAAGCAGGATAGGCCATCCTGCTGCAGGCTGATCACCCTGAAAAAAGCCTGAGTCCTGCTGCTAATGCCTCAGTATAGAGTCGCTGGTCAGGGAGCATATCAATAACAGAGAGCAGTACTTCTCCATAGCTTGGAATGTGGTATGGTACGGTTTCTTCAGAAGTGCCGTCTACATAAATTTCAGTGCATTCACCCGGTTTTGTTGTAGCCCGGATATTCTGTCCGTTTTTTAGAGAGAACAGGCAACACATTCTCCCTTGTTCCGGGTTTTGCGCGTCTACGGAAAAGGGGATTTCTGTATTTACCTCTGTGTTCAAGGCCTTTTGTCCAAGCTTCCAGCCAAGCCTTGAGGCAAACCACCCAAGGTAGAGTGCTGCTTCGGCCCTGGAAAATCCCTTTAGGGCAATTTCCTTAATTGCAGGTGCAAACTGCTCAGGGGAAAACTCGCTGAATGCCTGGTATGTGGCATTGCGTAACGGCCCTTGGCGCTGCCAGGTAAGGTCAAGAATTCGGAAATTCTGTGCTTTTCCCCGGTTTTGCTGTAATGCTGCGGTAAAAATACGGTTAGGTTCTCTGCATACCGCGGATTCAAAAATCAGGAGATCCCCATTGTCCCGGAGTTCTGTGTTTTGCATCAGGTCTACACAGTCGTTTTCTGCTGTCCAGATATAAACAGGCAGGTCCCGCACAAGAAAGGGCGCCCAGAAAACCGGTGAAAAACCGCTTTTGTCCTTGTCAGAGTAGATGCGTATCTCCTGGAAACAGATTCCCCGTTCTTTGTAATCATTAGCACAGGTAGCTGAGACCTGAATATCGTTTTCTGCTTTTTCCGCGTCAAAAACAATGATAATCCGTGCTGCCCGTTTGCCTGCAAGGAAGGCCAATGCTTTTCGTACCTTTTCAGGTGCTTGTTTTCCGCAGAGAATTACCAGGGTCAGAAGGTTTGCCCTCCGCTGTCCGGGGCTCAGCTGGTTCTGCTGTTTCTCCAGTTCTCTTTCAATCTCTTCGGGCCGTTTTTCCATTAGAGCCGCCTCCATGCTCTGTTGTCATCTTCAATTAAGTCTCTAGCAGCGTCCGGTCCCTGGCTTCCTGCGGCATAGAGCTCTAAGGGGGTCCTGTCTTCGCTCCAGCCTGAAAGTATCCTGGTAATAAAAGACCATGAAAGCTCAATCTCGTCCCGTCTTGGGTATAGGGTGGAATCTCCCTTTAATGCGTCCAGGATAAGCCGCTCATAAGCCTCTGGTAAGGGCTCAGTGAACGCTGACTCATAGGCAAAGTTCATATTTACCGGCCTGGTTGTTTTTACGTGGCCGGGGATCTTAGTATTCAAAGAAAAGGTGACCCCTTCATCCGGCTGTATTCGGATAATCAGCTTGTTCTGGGAAAGGTCAGGTCTCTGGGATTTATAGAGCTGGTGCGGAGGCTGCTTAAAAGCAATGGCAATCTCTGAAAGCCTTCTGGGCAGGCGCTTTCCTGTGCGGAGATAAAACGGTACACCTGACCATCTCCAGTTGTCAATGAATACCTTCAAAGCAGCGTATGTCTCAACAGAGGAATCCTGATCAACATCATCCTCATCCCTGTATGCAGCTGCCTTTTCACCTGAAGCAATCCCTTTGTCATACTGGCCGCGCACTGTGTACTGATCAACATTCTTATGGGTAATCGGTCGTAAGGACTTCATGACCTTCATTTTTTCTGTGCGGATAGAGTCAGCATCCAGTTCAGGAGGGGCTTCCATTGCAGTAAGACACAAGAGTTGGAATACATGGTTTTGGACCATATCCCGAAGCGCGCCGGATTTCTCATAGTAATTCCCCCTTGTCCCAATCCCAATGTCCTCTGCAACTGTTATCTGTACATGGTCAATTTGGTAGGAGTTCCACAAGGGCTCGAAAATACTGTTTCCAAAGCGGAGTGTCATCAGGTTCTGCACTGTTTCCTTGCCCAGGTAGTGGTCAATCCGGTAAATATCGTCCTCTGAAAAACACCGGGAAAGGAGACTGTTCAGCTCTTTTGCTGTTGCCAGGTCCCTGCCAAAGGGCTTTTCAATTACAATCCGGGAATACCGCTCTGGCGCATTATGCAAGTTCGATGCATGGATGTTTTCAATAATCTGCTGGTATGCTCCAGGCGGGGCCGCAAGGTAGAACAGAGTGCCTCCGGACAGCTTTTGCCTGAGTGACTTGTACCCGTCCAGGTCCTCAAATGTGGACTGATGGTAATAAAAGTGTCCAAGAAACTCATTCCTGACCTTTCTATCATCATCTTCTATGTCTCGAGATCCGATTGCGTTATCGGCAATCTCTCTAAGGTAGTCATCACTCCAGTCCCGGCGCGCGAATCCGATGACCTTGAAATTCGTAATGTATCCATGTGAAAATAAGGAGTACAGCGCCGGGACGAGTTTTTTTCTGGTTAGATCTCCGGTTACTCCGAAGATTACGATGGTAAAGTCATCAGCATTTGATACGGAAAACAGTCCATCTGCTAAAGGATGAGTGTTCATAGGTAAATCATAGAATTATTATAGAAGAAAAATCAAGGAAATTTGGAGAGAAGCTAAAAAGATGATGAAAACTGACTGGAATACACCCTTTGAAAATGCTGTTATCTACTATGTGGAGAAGACAAATACCACAATGGGTGATGCAAGGTCCTTGGCGTCAGCAGCCTGTCCACACGGCACTGTTGTAACAGCAGATTTTCAACACTCAGGGCGGGGCAGATTTCATACACGGAAATGGCATGCAAAGCCTGGGGAATCCTTGCTGTTCACCCTTGTTCTGGAAAAAGACAGGATTGAAAACCAGGTAGCCCTGCCGCTGCTCTTCGGGCTGGCAATTGTCCGCACAATACACAGCCTCTATGGTAGTGAAGCAAAAATAAAATGGCCCAACGATGTATACGTAAAGGGGAAGAAGCTCTCCGGGATACTGGTGGAAGCAACAGGCACCCATGTGCTTGCAGGTATTGGCATAAACTGCACTCAGGAAGGCTTTTCTTTTGATGCTGGAAACAAAGCGGTTTCAATAAAAATGTTTACCCGCAAAGTGCCTGATAAACAAAAACTCCTGGAGGTCCTGCTTTTAAACATAAAAGAGCTTCTTGAAGAACGTGATTGGCTCAAGGATGTAGAGCACAGGCTTTACAGAAAGGGTGAAGAAACCCGGGTACTCCTGGGAGACCCGGAAAAAGACCAAGCTATAGAAGGCACAATTACAGGCTTGGATAAAAACGGCTTTCTATTATTGAAAGATGCTGCTGGAAACATACACACTATCAGTTCAGGTGAAATACCCCTATCTTAAAACCGGAAACGCCTTGTAAGCTCTGCTGTACCCACGGTCCCCGGGAAGGTTACGGAGTATGGAAGAATACGATTGAGACTTCGCATATCACTGACAGTTCATCTACACAGAAGAAAAAACAACAAAATAGCCTCACACAGAGGTAACTGAGTTCATAGGAGGATCACCTCGATAAAAGGTTGCTGGGCCCGCCGAAGTGCGGCGATCTACCTTACCTGACATCGCAAGTTAGGCCCTTTTGCTAGAGCTATTCATATTTTGACTTTGAGTAGATAGGGAGAATTAAAAAATAGCCTCCACCTGTTTATAAAGCAAGATTTTCGTGACTTTTAGTGCTTTTCGTGGTTCATAAGGGGAGAGAATGCTTTACCAGAAACATTCCTCTGCCTAGTAGTTTCCTATGTTCCCCCATCCGCGGAATCCGATTCATCCGGTGTTCAGCACTCCAGGTATCTAAAACAGTGGATGAAGAAGATTTACCGAATAGTAACTACAGCCATGCCTGCGGCACGCGCGGCAAGAGAACGCGGATAGTATGTAATATGGATTTGCTCCTGTGGATTACCGAAGTATTTATGGAAGGCGTGATAAATAAGATCATACTGCATGGAAACAAAATACCAGTCCAAATGAACCGCGCTCAGCACATCGCTACGCGGTTGCTGAGCGTAGCCGAAGTATCGAAGTACAGGGCAGGCATTTTTGTTCTTCGAACAAAAATATTCGATTACCGGCTATGGTACACCACGCTCCTCGAGTGATTCCGCGTAAGCGGAATTGTACCGAGAGGAACCCAATCCCGCCAGCTTAGCTGCGGAATTAACCCAAAGCGCTTCAATTTCTCTCTCATCTCGATACGGTTTTCCTTGTGGAAAAACACCTGATGTAGGTGAAGGAACTACGGCCATGCCTACGGCACGCGCGGCAAGAGAACGCGGATAATTTGTAATACAGATTTGCTTCCGTGAACTACCGAAGTATTTATGTAAATCTTGATAACTAGAACCAGATTTCCTGGAAACAAAAGGCAAGTCCAAAAGAACCACGCCAATTTTTGTATAGAAAGTTCAACTTTTCAGAACTTATATTTGATAAAGAGC
>CAYRYS010000028.1:0-33279 GCA_964428555.1 uncultured Spirochaetales bacterium | reverse complement strand
CGGGAGTCGAACCCGCGTCACGAGCTTGGGAAGCTCGGGTAATACCGTTATACGACGTTCGCATATCTTCTTTTGCCTTTCTCTGTACTATATCGTTTTTTTAAACACAGTCAAAAAGATTACTCTTCCTGAGATTCCTCCAGTGTCTCTTCCCCAACTACAAGTGGTGTAGCAAAGTCGCTTCTTACTTCCTGATCGTATATGAACAGACGAAGCACAGTATTTTCTTCCACAATACAAGGAATACTAATAGTACCTCCAGGGTGTCTAGTTTCCAGTATTGTTGTAACCTCTCCATCCTGATCCTCTGCCTCCAAACGCATTTCTACATATAATGCGTAGTTCGGCAGGTTTGCTTGGAATATTGTAAATACTCTTCCTTCCGGAATGTTCTCCGGATCGACCATTGTTAAAGATACTGTCTGTCCGCGCTCAATCTCAGTTCCGCCGACAGGATCCTGACTAATTACAGTTCCCGGTTCTTCGTTTTCTTCAGGTGGACGCCTGTTAAAATAAAACGGGATCTGTTGACGCGTCACAGTGTTAAGTACATCCTGAAAATTACGACCCACAAAATGTGGAACATTTATGGCTTCACCTTGAGGTCCTCTACTGACAATGAGTTCCATTTCGGTTAGATCAGTTAATTCTGTTCCGGGCTCTGGAGACTGTTCCAGAATAGTTCCAGGAGGGGCTTCATTATACACATACGTTACAGGTTCCTGTATTGTTAACAAAGGTCTATAGGTAGTAAATAGGGTCTGTAGATACACTCTCAGCTCATTCAAGTCCTGGCCAACATAATTTTCAACTCTATCTACAACAGCACCTTTGCTGACCACAATGTTAATTTGTCTTCCTGCTGTTGCCAAGGTGCCAGAGGGAGGATCTTGCTCAATAATCTGGCCCTTAGTCGATGGGTCGGAAGAGAAGCGGAGCTGCACATTCGGATACAATTCGCGCTCTTGAAGATTCACCAGCGCGTTCTCAAGTTCCATACCAATAAGGTCCGGGACCATGGTTTCTTCAGGGGCTTGGAGGAAAAGAAAAAATGTAAGTAAGCCTACTGTAACCATAAAAGCAGAAAAGCCGACAAGGGCGAATATACTTATTTTAAAATAGCGGACATCTATTTGATCATCCTTATTCGGCAGTATTTTTTTGAGAAATTTACTCATTCATTTCCTCCAAGTCTGGAACCGGCAAAACCATGCATTCCATTAATAAAAACAGTATAGTCTTGGGCATTTTTTGATTGAAGCTGGAGTCTCTGGATGCAGAGAACGCCTTCACCTGTTTGTACCAAAATTCCATGGTCCTTGTCTATACCTAATACTTTACCTATCTGTGTATCGCTTTTATCAACACTGTTTTGATAGACTTGAGAGTTACGGATAAAGAGTTTCTTATCATGATAATAAGTAAATGCTCCAGGCCAGGGGTCATAAGCCCGCACCATTGCTTCAATTTGATGCGCAGGCTTTCTCCAATCTATTTTTGCATCTTCTTTGTGAATAAAATGACAGTAGGTTGCTTGGGTTTCATCCTGAGGTATCGGATCTGCTATGTCAGCTTCTATGTGTTTAACAGCCTCTACCATGAGCTCAGCACCAATTATAGCAAAGGTTTTAGTTAGCTCTCCTGTTGTCTCATCACCTGAAAGCTTAAAGGGCCTTTGTATGATAATATCGCCTGCATCCATTTTCCGTGATAGTTTTTGCACAGTAATTCCAGTTTCTTCATCCTCATGTAAAATTGCTGCAGGTATAGGCGAAGGCCCGCGGTATTTCGGCAGTAAGGAAGGATGGAGATTAACACCGCCGTTTGGGAAAAGATCTAAAAAAGATTGTCTGAATATTTTCCCATATGCAACAACAACCAAGAGTTCAGGTTTTAGGTCTTCAACAGTTTTATAAAATTCTTTATGCAGTCTTTCAGGCTGGAATACTGCTAAGTTGTTTACCAAAGCTGCCTGTTTTACAGGTGAAGCAGAAAGTTTCCTGCCCCTGCCCTTTTTTGAATCAGGGTTTGTTAATACACCTACAATTTCGTGTTCCCCTTGCAGCGCTTCTAGACTAGGTACAGCTATTTCAGGAGTGCCTGCAAAAAATATACGCATTATAGGCGCTCCCTTTTATTGTACAGCTTAATCAGTCTCTGCTTCCGTTTTTCAGGCAGTCGGTCTATAAAAAGAGTCCCGTTAAGATGATCAATTTCATGGAGTATTACCCTCGCAAGCATACCACCGGCTTCAAGATTAAAAACCTTTCCGTTTTCATCCCATGCTTGGACTTGTACTTCTAAGGGACGTATTACATTTGAATAAATCCCTGGAATACTCAAACAGCCTTCTTCATACTTTCCTTCTTCAAGGGAAGTGCCGATTATTTCAGGATTAATAAATATCCTCGGTTTGTCATCTGTTACATGGCACACAAACATTCGTTTCAGTTCACCTACCTGGGGTGCTGCTAAGCCAATACCCTGGCCGTAATACATCGTCTCTACCATTGCCTGTGCAAAGTCTTTTATACCTTTACCTATCTCCGGAATGACAATGGACCGCTGTCTGAGGACATCTTCGCCTAAAGTCTTTATTTTATATTCTGTATTATATATATCAGTCATTAATATCTCCTTTGTAACAAAATACTACTGATTTCTCTAGCTCTACGTCAACTATAATAAAGAAATTGGATCCATATCTACTTCAATATAAACATTTTTATTTTCCTGAAAGTGTTCCATAAAAGCTGTTACACATGTATGGGCAGTACGAAAGCTATTGGATTTAATAAGTATATGATACCGATAATTCCTATTTAACAGCCCTATCGGGCATTCTGCGGGGCCCAATATCCCGGCTTTTCCCTGGAGCTCCTTCTCGAGCAGCTGAGCTGCGGAAAAGCAATTATCAGCTGTTTCCTGTTTATCCTTCCCCCGAAACACAAGTCTGATCAGCCTGGAATACGGGGGAAATTGAAGGGCTTTCCTTGTTGAAAGCTCTTTATTATAGAATCTCTCAAGCTCTCCTTTTACTGAAAAATCAATTGCAGGGTTTTGCGGATTATTAGTCTGCACAATTACCAGCCCGTCCCCGCTCTGTCTGCCTGCTCTTCCTGATACCTGAACAATAAGTGAAAAAATACGCTCCTCTGCACGGAAATCCGGAATATGAAGTCCCATATCCGCATTTACAATTCCAACCAGCCGGACTTTCGGAAAATTCAGTCCCTTTGCTACCATCTGTGTACCAAGGAGAATATCAATTTTATGATCTCTAAATTCCTTAATCGTTTTTTCGAGCTCTTTTTTATTTTTAGCTGTATCAGTATCAATACGTTTTAGGGTCATTCCAGGAAATTTAGCTTTTATATGTTCTTCAACCCTCTCTGTACCAAACCCGGTAAACCAGACATCCAAACTTCCACACTCCGGGCATTCATATAAAGGGGGTGCACTGGTTCCGCAGTAATGACAGATCATTCTATTCTTTTGCTTGTGAAATGTCATAGAAACAGAACAGTTTTTACAAACCATCTCGTATCCGCAGCTTTTACAATGATAATAATGGGAAAATCCTCTTCTATTGAGAAAGAGCACTGTCTGCTTACCTTCTTCATATGTTTTCTCGATCTCTTCGATCAGCTCAGCAGAGAATATCTCATTCCCACGCGGCATAGGAACAGTACGGACTTCAGGAAGTTTGCCTCCTCCTAATCTCAGTGGCATCTGTATATTCTGAAAATTGCCGTTTTGAAAATGGTAGTAAGCTTCAACCGATGGAGTGGCGCTTCCCATAAGAAGTCTTCCACCTGTTTTTGACAGCCGATACTGTGCAACCTGACGGGCATGATACCGGGGCGTTGTAGAAGATTTATAAGATGTTTCATGTTCCTCATCAATAATAACCATTCCAATATTTTTCAATGGTGCAAATACCGCGCTTCGCACGCCTACTACGAGCATAACCTCACCTTTTAAAATCCTAACCCATTCTTTTAAGCGCTGAGAAGGAGTCAGCCCTGAATGAAGTATAGCAATACCACATTCGAAGCGGTTCGCCAAGGTATGAATTGTCTGCTGAGCCAATGCTATTTCAGGAACAAGAAAGATAACCGGCTGCTTCTGTTCATGAATAACTTTTTTAGCAGCTCGAATGTAAACTTCAGTTTTGCCGGAGCCGGTAATGCCATGGAGATAACTGCTTGTGCCTTCGGAATTGAAAATTGTATCAATTGCCTGTATTTGCTGATCAGCAAGCTCAAAAGAATGAGATCCGCTAATAGCATCTTGAATACCCTGTATTTCGGTTTCCCGTTTACCTCCAGGGAGCATGGTGGACAGGGCCTCTCCAAGAGAGCAAAGATATCTGGTTGAAATCCACTTTGCAAATACCAAATATTCCTGGTCAAATAAGGGTACTGGAGATGCTTTTCTGATAATCTTGTGAAGGGAAAAACCGACATTCGGTTTTTCATTAGTAACAGATATTACAAAGCCGTGGAGTTTTCTTCCCCGAAACGGTGCGAGCACCCTGTCACCTATAGTAATAGTTTCTTCTGATAAATAAGTAAAAGACTTGTCTAAAGGCAAACGGAATACTATTTCAGCGTACAAAGGCATTACTAAAACTGTCCTTTCAGCACTTGAAGATCTTTCCATACAGGCCTTCGAAGCTCATCCTTATTCCGAAGTACTGCACTCGGGTGAAATGTTGGTACTAAGGGAATTCCATCATAGAAAAACACCTTGCCGTGAAGCATTGTTATGCCTTCGGTTGTGTCAAGTAGGATCTGGGTAGCAATCATGCCTAAGGCCAATATAGTCTTTGGCTGAATAAGCTGTATTTGTTTTTTAAGATATGGAATACAGGATTTTACCTCATCGGGCTGGGGATCCCTGTTTCCTGGGGGACGGCATTTTACAATATTAGTAATAAAAACATTTTCATTTCTTGCAAGACCAAGTGCTTCAAGCCATTTATCAAGATATTGGCCTGCAGGTCCGACAAATGGCCTGCCTTGTTTATCTTCTTCACCGCCAGGGGCTTCTCCAATACACATAACAACAGGTTCCAGCACACCTTCTCCTGGTACAGCATTCTCCCGCATACTGCCTAGCTTACAAAGTCTGCATGAATGAACAGTTTCCGACAATTCCCGTAACAGCTCTTTCCTAGATTTGGGTTCAGTCGATATTCCGGATTGGCTGTTTGGGCTTTGTGAACGGTATTTGCCTGTTCGCAGGAAATCCTCTACATTGTTTAGAATTCCCTGCAGTCTCTTCGAATAGTCCTTATTACTCATCATAATCCACCTTTTCTAAATAGAGCCCCCCAGGAGCTGCTGTCTTTCCCGCATGCTTTCTGTTTTTCAATTCCAAAACTTTGAACAGATCCGATTGCCCTAAACCTTCTTTCGCGTATTCCAGGATTGTTCCCACAATTGTGCGGACCTGTTTCCATAAAAATGAACGGGAACGTATTTTATATACCAGGTACCGCCCTTCATAATAAAAATAGGATGTGTCAATTGTCCGTACCTTGTTTTTGTGAGGGTCTCCTGCTGCTGCAAAAGAGGTAAAGTCATGCGTGCCTAAAAGTATAGAGGCAAGACTGTTTAGTGTTTTAATGTCAACAAAATCTTTTTGAAAAAGTGCATATGGTATTTCATGGGGCAAAGCAGGCCTATCATGAATGATTTTATATTTATAGGTTCGTGAATATGCCCAATAGCGTGCATGAAAATCCGGAGATACAGCGGTAGAGGAAAGGCACCTAATATCCTGAGGTAGAAGCGAGTTTAACGCAACAGCGAATTTTCGGGCAGGAATGCTTGTGTTTTCAGTATGGAAATTAATAACCTGTCCATTTGCATGCACTCCTGAGTCGGTTCTACCTGCAGGGGTAATACGTATATCTTGTTTAAGGAGACGGCTTATGCAGGACTCGATTTCTCCCTGTACAGTTCTGTCATTCTTCTGTATTTGCCATCCGGCAAAATCTTTTCCGTCGTATGAAAGAGTTATTTTGATGTTACGCTTCATCGGAACCGAAGTTTTCCTTTAATTCATTGTTAATTTTAGCAAACAGATCTCTAGCATTATCAAGAATTGCAGCTGGCTTGTCTTTTGAGGCTTTACCCATTCCAAATATACGTGCAACAATTCTTTTTGCTTTTTCCAGGCTTTCTTTTCTTTTTTCCGGGTTTTTTTTTGGTCCGTATTTATAAACCAGAAATCCTGAAATATAGAGAACACCGTCATATCCATAGTTTTTATCTGTGTCAGGTCCAAAATGAAAGTCTGAAGGTAATGCTTCTTCTCCGGATTGTTCATACTCCACTGCAAGGCTGTAAAGAAAGGCAGCTTTTCTGTAAAACACCTTTGAAAGATAGTCATAATTATCGTTTGGCTTTTTTTTATGAAGGTCATTGCATGCCCATGCCGCACGGAGAGCACAAAGACCTTGTTTAAACGTAGGTGCATTCTCTTTGTCAAAGTGCTCATACGTAAACATGCCTGCAAGGTAGCTTGCAGCACCCTCTTCAATACCCCGTGGTTGATGAAAATCGATATCCGGAAAAAGCTTTTCTACTCTTGCAATTCTATTCTGAGTTTCTCCTTCTAATGCACCGATTGCCTGCTGGTTAACTGATTCAAAATCCGCGGGAAAAGCAGAAAAGTAACAGCCTGGACAGACAATCATTGTGTAAATTATGGGAAACACTTCACCGTATTTTTGGGAAGCTTCATAATTTCTTCTCAACTCTATAGTCAGGTCTCCTGCAATGAGCCTTCCCCTGCCTGTATGCATTTCTTCTTTATTAAACTGTGTGCTGCAAACAGGACATGTAGTAGTTTTTTTTGAAAAAAACGAAACCTTTCCTGAACCTGACATATTACCCCTCTATTACTACAACAGAAACAGCATTTTCCCGTTCATGGGTCAAAGAGACATGAATCGATTTTCCTCCAGTCCTTTGAAAAGCTTGGAGTGCTGTATCATACATTTTTATATGTGGTTTCCCATTGTGATTGTTTTCAACAAAAATATCTTTTAACCTAATTCCGTGAAGCCCTGTACCTAAGGCTTTACCAAATGCTTCTTTCGTGGCAAAGCGTGCTGCTAATGAAAGAACCGCAGCAGAACGACGGCTTTTCGCATCTGCGATTTCCCGTTCATTAAAAAAACGCTCCAGCAAGCCCGGGTTTGTTAACCAATGTCTGAGCCTGTTTACATGCACAATATCTATGCCTAATCCAATTATCAATTCTTTACTCCTGATATTCAACCACAGTGACTCGAATCTCCATTGGGGAATAGGAAAGTACGATAATTCCACGCGGTGCTTCTATTCTTACAGGAAGAACATATGTACCCGGAGAATCAATATCTGAACAGTCAACAACTAACTGAATATTGCTTCGCCGAAACTGTGATAATACTGATTGAGGGCCTTGTATTCTTACTGTTCCCTGCCGCGGCATTTCTGTAAATGTTAGATCTTCAGGAAGATCAATAAATACTATCTCTATATTATCATAAGTCTGCAGGAGCACCTGTTCATCAATCTCAATCTGCACTTCAACAGTATTGCCCCCTGGAAAGACGATACTTGATTCAGGCTGGATAAGCCGGACCCTTGCAGTGAAATCATTGCTTTTTCCTGTTAGATCGATTTCTTCTGTAGATATCATTGGTAACTCATTCACAATCGATGCAGGCCCTTCTACTGTTACAGAATTGGGTGTTACCAGAGTTGCATTAAGCTCGTATCCGGATGGAGGAAATCCTGTTAACTGAGGCACAACATTTAACGAACGGGTAACCTTTGGCTCTATGGTAACTGTAATTTCCACTGGTTCGACTCGAAATTCTATGGCACCTGCTTCCTGGGCAGCACCCCGGGTTTCTAATTCTACAGGTACGCGGAATACACCTTCAGTCTCAATTTGAGTAAGATCAGCAACAGCACTGACATCCTCCTCGATAATATTGAAGATTGTGTTGCCTTTTCCGCGTATTGTCACCCTTGCCATACTTGGGTGATCTCCGCTTACAACAAACTCATTGTTTACCTCAATTTCCAATGGGACACTGAAATACCGTTCTTCTAGAGTAGTAAATCGATGGAACAGAAAGACGAGAATAGCCGCTGCAATTGCAAGGACTTTTACCGGCCAATTTCTAATAAGACGTTCTAGTAACCCGCTATTCTTCAAAGAGTTCTTCCTCCTCTGCTTCAGTGTCATCCTGCTGAAAATTCATGACATCTTTTATTCTTCTTGTTGTTTCTGCAATGGAAAGGTCATAGTAAAGGTTTGCATCGTATGCAAGAGAAATCGCGCCGGTTTCCTCTGAAACAATAAGTATAATTGCATCAGATTCCTCTGCAAGCCCTAGAGCAGCTCGATGGCGAGTACCAAAGCTTTTTCTGATATCAGATTGTTCAGATAAGGGAAGAAAACATCCAGCTGCAATAAGCTTTCCGTTTTGTACTAACAGTGCACCGTCATGCAAAGGAGTATCGTGTCCGAAAATTGTAAGTATAAGGCTGGAGGTAAGTTCAGCATTAAGCATTGTGCCTGTATCAATTATGTTTTTCAGGCCTACACTCCGCGCAAAAACAATGAGACATCCCCTTTTTCTGCCGGAAAGCACTTCTATGGAATTCAAAACAGAATCAAGGTGAGCTGTTTTTGTAGAAGATGAAAGCCGGAACCAATCTCCCTGACCAATTCTTGTGAATATTTTTCGAAGTTCAGGCTGGAATACGATAGCAATACCGATTACCATACCAGGGGCGAGCATATTCAGTATCCAGAGCATTGTTTCCAAATTGAGGAGAAATGCAAAGAGATAGATAAGCAGTATAAAAAACGCACCCTTTACAAGCTGTACTGCCCGTGTCTTAACAAGGATTTTATACCCCTGATAAATGAGCATGGAAAGAATGAGAATATCTAAAATTGGTCCGATGATTTCCTGGAATACCCAGGACTCAATGATAAAATTCACTCCCTATAATTCTCCGCATTTTCTATTGCTTCAAGCATTAAAATTGACTGTTTTGCAGCCAGGACATCGTGAACACGGATTATATCTGCTCCATGAAGAATCGAAATGATATCCGCTGTAATAGTACCGAAAAGCCGGTCTTCCTGTAAACTCTTTTGTACTTTACCGATAAAAGACTTTCTTGAAAGTGCCATAAGAACGGGAAACCCAATATCTTTTATCTGCTGAAGATGTTTTATTATCATTAAATTATCACGTATACGTTTGCCGAACCCAATACCAGGGTCTAGTATGATCTGGTCTTCAGAGATTCCCCGTTTCACTGCAGATTCAGCAAAGCCGGTAAGTTCATGAACAATTTGATCGATCACATTATGATATTTCGGATCTTTTTGCATATTTTTCGGTGTACCACGCATATGCATAAGTACAATCTGACATCTATATTCAGAAATAATATCTGCAAGTTCCGGGTCGTCCCGCAATGCAGAAATATCATTGATAATATCAGCACCAGCTTCAAGCGCTGCCTTTGCAATTCCGGATTTACGGGTGTCAACGGATATTGTAGAATTTAAGAGAGGTCGTAATTTCCTAATTACTGGAATTACCCGTTCGAATTCCACCTCTTCAGACACATAATCTGCTCCAGGCCGGGAGGACTCCCCTCCAATATCAATAATATCTGCACCAAGCTCTTCCATCTGAACTGCAGTCTGAACAGCATCCTCGGTATCGTGTCTACTATTTGTGTAAAAGGAGTCAGGAGTTACATTTATTATCCCCATTATTTTGACCCGTTTACATTTCTCAAAATCGATTTTATACGGTATGTTTCCAGTATCTGTAGCCGACATATGTACCCTTACAGCCATGCATATAATCTTTGCATGCATTATATCAGAGATAGTATGATAATTATACTGGTTTTGAGGAAAAGATTAATTCCATTTTGCCGGCTTTCGGCTTGAGTGCTTGGAGATAACCGGTTTATGGTTATATGCGAACTTTTCGTAAATATCTTTTACTATACTTTTACTGTCTAAGCCGCAGTATTGGAAAAGTTCCTTCCGTGTTCCATGGGGAAGAAAGGTGTCAGGTACTCCTTTATAGGAATACTTTATGTTTGCGGAAGTTTTCATCACTCTTGATGCAAGGTATTCTCCTATTCCGCCGTTCTCCGCGGAATCTTCAAAAAAGAAGACATGCCCATATGATTGAAATACTGAAAAAAGATGTGCATCATCAATAGGTTTTAGGAAACGTAAATTGTAAACATCTGCTTCTATTCCAGCATAGGATAGCTCTTGTGCTGCTGATACAAGTTCAGTTAATAACGCACCGTATGAAACAAGGAGTATTTGTGACTTATTCTGAATCAAATGTGTTCCCCTGCCAACAGCCAATGGAACCTCCTTGTAGAGTCCTTCTTCCGGACAAGCTGCTTTTGCATAACGGACAGCAAAAGGCCCGGAGTTATCGAGTGCATACTCTGCCATCTGCTTCATTTCCATGTTAGTATACGGTGCAAGTATCTTCAGGTTCGGAACACATCTAAGCAGGGGAACATCGAATACCCCTTGGTGTGTTTCACCGTCCCCTGGGACAATCCCTGCTCTGTCAATACAGAAAACAACATTACGGTTTGGAATAGCAACATCATGAAGGATTTGATCCACTGCACGCTGCATAAATGTGGAGTATATCGCAACAAAGGGTTTAAGGCCTTCATGAGAGAGTCCTGACGCAAGGGTAACAGCATGCTGCTCCGTAATCCCTACATCATAAAATCGCTCAGGATAAGCTCTTTTAAAAGGTGAAAGGCCTGTTCCCTTTTCCATTGCAGCAGTTATAGCAACAATTCTGTTATCTTTCTCTGCTAAATCTACGATTGTATCAGAATAGGATTCAGTGTATGTAAGAACCTGTTTTCGTTCAATTTTTCCGTCAATAACGGAGAATGGCGAAACGCCGTGGTATGTTGCAGGATCGCCTTCTGCATGGCTGTATCCTTTTCCTTTTTGTGTATGAACATGAACCACAACCGGAGAGTTTAACTCTTTCACATTTTCAAAAACATGCTGCAAAGTCCTTAGATTGTGTCCGTCAATCGGCCCAACATATTCAAAACCAAGGTCGGAAAACAGAGTCTCTTTAAAAAACAGGGCTTTCACGCTCTTTTTGATCCGGTTTACTGCATAGTACAGCCAATTTCCGAATCCGGGTATCCGTCTTATTGAACGGTCCACTTTTTGCCGAAGGTTTTGATACAGCTTTGTAGTAGTAATCCTGCTGAGATATCTGGACATTGCGCCAACGTTCTCACTGATAGACATTTTATTATCGTTTACTACAATAATAAGATCATTTCTCACATGGCCGGCATGATTAAGTGCTTCCAAGGCCATGCCCCCAGTCAGTGCTCCGTCACCTATTACTGCAATCACCTTGCCGGAGGTATGCTTGAGTTTGCGTCCTATATTTATTCCAAGACCAGCAGAGATTGAAGTTGAACTATGTCCGGTATTAACTGGGTCATGAGGGCTTTCTTCGAGTTTTGGGAAGCCGCTTATTCCATTATACCTTCGTATAGAATCAAAAAGTTCATTTCTCCCTGTGAGTAGCTTATGGGTATAGCATTGGTGGCCTACGTCCCAGACAATAGCATCCTTTGGTGAAGAGAAAACTCTGTGCAGAGCAATGGTAAGCTCAACAGCACCAAGATTACTTGCAAGATGACCGCCATTCTTACTAACAACACTAACAATTCTGCTGCGGATCTCTGAAGATAATACGTAAAGTTGTTCATCAGAGAGTTTTTTCACGTCCTCCGGGCTATGAATACTTGGAAGTATTTCTCTATGCGGCATGGTTACTCTCCATTTGAAAAGATGATAGATAGAAAACGGTTAACATACTGAACCAGGAGTTCTCTTCTCCGTTCTTCGCTTAACTGCGGTGTTTCCTGAGTTTCCTCTTCATCTTCTTCCTGTGTACCAGCTTCTTGGGCAGGAGCCTCTTCCTGAGTAGGAGTTTCTGCAGCCTGTGCATCTTCTTCAGATACTGTTTCCGCTTCCGCAGTCTCATCCTGCTGAGTTTCTCCCTCCTCTTCCGGGAGATCCTCCTCTGTGACATATTCGGGAAAATCAATATCTTCTAAATCGATTACATTTGTCTGAGTATCAAAGGCAGTTTGGAAAGACAATCTAGCATCTAAAATAGCGTTAAAACCTATAGTCCTATCAGGATTTATCTGCGAAGGATGTACAAACCCGCTAACATTGATAACCTCTGACCTTGTCGACACTGCGAAAGTTCGAGAGCCCTGGAGCTGATACAAGCCGTTTTGTGATTGTCCTGTAATCAAGACCGGTATTCTTGTTGAAAAGCTTATTTCCTCTTCACTTTCTGTGGAAAAGTTCTGTGTTGTTTCTATCTGAGGAAGAAAGGAAAGCAGGTCACCAGTTTCCCCGCCTGAAAAGGAAATATCAATACTTTGGGAATCTATTTGAGAGGATGAAAAAGAAAGAGATGTCTCATTGTCAATAGTAACAATAAGCACATCTCCTGTATCAATGTTAAGTTCCATTCCGTATCTTCCAGTAGAGTTTGGATCCCAAAGGCTCTCACTGAAAACAATGCTGGCAGGGATTGTGAAAAACAAGGCAATTAAAAAAAGATATTTATATACTATTTTAATACTGTTAACATAATACATTGCATCCTGCCAGCTATGGTTGTACGGTAGGTTATTTCTTCTTGTGTCTGTTCTTTCTCAGCTTCTTCTTTCTTTTATGAGTAGCAATCTTTTTGCGTTTTTTCTTTCTTCCGCATGGCATCAGGAATCACCCCTTTCATAATTATTCATTACACATTTTGTATCTATTTTGCAAGAAGAGTGAATTATAGTCTCTTTCAGTCTTCTTAATACTATACACCTCTTGGTATAAAATATCTTATATGATAAGTATTTTTTTTATCTTATCAGTATTCAGAGCTAAACTTACTAGTTATTACAAAAAAAATCAACAAAGATTGCCGGAGAAATGTCAATATCTCTGTAATTTATTACATATTAAAGCTTTTGCGGTATTTATCTACAGCACTTAACGCCGTTTCTTCTTCGCCTTGAAACCATGAAACCCCATCAATCTTCTTAAAAAACGTCATTTGCCGCTTCGCATACCTTCTGGTATTCTTTTGTATTTCCTTAGTAATACTATCCCGTTTTTCCGGCCATTGGGACTGCGGGATACTTACATACTCTCTATACCCTATTGCACGAAGTCCTGGGTCGGATTTTTTATATCCCATTTTTAGAAGAGAGCGAATCTCTGCTTCTAATCCGGATTCTATCATAGTAATTACACGGGCGTTAATTCTTTCATATAGCTGTTCACGTTCCCTGTATAAACCCAAAACAAGCGGATCATATCCAGTTCGAATAGTGTTTTTTCTTTTAAATGCTGACCGCGGTTTACCGGTTATTCTATAAACTTCAATGGCTCGTTTTATTCGGAAGGAATCATTCGGTTCAATATGAGATGCTGACTCTGGATCAATATCCTGTAAATGGGAATACAAACTCTTAAGGCCTTTATCCTGTTCCTCCAGATCAAGATCTTTACGTACAGACGGGTTGCCTGCCGGAGTTTCTGGGAGACCAAAAAGAAAATTCTGCAGATAAAAAGCAGAGCCCCCGGTAATAACAGGAATGCGGTGCCGACTGATAATGTTTGGAATAAGCTTATCGCAGTAGCTTATAAAATCTGCTACAGTAAACTGTTTGTCAGGATGAACAATATCTAAAAGGTGATAATGCAGCCGATCCTGTTCTTGCTTTGACGGTTTGGCAGTCCCGATGTCTAGATACTTGTACACTTGCATTGCATCTGCATTCACAATCTCATAATAGCTGGGATCTATAGATGAAAGTAAACTAGTTTTTCCAACTCCGGTGGGTCCAAAAAGGACAATAACAGGCTGCGGGTTAATAAGGCACCTTTCTACTATGCTTCTTCTACAATATATTCAACTTTTTTGGTGAGTATTTGGTTTAGCGCATTTGATATAATCTTACTATCTTTATCTTCCAACTCTTCTTTGCCTGTTACTGTTATCTGTATAGCTCTACGGATAGCAGCATTTGTGAGTTCATAGACGTTATCTTCGTAATCAATTAGGCGGCCTAAGGGAATTATCATGATTTACACACCTCTGGTTAGTATGCAAGAATTGTACCATATATCACAAACAATGTAAAGGTTACCAAGATTAAATATATTAGTCTTTGATACCTTTGCTTGGGGTGTTTGTTTGTAGTATGTTCTAAACCTAAATGCTTTGAACTAATCTGCCAAAAGGAGGTTAATTCTTTTTTTCGACCTCAGCGGCAATTAAGTCAGAGATAGCTTCAGGTGCCATCTTCTCTGTGTCAATAACCAGATCTGCAAATTGGTACTTGTTATTATCAATGTCATATAGGTTCATATACCGCTGCCTGTCCCGCTTATCCCGTTCTAGTGTCCTTTCCAGTACATCCTCATAAGTTCCGCCTTCACGCTCCTGTATGCGCTGTGCCCGCACTTCCGGACTAGCATGGAGATACACCTTTAAATCTGCATTTTCAAGGAGCCAGATAGCTAGTCGAGAGCCTAATACACAGTTTCCCTGTTCTGCCATTTCTATTTGTTTTTTATCAAGGGTAATATCGTAGGTCTTATCTTTTTCTGCTTTTTTGCAGAGTTCGTGAAACTCCATTCCCATTTCATCTGCCATATTATGGAAAGTATAGTTAATCAACCTAAGACCCATTTTTTCAGCTGTTAATCGTGAAACTGTGGAATTTCCGCATCCGCTTTTTCCGGATATCGCGATTTTAATATTACTTGCTTTATTCGACATTTCTCAACTGCTCCCGTATCATCTCTAATGAATCCTTCATTGAGACTACCAATGAATTGATCTGTATTTCAACGCTTTTTGAACCAATTGTATTGATTTCGCGATGGATTTCCTGACAGAGGAAATCCAATTTCTTTCCTACTGGTCCTGGATTGTTCAATATACCTTGGAAACTTTGAATATGAGATTTTAGTCTGGCTATTTCCTCATTTATATTATACCGCACAAGGTATGCTGCAAGTTCCTGGAGTATACGGTTTTCGTCAATCTGATTTCCAAGAACCTCTTCAAATCCTTGACGTATATTATCTTTAATCTTCTGTTCTGCTTCAGGCTTGAGTATCTCTATCTGGTCAATGCTATCGGTTATTACTTTCATGGAATTTTCGATGTCTTTTTGGGTAGCTTCTCCTTCTGCTGCCCTCCGCTCCTGATACTTTTCTAGAGCTTCTTCGAGTAATGGCTTGAGTGTATTCCAATAAACATCGATATCTCTGTTCTTTTTCAGCTTCAGTACTCCGTCAAGAGATAGCAGGTGTGAAATACCCGGTTTTTCATTACTTCCGGCTATTTCCGCAAGCTCATTCAGGATTACTAAATAATTTTTCGTAAGGCTTGTATCGAGCAAAACTTGACTATCTTCTTCAAACTCCTGGATCCTGCAGTAAATCTCAATCTTTCCTCTCTGCACCTGTGCTGATATAAAATCACGAATATCAGGTTCAATTGGACTAAGAAAAGGTGGAAGAGATACATTAATATCTTTATACCTGTTATTGTAGGATTTTATTTCAATACTTGCCTGTAATTTTCTATCTATACTTTCAGCATATCCGTGGCCTGTCATGCTCAACATGGGCATAGTTATCCTTTCCTTTCTTGAACCATATAATTATGTATTTTCCAGTTGTCCCCTGCTCCCATTGTAATAAAAACGTCTCCAGGTTTTAGGATATTCTGAATATATTCTACAGCGTCTTCTATCTCAGGACAGTAATGGACATTATTATGATACTTTTTCACTTCTTTGAACAGGTTTTCGCCTGAAAAATTTTCAGGTTTTTCCTCTCTCGCGGAAGAATATATCTTATTTAATATTAGGATATCTGATGCAGAAAAAGCCTTTGCAAAATCAGATAACAGGTTCATTGTTCTTGAATATGTATGAGACATGAAGTCAACAATTATTCGATTATTCTGATAATACTCGCGTATACCCGCCAGTGTTGTTCGAATTGCAGTCGGGTGGTGAGCATAATCATCAATATGGATAATATCGTCATCTGTTCTAATTATTTCACTTCTCCGCTTACTTCCGCGAAAACTCTTTAAGGCATTGGTTATCTCTTGCTGTATTTGCTCTGGTTCTGTGTTTCCCGCTTTTTCCAAGATATGCATATTCACAGCAATGGCTGCAGCAGCATTTAGAACAGTGTGCTTTCCAGGTATATGTATTTCAAAGCGTTCGGTAAATCCTGAAAGCTGAAAAAACGTAGACCCTTCTCCTGCAGAATACTCTGAAATCTTATACCTGCCCTTTGCGGAAAACCCATACTGGATTAACTGTACATCAGGACGAATGCTATTAAGCTTTTTAGCCAATTCACTTGCTCCATCATCATCAGCACAGTATAAAAGAGTGCCTTGGTTGGGAAGTTTTTTAGCATAATCGAGGAAAGCCTGGAATATATGAAGATAGCTTGGGTAATAGTCCTGATGGTCTGATTCTATGCTGGTAACAACAAGATAATCCGGAAAAAAGTCGAGAAAATTTCTCTTATACTCACAGGTCTCAGCAATAAAATAGGAATTTCCAGTAACATACGTTGAACGGCCATTAAAATTCGATACTGCAGATCCAACAAGTGTAATACCCGGTAAACTCAGCTTTTTTGCTATAGTTCCTGCAAGACCTGTTGTTGTTGTTTTTCCGTGTACCCCGGATATTGCAATTGAGTAATATTTTTTTGATAATTCCCCAAGGGCTTCGGTGTATTTTAAAACCGGAAGATCTTTATTGCTCCATGCCTTTGCAAGCTCCCCATTAGTTTCCGGAGAATACGCAGAAGAGTAAATACAGAAATCTAAATTATCACTAATGTTTCCCGGAGAAAAACCTTCGTATACCTGAATGTCTAAATTCGACAGTATTGCATCTGTGTAGAATTGATCAGGCACATCCGAACCGCTCACCTTTGCTCCAAGCTTTACCAGAATCTCAGCAAGCGCGCACATTCCGGTTCCTTTTATCCCGATCATGTGGATATGTTTGGATGAAATATCACTATTGAACAGTGGCATATTCATAAAAGCATGATAGAGTATGTATACACTTTATGCAATATCAGTGTTCAATATGTTGGCATAGAGAGTGTACGTATTGCATTAGATCATATTATGGAGTACCGGCGGGATATGAAAAAAACAAAGCACAACTACTCACTATTCACCAAGATTGCAGGATTCAGAATGAAGAACATTTTGTCAATTTCCCTAGATGATAAGCCGGCACCTGTTCGTATTGTACTGAAGATGTTCATTTTCTTTTACAGGGTTATTTTTAATTTTATTAAAGACCAGTGCCTCATGCGCTCATCAGGTCTTGCTTTTTCCACACTGCTTGCGCTAGTACCGCTCTCAGCAGTCATTCTATCCATGTTTTCAGCTTTTGGCGGTTTTTCTGAGGTAAGGCAGTCTATTCAAGGCTTCTTTCTTAATGCCCTGATACCTGCACGACAGGATGAGTTTATGAACTACCTAAATGCCTTTGTTGAAAATACCCGCGCTCTCGGAGCTGTGGGACTCCTCCTTTTTACCTTTACCTCTATTTTTCTTCTGGTAAATATTGGAAATAATTTTAATGCTATTTGGGGAATTAAGAGTAAACGCAGTTTTATCAGTAAATTTACCACCTATACCTCTGTTTTAGTTTTCGGAAGTATATTTGTAGCAGCAAGTTTTTCTTTTGGTACTTGGCTCACAAGATTGCTTTCTTCTGGTTCCCAAAGCGAGCTGAATATTATACTCCAGTTCATTGTTAATGCTATGCCCTCCCTCTTTATTCTTCTTACATTTATTTTGTTTTTTATCATTGTGCCGGAAGTGCGTATCAGTTTCAGCTCTGCCTTTATTGGTGCCTTAGGTGCTTCAGTTCTATGGGAAACAGCGAAATTTATTTTTGGGACATGGGCAAACCAATCTATACAAATGTCTGTGATATACGGTTCCATAGCACTTATTCCTATTTCTCTTCTGTGGCTGTATATTGCCTGGCTGATTATACTTATTGGACTTGAAATCACCTATGTACACCAGCACAAGAAGCATCCCTTTGCCGGTGCATCCATTGAGAATATTCCGCCTCAGAAACGGCTCCACTTTGGATTAGAGATATATGCAAGGATTGCTGAAGCATTTGTCAAAGGTGAAAAACCGCCGAACCTGCACACCTTGGCTAACCATTTTTCTACTAGTGTATCGGATATCCATTTCTTCGTTAAACTCTTTGAAGCTTCCGGAAAATTATTAAGTACCGGCAGCGAGAGATGGGGCTGGGTCCCTTCACGGCCGCCTAATCTGCAGAAACTGGAAGAAGTAATTTCCGTTCTATGGTCTGAGGGACATATGCTTTCAATACATTCTGACGATGAAAGCCGTGTTCTAAAGATTGTAAAAAGGTTTAATACCAGTGCCTTTGAGTCAATTAAAGGGATTACAGTTTCTGAAGCTTTTGCTCTTGAAAACGGTGAAGAAAGGAAAAGCGATATTTAATATGGTCTATCCGGCACTTCTTCAGTAGAAACAAGAGCTGTCCATCTTGAATCAGGATACTCATTTATAAGAATGTTCCGAATACGCCCGGACTGAGTATCTCCCCGGTTCTCCATTGTGCGGTATGCAAAATATAAGGATTCAGCGCAAATCTCCTCTTCTTCAGGATATAAAAACCGTATACGGAGAAAATCTTCTAAAGCTTCGGTTTCTCTGCCTGAAAGCATCTTAGTCTGCGCCATCCGGAAAAAAGCCTGTGCCTGCAGCTCGGATTCCAGTTCTACAACCTCTCTGTAGAGCCTGCTTGCTTCGTCGTATATCTCCAGATTCTGATACGCGCGGGCTAATAGAAAAGTACCTGATTCTACAACCGGCTCAGGGAAATTCGAGGCTATCCCCTCTTCAAGTGTGGTGATCACCTCTTCAGGATTGGAGTTGACCGAAAACTCTGCCCAGAGTATGGCAATTGGTGCAGTAAGCTGATTTCTAATGTCAGCTTCTGAAAGTGTATGAAAAACTCTTTCTACAATAACCGGATCATCCAAATTTCGGAGTATAGCGGTTAGACTGTTGGATGCAGCTACTGCTTGTTCAGAAGTAGAGAAATTGATAATAAAATCTGTGTAATGATTTATTGCTTCATTCGCGTGTCCCTGTTCAAGTGAAAGCTCTGCTATTTCTATGTAAGCAGGTAACGCTGTTTCAGATGAATGGAATTCCCTGATAATCATTTCATATACTGAGATTGCCTGAGTATACTGTGACTGCTGTCCATAATTATCTCCAAGCCGGTATAATGCATCTGCTGCGAGATAGCTCTCATCATATTCTGAAAGCATTTGTGATAGCACCTGCATGGTTTCCTGGTACCTCTCCAATGCAAGAAGTGAAACAGATTTTTGATAATATATCTCTTCTGTGAATGGATTATCCTGTAATTCCAAAGCCTGGTTATAAATAACTATTGCTTGCTGATGTTCTTCTGCTTGGGAATAGCAAAAACCTGCTCTATACAAAGCTTCCTCTGTCTTTGGGTGGTTTTCGTACCTGTTTGCAACCTGCGTAAAATCAGCTGCTGCTTCCAGATATTCCTCTGCCTGCAGTTTGCTCCAGGCAATGTAAAAAAGACAGTTACCTTTTTCTTCATTCGTCTCTACAAGATTAAGAGCAGTTTCAAGGTATCGCCTGGCATTCAGCGTATTCTCATCCTCTATCGCCATTCGGCCTAGCCTGTATAAAGCGCGGCCGGACCATAGAGTACCGGAAAACTCTCTTGTTACTGAAAGTAATGTATTTCGAGCTTCAGTTCTATTTCCGCTGTTAAGTAAAGCAATACCTGCTGCAAGCCGGGATTTTGCCTGAAAATTCGGTTCATTAGATACTTCCGTTGCTTCCTGAAAGTATTCTATTGCTCTGGGATATTCATTTCTCTGTGAATAAACATAGCCGATATTATACAGGATCTGCCCCCGTACGCTGTCATCCTGTACAACAGAAAGTGCTTCCTGGAAATCATGAAGAGCTGAAGAATAAGAATGCATACGCAGATACACTTCTCCCCTTTGGGCATAATATATCGGCATTTCATCAGAGAGCGGGTACTCAGAAATCAATATAGTTAATATATCCTCTGCATTGTTGAGACTGTTCTGTCTAACATAGAATGATGCAACAAAGCCGAGAGCCTCCTCCCGTGCAGGGTGACCAGGATAATCCGCTGCAGCTTGGAGAAAACGCTCTGCAGCCTGAGAAACTAATCCGGAGCCGGCAAGCGCAGAAGCATAGCGGTAGCTTGCTTCTGCTGATATTGAATTATCCGGTCCTGTACTTGCAGATAAAAAAAGTTCCTGTGCTCTTTCCGGGCCGTATAATTCAAGATAAAGCTGTCCAAGGTTATAATCTACTATCTGCCGGTCCTCTTGATTCAGGTCTTGTTCAAGAAGCTGTTCATACATATGAATAGCTGACTCAGTTTCACTATTTTCTGAGTATGCTGAAGAGATCAGCCTGAGTGCGTCAGGATAGTAGGCATGTCCCGGATTATCTTCGAGGAACAGTTCAAGATACCCAATAGAGTCTTGAAAGTTCTCGGATTCAAAACTCAGCTCGCCGAGACGGTACAGTGCATGGGCATAGAACTCAGTATTCGGATAATTCGCAATTACCCGGTCAAAATATCTTATTGCATCTTCCCGTTGGCCTGTCTGATACTTACATTCACCAAGATAAAAAACAGCGTCTCCGGAATACTCAGGGGAACCGTATATAAGCGAAACCCTCTGGAATAAAAGAGCTGCTGATGAATACTCACCTTGCTGATACAGCAATACCCCGAGTCTATAGGCTGCTTCTGAAGAAAGTTCCTGGTTAGGTTCTGCTTCTGTTATCTCTTGATATAATGCTTGGGCTTGCTCATAATCCTCAATCATTTCATATGAAACTGCTGCATAAAGACCTGCACGATAGTAGTAGTATTCTTCCTGGGTAAAGTTTCTCTGCTCTTCAAAGTATTCTATCGCATTTATCCAATCTTCTGTAGCATAGTAGGATGCACCAATCCAATAGTTTGCCCGTCTCCGATAACTGGAACCCGGATAAATATTTTGAAAGGATTCAAGGGCTGCGATTGCATTCTGATAGTTTTCCATATAATAAAAACAGATAGACCGTAGAAAGGCTGCATCGTCTGCTCGTCTGTCATCTGGGTAGGCTTCCAACAGCTCTTCAAAGCTTGATACTGCTGTGGTATAAAAGCGGTCAGAAAAAGCTTCCCGGCCTGCGGTAAAAAGCTGGCCGGGAGTTTGTGAGTATACCTTAATAGTTACTGCAATGAGTAATGCGAGTAATATCTTTTTATTCATTTTACTGTTTCACAGTGTCTTTGTTCTTATTTCCTTTTCTGTTTTTAAAGTATATCTTGCCTTTGCGCAGGGATACAGTTATTTCATCCCCAGGCTGAAACCTTCCTTTGAGTATTTCAATAGAAAGAGGATCTTCAATTTCATTCTGTATTGTTCTTCGCAGCGGCCTGGCTCCATATTTAACATCATATCCGTTTTGTACAATGTATTCCTTTGCAGATTTCGTAACATTCAAGGTCATAGCCATGTCAGTCAGCCTATCCTCAACCTCTTTCAGTAGAATTTCAAGTATTTCCTTTACTTCATCCTTTTCAAGGCTGTGGAACACAACAATATCGTCTACACGGTTAATGAACTCAGGATTAAAGAACCGCTTTAACTCTGACATTGCGGATGTTTTAATTTCATGGTAATCCATTATCCCATCCTGGGATTTAAATCCAAGGCTAGCACCTCTGGATATTTCCCGTGCACCTGCATTGGAAGTCATAATCAGTACTGTATTCCGGAAAGAAACAGTATGTCCCAGGTTGTCTTGTAGTTCTCCTTCTTCCAGTACCTGAAGGAGAAGATTAAAAACATCAGGGTGTGCTTTTTCTATTTCATCTAAGAGAATGACACTGTAGGGCCTGCGTCTAATTTTTTCTGTAAGCAGTCCTCCCTCTTCATATCCTACGTATCCGGGGGGCGCTCCAACAAGCCTGGATACGCTGTGCTTTTCCATAAAATCCGACATATCGAGCCGTATTAGTGCATCTGTATTGCCGAATAAAAACTCAGCTAATGTTTTTGCAAGCAAACTCTTTCCAACCCCTGTAGGTCCGAGAAAGATAAATGACCCCAAAGGCCTGCTTGGAGAGTTCAATCCTGTTCTTGAACGCCGGATTGCAGAAGATACAGCTTTAATTGCGTCGTCCTGACCTATTACAGTCCTGTGGAGTTCCTTATCAATATTCATGAGTTTTTCAGATTCTGATTGAACTATTCTTGATAATGGTATTCCTGTAATATCAGATATTATTTCGTGTACATCATCTTCATTCACAACATTTCTGTCGTTTTGCATAGTTACACGCCATTTACTCTTCATATCCTCAAGTTTATCCTTAAGATGCCGTACCTCATCTCTTACAGCTGCTGCTTTTTCATAATCCTGAGAATTAACAAGCGCTATCTTTTCAGCAGTTAATCTATCAATCTCAGCCTCAAGCTCAGCAAGCTCTTTTGGCCGAACACTGTTGGATATTTTTTTTCTTGCACCAGCTTCATCGAGCAAATCGATTGCTTTATCCGGTAAAAACCGTTCAGTAATGTATCTGCTGGATAAGGATGCAGCTTCCCGTATAGACTTATCAGTATAGGTTACAAGGTGATGGTCTTCATACTTTTCTTTTACACCATTCAGTATATGGACCGTCTCTTCTATGCTTGGTTCTTCAACATATATACTTTGAAAACGCCTTTCTAATGCTGCGTCCTTTTCAATGTATTTTTTGTATTCATTCAGTGTGGTTGCTCCAATACACTGGAGCTCACCTCTGGAAAGTGAAGGTTTAAGCATGTTTGATGCATCTATTGCGCCTTCTGCGCCTCCTGCACCAATAATTGTGTGGAGCTCGTCAATAAAGAGAATTACATTTTTTGCGGTTACAATCTCTTTCATTACCCGTTTCAGCCGCTCTTCGAACTCTCCCCTATACTTTGTTCCTGCTATAAGTGAGGCAAGATCCAGGGTCAATACGCGCTTACCCATGAGTGCTTCCGGGGCTGTTCCGTCCACAATTCTCTGTGCAAGCCCTTCAATAATTGCTGTTTTACCAACACCAGGTTCTCCAATTAACACAGGATTGTTTTTTGTCCGTCGTGCCAGAATCTGAATAACCCGCTGGATTTCCCTTGTTCTCCCTATTACGGGATCCAGGTCGCCTTCTCTTGCAAATGTCGTTAGGTCCCTGGAAAACTCATCTAAAGTAGGTGTTGGTTTCTTCGCTGTTTGGGTAGCCTTTTTCTTAACAGGGCCTTGTGAGAAATCTCTAGACGGCCTTGCCCCTCCTCCAGAACTGGAAGGACCCATATTCAACGTTGCCTGACGGATCGTTTCTACTGTAACATTCATTTTATTTAGAAATCTGGCAATAATGCTTCCTTCCTCTCTTGCTGAAGCAATAAGCAGGTGCTCTGTGCCAATGTAATCGTGACCTAAGTTTCTTGCTTCCTCTGCAGAATCTTCAAGTATTTTCTTTCCCCGTTTTGAAGGAGGAACATCTCCAAGGAGGAACCCCCCCGGTCTTTTGGGAATACTTTTCTCAATTTCGATCTGAAGCTGTGCAGGGTCAACATTGAGTTTTTTCAGTGTCTTAAACCCGAGTCCTTCCCCGTCTTTGATCATTGCAAGAATTATATGTTCTGGAAGCAGCTGTTCAGAGTGGAATCTTTTTGCTTCCTCTTGTGCTAATACTGTTAATATTCTTTGTGCTCTTTGCGTAAGTCCCTTAAACATGGGATACCTCCAATCTTACAGTCCTTTATTCAAGGATTTTCTTATCATCTCAGCCCTTGCTGCATCAATTTTATCTTCGTCTTCCTTTTCTGCATCTTCGATCGTCTTTTGAACATGCGCCTTTTGTGTAAGAAACAGTAAAGGCCTAAGGGTTTGGTAATCGACTTCTTCAATAAGCCCAAGCGCTTTACCAAGGTGTACAGAAGAAATACAGTCAATCGCCTCGCTTGAAGATATTTTTCTACAGTATTTCAGAATACCGTATGCCCTGAAAACCTTGTCTTCAATGCGGGTTTTTTCCTTTAACAGCATTTCTTCTCTTGCCCTTCTTTCATAATTTACCAATTGTTCGGCTATACCTTCAAGTTTTTCTAATATTTCCTCAGCGCTAACTCCTATTGAAGCAGTATTTGATATCTGATACATGTTACCAAGTGAATGTTCATCGCTGCTGAGAAAACCTTTTACAGAAACTCCGTGTTGAGATACAACTTTGAGTGCCTTTTCAATTAGGTTTGTTTGAACAAGTGCAGGCAGATGAAACATTACAGATGCACGCAATCCGGTACCGATGTTGGTAATTTCGGAATTTAGGTACCCAAAGTCAAGGGAAACCGCAAAATCTAGATGATCTTCTAACTGTTTGTCAAGATTTTCAATTTCATCAAATGCATTCCTAAGAGCAAGACCGCTGTAGATGCAGGCAGTGCGCAGATGGTCTTGACTATTTAGAGTTCCAAAGACACGTGAATCCTCACGCATACATACCTTTTTCTGCGGATTTACGCTGAATTCTTGGGTTATAATATTTCGTTCCATGAGTATTCTGCGATCCAGAGGAGATAAATCGTTTAAAGCCAGTAACTGATACGGAGTATTTGGTATGGACTCAAATGCATCCTGAATTAATGACTCCACTTCCTGCTCATCATCTTTATTCATGGTTACAGGAAAACGGTAGTTTACCAAATCCCGTGCATACCTTGCTCTGCTGGCAAGTACCACGTCTTGACAAGGGCCTGCTTCATAAAACCAGGAAGAGGGGCTAGTGATTTCCATAGGAGAATCCGCTCCTTTCTTCTTTACTATCCATATCCCGGATCTTATCCCGGATAACAGCAGCTTCTTCGTATTGTTCCTTATCTATTGCAGCCTGAAGCTCTTCTTCCATTGCTTCTCTAACCTGAAGGTAGTTTCTATAGGCTTCCATTTTTTTCGGGAATTTACCTTTGTGCTTTGGCAGCACATCCATTCTATCAAGATATTTAGCCACTTCTTCTGAAAAGACTGCATAACATTCAGGACATCCTGCTTTTTTAGATTTCCTGAATTCTCCGTAGCTCTTACCGCAAAAAGGGCATTCTTTTTTTATGTTCTTTTGGGGCTGTTTGATCGGTCCTTCAATTAATCCAGTTAAAAGCTGTGACAAAGAGAAATCTATATCATTATTTGTTGCTGAAATCCCCTTTTCTTTCGCACACTCGCTGCAAAGGTGCATTTCATGCTCTTCTGAGCCGATAATTTGCTGAATGTGAATGACAGCATCTTTTTCATTACAAATGTCACACTTCATTGGTGTCCCTCATGTTTCTTTTCTGTTTTCTCTCTATAATTGTAACACAGAATATATGGTATTTTCTCTATTTTGGCAAATTATTCCAGTCTATTCTATCCTAAATATATAGATGAGAATTAGTGTTTTCGTAAAAGCTCTATTGGTGTTATTTTTCCTGCTTTCACAGCAGGAAAAATTGCTGCTGTGCAGGATATAAACAGAACGAAAACGGATGATAGATATACCTCTAAAAAATCGAGCTTTATTGGAATTTCATCAAGATAGTATGCAGGATTGAATAGTTCAAGCCTTTGTGTTTGTCCTTCGATAAACGGAGTTTGAAGCATATAGAGAAATGCGGAACCTGCATTGATGCCTGATTCAATCGCATGAATAATTACATTAATATTTACAGATAGTAAAAGTCCGAGTATCAAACCGCCAAATAATCCTACTGCACCGATGATAATACCGCTTAGCATGAAGATGATAGTGATATCCTTTGACTTTGCACCCATTGTTTTTAGAATAGCAATTTCATCCTGTTTTTCTAATACCATCATATAGCAGGTTGAAGATATATTAACAGAGGCAACAATAACAATAAGCAGCATGATAAAAATAAGTAAATTTTTCGTTGTCTGGAAAGATTGATATTGAGAACGTTCCAGTTCATACCACGTATACAAAGAGAAAACAGGAGATACACGCTGGCGAATATTTATCATAACCTGATCCAGGCCTTCAAAAGGACTATCTGTTTTTATACCGATTATTCTGCGATAACTAGTCCCCCGTAAGATCTGTTCACCCTTTTCCAGGTTAATTATGGTCCACAGGGAGTCAAGTTCTCTGTATCCTGCGGAAAAGACTCCGGTTATTTCTACAGTAGTAACTCTCGGGATAACCCTGCCCCCTGACATAGTTTTTGCGGTTAGTATTCTAATTGAGTCACCGGTTTCTACGTCCAAAGCTCTTGCTATCTGTGTACCAATAACTGCTGTATTCGGCTGCTGAATATTAAAGCTGCCGTTTTGAAAATCCAGATATTCCTGGAAACTAGCATCCTGATGATACACATCTGGAGGTAATGCACGGATTGTTGTACCGCTTCTTCCGTTTTCCGAATAGACTAATCCGATGCCTTGGAGCTCTTGAAAGACAGAACGGACGCCCTCTGTTTCAGCAATACGGTTAATGTTGCCTTGTATTTGTTCCGGAGTCATAGACCCGATAGGCACAGCCTGGATGTGATAGGTTCCTAATTCAATAAACCTGCTTGTTATACCTTCTATCATCCCATCTGAAACTTGAAGCACAACGATCAATGGGATAATGCTCAGAGCAACACCAAACAATGCACTTCTTACCTGCTTTTGGATCCCCCCTGTGGCAGTAATAATATTACGCAATGCAAGCATTGTCCTGGGGCCGTTTTTCATGGGTTCTCCAAAGTACCGGCATGAAGCCGTAGATTTGTATCTGCATATTTAATTGCAGACTTATCATGAGTTACAAATATAAGGGTTTTACCGTATTTTTTTACCAGAGAAAAAAGTATTTCTTCAACTTTTTGAGAATTTGCCTCATCAAGATTACCTGTCGGTTCATCCGCAAGAATAAGCTCAGGCCTGTTAATTAATGCCCTTGCAAGAGCAACCCGCTGCCGCTCACCCCCGGATAGCTGAGAAGGATAGTGGTCCATCCGATTTGCAAGCCCAACATCTTCAAGAAGTACTTTGGCCTCTTCCTGGGCCTTGTTTTTCCCCTTTCCCGCCATGTATGCAGGAAGAAGAACATTCTCAAGTGCGTTAAAATCCTTAAGCAAGTGGTGAAACTGAAAAACAAAACCAACTGAATGTGAGCGGTAGATATTGAGATCTTCTTCCTTCGCATTTGTGAGAATATAGCCGCAGGAGTGTATTTCTCCGGAGCTGGGACGCTCAAGTCCGCCAAGAATATTTAGCAAGGTACTTTTTCCTGATCCACTGCTTCCTGTAATTACCAGTATGCTTCCCGGTTCAATTGACAGTGATATTCCGTCTATTATGCGCAGACGTTCCGGACCATTGGTAAATTCTTTATATAATTTTTCTACATGTACCAAAGCTGAAGTATTATTCATCACGCAGTGCCTCCGATGGATATATTTGTGATATTCTGCGTACAGCAAGAACAGATGAAATGATTGCAGTGAATACCGCGAACAAGGCTATTCCATAGAGCTCTAAAGGAATCAGACGCACCGGAACACGCATAAGATAAAAGTACTGGGGCGAAAAAAGAGAAAATCCTTCTACTGCCCCTGAGACAGGGGATAAAATGGCCTGGATTACCTGAGTTATCCAGGTAATAAACGCTTCAGCACCCGAAAATAAGAGATTTATATTAATACTGATTACAGTTCCAAGAATAACTCCGATAACTGCTCCTGCAGACCCGATAAATACTCCGTTTAGCAGGAAGACCATTTGCAGCTCCACTGGTGAAGCTCCGAGTGCTCTAAGAACACCGATTTCTTCTGATCGTTCATAGACCATTCTTTTAAAAGAATGATAAATATTCGCACCAACAACAATAAAGATAAGACCCAGCAATACTGTCATCATTATTTTTTCTATACGAAGAGCGCCAAAAAACGCGGAGTTATACTCTCGCCATGATTCAATTTCTGTATCAGATGAAAGAATGTTCCGGAGTGTTGCAATTGTCCGAGCATCCTGTTCCGGATTATCAAGTTTAATACCATATACCAGGTGCTCACCTGTTACCGATATATTTTCTGCAGTTTCCAAAGAACAAAACCCCCAGGAAAGATCATATTCATAATACCCTGTACGAAAAATGCCAGTTACTGTGTATTCTATATCATCCGGCTGCATCCTACCAAACCCAGTGCCTGAAAGTGTGATAACCTGAATCGTATCTCCAACCTGAACACCGGTAAACCTAGACAATTCCGAACCGATCACAACAGTGTTTTCATTGGATATATCAAAACCTCCGTTGAGTATTTCAACATTCTCTGCAAATCCGGAATCTCTATCCATAATATCAGTTGGAACTCCGCGAAGTGCAGCACCGCGCATTCGGGGGAAATTACCTTTTAGAAGCACCTCATGCTCAAGAAATGGGACAATACTTTCAATTCCCTGTGTCTCTGATATTTCTGCCACCTGCTGATTTTCGATATGCTCCCTCGGGTATAAGCGTATATGATATGAGCTGATTTGAAGTATGTTTTCTATATAGCCTAGTTGGAATCCATTCATTACTGCAATTACTGTAATTAATGTCATAACTCCGGCAGCAAGTCCGAGTATTGAGAGAAAGGAATTGGTAAAACCTTTTTTGCGCTTCTTTGCGTAAAAATATCTATTTGCAACAAAGAGAATCCATGTTTTTATTTTCATTGATATGTTCTTTCCCTTACTACTTCACCGTTTCGAATGACTTCTTCTTTAACTCTTACATCGTTTTCATAATATACCCGTAAAAAAGCTTCCTCTTCACGGAATATTTCTTCATAATATGTGGATTCTCCGGTAATATGTGTTACTGATTGAAGCTCACCATTAAGAACGTAGCTTTCCTGTGATAGTTCATCTTCACTATCATATTCATATATCCACTCTTCCCTTGTGTTTCCGCATACTTGTGTTTTGCGTATCAGCAGGTCATCTGAATACTCGTATTCGATTATACACTCTGGGCTGGTATTAATTACCTCCCGGATAATTTGTTCATTCGAATCATACAGTCTCTCAATTTCCTGTTCTGTTTCACGGTCTTGGTAATATGAAGAAACAAGGGTATGTTCTTCATAATAAAAGCGCTCGACGGACCGGATTTCATTCTCTACATAGCTGGTAATAGAACGGATTGTGCCGTCAGAATTATACCGCTTAAGGAATGCGCTGCTATCTTCCTGCTGCCATTCGGATAGCAGACTGGCCCCTGCATAACTATACCTGGAACGTCTGGTAGTACCATCCTGATAGGTGCGCAGCACCTGCAGGATCTGGCCCGATGGGGTATATGCATACTCTTCTCTGTAGATAATTTCACCCTCACTATCTGTATAAACAGCAGAATTTCTTACCCCATCTTCGTATGAATATAACAGAGTATAGGACAGCTCATCTTGTTCATAGTTTTCCTCCTGAAGCAGCTGCCCTTCCGGTCCGTATTCGCGTATTGATACAAGCTCTCCTTCATACTCCTCTTCTGCTAACACAGAATCCTCATCCAGTGTTTGGATCCATGTTTTGGTAATAACACCACTTTCGTAAAGAGTAATTGTACGCTGAGCTTCAGCGTCACTAGTTTCTATCTCTACTGTATATTCAAACTCATTCAGGCGAATTCTCGGTATTGCACGCAGGGGCTGACCAAGGGAATTCGATTCATAGTACCGAGTTTCACTAAAGACAGGAGTTACTAATACAAGTGCAATAACTAATATTGGTGTTAATTTCTGAATTATCATTTGTTCCTATTCTATACCAAGCAACCGATCAAGATAGTTTCCTTTATGAAAAACCTGAATATCTTCCAGCTTCTCTCCGGAGCAAAGAAAAGAAAAAGGGAGACCAAGCTTTCTTGAAATGGATACTGCAATTCCGCCTTTTGCTGTTGAGTCAAATTTAGTCAGTGCAACAGAATCTACACCAATTGCTTCATGGAAGATTTCTGCCTGCTGAAAGCCGTTCTGTCCGGTAGTTGCATCAATAACAAGAAGTTTCTCGTATCTTCCTTCACCGATTTTCCTTTTGACAATAGAATCGATTTTTTCCAGTTCTTTAACAAGGTTCTTTTTATTATGCATTCTCCCTGCGGTATCAGCGAGTACAATATGTTCATTTCTGGAATACGCAGATTCTATTGAATCGAATATAACTGCTCCGGGATCTGAACCATGGGATTGTTTAACAATCCGGAACCCCAGCCTTTGGCTGTGTATAGTCAATTGTTCAATTGCTGCAGCGCGAAAGGTATCTGCTGCAGCGAATACAATTTTCTCAGTGGGAACTGTTTTTTGAAAGAAGTTCGCCATCTTTGCAATAGTAGTAGTTTTTCCAACCCCATTTACGCCTAATACTAAAAACACTGTAAGCGGTTCCGCTTTAGGGAGAATGGTCTTTGACTTCAGTTCATCAAAGAGAATTCCCTTTAAAACCTTCTGATACTCTTCCAGGGTTTTGAGATTTTCTGTTTCACTTTTTTTCTGCAGCTCATCTACAAGTTCCATTGTATAGGCTGCACCGATATCACTCTCAATGAGCAGTTCTTCGAGATCTTCGAAAAAGTCTTCACTCTGTGATTGCTTTTTAAATAGGTTTTTCAGTTTTGAGGCAAAACCCTTCTGTATCATCTAGTTCTCCGTTACTAATTATGTATGATTGCTGATTCCAGATATTGAAAAAGCTGTATAGTCATATTGATGAACAGCCCTATATTAACACCAATTGAAACATATTGACCATAGTAAAAGGCTGATCCCATGGACTGTAATGATGATATATCATCCTGACTTGTGGTTGCGTTATAAGAAGCAAGCAGATTTTCATAAATCCCTGTTATTCCAAGTGTAACAGGGATGGATAGAATAAAAAAACCAAAAGAGTCATAGAATTCAATTCTTTGCTCCTGGTAAATATCTTCAGGAGATACCTCGTCAGGAACTAGCAGTGCAGTGATATTATTTGTATTATTCGGACCAATATGGAATGATGCTTCAAGAAAACCTTCTTTTTGTATCCGCAATAGGGTATCGCTATACGGGATAGAGGTCTCCAAAGGTGTCGTTCCTACATGTCTGCTGCCAATGTAAACGTCAGCACCTTCCGGCTGTGAGGTGATAAAAAAATCCTGATCCCAAATATCCTCAAGCTGTATTTCTCTGTAAAAAGCCTGTTCAGATTCAATCTCAGTTTGAAGTAATTCTTCCCGGTACCCCTGTGCTATTAATCGAATAGTATAATTGCCCGCGGGTATATAAGAAAGATTTACTGTCCCGACTCCTTTGAGCTGATCATTGATATAGATGGCAGTAGTTTCGGGCTCCACGGTTAGCTGCATCGAAGCCCAATCGGTACCAAGCAATTCATCTGCAAAAGCATCTGCTGCAGAGGAAACGGAAGTATATGCTTCTTCGCTACGAAAAGCATCTTCATAGCTTGCTATTATCTGGTTCGTATGTGTGCTATAAATATGTGCTTCTAAATATAGATAATCTTGAATTGCATAAAAATCACCAAATATCAGGTAATCCACATCATGCTGGTCTGCAGCAATACGGAGTTCCAGAGGATATGGCAGAACCTGGGCTTCTATATTTGTCTCATGGACACTAATAGCCATTTCACTTGCAACAGAATACGAGCTTTCTGAAATATCCGCCAGGGATTCAGTCAATTCATGGATTTCAGCAGTTAATTCAAGATATTCAGCTGTTTCTTCATCAGGAGAGAAAAGTAAATTCGCTCTTTGTTCATGGTTCTCTTCTATTGCTGCAATGACACTTCTCCTTGCAGCATTCATTGCTTCCTGAATAATTGCATCTTTCTCTTCTTGTAGGAGTATATGATTTTCACAAGCATTCAGTTCTTCCATAAGGAGCATGGGATAACTGCGGAGAAGGTATTGGAACTGTTGGGGAATATCATCACCACTGAATTCTGTGTATCCGATAATCCAGTCTTCTTTCTCAATTAGGGTTTGAGAAAGAATTGGGGAAAGGATTGTAAGAAGTAATATAATTACTGCTGCGGTTTTTTTACCCAAGCGATGCCACCTTGTTAACTGCTGATACTATCCGTTCAGAGGAAAATGGTTTCACTACAAAATCCTTGGCTCCAAGCTGAATAGCTTTTACAATGTATTTATCCTGGCCCAAAGCTGAGCACATAATCACTTTTACATTCTGAAATTCACTTGTTATTTTTTGAAGCACAGTCAAGCCGTCAGGACCCGGCATTGTGATGTCTAACAAGATTATATCAGGCTGTTTTTCCCGAAGCAGACGAATGCACTCATACCCGTTTTCAGCTTCGCCGGCAATTGAGAATCCGGCATTCTCCAGGCTGGAACGGATTGCTTTGCGCACAAAAGATAAATCGTCTACTATCAACACCTGAGTTTTCATTTACTTTTTCTCTGTCCACCGATACCGTAAATATTCTTCAATAAACGGATCAAGATTACCGTCCATAACTGCCTGTACATTTCCTGTCTCATAGTTTGTTCTATGATCTTTTACCATATTATACGGATGAAATACATAACTTCGTATTTGATTTCCCCAGGAAATATCTTTTTTTTCTACTGCTTTTTTTTCCTGTTCCTCTTCCTGTACGGTTTTGTAATAATCGTATAATTTCGATTTCAACACCTTCATGGCCATAGCTTTATTTTTATGCTGACTTCGCTCATTTTGACACTGTACGACAGTCCCTGTTTCAATATGAGTAATTCTAACTGCTGAATCAGTTTTATTTACATGCTGTCCTCCGGCACCTTGTGCTCGGTAGGTGTCAATCCGTATTTCATCAGGTTTTATGTCTATCTCTATATCATCTTCAATAACAGGAGATGCATGTACAGATGCAAAGGATGTATGACGCCGCTTGCTTGAGTCAAAAGCTGATATTCTAACTATGCGGTG
>CAYRYS010000027.1:0-33531 GCA_964428555.1 uncultured Spirochaetales bacterium | reverse complement strand
GTAGAGCAAACGGCTCATATCCGTTTGGTCAGGGGTTCAAATCCCTTCGCCACTACTTGTAAACCCATGCGGCCAGCCGTGTGGGTTTTTTTGTCCTTCCAAGGTGATTGAAAGAGAGGTTGGGTATGGATAAATCGGTCAAAGACCTACAGTATAAGAAATTCTGTGCATACGGTTTTCTCAAGAACCTTCAATTTTTTGAACCATACCTTATCATATTTTTCAGAGTATCTGGGATAAGCTTTCTGCAAATAGGAATACTTTTTTCGGTTAGGGAAATTATTACAAACATAATGGAAGTTCCATCCGGAATTATTGCTGACGCACTCGGCAGAAAAAGCGCAATGATCTTTGCTTTTATCAGCTATATTGTATCCTTTGCTTTATTCTTCTTTTTTCCAGGATACCTGTTTTTCATTATTGCTATGGTATTTTTCGGATTTGGCGAGGCTTTTCGCAGCGGAACCCATAAAGCTATGATCTTGGATTATATTCGGAAAAAAGAAATGTTTTCTCTTAAAGCAGAATACTATGGTCATACTAGAGGCTGGGCACAGCTTGGCTCAAGCTTATCCGCATTGCTTGCAGCCCTTCTTGTGTTTCTAACAGAAAATTACAGAATTGTTTTCCTGGGTTCGATTATTCCCTATATTGCCGGACTGCTTCTGATTGCATCGTATCCTGTGTTTTTAAACGCTCGGCGCGGTACAGCACCGGGGGCGGGAGCTGTGCTGAAAGCAATGAAAGACACCTTTGACAGTTTTGTTCTCCTTTTCAAGCGTCCCCGCCTTGGCAGGGCAATCTTTAATTCTGCAATATTCGATGCTGCCTTTAAAACTACAAAGGATTATATACAGCCAATGCTGCGGGCATTCGGTCTATCTTTGCCAATACTCGCTGCACTCAATGGTGAGCGGAGGGTTGCGCTTGTTACCGGAATAATCTACAGCGTCATTTTTCTCATTACTTCAAGGGCAAGCACGAATTCCAGCAAAGTAACCGGCAGATTCAAGCAGATATCATCTGCAGTAAACTGGCTCTATGCTGCAGGAATAATTACTGTAGCTGCATCCGGAATTCTGCTTGCACTCGGTGTTCAGTGGGCTGCAATTGCGCTGTTCATGCTTTTTTATATTATTATGAACATTAGACGGCCGGCAACAGTCAGTTATGTGAGCGATCATATTGATGATGCGGTCATGGCTTCAGGGCTGTCAGCTGAATCTCAAATAAAGACAATCTTTGTTGCAGTCCTTGCTCCAGTGACCGGCTTTTTAGCAGATGCCTTTGGTGTAGGCTATGCACTGATAATTATTGCCGCATTCGTATTTTTTCTGCTTCCCTTTGTTAGAGTTAAACCTGGAAGTGCTTAATACTTTCTGCTTTCTGCTTGTTCTTGTTCTTGTTCTTGTTCTTGTTCTTGTTCTTGTTCTTGTTCTTGTTCTTCCTGCTCATCTCGCAGATCAAGAACTTCATGGTCAAAATCCGAAGCGATCTGCTTTTTAGTACCAAAGCCTGTTTGCACGATTTTTATTAAATCTACAGCAGATTGTACTACCCTACGCAGAGAAGAGGTGATTTCCGCTTCTTCCTGTTCATCTATGTAGTCATCTGCCTGAAGTGCATTTGCTATTGTCATATTCAATTCTGCAACTTCATGCATCAAGCTTGCCATATATCTAGTTAACCGCTTATAAGAATAATGAGTTTGACGGTTTGATACATCTGACAGAGTATCAATAATAGAGAGGATGTTTTTTAGTGAATGGACCATCCTCGGATTTGGATTGGTCTCCATCTGTACTTTCCAGTTCTCAAATCGGGTAAGGGTCTTTTCGATCATGTCCTTTATTTCCGCATTGGAGAAAAAGCTGGTGTATTCATTATTACCTGTTTGGGATGTGTTATCCATTTTCCTTCTCCTTATATGTATATGTGTCCTCACTCTCTAATGAATAAAAGACCTCCGGGAGATCTAAAAAATAAGAGAATGATTTTTCTAAACTCTTTTCAGAAACTTTTTCATTTGGGCCGTGGAGCATACTGGAGTATTCATCTAGGGTAAGATCCGTGTCAAATAGGGAAAAACCGTAAACTGTGGTGCCCCGTTGCCTCCAGAATCTTCCATCTGTAACTCCACTTATAAAGAGCTGGGCAATTCCGGTATTCGGATAGTGCTGACGGATTATTTGTTTTGTTGCTTCCATGAGCGGAGTGTTTTCTTCTGATATATTTGCAGGAAAGAATTCTGTGAATTCTATTGTTGCAGACTTTCCAATTGAATCGAGTATATTTTTTATTTCCGTCTGTACGTCCTCAACCCCGCACTCAGGGGTAATTCTTGCATCTATGTCAAGCTCTGCGTAATTGGGAACAATATTTATTTTATTTCCTGCATGGAGCATGTTCGCACTATAGGTGTTTCTACACCCTGCGTGGAGAAAACGGGCTTTGCCTGGGGAGGACTTGTAAATTTCTTCAAGTTTCCATTCGCTAGTAAGGGGCATTTTTAGGAAAAGCCGTTCAATTATAGAGGGTACAAGGCTTTTAAGCATCTTGTCGTATACAGGGTGAAATTCAACCTTTGTCAGAGCGCTTTGTATCTGAAGCGCTGCTTTGGATGCCTTCTGCAGCGCATTGTCTGTTTTATAAGGCATGCTTCCGTGGCTGGTTGTACCGGAGAACCCGAGCTTTAGCCAGGCGATTCCTTTTTCACCGAGTGTAATTGTGGGCACAGGGCCGTTCTCGCTGGAAATAAAATAGCCGCCGAGCTCTGTTATCATATAATCGCATTTTACCAGGTTCCAATGCTCTTCTACCAGCCACCTGGCGCCGAGTCTGCCGGAGGCTTCTTCATCCGCAGCTGCGATATAAAGAAGATCGCCCTCTGCTTGGCCGTTGTTTTTATAGAATTCCGCAAATGCAACTGCCATAGCTGCTGTAACATTGAGCATGTCAACGCATCCCCTGCCGTGTACATAGCCGTTTATTAATTCTCCCCCGAATGGGTCTGTGTCCCAGGCTTGTTCATCAGCTGGTACTACATCCAGGTGGCTCATGAATGCGAGGCTAGGGGCTATTGGGTTATTTCCGGGAATTCGCAGGATAAGGTTTGCCCTTCCAGGTGCAGCTTCAATTATTGTAGACTCCAGACCGTATTCCCGGAAAAATCGATCCAATGTTTTTGCTGACCGGATTTCCTGACCGGAGTTTGGGTCTCCAGTGTTAACGCATCTGTTTTGTATCAGTTCCTGAAGCAGAGGGATAACCTTTTTGTCTGTTATTTCTTTTTTATTCATAATAATCCTATCTTGTTTCCTCTTCTATTATGCGAATCCACTCATCCGGAAATAGATGAACAGGGTGAATGTATCCCAGCTGACCTGCCTCTTCTCCGATTACGCTTGTGGGAAGTCCGATAAGGCGGTACTGATCGTTCAGTGCTGCTCCGCCGGAGTTACCCGGATTTATTTCTCCATCAGTTTTTATTATAGTACCAAAATCGGTACGTTCAAACCCCGAAACAATGCCTCTGGTATAAGTTATTGAAACTTTTGAGCCTGAACCGCCGATTGTAGGATATCCGAGCAGCGAGATGGGCATTCCCAATGTCACTCCGTCTTCCACTGCTGTTTCCATCCAAGGGAACCGGTATGCCTCACTCAGGGCATTTCCGTAAAGCCCCCTGTCGATCCTGTACAGAGCGAGGTCCAGCTCTTCAGAAGAGTCAACAAGGGTTGCACTAAATAGCTCTTCTGACGGAGAAGCTAGGTCTGTAGCCACTCCAACTTCAACCTCCTCATCTATACGGCCTGACGGCCTGGTTACTACATGGTAGTTTGTAACCATGAGCCCTCTGGATGTGAGGATACATCCGGAACCCCTGCCTGCATCAGAGATTATCTCCACAGTAGATAGTACAGCGCGATGCAGCGGGCTCTCAGGTGCAGGAATTTCCGGTTCTCTTTGAAGAAATGCTGGTGCTTCGCTTGAAAAATTCGCAACAATCGAGAACTCTTCAGGGCTGTGCCTAGTAACCTGGTCTACAATTGTAATGAAATAGCGGCCTGTCTGGAGCGGAGGGTCAGATCCTCTGGAAAGTACCATTCTTTCATTTGCAAGCAGGCTCTGGCGTACATAGTCCGCTGTTTCTCTGTGAATAATTTGTGCCCCATGCCGGGCGAATATATCAATATCGCTATAAGCATCAAAGATATCGATCCTCATTTCCTTTGCATGCTGCGGCACGTCAATAGTGTATGTACGGAACATCCCGGTTTCAGGATTCAGCTCAGCAGTGATAGGTATACCAGGGTCAAGGGGAGCATCTACTCTGGATGAAACAGTGCGGAAATTGATGCTGAAAGGTATTTCATTTCTCCGGACACCTTCGATTAACGGAAGAGAGCCGATCTGGTATACAACGTCTGCAATGTACTGTCCCGCTGGAATTGTAGAGTCACGGAAGCGGCTCACAAAAAGAGCTTCATTATAATCGCGAAGCACACTATAGGCGTCTGCATTATTATAGTCCACTGGCTGCACACCCTGGCGGATAAAAATATCAAGATCAGCCGGAGAGTTAGCAAGCTCGAGCCAAAAATAAATTGTATCTTCAGGCACATAAAACCGGAACCTGGCTCTATCGCTTAGGGTAAGATTGATCGTTTCGCTAAGAGGCCGGTCTTGCACTAAAAGCTGTGCCTCTGCCAAAATGGGGTCAATCTTTCCATCTTGAGCCGAAATCCAAGGTAAACAGAATAAAGTAAAAATGAGAAGCATGAAGAGAGTACGATTTTTCAGCATACAAATAGTTCCTTTCAAACTACTAATCGGAGACCGGGTTGAAAAATAGCCGTATATGTTTTATAAGTGAAAAACATTACAGATAATAGATATGGCATTTTTTAATCTCCAGCCAATCTGTTTAATTATAGAAGCCCTCATTTATTATAGAGGATTTTTTATAGTTTTGCTAATAACAGAGGAATGGAATGAAGAAATGCCTTACAGAGAAAGGATTATGAATATGGCGTATGAGAGAAGTTTCACAATGTTAAAACCAGGGGTTCTCCAGCGAGGACTTGTCGGAGAGGTTATTACCCGCATAGAAAAAAAGGGGCTTAAGATAACTGCCCTAAAAATGCTCCGCATTGACCATGACCTTGCGTACAAACACTATGGTGAACACGAAGGCAAATCCTTCTATGAGACATTGATGAATTACATAGTACAAGGTCCTGTTGTTGCAATGGTAGTAGAAGGTGATAATGCAATCAAGCGCTTGAGAATGCTTTGCGGTCCAACCAGTGTAGACGAAGCACAGCCGGGAACTATCCGCGGTGACTTCTGTATGCATACACCGAAAAATATTATCCATGCTTCTGATTCTCCTGAGACAGCAATCAGGGAAATCTCCCTGTTTTTTACTGAAGATGAAATTAACGAATACGAGGTCGGAAATGCAGAATGGCTCTAACACCGGGCTTCCCAAATGGGACCTAACACCTGTATATAAGGGTTTCGATGACCCTGAATTTGTTAATGATAGGAAAAACTATAACTCAGGCACAGCAAATTTCCTTTCAAGGGCAGGGGACACTGGAGCTGCTGCTTCGAATCCGGAAAAATGGCTGGAATGGATTGTTAGTGAATACAACCGCCTTTCAGATCTCTTTGAAAACCTGATTTCCTATACCTACTGCAGATTTTCTACAGCAACAACAGACCCTGAAGCAACCCGGATGCTGAACGCCTTGGAAGCAGAGGGGCTTCCTTTACGAAACGGTATTGTTGTGCTCAGAAATACATTGGCTGGAATTCAAGGTTTGGATGAAATAATACAGGGCTCTGAAATTCTTTCTGAGTATCAGTTTTTCTTTACAGAGCAGCTTACATTGCAGCAGTACCAGATGCCGCCAGCCCTGGAGAATTTGGGTGCAGACCTGTCACGGCCTGGGGGGGATGCATGGTCCAGGATGCAGGAGTCAATTTCTTCTACTTTGGCTTGTACCTGGGATGAAGAGTCCGGAGAACAAAAAACCATTAATGAGCTTCGGGGTTTAGCTTTTCACTCAGACAGAGATGTCCGTGAAAAGGCATATATCCATGAAATAGAGCTTTGGAAATCTATGGAAATTCCAATGGCCTATTCATTAAATGGGGTTAAAGGCTTTACGGATATACTGAATTCCAGGCGCGGCTATGAGCGTACTCTGGATAAGTCGATTTTCCAAGCGCGGATTGATTCTGCAAGTCTGAATTCCCTTATCTCTGCAATGGAAAACAGCCTGCCTATGTTCCGTAAGTACCTGAAAGCAAAGGCACAGTTACTGGGAATTGAAAAATGCGCTTTTTATGACATATTTGCTCCGGTCGGCAAAAGCGGAAAGACGTGGAGCTTTGCAGAGGCAAAAGAGCTTATTATTAAGGAATTTACCGCTTTTTCACAGGAGCTTGGTGCCTTTGCAAAAGAGGCATTTGATAAGTCCTGGATAGATGCAGAGCCGAGGAAAGGTAAAGTGGGGGGTGCATACTGTATTTCCTTGCCACTTCCTGGAGAGAGCAGGATCCTCTGCAATTTTGACGGGTCTTTTTCATCTTTGACAACAGTTGCACACGAGTTGGGGCATGCTTTTCATCACCATGTACTAAAAGATGACAGTGCGGTCCATAGGGAGTATCCCATGACCCTTGCGGAAACTGCGAGCATATTCTCGGAAACCCTTGTCTTCAATGGCGCGTTAAAGCATTTGGAAGGAGAGGAGCGCATACAGGTGCTTGAAACCTTTCTTGCTGATTCAACACAGGTTATAGTTGATATTCTTTCACGATATTACTTTGAAAACCAGGTAATGAATAAACGAAAGCAAGGAGAACTTTCTCCGCGGGAATTCTCAGACTTAATGATTGAGGCCCAGAAGAAGACATATGGAGATGGTCTTGATCAGGATAAGCTGCATCAATATATGTGGGCTGTAAAAGGCCACTATTACCGCCAAGAATTGGCATTTTATAATTTCCCCTATGCCTTTGGTCAGCTTTTCGGGCTTGGGTTGTATAGTTTGTATCTAAATAATCAGGAGAGCTTTCCTGAAATCTATAACACTGTACTGAAACAGACAGGAAATACCGATGCTGTCAGTCTGTGTAAATCTGTTGGTTTTGACATTAGAAGCCAGGGTTTTTGGGACAAGGGAATTAAAGCAATAGAAAACTATGTTGATGAATTTACAAAGCTCGTAAGTGAAAGAGTCTAAAAAATACTAGGCTGTCTAGTGCTGAAAACTTTTCGATTAGGCAGTCTTTGCCTTATAAAAAAACTTTGCTATTCTTCTGTATTTTGGGTAAATTTTACATAGGGAGAGCGGTATGGCAATTGAGAGAATTGACACCCAGGACACAATGAAAATTGATCCCCATGAGTCGAGAGTGAAACCGGATGAAGGCAGGGAAGAAGAGCAGAAGCCCAAGGATGAAGAGAAAAAAAATAAGGATGATACCGATTTAACCCAAGATGATGATGAGCTCCTGCCAGATTACAAAGGGAAAAAAGTAGATTTTTATTATTAGCTTAGGTACGTATCTTCATGTTCAGGTGAATAGAGAACAACCTGGTTCCGCCCGCTCTGTTTTCCTGCGTATAAAGCCATATCAGCATGCTGTATACAGTTCTCGATATTAGTGCAGTTCGCTGAATGTTCGCTTATTCCGAATGTCATTGTTACCGGAATTTTCGCTTCTTTATACTGAACATCCATTTTTTCAATAGCTTCCCGCATTTTCTCCGCAAGGACTGCTGCTTCCTCCTGGTCTGTCTCAGGGAGTACCAGGAGAAACTCTTCTCCTCCCCATCTCGCAAGGAGGTCCTGTTTTCTTTTATTGGAATAAAGCATTTCAGCTGCCTTTTTCAAAACAAGGTCGCCGCAGTTATGGCCATAGGTGTCATTAACTTTTTTAAACTTATCAATGTCTGTAATTATAATAGACAGCGTTTTTTTATTTCTCTGAAACCGTTCCTGTTCATATTCAATATGATCAAGCATCTTCCTTCTGTTCATTAACCCGGTCAGCTGGTCTTCTGTTGCACGTTTATAGAGTTCTCTATTAATTCTCTGAAGCTCTTCTCTGGAATTCTGCAATTCTTCTTCCATTTTTATGCTTTTGAGTATTTCTTTGTTCAAGGTTATGTTAATTTCTTCTAACCTTTCTCTATACTGTTTGTTAGATAAGTGTATTTTAACCCTGGCACGTAATTCATCGCCATGAAATGGCTTTACCACATAATCTGCGCCCCCGGTCCTTAAGCCTTCAACAATGCTTTCTTTGTCTGCTTTTGCTGTAAGGAAAATAATTGGGATTTCCCTAAATTCTGGGTTTTCCAGGATTTTACTGCATACTTCATACCCGTCCATTTCAGGCATCATAATATCAAGAAGGATTAGGTCAAAAAGAGTGCTATTAATCTTCTGTAATGCACCTTGGTCGGATTGGGCAAATGACAGCTTGTAGCCTTCGTCTTTAAGAGCGGCTGCAACAAGCTGTATATTTTGCGGGTTATCATCGACTATTAATATGTTATCTATTTCTCTATTTTCATTCTGAGTATTCATGGTATTTCCTTTTCCTATAACAGAGAATAGTAAATTATAAGGAAAAAGTCGAATAATGTTGACCAGATTTTTTTTGAATTATTATATGAAAATGATGATATTTAACAGATGAGCAGTGGGGGTGAAAATGAAAAATAATAGTCTTTTGGAATCTTTTACTAACGGCCCGGTAGTTTTTTTATTTGGAATAATTATGCGGACCGAGTGGTTGAAAAGGTGTCTCCGAATGTACAGGACATAACAGGATATGGGGATAGAGATTTCATTTCCGGTAAAATTAAATACGCGGACATTATTCATCCTGAAGACAGGGAGGATGTTGTACAAGGTGTTGAAACTGCATTAGCGGAAAATCAGGGAAATAGTAAAACCAAGGATTACAGAATTATATCCAAGGACGGCAATGTTAAATGGATTAGCGAGTATATCAGTCTTTCAAAGCACAATGAGTCCAACCTTGATCAGCCTTTTGGATATATTATTGATATAACCGCGCGTAACGCTGAGGAAGAACGTGTCAAAGAGGAAAAAGAGCGTTGGCAATCCGCAATAGAAGGCAGCAGGAGCGGTGTGTGGGACTGGAACGCTCTAACAGACAAGGTCTTTTATTCAAAGCGCTGGAAGGAGATGCTTGGATACTCAGAAGATGAGATTGGGAATGAGCTTTCTGAATGGGAAAAGCGGATCCACCCTGATGACAAGGACCAGGTCTTTGCTGATTTGAACAAACATCTGAGTGGGAAAAAAACTTTTTATGAAAATACCCATAGGATGCTTACAAAAAGCGGAACTTATAAATGGGTCATGGACAGGGGGACGGTTATTGACTGGGCCCGGGACGGCAGCCCCCTTAGGGTAATTGGTACTCATACTGATATTACAGATTATAAAAATATGGAGCAGGAGCGGCTTGAAGCTGCAAAGATGAACAAGCTCCTTATTGAATACGCGCCCTATGGAGTTGTTGTTTATAACAGCCACGGAGATGCGGTGACAGTAAACCAGGCTGCTGTGGATGCAATCGGTGCGAAAGATAAAAAAGCCCTGCTTTCACAGAACTTTTATAACATACCGAGCTGGCAGAAATATGGACTTGTTGATACTGCTGATAGTGCATTAAAAAGCGAAGAAGTCATACACCAGAGGCTCCACATACCTGAGACTTCCTTTGGAAAACAAATCTGGCTGGAGATCAGTTTTGTACCAATACACATTACCGGAAAACTCCATCTGATGATTATTTTTCGGGATATTACCCAGGAAAAAATCACTGAGATTGAGCTTCGGAATAGCCAGGAAATATTTCATCAGTTAACCGAGAGTATTGATGAGGTATTTTGGCTTCGGACTGACAATAAAATGCTCTATGTGAGTCCTGCTTTTGAACGCTTATGGGAACAACCTCGAGGCGAGCTTTACAAAAATCCGGATATGTTTCTTGAAACAATTCACCCTGAAGACAAGGAAAGAGTAGTCTCCGCGTTTGGAAGTGATCAGTACAGGGTTAAGGGACAGTTTGATGAAGAATACAGAATAGTTCGGCCGGATGCAACTGTGCGTTGGATACGGGCCAGGACATTTCCTATCCGGGATGCGGAAGGAAATATCTATAGAAAAGCCGGGGTAGCAGAGGATATATCAGATTATAAGGCTATGTCTAATAAATTGAAAGAAAGTGAAGAACGCTATCGAGGGGTAGTTGAGTCACAGCAGGAGATGATTGTACGAGTGAACCAAAATGGACAATTTACCTTTGTGAATGGAGCTTACTGCAGAATGTTCGGAAAAACGAAGGAAGATCTGCTTGGTACGAGTTTTCAGCCCTTAATACATGAAGATGATATTGAACAAACAATGAAAGAAATGAAGAAATTGGAGAGCCCGCCTTACCGCGTATATCTAGAGCAGCGGGCAAAAACTGCATTCGGCTGGCGGTGGATTTCCTGGGAAGACTATGCAATCAGGAACGAATACGGACAGATTATTGAGGTACAGGGAATCGGTAGGGATATTACTGAGCGTAAAGAAACTGAAAAAAAACTAGAAAAAAACCTCCAGCAACAGGAATTACTATCAGATATCTCAATTGAGCTTAATAAGCTTGAAGATTTTGATGATAAAATGGATCAGGTCCTCGAAAAATTGGGAATGCACACCAATGTCAGCAGGGTCTATATTTTTGAAGATTCACAGGATACAGAAGAAACAACCAATGTATATGAATGGACAAATAAAGGGGTTTTTCCGCAGAAAGAAAACCTACAGAATATACCCTATGCTATTATACCCTCATGGAACAGGCTCTTGGAAACAAGGGGATACATATTTTCTGATAATATAAAGATGCTCCCAAAAGATATTTACGGTATTCTGGCTGACCAGGGTATCCTGTCCATACTTGCATTCCCGCTCAAGGTCCAGGGAAGAAAGATTGGATTTATTGGGTTTGATGAAAATGCAATAAAAAGAAATTGGGATAAAACTGATGTGGAACTCCTACGAATAGTTTCAAATATTATATCCAATGCCTATGAACGGATGTATTTTGATAATCAATTGAAAAATGCCTATGAAGCAGCTCATAAAGCGAATAAGGCGAAGAGCGTATTTTTAGCAAATATGAGTCATGAAATACGGACTCCTATGAATTCAATATTAGGATTCGCAGAAATTCTCCACAATCAGCTGGAAACAGATATTGAACAGCACGGCTATATTGAAAATATTATTACCAGCGGAAATATACTGTTAAGTTTAATTAATGATATCCTGGATTTATCTAAAATAGAATCCGGTAAAGTGACCATAGAGCGTGATCCGGTTGATATTAGCTTATTAGTGAATGAAGTAGCTGCAGTATTCCAGATAAAAGCGGAAAAAAAGGGGATACACTTAAAAACCGACATAAATAGCAGTATGACTCAGGTTATTACAGATGAAGTAAAGATGAGGCAGATTTTGTTTAATCTTGTTGGTAATGCGGTGAAATTCACTGACTCCGGAGGGGTAACTATTCGTGTGGATACTGATGTATCAGCAGAGGATGCACAGAAGCAAAATATCAAAATTACTGTTACTGATACAGGAATTGGTATTCCTCCGGACCAGAAAGAGAGTATCTTTGAACCGTTTCACCAGCAGCAGGGACAGTCCAGCAGAAAATACGGTGGTACAGGTCTAGGTCTTTCCATTTCGCTTCGCCTAGTACAGCTGCTTGGCGGAAAGCTTAATATAGAAAGCACGGTAGGAGTAGGAACTGATTTTACGGTAAGCCTGGATAATCTAGATATTTGTACACAGGGAAAACAAATAGGAGAAAGGAAGAAAGCAACGGAGGTGATTTGTTTTAAGCCCGGAAAAGTGCTCATTGTAGAAGACGTTGAAACAAACCGGGAATTAATAAAGGTTTTTCTTTCTGAAACAGAGCTTGTTGTTCTGGAAGCGGAAAACGGGGAAGAGGGGGTGAATGTGGCTCTTGAACAAAAGCCTGACCTTATTTTAATGGATATACGTATGCCGATAATGGACGGATATGCTGCAGCGCGCCTATTGCGGGATAATCCTGAAACAGAGAATATACCTGTAATCGCGCTTACTGCCTCTTTAATGAAAGAGGAGGTTGAAAGAATACGAGAAAACTTTAGCGGCTACCTTCGTAAGCCTCTAAAACGTGATGGCTTATTAAACCATTTGGCAGGGTATCTTGAGACATACAGCAGTGAAAACAAATCTATTGATCAGGAAGATCAGAGCATTTCCCACATGCTTCAATGGCTGACAAGGGAATTACAAGAAAAGCAATCCCCCAAAGATATTACCTCTGAATTATTCACTGAGGTACGACCATTATTAACAGATTTACAAAATGGAATCCACCAGGAAGGTACTTTCCTGCTTGCAAAAAAACTGGATGAATTAAGTGATACATACTCCTTAAAGAGCTTAAAGAGGATGTCCGGAAAAATTACAGACCTTTCTGCAGCTTTTGATATTATTACCCTGGATTCAGCTATACAGACCTTGTGGAAATACTTTTCCGGAATGTAATTAAGATATAATATCTGATGATTAGGCTGATGCTAACCCTGTTTTCAAGTGAGGATTCTCTCATTTCTTACGGTTAGTCCCTGCTTCAGCAGGTTGAAGCGCAGGGAGACCCGTTTCCTTTCTTGCTCAGAAAAGAGTACTGAAATACTTTTTCCCAAAAGTTCGTTCTTTAGTTCACTTACCTATAAATATCAAGAAAAACTGATATATTCATTGACCATATTGTTATTTCATTCCATTCTGTTAGTACCTTTTAGTAAGGAGAAGAAGATGGCAAAACATACTATCGGTGTTATAGGTGCAGGAGCCTGGGGTACTGCAGTTGCAAAAATCATTGCTGAAAAAGAGTATGAAGTTGAAATATGGAGCTTTGAGGCAGATGTAGCAGATACAATTAACAAAGACCATGAAAATAAGAAATATCTTCCAAACGTTGAGCTTCCTGATAATATAAAGGCAAATACAGAAATTAGGGAGGTTGCTGCTGGTAAGGACTATCTGCTATTTGTTCCGCCTTCTTTGTTTATTTTAAACACACTCAAGCAAATACTGGATGTAGAAGATGTTAAAAACGGCGAAACCCCTATTGGTGTTCTGACAAAGGGATTTATTGAAGGGAAAACAGGTCCAAAGCTTATTGTAGAGACTATGGAGAATTACCTTCCAGGTTTTTATAAGAATAATCTTGTCTATATTTCAGGCCCAAGCCATGCTGAAGAGGTAGCTAGAGGCAAATTGACAGGACTTATTAGCGCGTCCAGCAATGGAAGAAACTCCATTCTCTTCCGCGAGCTTCTGAAAACAAGCAGCGTAATGGTATTTGCTTCAATCGATATAATTGGAGTGCAAACCTGTGCAGCAATGAAAAATGTAATTGCTATTGCTTTCGGAATTCTGGACGCTCTGAAGGAAATTTCTGAGGGCTTTGGAGACAATACTGAGTCTTTACTCCTTGCTGCAGGCTTAAACGAGATTATGCGGCTTGGGACAGCACTTGGAGCTACCCATCCTGAGACATTTACCTCAATTGCAGGAGTGGGAGACCTGGATGTTACTTGCAGGAGTATCCATGGAAGGAACCGCAGGTTTGGCCGGGATATTGTTCATAAAAAGGTTATTCAAAAGTATACAGATCTTAACGAGGTAATAGCAAATATCAATGAAATTGGCTATCTCCCTGAAGGATCTGTAGCATGTAAGTACGCAATACAGCTCGCTGAAAAACATAATCTTCGGCTTCCGATTACAGAAGCAGTTTTTAAAATACTAAATAGAGAGAAAGAGCCCCTTGAAACTGTGCAGTACCTCATGACTCATCTAAACAGAGATTCGGTCCGGGGTATTGTGGAACAACAGAGGTTACATTGATTTATTCTCATAGAGCCGGAGGGTGAGCTGCTTGAGCTTCTCAAGGTCTGCTCTGGTAAAACCCTCCCACTCTGTGGCAAAAAAGGTATTGTTATGGTATAACGGTTCGTTCTTTAGAGGATACTGTGAGAAGCTGCAGCTTTCTTCCCATAGTGGTGTACCGGGAACAGGTGAGTACTGGGCAATTCGGACCCTTACCCCAGTGGCTGCAGCTGCTCGAATAGTAGTTTCCACTTCCTCTGCCCGCTGTCCCGGCAAACCGGCAATTACATATACAGCTGCATTTTGAACCCGAAACCCTGCGTTTTTCATGTCCTCAACCTTTTCAGGCAGCATCTCTGCTTCAAGCTTTGCATCATACTGCTGATGAAATCCATCTTCAGCACTTTCATATCCAATACGCAGTTCTTGAAAACCTGCTCTAAGCATGAGTTTTATGGTTGGTTCATCAAGAAACCTGAGGTGTATTGCATTGGGAAGATAAAAATTAGCATCTATATTGGCTTCTATAAGGTTTTCTATGAACGGGAGGAAAACCTTCTCCTTGTTTATTAAAAGGGCGTCATCGTAAAATGCCCAATTTTTAGTCCTGAATTTTTCATGTATTTTCTGAAAGTATGCAAACCCCTTCTCCGGACTGCCTGAAACAAACTGGGGACAGAGAATGTTCGAAGCACAGTATTGGCAAGAGTAGGGGCATCCGGTATTCAGCTGTATAACCCCTGCATCTTTCCAGCCGTTCCACCCTTCCTCAGGATATTCAGGAAAGGGCTGTTCCGGTACCGGAAGCCCCATTTTCTTAAGAAATGTGCATAAACTGGACAAGTCATCCCCTGGAATAATAAGGTCCGGTGCCATAATACTGCGCATGTGCTCAGGCATGAGTGATGCATACACTCCGCCTGCAATAATTGGTGTTCCGGGAAACGCTTCTCTGCAAAGATTTATTGCTTCCTGAACTCCTTTATACCAGTATGTCATCCCTGTTGAAATAAAGATAATATCCGGCTGTTGATCTTTTAGCTTTTGTCGGAATGAGTCTCGGGTAATTCCATACCTGGAAAAGCTTCTGGGAATATTTTGTATGCCTTCAGGATAATCTATCCTCTGCCTGAAGAATTTTCCGGTGCCGTTTGTTCTTCTTTGCACCTTGCCCAGCAGTTTTTCAGATTCCCTGTCTGTGTAGTCAAGACAGTTAAGAACCTTTGCATCCCAGCCGGATTCCTTCAGCCATCTGCTAATGCGCAATAAGCCGTAGGGCTTTAAAAACAAATCGTACAACGCAAAATCGTATATCGGCGGATTGATGAGTAATGCCCTTGGTTTCATACATTACATCCTAAATGAGAGAAAAAAAATATCTATAAAGGCGTAGAGTAAGTGAAAAGAAAATCCTTGAAAAGCCTGGACAAAAATGGAGAGATTTATTACATTAAAGTCCGTTAATAACGGCGCCGTACCCAAGTGGTAAGGGAGAGGTCTGCAAAACCTTTATTCAGCGGTTCGAATCCGCTCGGCGCCTCTTCTTGTTAAGACAGTCTGTAAAAAGGCTGTTTTTTTTTTAGAAAACCCTGGTTACAGGCTTTACATATCCAAGCAGCTTTTTGTTTACTCTTACAATATTCTGAAGCTTTGAAAGATCATATTCTTTTGCCTGATTGTTGACAGAACCTGCTTAAATAATTTAGATTACCAACGGTAATTCTATCAATTTACGGAAAAGGATACAGGATGAAAAATAAAACTACAATCACTATCCTCGTTTTTCTTATTGTTGTTGCTGCAGCTATTGCTGCTTCTGTTGGTATATTCTCCACAGGCGGACCGGGTGTTTTTGAGTATGAAAGCATACGCGGAGAGGTGATACAAATTTACGGACAAGGACTTTACCGCCATATGTCAGCAGATGTAGCTGTTCAGGGAATTGGTCAGGACTATGTTACCCTGTTTATTGCAATTCCCCTGGTGCTTATCTTCCTGCTCTGGTCACGGAGCGGTTCTGTGCGGGGTATGATAGCCCTTGCAGGCACACTTGGGTATTTCCTTGTTACCTACCTTTTCTACATTATTATGGCTATGTACAACTTCCTCTTTCTTCTCTATGCATTTTTGCTTGGCACAGTTTTCTTTGCCTTCACGCTTATTATGCTTGACCTTGGCAGCAAGAATATGAAACAGCATTTTTCCGAAAAAGCACCCGCAGGGTTTGCAGGCGGGCTGCTGATAGTGAACTCCCTGCTCATCGGCCTTCTGTGGCTCAGCAGGATCATTCCCCCTCTCTTAGACGGTTCGATTTATCCTGCATCACTTCAGCATTATACAACATTGATTGTTCAGGGAATGGATATCGGCTTACTGCTTCCCTTGGCCTTTGTCTCAGGGCTGCTGCTGATGAAAAAAAAACAGATGGGGTTCCTTCTGGGACCGGTGTATTTGGTATTCCTGTCATTGTTGATGACAGCACTGACTGCGAAAATTATTGCCATGGGGTTAACCGGACAGAATATTATTCCTGTTATTGTGATTATACCTACTATACTTGCGGTAACCGCGTTAGCAGCAGTGCTAATGCTGAGGTCTGTGAGAGAATCCCGGGCTTAATCTGAAACAAGGCAGAGACAATGGTTTATATGTGTCTCTGCTTCCATTTATTGTAATATCCGAGAGCTACCATCATAATCGCGTGGTCATACTCAGCTGTACCCATCTTTTCTTCTACCTCTTGTACTGGGATAAGCTCAAAATCCAAAAATTCATCTAAGTCTAAATTCTGCTTATGGGTAAGCTGGAGGTCAATGGCAACATAGGTGAAGACCCGGTTATTCATAATCGCCGGGTTCGGGCTTATCTCCCCTGCAAGCTCAATACGGCCTGGAGTGTATCCTGTTTCTTCAAGGAGCTCACGTCTTGCTGCTTCCTCAGGAGTTTCTCCTTCATCAATCACTCCTCCGGGGAACTCCATAGTAAACCGTTCAGAACCCTGCCTGTACTGGCCGACCATGAGAAAGCAGTCAGTTTCCTCATCATTCTGCAATACTGGTACAACATTCACCCAATTCGGGGAATCGATAATGTAAAATTCAGCTTCTCTTCCTTCTGCATTCTTCCGCTTTGCTTCTTGAAGATTAAAAACCCTGGTTTTGTATACTGTTCTGTGACTAACATGTTTCCACAGTAAATGGTCTTTCATTTATTTTCTCCTTCGTTCGGATATGTGTATTCGATTCCTTCCTGACTCCTGCAAACAATCTCATTCTCCCTAATTTTCTGGATAAAGCCGTGGGTTAACGGTATTTTGCCGCCTCCGTCTGGAAGGTCCACCGCGAACTCAGGCATTGCTATACCTGAGACTTCTCTGCGGAGCTGCTGCTGCAATCGCAAGGTCTTTTGAATTGGAACCCGGAAATGGGAAGTCCCTGCCGCAAGGTCGCCTTGAAAAATATAATATGGCTTTACTTTTATTGAAACAAGGCCCTGGCAAAGCTCGGCAAGGGTAGAGACTGAGTCATTAATATCCTGAAGCAGCACACTTTGGTTTAAAACAGGTATGCTGTTTTTTATAAGCAGGTCTATAGCTTCTGACGACTCGGGAGTAATCTCTTTTGGATGGTTAAACTGGGTCACAATCCAGACCGGTCTGGGAGCAGAGGTTAGCGTATTGATCATCTCCTTTACTCTAGAAGGGAACACCACCGGTACCCTGGTTCCAATCCGAATAATAATATCATCACGTGCTTTTCCTATTGCTGTAAGTATGGTCTTCAGCTTTGCTTCATGGAGCATGAGAGGGTCTCCCCCGGAAATAAGCACCTCCTGAATTCTTGGGTCCTTTTTTATATATTTTACAGCTTGGGAGAGGTCAGAATCGGAGATACCCTGAATATTGCTGTCTGTAAAGTATCTGCGGAAACAGTGTCTGCAGTAAACAGCACATCTCTGGGAGGCTAACAGCAGAACCCGGTTTGGATACCGGTGGACAAGTCTGGGAGCAGGTTTATAGTTTTTTTCAAAAAGGGGATCAGAAAACTCATAGGTACATACTGACTTCTCTGCTGTAGTTGGAATACACTGTCTCCGTATCGGACAGTCCAGAGTGGCTTCCATTAGCCCTGCGTAGTATTCGGTGACTGAAAAAGGCGGGCTGGGGTTACCCAGAAGCGCGTTTTTTTCACTTTCTGTGAGGGTAATGTATTTACTGATTTCCTGAATGTTTGTAATTAGATACGGTCTATGTGCCACACATATCTATACCATATAAGGCAGAAATATTCACCCTCTCTATGGCAGGTAATCTATAGAAAGTATGGGAACAGCGTCCAGAGTAGAGTAAAAGTATAAATGTTATGTAACCTAAGGCTTTCTGTTTTGTATATTGTAATACTGTATGTAATTCTCTATCTGAATGTAGAGAATTGTCAATACTCTGAATAAGGGATTGGAGTAATCCATTAATTTTGCTGTTGGATGAAAAAAGAAATTTTAGTAATTTATTGTAGGAGGTTTAACAAAACATGAATTTTAGAAGATTTAGAGGATTAACAGTACTTATTATTTCTGTATTATTGGTCTTGTCCTTTGGTATAAGCCGTATCTTTGCAGCACCGTCTGCAGAAGATAATGGGGGAGAAGTGTATCAGGAATCGAATGAACCTGCACCGGATGTTCAGATGTCTCCGGAGGACCTTTCAAGCACATTCCGTGCAACAACAGAGAGTGTTATTCCTGTTGTTGTTGAGGTAAATGTTATTGAAGTAGTTCGGCAACAGGTGCCGAACTTTCAGAACCCATTTGAGTTTTTCTTTGGGCCCCAAGGCAGAAGAAACGGCAGTACAGAGGAACGTGAACGCCGTGTGCCTGGATTGGGCTCCGGAGTGATTGTCGGACGAGATGGGAATACTGTCTATGTAATTTCCAACAACCATGTTGTAGGAGATGCAGATGAAATTAGCGTCGGACTTTCCGATGGTAGAGATTTTGAGGCTTCTGTTGTAGGGACAGACCCGAGAACAGATCTGGCACTTGTTGAGTTTACCACAAATGAAGATGTCCCAATTGCTACCCTTGGTGACTCAGATAATCTTCATGTAGGAGATTGGGTTTTGGCTATTGGAAACCCCTATGGTTTTGAGTCAACAGTTACAGCCGGGATTGTTTCTGCACTTGGCAGAAGGGCGGATGCATCTTCTATGGGTGTAGCTGCTTATACAGATTATATCCAGACAGATGCTGCAATTAATCCGGGAAATTCTGGAGGTGCCCTGGTAAATTTGAATGGGGAGATTGTGGGCATAAATACCTGGATCGCTTCACAAAGCGGAGGCAGTGTAGGCATTGGTTTTGCCATACCGATTAATAATGCAAAGCGGGCTATTGAAGACTTTGTTGAAACTGGAAGGATCCGCTACGGTTGGCTTGGCGTCCTTATTACTGATGTTGACACAGCAGTGAATGAAGGGCTTGCACGGGATCTTGGAATTGGAGATGAGACAGGAGCATTAGTGACAAATGTTCACTATGATTCTCCAGCCTATGAAGACGGCATACTGCCCGGCGACTTTATTATCCAGGCTGATGAGCAGGACATTAGAAATATTGACCATTTAACCCAGTTTGTAGGAAACATTGCCCCTGGAACACAGATAGATTTCACTGTAATACGGAATGCCAGAGAGCGGCAGATAACTGTTACATTGGATGAACGACCTGAAGAGCAGGAACTCCAGGGTAATAGAAACCTCTGGCCCGGATTATCAGTAACATCGCTTACAAGTGATATTGCCAGGGAAATTGAGGTGCCTGATAATACTCAGGGAGTAGTAGCGTACAATGTAATTGAAGAAACTCCTGGTGCTTTGGCTGGTATTCGGACTGGTGATGTTATTTCCCGCGTAAATGATTCACAGATAACTACAGTGCGTGAGTTTTATAACGCATTAAACTCAGCTGAAGGTGAAGAAATCCGATTTAGGGTTAACCGGAAAGGAAATGAATTTATTGTCGGAATAATCCGGTAGCTATAGTGCTTTGGAGGCAGCATGGCAGGAAATGATAACCGGAAAGAATGGAAGAAGAATAAGGACCCGAAAAATGACAAACAATTTAAGGGACCGGAGTTTCACTTCTCTATTTGGTACTTTGTCGGTGCTTTGGTTATCATGGCCCTGCTCAATGCTGTTTTCTTTCAAAATTCGGATGTACAGACAGTGGAGTATTCCAGGTTTAAGGATATGGTGCGTCAAGGACAAATAGAGACCGTGGAAATGGGCTCTGATTACTATATAGGCGTGCTGTCCGAAGGTCCTGAGAGTACTTCCATGTCTGCAGAAGCAGAGGAACAGCAGCGGGTGCGGACTACCCCTGTTGAAGACCCGAATTTCTTGCCCCTCCTAGAAGAGCAGAATATTACTTACTACCGCGTACCTGAGCAGAGTCAGCCCCTTCTTGAACTGCTTATTTATTGGATTGCCCCGTTTGTTATCCTTATCTTTATCTGGAGGTATTTGTTTTCCAGAATGGAAGGCATGGGCTCAGGTGTCATGCAGTTCGGTAAGAACAAATCGAGGCTGGTTGCTGAAGGAGAAACCGGAGTCGAGTTCTCGGATGTGGCAGGAGTAGATGAGTCAAAGGCTGAACTAGAGGAGGTCGTTGATTTTCTGAAAAAGCCGAAAAAATATATCGATGTTGGGGGCAGAATCCCAACAGGTGTTTTGCTTATCGGAGCACCTGGTACTGGAAAAACCCTGCTTGCAAAAGCTGTTGCAGGGGAGGCAGGGGTACCCTTTTTCCGACTTAGCGGAGCTGATTTTGTGGAAATGTTTGTTGGCGTTGGGGCTGCCAGGGTGCGGGATCTTTTTACGCAGGCAAAAGATAAAGCCCCGTGCATTATCTTTATAGATGAACTGGATGCAATCGGCAAAAACCGCCAGGCTTCCATTGGGTCTAATGATGAACGTGAGCAGACATTGAACCAGCTCCTTGTAGAAATGGACGGTTTCGATTCGCGCACAGGGGTAATTATTCTTGCTGCCACCAACAGACCTGAAACTCTGGACCCAGCGCTCATGCGTGCTGGACGTTTTGACAGGCAGGTACTTGTGGATAAGCCTGACCTGGAAGGCAGAGAAGCAATTTTGAAAATACACACGAGGAATGTTAAACTTACTTCCAATGTTAATCTCCTGGATGTTGCAAAGGGCACTCCAGGTCTTGTCGGTGCAGATCTTGCGAATATAGTAAATGAAGCAGCACTCATTGCAGTACGCAACAACAGGGACAAGGTGGAGCAAGGGGATTTCGAAGATGCTATAGAAAAAGTCTTTGCAGGATTGCAGAAAAAGAAAAGTCTATCAGACCCGGTTCAGCGGAAAAGAGTAGCATACCACGAGATGGGCCATGCCCTGGTTGCAGGATTCACTGATTCCGCTGATTCTGTTCAAAAAATATCCATTATTCCTAGAGGTATGGGTGCCCTTGGTTTTACCAGACAGATCCCGGAAGAGGAAAAATACCTCCTTACCCAGAGTGAGCTGATCGGAAAGCTGGATGTTATGCTTGGCGGCAGAGCTTCTGAAGAGCTTGTTCTCGGCGAAATATCCACCGGAGCTTCAGACGACCTTTCCCGTGCTTCAGAGCTTGTGAGAAAAATGATTACTGAATACGGAATGAGCGAAAAATTTAAAAACGTCGCTCTCCCGTATAAAAAGTCTTCCAAATTCTTGGGAGATGAATACTCCCAGGTAAACAGGGAATACTCTGAGGACACACAGAAGTATATTGATTCAGAGGTAGCAAGAATTGTAGATGAGCGCTATAGCCATGTGAAGAACATGCTTCAGGAAAAGCGGGGACTTTTAGAAAAGGGAACACAGCAGCTTCTGGAGAAAGAGAACCTGACAAAAGAGGAATTTCAGGAAATACTCAGATCCTAGCAGATCTATTCACCAACAACAGTAATTCTAATTTGACGGTTTCTGGGTCTGTTATCATGGTCAATGAGCACAATTTGCTGCCAAGTACCAAGCAGTATTTTTCCGTTATCTACAGGTGCAGTTGTCTCGCATCCGAAAAGCGTACCCCTCATATGTGAAAAGCCGTTATCATCTCCCCAAGTTTCAGAATGATGGGATTGTATCTTTCGTGAAATAAGCTTTTCCAATATGTTGTGAATGTCTTTGACAAGTGCAGGTTCATACTCGATTACTGTTATCGTCTGGGTAGAGCCAATACTAAAAATATTAACCATTCCATCCTGAATGCCGGACTTTGAAATGATAGCTTGCACAGGTGCTGTAATATTCTTTATATCTGAAAAACCCTGTGTCTGAATTTGCAGATCTTCCTTAAAAACCATGGTTTCTCCTATTGTTTTTCGCTTGGTCTGTCTTGAAAAGTAAAGTCAAAGCTTCTTGGTACCATTATCTCTGAAACACAGTCAATCGCATAATCATCTGTCATTCCTGCAACATAGTCGAGAACAAGCAGCTTAAATGACTTATCATGGCTATCATAGAAGCTGTACATTTTCTGAAGATATGCACCAAAGCGCCTGGCTAGACGGTTTGTCTCTTCTGCATACTTAGGAAAGTCGTTTCCGTTCTTTAAAAATAGTTCTGAAAGATAATGATACAAAGTTTTCAGTATCCTCTCAAAATAAGTATGGTAATTTGCCAAAGTCGGGCTAATATATATGTTTTTATAATTAAAGTTCTTCATTAAAAGGTAAGCCTCAAAGACCTGGTCTGAAAAACCGATTTTTCCGGTTTTCATAGAGCAGGATATGAGATCGTGTGTAAGGGTATCGATAATCTCGCTGTTTGTTTTGCCAAGCACATCTATAGCCTCTTTCGGCGGATCATCCTGTTGGATAACGCTTAACCGGATTGCATCCTCTAGGTCTCTTCCCAAATACGCAACCTTGTCGCACATCCGTACTACGCAGCCTTCCCATGTGGAAGGGTAATAACTGCGGTCTTTTATTGATGAAAGGTCCTTAATCCTGCAGTCAGGTTCAATTTCCTGCTCAAACTTTTCTCCGCAGTGATTCACAATTCCGTCTCTGACTGCATAGGTTAGGTTCAGACCTTTTCCATAACGCGCCAGGTGATCAACAACCCGGAGTGAGTACATTTCGTGTTGGAAGTCCTCCTGGTCAGCGGCAAGTTCTTCAAGGATCTTTTCCCCTAAATGTCCGAAGGGGCTGTGTCCCAGGTCATGGCCAAGGCCGATAGCCCAGGCAAGGTCTGAGTCTAGTCCGAGTGCTCTACATGCAGTTGCCGCAATGGTGGCAACATGCATTACATGTTCAATCCGAGTGCATATATGATCATTTTTCGGGGCAAAAAAGACCTGGGTCTTGTGTTTTAGCCGTCTGAACGGGTATGAGTGAATTATTGCTGTTGTGTCACGGAAATACATACCCCGTAAGTCACGGGTGTCTTCTTCCCGCGTCTTGATGCGTGACTTTAATTCATTCTCAGATAAGGGATTCTGGAAAAAAAGTGTACTCATAGTTATCCTCTAATAATCAATATAATGGTATACTATGGAAATATGAAAGAGATAAAAAGAGATTTGCGAAAAATTATCCGCCGACAGATTGAAAAATTGTCAGATCCTGAAATACACAGCAGGTCAGAGCAGCTTGTAGCGCGGATACTGAATATTTCCGAATTCACTGAAGCCCGGATAATCCTTTCTTTCATGCCCCTTGCAGGTGAACCGGATCTCAAGCCCTTAAATAATGCAGTCTTAAGAATGGGAAAGCTCCTTGGTCTTCCAAGGATATATGGAAAGCAGATGATATTTCACAAAGTAGATACCTGCGAGTCCGGCCTAGAGGTGAGCAGTTTCGGTATTGCCGAGCCCTGTGTTGAGGCTGAGCCGGTAAACCCGGAGATATTTGCTGAAGAAAAGACCCTCTGTATTGTGCCAGGGTATGCCTTTGACAAAACCGGGAAACGCCTTGGTAAAGGGGGAGGCTTCTTTGACCGCTTTCTCGGGGTGTGGGGAAAAGACTTAACAGCAATGGGTATATGTTTTTCCTTCCAGCTTCTCGAATCTATTCCAGTGTTGGAATATGATATGCCTGTTGATTTTGTGGTTACTGATGAATCGGTGATACGCTGTTAAAACCTGTTTTTTCCTTGATACATTCCAATACTCTCTGTACATTATGGTGTAACCGTGAATAAAGAAATTGTATGAATTTGAAGAGGAGGAGATAATGGCTGAAATAAAATCAGCATTGGAATTAGCCCTGGAACGGACAGAAGATGTAGAAGTAGATAGAGAAAGCTTAAAAAAGCATGAAATACAGCAGGAAGGCAAGAAAATTGTTTCAAAGTTTCTTCAGGACCTGAGTAAAGATTCTATAAAAGAAGATCTCAAAGGGTTTTCCGGAAAAGAGCGTAAGTGGGCAGTGGAAGGTGCAATGAATGTGCTTCTTGCCAATTTGATTCTTCCCAAAGGAGATACTTTGGATGTAAACCTTACAAGACTAAAGGAAGCATGCAAAGATCTGCTAAAAGACAATGAAAGAATAGAATATATTTTTAAACAGATAGAACAATTTTTTAGCCGCTATTTAGAAGATAAGAATTCGGTAAAAGAGCAGCTTTTACAGCAGTACGGACCACGGCTTGAGGAAAAGCGACGTCAATTAGCTCAACAGACCGGACAGCAGATAAACCTTCCCCCAGAGGCAGATCCCGAATTTGCACAGATTCTGCAGAAAAACATGGCGCACTTAGATAGTCAGTACCAGGAGGTTGTCGGACAAATTCGAGATGAAATTAAGGACATGCCGAAAAAAATCTGATAGGGGAAGTAATTGAAATATAGGGCAGACCTGCATATACACTCAAAGTACTCCATGGCCACATCCAAGTCAGCAGATCTTATCAATTACTGCAAATGGGCAAAGGTGAAAGGCATTAATGTATTAGCTACCAGCGACTTTACGCATCCTGCGTGGTTTACCGAAATATCTGAAAAGCTCATACCCGCAGAGCCCGGTTTCTTCAGGCTCAGGAACGAACCGGATGATAATCCCTTTGGACAGAGTGTTTCTCCCGGCTTTCAAATACGTTTTGTAATAAATGGAGAAATATCGAGTATCTATAAAAAGAACGGTAAGGTTCGGAAGATCCATAACCTCGTATTTGTACCGGACCTTGTAGCAGCGGAGAAAATAAGAACAAAGCTGGATTCAATTGGAAATATACACTCTGACGGAAGACCTATATTAAAACTCGATTCCAGAAACCTTGTTGAAATAGTAAAAAACGCATCTGCCGATGCCCAGGTAGTCCCTGCACATATATGGACTCCCTGGTTTTCCCTATTCGGGTCCCGCTCCGGGTTCGATACACTTGAAGAATGCTATGGCGATATGTCGGATGAAATATTTGCTTTGGAAACCGGTCTGTCTTCTGACCCTGCAATGAATTGGCGGATAAGTGCCTTAGATAAGTATACCCTTATCTCTAACTCAGACGCTCATTCTCCTGCTAAGCTTGCACGGGAAGCAAATGTTTTTAATGCTGAGTTTGACTACCCGAGTATGTTTCAGGCAGTCAGGACACGTAAGGGCTTTGAGGGAACCTTGGAATTTTTCCCTGAGGAGGGAAAGTATCATTTGGACGGTCATCGCAAATGCTCTGTGTGTCTTAAGCCCGAAGAATCTGTAAAGCTTCAGGGGCTTTGTCCTGAATGCGGAAAAATGCTTACATTAGGAGTGGCTCACCGTGTACACGAACTTGCTGATAGAGCAGAGCCCAAGCAGCCCTCAGATGCTCCCGGCTATCTCTCCATGGTTTCATTGCCGCAAGTGCTGAGCCAGATTCTCAGTAAGGGAGAGAATACAAAGACCGTGCAGCGGGAGTATTCCCGGATTATTGAAGAGCTTGGAGATGAAATATCGATCTTAACTAAAATTGCGGTTTCCGATATAAAAACATGTGCAGGCGATGCTGTGGCAAATGCCATAGCAAGAATTAGAAATAAAGAGGTACATGCATCCGGCGGGTATGATGGTGAGTTCGGAACAATACATGTAGTACCTGAATCTGAAGTATCTTAAATGAACTATTCAGAGCAGGGTGTTTGAAAGGAACCAGTATTTTCATAATAAGATTGTGCATGCTCAGTCACCCGCTCAAGAAGGTTCATTATCTTCCTTCCGTATTCCGGGTCTATAGCCCATCTTTCTGAAAGATCTAAGACCGTTACTGCACTGCCTCTGATAACATGATCAAACCGCGGATCAACTTGCCTGGTAGGTAGCTCATACTCAGAAGCATAGGCATATAAATGCTGAAGGTGGGCTTCCACCCCTTCAGCAATGCTCCGGAATGCTAAACCGGGGTTGTCAGCAGTTTCCGCACCGAGCCCGCAGAAATTGTTGTGCTCAATTGGAACTGAACCGGTAAACCGGAGGAAATTCGTTTCAAGTATCATTTGGCAAATTGCTACATCCGAATTAATTCCATATTGTCCTGCCCTGGACATATATTGGGAGAGAACTTCTTCAGCAAAACCGATATCACAATTCTCCGCATGTTCAGTAAAAAAACTAATATAAACCTCTTCAGGATAAACGCCCATACCCTGTATAGAGTTTATAGGTAAAGGCACAATGCTATCCTCCTGAACACAAGATGAGGATTCAAAGAGGAAAAACAGGAGCGCAAAAAGCTGGAGCAAATGAGGCATAGGGTATTCTGGACTGATTTAACGGATATGACAAGATCTTATTGAATTTTTCTTAGACAGTAACAATAGAATAACTGTTTTACAGGTGCACCTATGTAAATTAATTACATAGGTGCACTTTTTTTTCTGTTTTATAAAATTTTATAAGAATTTAAGATTTACCTGTTAGTATATATATGACCAAGGTTATAGGTTTTTACGTAACAGGAAATATTACTTTAATCTAAAAGGGATTGTTTTGAAAAAAAATACGTTTATTCTATTCTTATTTATCATTATAAATATAAACATACACTCCACAACTCCTGTTTTATATAGTATTGTACTGGATGCTTCCGGTTCTATTACACATGAAGATTTTCGAACAGCTAATGACATGATATTTGATTACATAAGCCAGTTGGAAGCTAGAAGTTTTGTACAGGACACAGAATTCTCAATGATAGTGCTTATGTCCCATTTTGGCGGACCCCAGGATTTTAATGAAGCACCTCCCTGCATTATTACACAGCAGGATATGGTAGATAACCTAAGGAATTGGATGAGTATAACCCCGCATCCCCAATACGGTGAAACAGCTATCTATTCTGCTCTCTCATCCGCGTATCGCAGAAATATGATGGTAGAGAACCGCCTTGAAACTGAGTATCTGAATGTCATTCTCCTTATCACCGATGGCGCGGATAATTCAAGCACTAAAGAAGACTCTGAATATATTCAGTCAATATTCCCTACAGATGAAGCCCTTGTATTTATAATCGGAGTAGGCAACGGTGCTGATGTCGGCGAATTTGTGCGGTATGCTGACAATGTTACAACTGTTAACAATTTCCGTGATATTGAATTTCAGGAAATTGTGATTCCAGGACTCAGGCAGGCTGTGTTCGGCAGTAACTAAGAGAATTGAAAAAGATATAGTAACTGTTGAAAAAAATAACAATATATAGCGCACCGCAGAGCATATTACCCTCTCTCAATTTCTAACGAAATGACAATTCATGCTGAAAAAGCATCCCGGCTATGGTAGAATTAAGCGAATATTCCAAATTGATCGGGGGAGTTTTGAAAGCACTTGTAAAAAGCAAACCAGGACCCGGGTTCACCCTCAGAGAAGTGCAGAAGCCTGTGTGCGGATCCAATGATATTCTCATAAAAGTGGATAAGGCCGCAATCTGCGGTACTGATCTGCATATTTTTAATTGGGACTCCTGGGCACAGCGGGCAATTCATCCACCCCTCATACCCGGCCATGAATATGTGGGCCATATTGTGGAAAAGGGCGAGGATGTACAGTGGTATGAAATCGGGGAACGGGTCTCTGCTGAAGGCCATATTTTCTGCGGAGTATGCCGCAGCTGCAGAGCAGGAAGGCGCCACTTATGTACAAACGCCTTAGGAATAGGTGTTCAAAGGGACGGCGGGTTTGCTGAGTATGTTGCTGTACCCGCGCAAAATGCATGGCATGTGCATGAATCCATACCTGACAGAATTGCTGCAATCTTCGACCCATTGGGAAACGCAGCTCACTCCGCGCTTTCCTTTGACCTTGTGGGAGAGGATGTTTTGATAACAGGTGCCGGTCCAATTGGAATTATGGCAGCATACATCGCGCGCCACGCCGGGGCACGGAAAATCGTTGTTACTGACATTAATGACTATAGACTGGAAATGGCAAAAGACGCGGGAGCAGACCGCACAGTGAATGTAAAGAAAGAGCGTGTACAGGAAGTGATGAAAGCGCTGGGACTGATCGGCTTCGATGTAGGCATGGAGATGTCCGGGAATGAAAATGCTTTTGAAACAATGCTGGAGTCTATGTACCATGGAGGGAGGGTAGCCCTTTTGGGCCTATTGCCGAAGATGGCTTCTGTTGACTGGGACCAGGTCATTTTTAAGGGCTTAACAATTAAAGGAATCTACGGACGGGAAATCTTTGAGACATGGTACAAGGTTCAGACAATGCTCCAAAGCGGACTGGATGTATCCAAGGTAATTACCCACCAGCTGCCTTTTGATGATTTTCAAAAAGGCTTTGAAGCAATGAACTCAGGAAAGAGCGGTAAAGTAATTCTTGATATAACCTAAGGAGAAGTGCATGTTTGATCAGGTAAGAAAAGATTTTCAGCAAACCATAGAAGAGATAAAAGAAGCAGGAACATATAAAACAGAGCGCGTACTCGAAAGCCCTCAGGGGGCACGGATTCAGGTAAAGGGCAAAGAGGTGTTAAACTTTTGCGCGAATAACTATTTGGGCCTAGCTGACCATCGGAGGCTGAAAAAAGCTGCACAAGAGACAATCGGGAAATGGGGATACGGCGTATCCTCAGTACGGTTTATCTGCGGCACAATGGGGGTGCACAAGGAGCTGGAGAAAACAGTATCAGAGTTCCTGGAAACAGAGGATACCATCCTTTTTGCAGCCTGCTTTGACGCGAACGGCGGTGTTTTTGAGCCGCTATTGGATTCACAGTCCGCGATCTGCACAGATGCCTTGAATCATGCATCTATAATAGATGGAATTCGGCTGACAAAGGCACAGCGGTATATCTACAAACACAGTGACATGCAGGACCTTGAGGAAAAGCTTAAGGCTGCCCAGGGTGCAAAGAGGATAATCATTGCAACTGACGGTGTGTTTTCCATGGACGGCGATATTGCCAATCTCCCTGAAATCTGCAAGCTTGCGGAAAAATACAAGGCAATGGTTCTGGTGGATGACAGCCACGCAACTGGTTTTATGGGCAAAAAAGGAAAAGGAACCGGCGAATACTGGGGAGTAACCGATAGAGTTGACATCATCACTACTACATTCGGGAAGGCTCTTGGCGGAGCTATGGGCGGCTGTGTTTCCGGAAGAAAAGAGATTGTCGAGCTGCTGCGGCAGAAGAGCAGGCCCTATCTTTTTTCAAACACCTTGGCACCTGTAATTGCGGGAACCACTATTGAGGCAATTACGATGCTCTCTGAATCCACCAAACTCCGTGATACATTGATGGAAAACACAGCCTATTTTCGTGATGAAATATCTAAGCTTGGTCTGGATGTGAAACCAGGAACACACCCCATTATACCGGTTATGCTCTATGATGAGGATTTGGCAGGTGAGATGGCTGATGCGCTCTTGGAAGAAGGGATCTATGTAATCGGTTTTTCCTATCCTGTTGTTCCTAAGGGTCAGGCAAGAATCAGGGTCCAGGTATCTGCAGCACACACGAGGGAAGACCTTGATAGGTGCATCGCAGCTTTTCAGGCGATCGGGAAAAAGCTGGATATTCTATAAGTCGTATTCCCCTGTTTACTAATCATTTTAAGCATCTCCGCATACTATTAGCAGCAATTTTTGTTAGAAAATAGTATACCTGCTTTTAATCATATTGATCATTATTTAGAATTATAGATACACTGTGGATTGATCGTTCATTCAATTATCAGGAGGCAGAGCTTTGAGCAGTAAATGGGCCTTAGTTCTTTCAGGAGGCGGCGGGAATGGAATTGCTCACGTAGGCGCTTTAAAAGCCTTTGAGAAAATGGGGTATATTCCAGACCTTATTGTGGGAACCTCAATTGGTGCAATAATTGGTTCAACCTATGCTTCAGGTAAAGCTGTTTCTTCGATGGAAGACTTTCTTGTAAATGAATTCTCTCTAGCTAATTACCTTGAAGGCTTGACATTCAAGCTCTCCGGCGGGCCGCTTGTACGGTATTTACAAGCACAGGAGGCAGTAAATACTCTGCTTATCAATCCTGGAATGGATTCAGGGAAAAGAGTTCTGAAGCTGTTAAAAGCACTAACTCATAATGCCGACTTCGAGGACCTTGACATCCCCTTTGTGTGTAATGCTACTGACCTGCGTACAGGAAAAGAGGTTGTTTTGGATTCAGGCAATGTTGCTGAGTCTGTGCGTGCTTCCCTGTGTTTCCCAGGCTTGTTTCATCCTGTTGAAAAGGACGGGATGCTCCTTGTTGATGGAACTGTTGTAAATAATCTGCCTGTAAGCGTTGCCCATAAAAGGGGATTCAAAAAAGTGATTGCCATTGATGTTGCCCCTTTTCAGTTTGGAAGAGAAATTGAAGTTACAAACGGCCTTACCGTGTTTTTCAGGGCTTTTACGATAGCCTCCGAGCTTGCGGGCTTGAATATTCGGGAGCAGGCAAGCCTCCGTATAGAAACCTGGGACGGTAATAACAGCTTTGACTTTACAAACATTCAAGGTCTGATAGATCTTGGAGAAAGAACAGTCCAAACCCATGAAAATAAAATCCGCAGACTTCTGGAGCCTGGTGTGAAAAAGCTGAAATACATTTTCCCAAAACTCTCTTTTCTAAAATAGGTGTTTACTCAGGTGTGTTTTCATCAACGGAATCCAGGTATCTGCTATTGTCATTATTAGTAATACGGTTTACCCTATTACAAAATACGAGAAGGAGAAGGTATGGAATTTCGGAGAACCATTCATAGCGAAGTGAATAATGATTTTGTTTCAAAACCAAACCCTGGTTTAGGAGAAACAGTTACAATATCAGTGCGCCATAAAAAAGATGATGCAGTTGTTAAAATGTATCTGCGTACTTTGATAAATGCTTCAGATACTCTAGTTCCCATGAAACTGGATAAAATTGAGGATGATATGGTGTATTACAGCTGTGAACTTGAGATTCGCCAGCCTGTAACCCACTATCATTTTGCTGTTGAAACCGGTAAACGCTTTTTCTTTTATACAAGGCAGGGAGTTACTGCTTACCACCCCACAGAAGACTTTGACTTTGTTATTCAGGCAGATTTCGCTGACCCAAAATGGGTGCCTGGAACAGTGTTTTACCATATCTTTCCTGACCGTTTTAAAAACGGGAATCCGGAGAATGATGTAAAAACAGGAGAGTACACATTTGACGGCCACAAGCCGAAAAAAATGAATTGGGATGATGATGTCCTTGAATATGATGAAGGCTTTTGCATGGACTTCTTCGGCGGCGACCTTGAAGGGATTATCCAGAAAATACCGTACCTGAAAGAGCTTGGGGTGAATGCAGTATACCTGAACCCGATTTTTGACGCGAAAACAACCCATCACTATGACTGTGTGGATTATTTTCATGTAGACCCTCATTTCGGGGGAGACCAGGGGCTTGCAAAGCTTTCGGATGAACTGCATAAAAACGGAATGAAGCTGATGCTGGACATATCCATCAACCATACTGGTATTGATCATCCATGGCTGAAAAATGCACAGCAGGACCGGTCATCAGATGAACACGGGTTTTATTATTTTGATGATGCTGGAAATCCGATTGGCTGGATGGATGTGCACACGCTTCCGCAGCTGAATTATTCATCAGAAAAACTTAAAGACATTATGTATAGAAATGATGATTCAGTACTACGCCATTGGCTGAAACCTCCGTACAGCATTGATGCCTGGCGCTTCGATGTAGGAAGTCAGACAGGACGAAGGAACTCACACCAGTTTTCCAATGACCTTTGGAAGGAAATCCGAAAACAGATAAAAGAGATAAATCCTGAGGCTTATATGATAGGAGAACACTGGGAAGATAATATCAGCTACCTCCTTGGCGACCAGTGGGACGGGGCAATGAACTACTTTGCTTCAGGCAGACCATTGCGCACATTTGCAGGCGAGGCTGACCGGTTTTTATATAAGCTGGCAGATCTTTCCGGAAAGCTGGAGGCATACTCAGGGGATGAGCTTGCTGCCCAGATACTACAGCACTATAACAGACTGCCGAATCAGACTGCATTTCTCCAGTTCAACTTAATAGACTCCCACGACACACACAGGTTTCATAATAACACCGATGTCTTTGACTGGGACGTGTACAGGGGCTTGATTATCCTCCTGTTCCTCCTGCCTGGAGCGACCTCAATCTATTATGGAGATGAGATTGCTCTGGACGGGCATATACAAACACATGAAGGGTGCAGGTATCCCATGGAATGGGACCAGTCCAAGTGGAACAAGGACTTTCTCGCGTTGTATAAAACACTCACAAAACTGAAGACCTCGGAAGAGTCCTTTGCCACAGGAAGCTACCGAGTGCTTTACACAGATAACATGGGTTTGGCATTCGCGCGTTTTACATTGAAGGACGGGTTTATTGCTCTAGTGAACCGCGCTGAAGAAGCCCGGACCATTGCCGTGCCCGTGGATTTAGTAAACCTGGACCACAGACAAACTGCAAAAGACGTGTTTACAGGCAAAGAATACACTGTAGGAGACCAGGGACTCGAAATAGCACTTGCACCAAAAGAGAACCTGCTCCTAAAGTTTGAGGTATAGCCGGTAGGGAACCTCAGAACTTTGCGTTCTTACCGTACTTGAGGCGAAGCCGGGCGTGAGGAAAGCCTGGGGCGATCCTTTCGATAAACTCAAGGATCTACTCTGCATGGAAGCGCAAATTAGGTCCTTGAGGCTCTCTAAAGGCCGACAGAGAAATCCTCCGGTTCCCCCATCTGCGTAATTCGTTGTTTGAAAGCCAAGGAAATTGCCAATTATTCAATAGTCAGCTATACTGTTTTCATGAAAAAAGACCGCTTTATTCACAAACACGGGTATGGAGTACTCTTTTCAGACAAAACCCTGATAAAAGAGCTCTTGGAAAGCTTTGTAGACAAGGAATTTGCTTCAGAGATTGACTTTTCGGATTTCAAGCCGCTTGTAGAGAAGTCCTATATTTCAGATGAGTTTAAGGACTTTGCCGAAGATCTACTGGTAAAGGTGAGACTGAAAGGAAAAGAAGCATACATCTACCTGTTTATTGAGTTCCAAAGCACGGA
>CAYRYS010000026.1:0-36371 GCA_964428555.1 uncultured Spirochaetales bacterium | reverse complement strand
GGAAAGCGTATGTACCCTATCCGGGTACCGAGGGTTCGAATCCCTCTCTCTCCGTATCCCCTTTAGTGTTGATGGTCAGGCCCTACGCTATCAGTTGACACCCAACTCCGTCAGGACCGGAAGGTAGCAGCGGTAAGTGTCCAATTGATGAGCGCCAGGTTGCTTGTCCGGAGCTAAAGGGGTTTTTTTATGGATGTAACCTGATATTCTTTCATAAGCAGTATATTTTCAGTATTAGAATTACTATCTACTTAATGATTGACTGAGCATTGAAAAACGGCTGATTGTGAAAACCTCGTACTATACCTGCGGTATTGCCAATTGCGCGTACTGGATATGATATGATAAAAATAGTAAAATTGTATTGAATCTACAGATTATAGGTGGATGAAAGGAACGTGTGTTTCATGCCGTATGAAGTAACCGCAACCAAAAAAAGACCCAGTAATTTTGATGAACTTGTTGGACAGGAATTTGTTGTATCCACATTAAAGAATTCGGTTTCAAAGGGACGCATTGCCCATGCCTTCTTGTTTTCCGGACCCCGGGGAGTAGGAAAAACCTCTGCAGCACGTGTTCTTGCAAAAGCTCTGAACTGTGTAAATGGTCCAACCCCTGAGCCTTGCGGAGAGTGTGCGCAATGCCGCGAAATAACAAAGGGCAGGTCTTTAGATGTAATTGAGATTGATGGTGCTTCAAATACCGGAGTAAATGATGTACGGGAAATAAAAGAAGAAGTCCTTTTTGCACCGAACAGCTCGCGGTACAAAATCTATATTATAGACGAGGTTCACATGCTTTCTAACAGTGCCTTTAATGCGCTGTTAAAAACAATTGAAGAGCCGCCTCCGTATATCGTATTTATTTTTGCTACAACTGAGCTGCATAAGGTGCCGGCAACAATTAAGTCCAGGTGTCAGCAGTTTAATTTCCGCTTGATCCATCTAAATACCTTAGTTGAAAAGCTTACTGACGCAGCAGCAGACCTGGGAATTTCAGCCCAGGAAGAGGCGCTGTATTGGATTGCAAAAGAAGCAACAGGATCCATGCGGGATGCCTACACATTATTCGATCAGGTTGTGTCTTTTTCCCAGGATGTAATAACATTAGAGAAAATTCAGGAAAAGCTGGGCTTGGTTGGACTGGATGACTTGAACTCGTTAGTTGAGAGCATTGTGCAGGAAGCGCCCCAGGATATGCTGCGAAAAACAGAAGAGATCCTGCGTACCGGTGTTTCTGTTGAACAGTTTATTGTAGATATAACCGAGTATTTCCGGTCCATCCTTTTTATTACACAGGGAATACAGGATCAGGCTGTGATAGGATACGATCCAAAGCGTTTTTCCGCAGCAGTAGTAGAGAACTTTACAGTCTTTCAGATTGAAAAAGCATTGGAGCTGCTGTTTTTTCTTTATCGAAACTTGCGGTATACAGTAAATGAACGCTTTGAACTTGAGCTTGTGCTTAGTAAGCTGACAGAGCTGCGCTCCTACATTGAACCTGCAAACCTGCTTGCACAGATCCGGGACTTAAAGCAGGAGCTATTGTCAGCACCTAGGCCGGCGGGCTCAGCATCCGAAGCACCTACGGCTGGTGAACCTGTTTCCGCGGATGAAGTTATTATCAATGAAAATGTAAAGCGGGAAATAGTAAATGAGATTAAGAAGAGTAAACTCGCTTTAGCATCTGCGCTGGAAAAAGCTTTGGCATGGAATACATCCGGAACCTCGATTAGACTTGACTTTGACAGTAATTTTCACGCATCTTTTGTGAATCAGGAGATTCAGTATTTAACTGAAGTAATTACACGGCATACCGGCAAACCGGTAGAAGTAAGTGTAGAAATACAGGATAAAAAAAGCGAAAAAGCAGAACAGAAGGATGAACAGGTCCAAATGGTAAAACAGATTTTTCGCGGCGAAATAATACAATAGTTCTTTTCAATAAAGAGGGGGAAAGAAATGAATTTTAATCCAATGGAATTGATGAAAAACCTGCAGAATATGCAGAGTAATATGAATGAGATGCAGGAAAAATTAAAAGATGTAACAGTCGAGGGTTCTGCAGGCGGCGGTATGGTAAAAGTGACCATGAATGGTAAAATGGATGTCACAGATGTAAAAATATCCGAAGAGGTTGTTGATCCTGAGGATGTTGGAATGCTTGAGGACCTTATGCTTGCTGCTTTTACTAATGCAATGAACAATACTAGAGATAAAATCCGTGAGGAAATGTCATCTCTTACTGGCGGCATGAATATACCTCCGAACTTTATGGGACAGTAATTCATGAACACCCTGGATGGTCTAATCCGCAGCTTGTCCCGTCTTCCTGGCATTGGTCCAAAAAGCGCTGCCCGTCTTGCATACTATCTTCTGCAGTCTGATCAGCGCTTTAACCATACCCTTGGTGAGCAAATCCGGACTGTACAGGAAAAGATTAAGAAATGCAAATCCTGCGGCAACTATACAGAAGCAGCAATTTGTGAAATATGCTCTAATCCGAACCGGGATAAACGCGAACTTTGTATAGTAGAAACTCCCCAGGACTTACAGACTATTGAATCTACCCGGGAGTATCGCGGGTTGTACCATGTACTTCACGGACATATTTCTCCTCTTGACGGCATTCGTCCTGAAGACCTTAATTTCAACCTTTTACAGCAAAAAATTAAAGAGAACCAAGTGACAGAAGTTATTATTGCCACAAACCCCACAGTGGAAGGGGATGCAACTGCATTGTATATTGTAGATATGCTAAAAGCTGATGATAAACTGCGGATCAGCAGGCTGGCATCCGGAGTCGCTGTTGGAGGAGACCTTGAGTATACCGACAGATTGACTTTGGCACGATCCTTGAAGGGAAGAATCCCCTTTCATTCATAAAAAAAGCTGCCTGATACAGTGTCAGACAGCTTCTTTTATACCTATTAATACGTTTTTAGAGTTTATCTATCAGCATTGAACATTTGCCGGAAGGAATAGGGAGTGTTTTCTTTTTCTTGTCGATTATATTTATAGTAAAATAGTATAGTTTCTCTGACTCCATCCGGATTTCCCATCCCCTGCCGCTTTTATTGCTCAAAATGGTAATCATATTCCGCTTTAATGAAAGGTTCTCAATCCCCATTATCTCAAGAGTAGGGATAATCCAGTCAACAGTCTTTCTCGGAAGACTGATGTACAAACCAATGACATTCTCTATCATCATTGGAATTGTAGAGAGAGCGCTGTATGTGAGAAACATGGGTCTGGGGAAATCTTCGTTTTCCTGCCATTGTGCAGGCCCGTCTGAGTTAGGCTTATATGCTTCGTAAATATTTCCCGGTTTATTGCCCTCAGGATGCACAGTATCTAGAATATAGTACATATGACGGATTGCACATTCGCGGGCAAGAATGTAGCGGTTGTACTTTTCAAGACCCTTTAAGACCATGTAGGTAAAGGGAGGGAAAACAGATCCGCGGTATCCGCCTCCGTTATTATCAAAATACGGATCCCCTGCAGCCAGGCTTGGAAAAGGGTTTTCAGTACCAAAGCTTTCCCTATTCTTCAGGTGCGCAATCAGTTTTTCTGCTTTGTCTTCATTTGGAATTTCTGCCAACAGCGTCCAGTATGTGCCTATGTGCTGGACCTTGACCTGTTCTTCGTTTTTATCAAGATCGTAATACACACCGTCTTCTTCATTCCACATTTGCGAGTTGATCCTGGTTTTTAAGGAGAAAAAAGCCCGTTTGTAGCGGAAACTAATTTCCTTATCATTGAGGATATCACCAAGTGCTGACATATAAAGTGCATTTAATGCCTGCTGAGCGTTAAAATCTATAGGATATACAGATTCCTCTCTTGGACTGTTTGTCATTGTAGTTGCAGCAAGGGGAACCGAGTACAGCCCGTTTTCATGACGAAAGGTCTCTTCAAGCCAAGTAAAGTATTTTTCCAGTACAGGCATTATAGTTTTTATCCGCTTTTTCTGTCCGATCTTATGAAAAAGATTGTATTCAGCCCATGCAAAAAGGGGCGGGTGTACTGACTCAGGGTTGTCTTCCGGAAACACGGGTTTTCCATCGCTGACCCTATACTGGCTGCGGATTGCACCGTTCTCCTCCTGCTTTGTGTAAAAATTATCCAGACATGAAACAGCAGGGAAATTTCTGTTGCTGTAAACCAAGTAAAATGTAGAAAAGCAGGATTCAAATTGATTTATTGTATCTGAATCCAGGGAAAGGAAAAACTGCTTTTCCATTCCGTTTTCCGGTGTACCTTTTCCCCAAAAATCTTGAAGCCAGGCCCAGGTTTTATTGTAAATATCTACAAACCCTTGGTCATAGAAATGTATTTCGGGAAACTCCTTTTTCGCCACACTCGCTCCTTATATATTCAATCAAAGTGTATTGTTATCTTTTAAAAACGCTGTTTTTATAAAAACGTGTCTTGCAAAAAATCGCATTACTAACTATTATCTAGGAAGTAATAGAAGATAACTCACTGGATGTATAAAAGATACTGCTTTATACAGGAAACAGCAGTATTTATAGTATCCGTATAAATTCTTCTAAAAAATACACTGAAATGTCTTATAAGTCAAATTTTAGTGATATTTATCCCAAGGAATTTATTATTTTTATTAATCCTCAAAAAAAGATTTATTTTCTGTATTTGTATAAAAAAATCCTATAAACACAAATGTTATTCCCTATCGCTATTGACACTTTTCATGGCCTTGTGTCAATGTTTGTTACTATGGATAGGAATGAATTATTAACAACGGCTTCTTTAGCTCATGTGGAACTTTCTGATGCAGAATTGGAAAAGTTTGAAAAAAATGTGACCCAGCTTCTGGAATACTTTGACGTAATGAACAGCGTAGATGTAACAAATCTGGAGCCTACAACGCATGCGCTGGTAAAAGAAAACCGCCTCCGCACTGACAGGGTAACTGGCTTTGAAAAGACCGATGATTTGGTTGAAAATGCGGAGGATATTGAAGACCGATTTATAGTAATACCAAATGTTCTATAAGAACTTAATAAAAAGAGGATAGTCATGGCGAACCGTGAGCAGTGGTCTGCTGTTATAAGCAATGCCGCGGCGTGGGAAAAATATGTTTCCTATGTAACAGCAAAAGACCAGGAAATTGGGAGCTTTATTAGCTTCCAGTGTGACGATTATTCCCCATCCGGCTCTGCAGATTCTCCAATCGCAGGGCTGCCCTTTGGAGTAAAGGACAATATTGCAGTGGAAGGCAGGAAGATTACCTGTGCTTCTAAAATGCTGGAAAATGTCGTTTCTCCGTACTCTGCAACAGCTGTAAAAAAACTTGAAAATGCCGGTGCTGTTGTTGCTGGAAAAACAAACTTGGACGAGTTTGGAATGGGTTCCTCTACAGACAATTCTGCGCTGTGTAAGTCAAACAATCCCTGGGATACAACCCGGGTGTGCGGTGGCTCCAGCGGAGGATCAGCCGCAGCAGTAGCTGCAGACTTTGTTCCCTTTGCCCTGGGAACAGATACCGGAGGATCAGTGCGTCTGCCTGCTTCTTTTTGCGGTGTTTATGGATTAAAACCTAGTTATGGAACAGTTTCCAGGTTCGGTCTTGTTGCATATGCATCCTCATTGGAAGGTATTGGCGTAATGACAAAAGACATAGACCTCCTCTCTGATGTATTCCATCAGATAAAAGGAAAGGATGAGCTGGATCAGACAAGTCTGGACTTTGAGCCTCCTGTGAATGCGGATTCAGTAAAACGTGTTGGAGTGTTTAAAGGGCTTTCTGATCTTCATCCGGATGTTGAGAAAACATATACCCGGACAATCGGTGAGCTGAAAAAGCTCGGCTATGAGGTTTTAGAATTTGAATTTCCTGAAATGGAGTATGTGGTTCCTGCGTATTACACTATTGCTACAGCAGAAGCAAGTGCAAACCTCGCGCGGTTCAATGGTGTCAGATACGGGTATAGACCTGCATATTCGGAAAATCCTGATGATCTTATGCGCGCATCCAGGGAAGAGTCCTTTGGTGAGGAAGTGAAATTGAGGATACTTCTTGGAACTTATGTGCTTCGCTCCGGGTTTCAAGACCAATACTATTTGCGGGCGCAAAAGATTAGAACTCTGCTTAAAAACAGGATCTCTGATATATTCGGCTCAGTTGACACCATTTTTCTCCCGGTGTTTCCTGTACCTCCTTTTACGCATGGTGAAGATGGAATGACTCAGTTTCAGCAGAAGCTGGCTGACAAATTTACCTCTTTGGCAAATTTAACCGGCGTCCCTGCACTTAGCGTTCCCATTGCAGTAGAAAACGGATTACCCATTGGAATGCAGTTTATGGCACCTGCGTTTTGCGAAGAGCGTCTGTTTTCCCTTGCCGAAAGTCTTGCAGGGCCATTTCCTGTTCAGGACCCGCCGAAGTTTCACATGGAATGGAGTTAGCCCATGTATCAGTCATATATCGGACTCGAAATTCATATACAACTTTTAACGAAATCAAAAATATTCTGCGGATGCAGGGCAGCCTTCGGGGATGAACCGAATACTAACGTGTGTCCAGTCTGTATGGGATACCCGGGAGTACTTCCATCTTTAAATGAAGAAGCAGTTCGGATGTCCTACTTAGTAGCTGATGCACTGCACTGTACCTTGTCCAGAAACGCAGTCTTTGAACGGAAAAACTATTTTTATCCTGACTTGCCCAAGAATTATCAGATATCTCAGTTTGGTGCGCCTTTTGGAACAAACGGATATGTTGATCTTGAGTTTCATAAAAAGAAGAAACGGATCCGGATAAAAGAATGTCACCTTGAAGAGGATGCAGGAAAAATGGTCCATGCAGGGGATGTGTCTCTCCTGGACTTTAACAGGACCGGGACCCCGCTTCTGGAAATTGTAACAGAACCGGACTTTGAAATAGGAGAAGAGGCTGAACTGTTTCTTCATCAATTCAGAAGGATGGTGCGCTACCTCGGTGTATGCGACGGCAATATGGAAGAAGGGTCGCTCCGGTGCGATGCAAATGTGTCCATTAATTTTCAAGGCCAAGGGCTTGGCAGTAAGGTAGAAATAAAGAACCTGAATTCGTCCAAGTTTGTAAAAAAGGCGCTGAACCACGAAATTGAACGCCAAGCGGAAATTCTGGACAGGAATGGAACAGTTAAGCAGGAAACGCGACTGTGGAATGAAAACCGGGACGTAACAGAGACCATGCGTTCAAAAGAAAGCGCCCACGATTACCGCTATTTTCCTGAACCGGACCTTCCTCCATTCAGACCGGATGATGCGTTTATCAAATTAATTACAGATGCACGGATTGAACTCCCTGCACAGCGCAAGGAACGGATGAAAGAGAAGTACGGCCTTACTGAGCATCAGGCTGAGTTTATCTGCGATGAAAAATCAAGGGCAGACTATTACGAGGAAGCTGTGCAAAAAGGTGCAGATCCCCAGGATGCTGCTGCATGGCTGTCAGCAGATGTTATGAAGATGCTCAACCGCACAGGTTTGGACCTCGATCAGTCACCGCTTACAGTGGACCGCTTTGCATCGCTGCTCAAACTCCTTGCTCTGCGGAGGATACACGGGAAAATAGCCAAAAAGGTGTTGGAAGCAGTCTTTGCGGAAAATAAGGACCCGGAAGGTATTATCAAAGAAAAGGGTCTTGAACAGATAACCGATGAAAAAGAGATCCAGGCCCTGGTTACATCTGTAATTGATGATTATCCTTCTCAGGTTGAAGAGATCCGGGCAGGAAAGACAAAGCTTATGGGCTTTCTTGTCGGCCAGATAATGAAAAAGTCCGGAGGCAGAGCAGAGCCTCAAGCTGTGCAAACTGCGTTGAAGTCCGCTCTTTCTGTGAATGTGCTTGAAGTACTGAATATGGGAGGAGCTATTACCGGCAGAACAGAAAACGGGGTAGTGCTGCCTGGAATGGGCTATGAAATTCTCACGGAAAATGCGGAACCTCTGCTTGGGGGTGCAAAAATACAATATGAGGTGATCGGTGAAATACTGAGCGAAGAGATTCTGCCTGAACAAATCTCCGCCTTAATTGCTGGTGTGCAAAAACGCCTTACAGGCGGACAGGTATCCGGTGTTTTAATTTTTCATGGTACAGATACCCTTTCATATACAGCAGGACTCCTCCATTGGCTCTTCTCATCAGCAAATGTGCCGATTGTTCTTGCTGCATCCAGCAAAACCCCGGAAGATGAGAAAAAAGCGAAAGCGACATTTCATGCTGCTGTGAAGCGGGCTTTGTCAGGCGGACCCGGTGTCTGTGTTGTAATTGATGGGGTTGAATATCCGCCAGTGAATTTGAAATTCGAACGCCTTGGGGATAAACCGTTTTCTGTGTGGAACAGCGGGATAAGTCCTGCAGAGTATGATCTTTCAGTATCTCTAGCGGATGATGTCAAACTCCCTGAATTAACAAAAACGATTGCAGAGGCAATGGACAAAATATTTATTGCAAAGGTCTTCCCTGGAATGAAATCGCGCTTTTTAAAAGCGTTGATAGACCAGGGAATTAAATACTTCATTCTCGAACTCTATGATACAGGTACTGCGAATGTTTCAAAGTCCGCGTATTCCATTAAAGAGGCTATCCTTTACGCAAAAGAAAAGGGGGCATACTTTTTCTGCACAAGCCAGCAGGAGGGAATTGTCGATTTCTCCCGCTATATAACTTCCAGAGAGCTTTGGAAGGACGGCGCAGTACCAATGGGAATGCTTACAACAGAAGCAGCCTATACCAGGCTGTTGGCCTCTCTGATTATAAGTGATGATGAGGAAACCGCAGTAAAGAGGATGGAGGAATAAGATGAGAATACTAGCAGATGATGTATCAAAACATATTGGAAAAGAAATAACAGTAAAAGGCTGGGTCCATAGAATACGCGATCTTGGAAAGGTGTGTTTTATTATACTCAGAGATAGAAGCGGTAAGGTTCAGCTTGTAGCAGAGGAGTCACCGGATTTTCCTGTTGAAACAGTTGTTTCTGTAACCGGAACAGTCAGAGAAAATGATAAAGCCCCTAGGGGCGCTGAAATTCAAATACAGACATTGGAAGTCATGGCAGAGGCTGCAGCAGACCTCCCGGTTCCGGTAAACCAGGACCCGGAAAAAATCGGTCTTGAGGCGCTTCTGGATAATAGAATGATAGCCCTGCGAAATCCGAAGATCAGGTCGATATTCACGCTTCAGTCTGACATAATCCGGTATTTTTCCGAGTACATGCGCAGCCAGGGTTTTTATGAAATAAAAACCAGCAAACTAATCGGCAGCGGAACAGAGGGTGGCACTGGACTTTTCAGTGTTGAGTACTTTGAAAATAAGGTATACTTAGCCCAGTCCCCTCAGTTTTACAAGCAGGCGATGGTAGCATCCGGTATGGAGCGTGTCTTTGAAGTAGGTGCTGCATACAGGGCAGAAAAACATGATACACCGAGACACCTGAATGAATATGTCTCTTTGGATGTTGAAATGGCATTTATCGAGGATGAAAATGATCTAATGGATCTGGAAACAGGAATCCTTGCTGCAATTTTTGCTGGTATAAAAACAAATAATCAAAAAGAACTAGATTTATGGGGTGCACAAGTACCAGCTCCGGAAAAAACAGCTGCAATTCCGCGGATTAGCCACGATGATGCCAAGAAGATAATCTCCAATACCCAAGGCAAGCGTGTTTTTGAGATAAACCCTGAAGGTGAACGCATCCTTTGCGATTGGGCACAGGAGAATCACGGGATTGATGCTGTCTTTGTATATGCTTTTCCTAGAAAGAAGCGTCCTTTTTATACCTATCCTGAGGGATTGAAAACAAAAAGTTTTGATCTGCTTTTCCGCGGTCTGGAGATAACAACAGGGGGAAGACGGATCAATGAATATGCTATGCTCAAAGAGACGCTTCCGAAATTCGGAATGACAGAAGAAGGCCTTGGACCGTATGCGCATATTTTTAAATACGGTTGTCCTCCCCACGGCGGGTTTGCAATTGGTCTTGAGCGTATTACTCAGAAGATCCTTGGTCTGCAGAATGTGAAAGAGGCGAGTATCTTTCCGAGAGACAGAAAACGAATTGCCCCGTAAATTGAAAATGAAAAAGTCCTTTATTCTTGCTGCTGTAATTTTCCTGGCTTTCTCCTGCTCCTCTGGGGAGCAGCAGAACCAGGATGACAATCCAGAACAGACACGAAAGACTCCGGTAATTGAATACTCAGAACATTATACACCTGAGCCGCACGAGCCGCGCTATGTCTTTCCTGTACAACCTGCGGATATAACTTCCTATGTGTTTGAACACCATGACTATCCTGCTACCGATATTTTTGCACCTGAAGGAACACCGGTAGTTGCTGTTACAGACGGAGTAGTGGAATGGGCAAAGCGGGAGGATATCTGGGACCCTATGACAAACCTGCCTGAAGAGCGCGGCGGTGTTTCTTTCAGTATTATTGGAACTGATGGGTGGCGGTACTATGGGTCGCATCTGCAATCCCTTGTTCCCTGGATTACAGAAGGCTACGAGATCCGTGCAGGAGAGCTTATCGGGTATGTCGGCGGGAGCGGAAATGCGAGGAATACTCCGCCGCACATTCATTTCGGAATTTCAAGGCCCACAACACCGGATGACTGGGTAACAAGAAGGGGGCAAATCTGGCCCTATCCGTATCTTCAGGATTGGGAGAGTTGGGAGAATACAGTCCCTGAATAGCTCTCAGAAAAACAAAGCTGTCTCGGTATAAAACCGGATACAACACAAAGTGCGGGCATCATTACGATTGCTAGATTAATTTTTTTCATAGCGTGCCTCTACCGTTAACTAATTTGTAGTATATAAACCACAAGAGTTGTGCAAGAAAAAAAAGATAATTTTTGCTTGTATTTTTATCTTTTCACAGGAAATAGGTAATTGTCATTTATCCTTATATTGTTTTATATTGACAGTGTAATTCTATGGAAAAGATATTCTTGCCTATAAGCAAACAAGATATGAGCACAAGAGGATGGGATGACCTGGATTTTATAGTTATTTCAGGGGACGCCTATGTAGACCATCCTTCTTTCGGTTCTGCAATAATAAGCCGGTATGTAGAAAACCTCGGGTATACTGTTGGGATCCTTCCGCAGCCGGACTGGAAAAATGTAGAAGCCTTTCGGAAGCTGGGAAGGCCGAACCTTGCTTTTTTAGTTACTGCCGGGAACCTTGATTCTATGGTGAATCATTACTCTGTTCACCGCAGACCGAGAAAAACAGATCCCTATTCTCCTGGAGGAAAAACAGGATATAGGCCGGACCGTGCGTCTATAGTGTATACCTCTATGGCAAAACAAGCATATAAGGGCGTTCCAGTTATTTTAGGCGGTGTTGAGGCAAGCCTACGGAGGCTTGCACACTATGACTATTGGAGCGGAAAGGTCCGTAAATCAATTCTATTGGATTCCAAAGCAGACTTACTTGTCTATGGAATGGGCGAAGCTCCGCTTAAACGCATCACAGAACAATTGGAAAAAGGGATTCCTGTAAAGGAGATACGCGGAGTTCCCGGAACTGTGTATGTGTGTAAACAGGAGGAGGTTCCTCCTGGTGCTGTTGCATTGCCTGCATATGAGGAGGTTTCCTCTAATAAGGAAAAATTCGCTGAGAGTTTTCAAATACAGAGCAAAAATACGGATTATCTGAATGGGTCTGTTCTGTTTGAACCAGTTGGACAAAGGGCTGTTGTGCAAAATCCGCCTGCTCCGCCTTTGGGGCAAAAAGCGCTTGATTCAGTATATTCGCTGCCCTTTGTTCGGGAAGCTCACCCTTCCTATGCTTCTTCAGGAGGAGTGCCAGCGCTCAAAGAAGTAAAATATTCAATTACAAGCCATAGAGGCTGTTTTGGGAGCTGCAGTTTCTGTGCTATCACTTTTCACCAAGGCAGCAGGATCCGCGGGAGAAGTAAGGACTCTATTGTAAAAGAGGCAGAGGGCTTTATCGGCAAGTCGGACTTTAAAGGCAATATACACGATATCGGCGGACCTACAGCGAATTTCCGCGTACCTTCCTGCATGCTCCAGGAAGACAAGGGAATGTGTAAAAATAAAAAATGCTTATTCCCGAAAATATGTAAAAATCTGCGGGTTGATCACCAGGAGTATTTGGATATACTCAGGTCTGTCAGGAATCTGAAAGGAATAAAACGGGTGTTTATCCGTTCCGGCATCAGGTTTGATTATCTTCTAGAGGACCGTGACCAGAGCTTTTTACATGAACTTTGTAAGTTTCATGTATCCGGGCAATTAAAGCTTGCACCTGAGCATGTATCTAAAACAGTATTGCGGAGAATGGGAAAGCCGGAATACAAGGTATATGAAGAATTCCGGAAACGGTTCAGGGAAACAAATAAAAGACTTGGCAAAAAGCAGTATATAATTCCGTATTTTATGACAAGCCATCCGGGAAGCAGTTTGAAGGAGGCAATCCAGCTTGCGCTCCAGTTAAAAAAAGAAGGGTTTATCCCGGAACAGGTCCAGGATTTTTATCCAACACCGGGTACTCGTTCTACATGTATGTATTATACTGAGCTGGATCCTAATACAATGGAACATGTTTATGTTCCGAAATCGGACAAAGAAAAGCATATGCAGCGTGCATTAGTGCATTTTCATAAACCGGAAAATAGAAAGCTAGTGGAACAAGCCTTGAAAAAGGCAGGAAGGGAGGATGTGATCGGGTTTTCAAAGGACTGTTTGATTAAACCTTCAGGAAGAGGTCATGAAAGGAAAAAGTACAGAAAAAACAAAAAGGCTTGATACTCTCTCGGAAGAGGACCGGGTAAAATATTTGTCCTGCTGCCGTTTACACAGCGGAGAGACCTGGGAAGACTCGGTTTCCGGACATAGAGTTAGTGTAGCTGATGCCGGCCGGTCAGAGGCTGTCATCAGCTTAATGAATGGTACAAGACCTGACCTAGTTGTTGCTGACCCGCCGTACAACGTTAAGCTCAATGGAAAAAACACTCCTTCCCTTGGTCAGTTAGATATAGAAAAGTACCAGAGTTTTTCAAAGAATTGGATGAACTCTGTGTGTACGGTTTTGGAACAGAATGCCCATGTTTATATTTGGCTTGGCTGTGATTATAAGAACGGGTTTCAACCGCTTCCGGAATTCATGCTGCTCATGCGTGAGTTTACAGAGTTGGTGCCGAGAAATTTCATAACTATGCGGAACCAGCGTGGGTATGGCACACAGAAAAATTGGATGTGGGTAAGACAGGAGCTTTTACACTATGTCAAAGGAGAACCTTCCTTTTCTGTTGCGTATACAGAGATTCCAAAGATTGTAAAAGGATATTATAAAACAGTAAGCGGTAAAAAGACAGAGAATATGGAGCGGAGCAAAAGTGAAACAATTCGTCCGGGAAATGTCTGGGTAGATATTCAGCAGGTATTTTACCGGATGCAGGAGAATGTTCCGGGATGCTTTGCTCAAAAACCCTTAAAAGCTATTCAGCGGATAATAGTAACATCTTCACAACCTGGTGGAGTGGTATTCGATCCATTCTGTCATTCAGGTACAACGCTGATTGCAGGCGAAATGCTCGGAAGAACTGTCTATACAATGGATATTGATCCAATTTTTGCTGAGTTGGCGATCCGCAGGCTTGAAAATTTCCGAAAAACCGGACGGACTGGATGGCAGTGGCACGAACCTTTTGGGGAAATATAGACATAGCATAGAGAAAAGTAGATTTCTCCTAATAACTATTTAAAAAAATAGGGTTACATTTATAAAACAATCCTTTGTGTTTAAGAAATTCTTTGAAAACTGCGCTGATTATGGCATTCAATATTCTATTTCACTCTAAAGTATAATGCTGTATACTGAATTGAGTATTGGTAAATAAGGAGAACTCCATGAGTGAACACTTTGTAATTGGATTTGATCTTGGCGGCACAAAAATGCTGAGTGCTGTATTAAATGAAAAAAATGAAATTATAGCAAAGGTAAAGCGGCGGACAAAAGGGCAGGAAGGCAATGAGGAGGTTGTTGATACAATCATAGACTGTATTAAGGAGTCTATGAAAAAAGCGGATATAAAAAAAAGCGATATATCCGGGATTGGCATTGCGTGCCCCGGAATTCTGAACAGAGATGAAGGAGTACTTGAACATACTCCAAACCTTGGATTTGAAAACTTTCCATTACGTGAGAAGATTCAGAAAAAAATCGATATCCCGATACTGATCGAAAATGATGTAAACGCAGGTACCTATGGCGAGTTTAAGCATGGTGCTGGAAAAGGCTTTGAAAATGTTATCGGTCTGTTTCCCGGAACAGGAGTAGGGGGAGGATTGATTTTGAACGGCAAACTCTTTATTGGTGCTGAAGGAAATGCCGGAGAATTAGGGCATATGATCATTCAGGTAGACGGTCCGTTATGCGGTTGCGGCCAGTACGGGTGTCTTGAGGCGCTTGCTTCTAGAACTGCGATAACAAAGGAAGCAGTTGCACTATCTTCAGCTGGAAATGCACCTGAAATGTACGAGATTGCTGGTACAGATTTCAAAGACTACAGAAGTAAGGTCTTTGCAAAAGCAATAGAAAAAAAGAGCGGGCCGATTATCCAAGTAATAAAACGCTCTGCATGGTTTATGGGTATTGCAATGGGAAATCTTGTGAATATTTTAAATCCCCAAGGCTTTATCCTCGGTGGAGGACTTGTGGAAAAGCTGGGGAATTTTTATATAGACGAAGCAGAAAAGTCTATGCGTGACCATTGTATGCCGGGAATGGCGAAAAATGTACAGGTATTAGAAGCATCTCTCGGGGATGATGCAGTGTTCATGGGCTGTGCAAGTCTGGTCCGGGAGTATCTGGAAAAACAGTAGGAGTGGTATGAATCAAAAAACTGTATCTATTATAGAATTCGGTTCAACAGCAATCCGGCTGCTGATTGCGGAAATTGGAAAAGAAGACGGATGGAAAATATTAGACCGTGCAGAAAAACCGGTACCCTTTGGAAGGGAAGTTTTTTTTTCCGGTAATTTAAGCAGAAGCAGCATGTCTCTTGCAATAAAAACCCTGAATATGTTTACTGAACTTCTGGATTCCTGGGGGGTTTTGAAGGAGGATGTTCATGTCCTTGCTACCAGTGCATTACGGGAAGCAAGAAACAGGGACACCTTTATTGATAGGGTATGGATCCAGACAGGGTTTCGCATCAATGTTGTGGAGGGTATTGAGGAAAACCGGCTGACCTACCTTGCTGTGAAATACGCTATCCGGGATACCCGGCCGAGTCTAATCCGTTCTAACCTTATGATTATCGAGGTGGGCGGAGGGAGTACTGAGCTTATGCTTTTACGCAAAGGAAAAATGGTTGCTGCACACTCTCTGCGTATCGGTACAGTACGAATGGAACAGATGGTTAAGGATGCCCAGGAGTCAGGAGAAAATATCTCCCGCATTATTGCCCAGAGTATCCGGACTATGAGTGATATGGTGGATGTTGAGCTGAAGCTGAAACGGATCAGTAATTTTATTGCAGTAGGAAATGATGTGCGGCTTGCGGCACGGAGGGTTGGTGAAGAGAAGACACCAATGTATTCGATTATTCAAAGGGAGGCGTTTGAGGATTTTGTATACTCCCTACGGCACCTGTCCATTGAAGACTGTGTTGCAAAGTTCCAAATAACCTATAATGAAGCAGAAGGCCTGGTGCCTTCATTGTTTATATACCTTACTATGCTTGAGCAAACCTCTGCTGATAAAATTGTAGTACCTAAAGTAAGTCTTCGTGAAGGAATGCTTCTAAGCCTTGTTTTTGGACCGAATCAGGAGCTTCAGCAGGAATTCTATTCTCAGGTAGTTGCTTCTGCTGTGAATTTAGGGAGAAAGTTTCATTTTGATGAAGACCATGCAAAACATGTTACGAACCTCGCGCTGCTCTTATTTGACGAGATGCGGGATGAGCATGCAATGGACCAGGATACACGGCTTCTCTTAGAAGTTGCCGGTATTCTTCACGATATTGGAACATTTATCAAAACAAGCGGCCATCATAAACACGGACAGTACATTGTAGCCAACTCAGAGATATTCGGACTCCATCGGGATGATCTGGAGATAATAAGCAATATTATTCGGTACCATAGAAAGGGCAGGCCTCAGAGCGTACATCTCTCCTATTCCTCTCTTTCACGGGAAGAACGGTTGAAAGTGGTAAAGCTTACTGCTATTCTCCGGGTTGCGGATGCTCTGGACAGAAGCCACCTCCAGCATGTGGAGGGTTTCACATTGGAACAAAGTGATGAGGAACTTATTCTGCATTGTAATTACTCCGGTGATATCTCTGTAGAGCGCTATGGCTTAGAGTTAAAAGGCGACCTCTTTGAAGAGGTTTTTGGCGTCAGGGTAGCCCTAGCGTAAAATAATTAATACCTGATGAGGAAAAGAATGAGTACAGAAGAAAAAAAATATCCATTTATAAATAGAGAGCTGAGTTGGATAGAGTTTAATGCCAGGGTCCTGTCTGAAGGCTTACGAACAGAAAACGAGGCTTTGGAGCGTTTAAAGTTCTTATCAATTGTGGCATCAAATTTTGATGAATTCTTTATGGTTAGAGTCGCCTCTGTTAAGCGCAGGCTCAGATCCAAAAGTCCTTCCAGGTGTCCGTCGGGTATTGAAAATGAGGATCTGATTGAGCGTATTTCAAAGCGGGTCAAAGAAATTGTACATATACAGTACCGTTGTTTGAACAATGAGCTCTATCCGCTCCTGGAGGAGAATGGGCTCGTGCAGGTGCATCCAGGCAGTTACACAGAGGAACAGTTTTTATATATTGAAAACCTCTTTTTGAAAGAAATATTTCCGACTCTTTCTCCAGTTAGAATAGAAAGAGGTCGGCCTTTCCCGTTTACTGGAAGTCTGCGTCTTCATATTGCCTTTCTTCTACGTCATACTGATTCAGAGGATGATGAAGAAAAAAACCTGCTTGCAATAGTTCAAGTACCGATGAATTGCGATAGGTTTTACTGGCTTCCGGAAGCTGATAGCAAAAAAAGTTTTTCATTAATTGAGGACATTATCATCAACAATGCTTTTCACCTTTTCCCTGGCTATACAATTCAGGAATACATGCATTTTCGAGTAACCAGAGACGCAGACTTGAGTATAGACGAGGAGCGGGATGAGGATTTTGTAGAAGCAATGGAAGAGCTCTTAATTGAGCGGCAGCACAGCCTTCCAGTACGGCTGGAGGTTAGTAAGGACTCGCGGAAGCTGAAAAATATTCTGATGAAAAGACTCGCGCTTTACGAACAAGATGTCTATGAAATTGACGGACCTCTTGGATTAAAAAGTTTTATGGACCTATGTTTCCTGTCCGGTTTTGCTCATTTACAGGCTCCTGATTGGCGGCCGAATGCTGTGGCAGCTTTTCAGGATGAGGCTTCTCCCTGGGACATTGTAAAACGTCAGGATGTTCTGATGCACCATCCCTATGAATCGTATGAGCCTGTTGTATGGATGATTTCTGAAGCTGCAACAGACCCGGGGGTTTTGGCAATCAAAATGACGCTGTACCGAACAAGCGGCAGGTCTCCAATTGTGCGTTCTTTATTAAAAGCAGCTGAGAACGGGAAACAGGTAACAGTGCTTGTCGAGGTAAAGGCGCGTTTTGATGAGGAGCGGAATATTGGATGGGCACAGCAGCTTGAACGTGCAGGGGTAATTGTTGTGTATGGAATTACCGGTTTAAAAGTTCATGCAAAAGCCCTGCTGATTATTCGAAAAGAAAAACAGGGAATTGTAAGATACGTTCATCTTGCTACAGGTAACTATAATGACTCAACTGCAAAACTCTATACTGACCTTGGGATGTTTACCACAAATGACAGACTGACATATGAAGTTGTGCAGTTTTTTAACGCAATTACCGGCTATTCCACTGTGCCGACTTTAAAGCGGCTTTCAATGGCTCCTATTTCATTGAAAAAGCGGGTGCTTATGTATATTACCAGAGAGGCAGAACGTGCTTCCTCAGGAAATAAAGCGATGATTATGGCGAAAATGAATTCTCTTGCTGATCCGGAAGTAATAAAAGCTCTATACCATGCCTCACAGGCTGGAGTAGAAATTCTCTTGAATGTGCGCGGTGTTTGTATGCTGGTACCTGGGGTTAAAGGGACTAGCGAGAACATAAAAGTTGTAAGTATTGTCGGAAAGCTTCTAGAGCATTCACGGATAATTTATTTTTATAATGGCGGGAAGGAGGAGGTCTTTCTCTCCAGTGCTGACTGGATGCCTAGGAACCTGGACCGCAGGATTGAACTGCTCTTTCCGGTTGAGAACGAGAAACTGAAAAATCGGTGTATCCGGATTTTAGAGACCTTTTTTGAAGATACCTATAATGCCCATGAACTACAAAAAGATGAGAGTTGGAAAAAACTTTCTCCAAAAGGTCCGCCGGAAGAGACCAGTGCGCAGCACCGTTTTTATGAGGCTGCAAGAAAGCGGGCTGAAAATTCCCCAGTGCGTGAATTTTCGGTACGCAGAAGGAGCGGAGAGGTGAAGAAGTAACTTTTTCTAGTCGATTGCAAAAGTACTCCCTTTTCCGTTACTATTAGCTTCCCTATGATTAACAAAACTCGTATTATTCAGATCCTTACTATAACTCTTTTTTTTATTGCAGTGTTTCATTTCGTAGAAATGGCGTATACCGGATTAACGACCCGGTACCAAATCGATTATGGAGAAGGTCCTCTTCTTGACCAGGCAGTACGGATATGGGAAGGGGAGAACCTATATAGGCATCTTCCGGATTCCCCTCCGTATGTAATCGTTAACTATCCGCCGGTATATTCTGCTCTTTGGTCTCTTCTGCTCCGTATTACTGGACCGAGCTTTGTAGGCGGCAGGCTTATTTCAGTTGTATCTGTAGTAATTTCTGCGGTTCTGGTTTCTCTAATAACTATACGACTTACAGGAAACAGGTTCTCTGCACTCATTGCAGGAGTATCTTTTATAGTGATTCCCTATGTAGCATTTTGGAGTACCCTTGCACGGGTAGATACTCTTGGTCTGTGCTTAACATTAGCTACTTTGTACTTTGGTATCCGTGCTTTCAAAGAGGAATCCAAAAATACCGTCATTATAGCAGCCGTTTTTTCTGTATTAGCAGTTTTTACCAGACAGACTTATGTCTTTGCTGTTCCGGTTACGTTATTTTTATTTCTTTTGATAAACGGAAAGTGGCGGTATGCACTCCTGTATTCCGCAGCGTGTATTATAGGAGGACTCCTGTTTCTCGCTCTGTTTCAGTTTACTTCAGAAGGAGGGTTCTGGTTCCATATTTTTACTGCAAATGCTAACACCTTTTCTTTTGAGATCCTTGAAAGGTTCTTTTCAAATCTCTTCCGTCAACTCTGGTTCTATCTTTTCCTTGCACTAGTTGCTGTTGTAATGTTCTTTCGCTGTAAAGACAGGAGAGAGATTTTACCGCTGTTATTTTTAGGGACTTCTTTTCTTACTGCTCTGCTAATCGGAAAAGTCGGATCAAATGTAAATTACTTCTTAGAGTTTTGTGCTGCACTTGCACTCGCAGCAGGGTACGTGCTGCATAAAATACAAGAGAGACGGGTATTTTATCAATTTGTCCTACTGATGTTCACATTTCAGCTTGCTTCTATGTCTTTCGGTTCTGAAGAATTCTATTTTTTTCGTATGATAACTGAGAACACCGAAAACCAGGAGGAAATCCTTCAAAGATTTTCAGATGTTCAAGGTCCTGTTCTCGTAGATGAATACATGGGTCTGCTTCCCCTTATTGGAAAGCATGTTGTTTTTCAGCCCTTTGTTCTCTCTCAGATGGCTGCTGACGGGACTTGGGATCAGAGTCATTTTCTTGAACAGCTAGAGGCTCAAAGGTTTAATTTGATTGCGATCCTCATACCAAGGTTTTATCCTACTCTGCCGGAGGAACGATGGACCGAGGAAATGCTTCGAATAATTGATAGTGAATATAGTTTGGAGCAGGAGATAGGAGATACACATCTTTATGTACCTCTTGAGAATCAGTAATCTGATTGCCTTATAGTGGCTTTTTTTATTTGTTCCCGCCGGTAATAGAGAACGTACTGTAGATATAGCGCTGAAAAACGGTGACAACGATAATGAGCGGATAAATGACTGACACTATTCCTGCATACATCGGCGGACCCACTGGTGTGTTTGCAGCAATTACCACATTGGCAGTTACAGAGTTCTGATCAACTGCAGAAAAAGTAACAGCATATAGGTATTCATTAAATACAGTAATAAAAGAAAACATTGCGGTAGAAAGAATTGCAGGGTACATTATCGGTATATAGATGAACTGTATAATCTGGAATACATTTGCTCCGTCGACTCTTGCTGCTTCCAGCATTTCTGAAGAGCTTTGTTCTAAATAGACACGTAAAAACCAAACACAAAAGGGTATGGTAATAAGAAAATACGATATGGTTATTGCAGGTAATCCAGTAAGGTGTAGGTTCCGCATCATACCGTATAAACCGGTAAGTAGAGATATCTGAGGAAACACCATAAGAGATAGAAATAAAGAGAGAATTCCCTGTTTGAATTTTACATTATACTTTGTCAGAGCAAATGCAGCAGCAAATCCGAAGATGAGCGACCCTGCGGTGCTAATACCGCAGACAATAAGGCTGTTGAAAAGCCCCCGCAAAAACAGAGGGTATGAAAAAATCATTTGAAAGTTTTGAAAAGTAATATTCAAGTTTCCGCTTTCCGGGTCTACCGGGAGTAGAGTAATGGGAATCATATCATACTGCGCTTGTGTTTTTAGTGATTGTATAACTGCATAATAAAACGGGAAGAGCATGTAAAAGAGAAATAATGTCAGCAGGAATACTCCTACTGCTTTTGCACTCAGTTGTATGATTTTCTTAAGGGTTAAAGCTCTAGTGGTGCGTCTCTTCATAGGAGCATACTACTGAATTCTTTTAAAAAGTCAAAGAGATAACCTATATAGATTCATGTAAAGGCTGTAATGCTGAAAGGATCACACATATTCCGGAAACAATGAAATATCCTTTCTTATTTGCAGCGTTTCATGTTACTATGAATCCAACAATCGGTACCTATAGGCTTTTCCGAATGAAAAAAATCATCATTTACTGCATCTTCCTGATTATACTCATTGCACCGCTTTCAGCAGGTATCCTTCAACTGAATGGCTCCTGGCAGTACCAATGGGGCAAATCACCGGTAGAGGAAGAATGGCGCGGGTTTTCTTATCCTCAGGTGCCGCCTAACCGAAACGGATCTGACCATTTATGGATGAGGACCAGACTGCCCTTTTCTGCGGAAGAACATGATTATATCTATTTGGCCAGAGTAAACTACTTTTTCCAGTGTTATATTGATGGAGAATTAATATATTCCCATGGTGATGTAAACAATGACGGTGAAAGCCGAATAACAGAAATGCCGAATTTCTTTATACCTATTCCCGAAGGCAGCGGAGGTGCTGAACTTGTTTTCCACGTGTATTCTCCGTATTCTGTAATAGGGATTGACGGTTCTGTTTTTCTCGGTGAGGCGGTAGAGCTCTATGAACTCATGCTTGGGGACAACCTTTCAGTGGTTATTATTGCTTCAATCTGTCTGTTTATCGGTTTATTTGCTTTTGGTATCTATATTTTCAATTATACGGACATGCAGTACTTCTCTCTGGGCATTTTTTGTTTAATTACCGGATTATACCTAATGAGTATTTCAGAACTCCGGACGTTTTTGTTTGATTACCCCGTGTTTTGGGTGTACACAGACCTTTTTTCGCTTTCTTTGCTTCCTGTTGTGCTTGCCTGGTTTTTTGATGCAACCTTTGGACCGGGTAAGAATGAAATGATACGGGTCTTCTGGAGGACGCAGATCGGTGTTTTTGTATATGTATTAATTGTTCATTGTATTGGTTTTCAGTACATGTTTGAGAGCCTTCCGTTTATTCTCTTTAGTATGCTTGCGACAGCTCTATTCATTCTCAGCCGAACAATCGTTCTTGCATCAAAAGAACACACTGATGCGCGCATATTTCTTTTGGGTATTACTATCCTGCTTCTGTTCTCAGTAAACGACATACTTGTTGGAATGGGAGCAGTATACTGGTGGACAACCTTAGGTCACTATGGGGTAATGGGTTTTGTACTGTGCATGCTTGCGGTAATTGCAAGACGCCTGATAAAAACGAGAAAGCTCTTGGTTAGGTATTCCGATCGCCTTAAGACAGAGGTGGATAATCGGACAAAGGATTTGAATAATGCTATGAGGCAGCTTGCAGAAGCAAACGATAGATTATATGAATTATCTTTTAAAGACGGTCTAACAGGTGTTTATAACAGAAGGTATTTTGATGAACTATATAAAAAAGAATGGGCGCGGATGAAACGGGAAAAAAGTGACTTATCTGTAATAATGATTGATATTGATTATTTTAAAAAATATAATGATTTGTATGGACATAAAAACGGGGATCTCTGTCTTCAAAATGTAGCTGCAGTATTGGAACAGTCCGTACGGCGACCAGCAGACTGTGTTGCAAGATATGGAGGGGAAGAATTTATTGTATTGCTTCCATATACCGATGTGTACGGTGCATATCAGATTGCTGAAGAGATGCGAAAGAATATTGAATCATTAAAAATACGCCATGCTGAGTTTGCTTCAAAGCAGGTTGTGACAGTTAGTCTGGGCATAAGCTCTACAAGTCAGTCAAAACTACAGAATAAAGATGTTCTGTTAGAAGATGCAGATCGTGCGCTGTATATATCAAAAGCCAACGGCAGAAATGTAGTAACTTTAGCGAATCAGCACTTTTCCAGCTGAGTAGGACATCTAAGACCATATGGAGTATGAAAATGAAAAAAGAATGGTATGATACAGATACATTTTGGCTTGAGTTTGCGCCGTATATGTTTAATTCCCAACGATGGAGTTTGGCTCGGTGGGAAACGGATAAGATTATAGAACTACTGGAACTTTCTCCCGGAGATTCTCTGTTAGATTCCTGCTGCGGTGTGGGTAGGCATGCAATTCCCTTTGCAGAGAAAGGGCTTCTTGTTACAGGAGTTGATTTAACACTACCTTACCTGGAAGCAGCAAAGGGGACAGCTGAAAATACTGGTTTGCGAATTGAATTTATTAATGAGGATATTCGAAGATTTGTACGGAAACATTCTTTTAATGCTGCAATAAATATGTTTACCTCATTCGGATATTTTTCTGATCCCCAAGAAGAGCAGCTGTATTTGGAAAATATTTACCAGTCCCTCAAGCCCGGGGGTTGTTTTATCATAGATACTATGGGAAAAGAAATTCTTGCAAAAGTGTTTACACAGAATGAATGGTATAAAGATGATGATGCCTATGTACTTGCTGAATATACAATCCTTGAGAATTGGACTAAATTGGAAAACCACTGGATTATTGTAAAAGAGGATTCAAAATATGAAGTACGGTTTTCCCACTTTCTTTACTCAGCTCAGGAGATTACAGGAATGCTGAAAGCTGCTGGATTTTCAGCTGTGGAGATTTATGGTTCGCTTGATCGAATCCCCTATGATGATAAAGCAAAGCGGCTTATTGCCATTGGCCGCAAGGACAAATAATTGGAAATTCTCGCCAGTATCCAGAAGCTTAAAAAAGTAATAGAAACTGCAGAAGTATGGCCATTGATGAAGCAGGCTGGGCCTAACTGCGGACACCGCTTTGTAAAAGAGCTGTATGATAGCCAAAAGCTGCTTGGGGTAATTACACAGAATATTGACGGGCTGCATGAAAAAAGCGGCATACCTTCTGAAAAAACAGTTTATAGTCTGGATCTGGACAAAAGAAATCTGCATGAATAATAGGTTCCTTCTTTGGAATGGTTTACAAAACATCCTACCCCGAAAAACGCGGGCAAGGTGATTCGGATTTACCGGCTTCTTGAATTTTTACCTTCATACAGCAATAGAGAATCCAAAGGTCTATGCTGCACGGTTTCTTGCAGAACCGGAAGGCGGCTCTCCTGTGGATACTCTGTTGGAAAGATCCGGATAGTCTTCCTCCTGCGGAAAAACAGCTATTATCGCGGATCCAGGAGGCTCTAGAGGAAGGTGAGCTAAAGAGCGATAAAACTGTAGAGGCCATTTTCATCACTTTGTGCTCAGGCATTCATGGGTTGAGCCTTGTGTTTGGAGCCTCAGCAATGGACACAGAGGAAAAGATAAAAATAGCAAATACAGTTATACAAACCTTGATTCAGGGAATAGGAGGAAAATTATGAAATACCCGGGCGGAGTTTTAGGAATTCTTGCAACTTTTATTATTATTACAGTTTTTGGTATTTATCTTTGGTTTAGGATTGACATCCGGCCGTATTATCAGGCTTTGAGGAATCAGGATGTTCAGAGTTTTACCTCCACCTATGGGGAAATTGCATATGTGGATTATGGTGAAGGAGCTCCTTTACTAGTAGTTCATGGGTTAACCGGGGGATGGGACCAGGCCCTCAGTTCAGGAACAGATATAACCGGTAGTGCAGGGAGAATAATTGCACCCTCACGATTCGGGTATCCGGGGAGCAATCTGCCTGAAAACAGTACTCCCCAGGATCAGGCTGCTGCATATGCACAACTGCTGAATTATTTGAATATTGAGAGCGTGGATGTTCTTGCTGTTTCTGCAGGCGGAGCGCCGGCTTTGGCATTTGCTCTTTTATATCCTGAGAGGGTACGGTCCCTTGTTCTTGTCTCTCCTGCAATGCCGGTACCGGATGCCCAGGAGTATATGGCAGGCCCGCCAAAAGCAATCTATAACGACTTTCTTTTTTGGTTAATGGTCAGGGTTTTTCCAGGTGCTCTTCGGTCATTGTTTGGTGTCTCAGGGCAAGAGTATACAGATGCCGGTGAATCTGAGAGAGCAGCTCTTGACCGTACAATTGAAGGAGTCCTGCCGATTGCTCCAAGAAGAGAGGGAGTGTTTAACGATCTTGATATTACCAATTACGATTTAGTAGCAAGACCAGAGGCTTATCCCTTGGAAGAGATCCAGGCACCAGTGCTTGTGGTAAATGCGGAAAATGATCCTATGGCCGAGATATCCATTGTCAGGGAAGCTTCAGATAGATTTCCTCATGCTCAACTTGCAGTGTATCCAACAGGGGGTCATATTCTTTTCGGTCAGGATATTACTTCAAGGGTTCAGGAGTTTCTTGGTCAAAATTAAAATCGATAGAGAGGGCTGTGGTATTCAGCTCTCTCTTTTCTTCTCTGGTATTCCGGTTTTCTGAGCAGCCTTTTCTAGTCTGTCATTCAAAGCATGGCCGATACCGTTCTCTTTATTCAGCTCAGATACAATGTACCGGAGACCGAGAGCGTCCAGTCTGCGTATGGCTGCATACAGATTTACTGCTGCATCCGAGGCTTTCCCGGATCTTGAAAGTACTTCAACAGTTCCTTTGAATTCTTTATCCGGCTCTGAATATAGTAGTATTCCTATATTGTCTTCACCTGTATATTCAGCTATCGACTCTACAATGTACAGAGGAGTGTTAGGTGCATAGTGGTCTTTCAGCATACCCGGTCCTTCTTTCTTCCGCTCTGTTTCTTTACCGGATACAGAAATAGGGCCGATAATTCCTTCTATTTCATCTTGAGAAACTCCTCCTGCACGCAAAAGCCGGGGCGGATCCTGGGTAAGAGACAGAACAGTGGATTCTACACCAACCCGGCATGCCCCTGCATCTATAATCACCCTGCACTTGCTTCCGAGCTGCTCTGCAACATGCTCTGCGGTTGTCGGGCTCGTACGGCCGAACAAGTTTGCACTCGGGGCAGCAATAGGGGTCTGGGCTTTTTGAATAAGCCTCAATGCCCAAGGGTTTTCTGGCATGCGTATTGCAACTGTAGGACCTCCGGAGGTAACAACCTCCGGTACTATTTGGCTTTTAGGAAAGACAAGCGTGAGGGGCCCGGGCCAAAAGGCTTCCATTAGGGCATACGCCTTTTGGGGAACCTCTGATGTTAATTCAACTACCTGGCCCTTGTCTGAGATGTGTACAATTAAGGGATCATGCAAAGGGCGGTTCTTTGCTTCGAAAATCCGGGTAACTGCAGTTTTATTCAGGGCATTCGCGCCAAGTCCATACACAGTTTCGGTTGGAAACGCGGTAAGTCCTCCCTCTTTGATAGCTTGAGCCCCTTCTGTTATTTGCGAATTAAGAGCAATTTTCGGCTCCGGGTGCCTAAGTACCCAGTTTGCTGCATGAGAGATAGAATGAAACACAAGCTGGTCTTTTGGTAATTCTTTCAGGTGGCGCAGCCCGTGTCCTGTAAGTAAATAGAGGCCGAAAACACCGTAGTCTTTCCCTGTAAGAACATCATGAGGATGGTCGCCGATAGTGAAAGACTTTTTTAAGTCCAGGTGGTATTCTGTATTCGCTTTTTCTATAAAGTAGGAGCTGGGCTTCATACATTGGCAATTGTCTTTCTCTTCATGGGGACATACATACCAGTCACGAATAAATATCCCATTATCTAGTAAAACCTTATGGATAAATTGATTTATAGTATCAGGCTGCGCAGGAGAGATACGGCCTTTTGCAATTCCATTTTGATTAGATATAACAAAGAGTTCATATTTTTTCTGAAGATTCTGTAATGCAGGAATTGTATCTTCATAGATTTTGACATCATCAATATCCGATATATATTCCTTATCTTCTATAATAGTTCCATCTCTATCAAGAAATATTGCCGGCTGTTTCCTGTGCATCCTTTTCCTCTCTTCCGGTTAGGTTAGGTCAGTATACCTAAAACTCTTGTGAAATTTCCATATACTGAACTCTGTTTTCTCTATATGAAGAAAGTAAACTTATTTTACTCGGAATTACCATTTTTTTTTACTTGACGAGGATAGGGGTATCCATATTACAATATGCCTGTAGCTTATGAAGTTACGTAAGGTTCTTTTTTATGTTTCAGTGTTTCGATTTAGGTTACTTGCCTTTCACATCAACAACTGCGTTTCCGGTCATTTCCTATCGCTCAATTTTCGATTTGTAATACCAGGACTACAAGTAAGAGAGAAAATTACAAGACTCATTTTAAAAGCTACAGAAAATTTGAATCAGAGGTACGCCCTCTGGAAAAGGAACTAATATGTCAAGCAAAATTTATGTAGGAAACCTAAACTACAAAACCACTGAAAACCAGCTTCAGGAACTTTTTGGTCAGTATGGCGATGTTGAAAGTGTAAACATCATTATGGACCGCTACACAGACCAGTCAAAAGGTTTCGGCTTTGTCGAAATGGCTGATGCTGATGCAGCAACAGCTGCAATTTCCAGTCTGAATGGACAGGAATTTGATGGAAGAAGCCTTCGTGTTGACGAAGCAAAAGAACGCAGACCAAGAAGAGACTTCTAATTATAGTTATTCAGTATAATCTGCAGACCCGGCTTAAAAAGCCGGGTTATTTTTTGATGGTGAGTTACTGTTTATTGTTTAAGGTTCCGAGAAAGAAGGCAGCTGCAAAGCCTGCAGCAAATGTGATGATTGAAATTATACCTAGGAGCAGAGTGTCCGGTATTCCAGGCCAGAGGGTAATTAAAGATCCGCAAACCAGTCCTATAATCACAGCATAGGTTGTTTCATGAAAATGCTCCAGGAAATATCCTATGAGTTTTGCAGTAACAACAACACCAAGAGCTGTTCCTGCTCCAAGACAAATCAATAAGGGAAAATTCAATGAAGTAACAGCATTTACTGCTGTTGTATACATACCTAACAACAGGAGGATGAATGCACCGCTGATGCCAGGAACGACCATGGCAGCTGCAGCTAACATACCTGCAATAAAAACACGGATTCCTGTGAAAGTAGTCAGGCTAGTAACCGCTTCTGCTGTTGAAGGGTGAACAAAAAATTCCAAGAGAACAATGCTGACCATTGCCAGTATTATTGCAAATATCCATCCAGCCTTTGGTTTTGTGAAAATTTTACTTGTTTTCCAGAGGACAGGAAGACTTCCTGCAATAAAGCCCATGAAGCAGAGAATTGTCGGACCTGGCCAATATTCAAAAAGCAGTTTAATGGTAAAGGTTCCGCCGAGAATACCTATGGCTGCGCCAATAAAATACAGAAGTAAAAACCGCCATTCCTTTGCCGGATGCCCCACTGCATTTATAAAATTATCATACACACCAGTGACTACTGCGATAGTACCTCCGCTCACTCCAGGGATAATGTTTGCTATTCCGAATAAAGCCCCTTTCCTTAATAGTGGAAACAAGCCTACTGATTTTTTCTCCATAAATTCACCTCGATGAAAAGTAGTAGATGAAACAGATTCTGTCAATCACAGAAAAGTGTATTTATATTTTTCTGTGTTGTTATTTAAAAAACCTAACAAAGATTCTTTATAATTTTATATGGGTCCACCAGATGGTACGCTAAATGGAAGAGAAGTCTTGAATATTCAAAGCAGTGAGTCAGCATTCTCTGTTCAATTCTTGAGAGAGCTTGTAGAAGAAGGGGCTGCTCTGGATATTCGCGGAGAAGAAGATGAAAACCTGTTAGATGTCGCTTTGATTTATGATGCTGAGGCGGCGGCTGAGTATTTAGTTGAGCAAGGATTGGCTCTAATTGCGAAACGGAGTCTCATTTTTTCAGACTGCTGTTTTGAGTGAAAACATAGAGATAGCATCTTTCTTTTTAGAACAATGCCCGGAGATACGGAATGAAGCGGTTGCTCCGGAGTTGCTTTTTACTGCATTAGATAGAAATGTGGGGAATATGACATTTCGATACTTGTTTGAAAACGGAGCAGATATCTAGGTGAAAGATTTGGATGGACTGACACTCTTAGATAGTGCAATCGAACTACGAAGTTCCAGGGTATGAAGCAATAATGCAACAACGAGAAACTGAAAACCAATAAAAGGATTTGACTATTCACAATGTTGCTGTACTAGGAAATGAAATAAATATCAAATTAAAATGGTACTGTTTATATTATATAACAAAAAACTTGACATGGTATGTTGATGAGCCTAAAGTAAAGCGAAAATATTATATTTAAGGAGTATTAATGTACATTTATGATTTTATTAAGAATTTATTCAAACCGCACAGATTAGGCTCATTAGTTTACTTGCTACTGAATGTTGCAATTCTATATTTAGTTTTTGGAAATGGAATGCCGATTAATCTCATTTGGATTATTGGAGCATACTTGGTATCGCTTGTAATAGCACTTTCTCCTGTTGGTGAATTTTTCCTCAGATTATCTTATGGTGCGCGAGTAATCAAAAGACCAGACTACAAAGCTCGAATAGAACCGTTATTTGAAACTGTTTATAAAAGTGAATATCCTAACATCTCACCAAACATAAAGATATATTATAAGAAAGATCCAAGTGCGAATGCTTTTGCCCTTGGAAGAAATACCATTGTCTTACATAGCGGATTACTGGATGCATCAGATGAAATGATCAAGGGAATACTTGCTCATGAGTTTGCTCATATCCAAAATAAAGATACGGATTTTATACTTTTTACTTATGTCGGAAATCTAATTCTGTTACCGGCAATAGTTGTTTACCAAATATTCGTATTTGCAGCGCTTTTCTGTGTAGCTCTTATTATTCGCAGTGAGTTTATTATGAAAGCTCTTGGTTTTATTCTGAATATTCCGCTTATCTTATGGCAGAAATTAGGAAATATTCTTGTACTCATGACTTCCAGACTTTCGGAATATAAGGCCGATGCCTTTGCTGTAGATATGGGAGTAGGAAAAGAACTGGCTGAAGCACTGGATGCTCTACATGCCAAAGAAGTTGAACCCGGTTATTTTGCAGGACTGGCTTCGACTCATCCACGTTCTGATGATAGAATAGCAAAAATTCTTGAGGCGATTGAGACTTCAAATACATGAATCAGTAAAAACTGACATATTAAGGAGTTGCAGCTCCTTAATATGTTCTCTGTGTAGGCGAATAATATCAATAAGAAAGTTTTTGTAAGGTTGTCTAGAATTTCATGGTAACCTTAATACAATAACCTTGAAAGGTACAAAAAAAATGCAATAACCTAAGGAGCAATCCCTTCTTCAGGGATCCAGCTGGGCCAACTGCTTGCCCAATTAGGAATACCTGGTGATTGAACACGCAAGTAATTAGGCATATAGGGCTTAATATCTAGTACCGGAGTTTCATCCAGCGCATCAATTTCTCTGATATCTAGTAAGCCAGTCTGAACATCTACAGATTCAATTTGTACAACAGAAAGACCAATTGGGTTTGCTCTGAATGGTGCAATTGATGCGAATACCCTAAGCTCAGGTGCCTCGAAAGGAGGAGTAAAGATTGTTGTTTTTCTATTTTCTGGAGTATCAGTCTTATTGAACCACCAGAGGATACATGCATGGGAAAACTCTTCTAATCCTGTGAGTGCGTTCTTAAGGTCTTCGTTTAATTTTTTGAAAATAGCGCTTGCTTCTCTGCATATTTGACAAATTGATTTGATTGTGTAATTTTTCATGTGTTTCCTTCTATCTGTTTGCAAAAGAATCTTAGGTTTTCCTCAAGCACTTTCCATTCCTTTCCTGCGTCTCCCTGCCAGCAGACTTGCAGGTTTGCTGAAAATGAAAAATAGAAAAACATTGAAGCAAGGGTCCTTCCTGCTGTTGCCGGGTCAACCTCTTCCTTGACCTTTTCCCTTTGCTGCAGTTCCCGGATGAGGCCTGAAAGGTGTGCTTCCGGTCTTTTCAAAACACCATTTTTGACAAATTCTGCTGTAGCTTTATGGCGGTATTGCTCGGTCATCAGGATTCGCCAGATTTGCCGGGCTTGCTTTGTTCCTGCTCTCTTAAAAAACCGCAATGCGTCTGCCCGTATAAGTTCAAACAAAGGGGCTGAAAGATCGATGGTTTCTATGTCCGGGGGCTCTATCCCTGAGATAAGCAGTTCATCAGTGAATACCTGGATAACCTTATTGTATAGGTCTTCCTTGCCCTTGAAGTGATTATATAACGAAGCCTCATTCATCTGTACTGTTCTGGCAATTGCGCGGACCGATGTTCCATCTAAACCCTTTCTCGAGAATAGAGATATTGCAGCAGAAAGTATACGCTCTTTTGTTTTTTCGCCTTTTGTTTTCATGAGCTAAAAAGTATTATAGATACATTTAAAAGTCAACAATCGTTGGTTTAAATTCAATGTTAAACTAAACGTTTGTTTTATTCTATTGCTCATAGAAACAAGCTTTTTGATGATATTGGCCCAGCTTAAGAAAGCAGGGCCAATGACTGGTTTATGCTTTTTGAATGACAGGTGTCCAAACCTCGCAGTAATAGTCTTCTTTTTTGAGAGTCTCCCTTGTAATATACTTCCATCTCCGGACCCAGGGCGTGTTCATAATTGGATGATGGAAACCACTTACCGAATAAACGTTCCCACACTTTTTGGATTGCTCCCGGAATGGGACCACGTGACTCAGATGTGCTTCTCAATGTACAAAAGGGAGTTATTCATCCGGTTATCCAGTCCATACCTGCTCCATATTGTTTCTTTGAAGAGAGTAGCAAACAATACTACAATGTTCCTAACATTTTGTGCTGTAGTTTGTACGGTATGAGAGCTGTATCCCAAACAGTTGTTTAGAATAGAGCTATGTACTTTAGATTTATTGACTACAAACATAAAAAAACAAACGTATGTTTAATTAATATAAATAAACATACGTTTGTTTATATTAATTGACTAGATACACAAAGTATGAAAGAAAAGAATTAAAGCAGTATTTGAATAAATAAGGAATTTTCTATGGTAAGAACTGTATTTTCAGGATTCATCTTTCTCCATGGACCTTAGTTTAGTGTTTACGATTGCTCTACACCCTTTTGGAAAATAATAGAAAGTAAACGCGGTCTTATACATTTGTTATAAGACAGCGAAGTGCGGGCTTAGTCTTGGGACTTCTGTGCTTCAAGGAGCGCAATAATTCTTTTTGTTTTTTTAAGAATTACTGCTAATCCAAAAAAGACAAAGCCTTGGATTATTGTTGCTATTCCAGCGCTAAAACCAAATACTGATATAATTAAAGTAATACCAGTAATTATTGAAAGAAACCCCAAGATAATAAATACTATTAACATAAAACCTTCTAAAAAATATGATGATATTATAATATACATAAAATATTATAATCAATGATAAAAAAATTATATGACCAATTTGGGAAATGTGATTATACTTTTAGTTGATTGGAGGTGTTCTATTGACTGTGTCTCGGAGGAAAATAGCATGCTTTTTTTTATTCCTTGTAATTATTAATTCCCTGTTTAGTGAGCAAATTTCTCTTGCTTCGTGGAATATTCGGATTCTTTCTGATAACAGCAGGAGTGATGAGGAGCTGTCCATGATTGCTTCTATTGCTCGGAATTATGACTTTATTGCTTTGCAGGAGGTGAGGGATGAACAAGTCCTGCGCAGGCTGTGTGCTTTCCTTCCTGCGTACTCATACATTGTGTCCGATCCTGTAGGTAACCGCGTTACAGAACGGTATGCCTATTTGTACAGAACTGATATCTTCAGAGTACTGGGAACTGCGCATATCTATGCTGATGTTGATGACAACTTTATCCGCGAGCCCTATATTGCCCATTTCCGCGCGGGGAATTTTGACTTTACTGTTGTGTCCATTCATGTTCTCTACGGTAGCGTTTCCCAGAGGTTAGCAGAAATACGGCTGCTGGATGAACTGTTAGCAGATATTGACCAGTACAATGGAAGTGAAAATGATGTAATTCTTCTGGGAGACTTTAACCGCTCCGCGGATGATGAGAGCTTTCAGATCCAAACCCATGAACCCCTAATTCCGCCGTCTGTGTACACAACCATATACGACTCAAGTTCCTATGATAATATCTGGATTAATCCTGTTGAAACAACCGAGTGTACTGGCGAGTACTCTGTCAGCAGGTTCGATGAAACCATGTTTGGAAATGATGACAGTACCGCGTCCCTTCATGTTTCTGACCACAGACCTGTTTCAACCTGTTTTATTACCTCGAATGAGGATGATGACGGCTCCGGTGCATGGGTGAATGTCGGCGGGTCCGGGGTTTTAAGCCGGACCAGCAGAACTGGGACAGTAATATTTCATGAAATAATCTACACTCCCACTGATGCAGAAGAGATTGTGATAATGAACCATTCTGACTGGGCAGTAGATATATCAGACTGGATTATTGGAGATAAGAACAATCCCAGGGCATACAGCATTCCAGGGAACACGGTAATTGAGCCAGAACAGACCCTCTCCTTTCCTCATACGACCCTTGGGTTCGGTATTAATGATACAGGAGAAGAGCTGTACCTAATAAACAGCGATGGACAGACCGTAGATTTCTGGGAAAACTAGGGTTTTGCAAGGTCAAACCGGTCAAGGTTCATGACCTTGTCCCAGGCCTTTACAAAGTCCTTAAGGAATTTTTCCTTTGAGTCATTACAAGCCCACACTTCCGCGAGTGCCCGGAGCTGGGAGTTTGAACCAAAAGCAAGGTCGACTCTGGCAGCTGTCCACTTTCGTTTTCCGGAAACCCTGTCAATTCCTTCAAATTCATCTCCCTCCTTGGAAAGGGGTTTCCACTCTGTACCCATGTCCAGGAGATTGATGAAAAAGTCATTGCTTAAGGTGCCGGGTTTGTCTGTAAACACTCCGTGTTCTGTATTGCCGTAATTTGCTCCTAACACGCGCAGTCCCCCAATCAGTACTGTCAGTTCAGGGGCTGTCAGGGTTAACAGTTGGGCCCTGTCTATAAGCAGCTCTTCAGGAGAAACACTGTACTTTGTCTTTTGGTAATTCCGGAAACCGTCAGCACAGGGTTCGAGATAGGAAAATGCTTCAATGTCTGTCTGCTCTTGTGAGGCGTCCATTCTACCTGGTGAAAATGGTACAGCTACTTCATTCCCCGCATCCTTTGCTGCTTTTTCAATTGCGGCACACCCTGCTAGCACTATGAGGTCCGCAAGGGATATCTTCTTATTCCCTGTCTGTGAACTATTAAACCCCTGTTGTATTCCTTCCAGTGTTTTTAGTACTTGCTGCAGCTGCTCCGGCTGGTTCACTTCCCAATCCTTCTGGGGAGAAAGGCGGATACGCGCACCGTTCGCGCCGCCGCGGTAATCCGAGCCCCGGAAGGTTGATGCGGATGCCCAAGCTGTATAAACGAGCTTGGATACCGGTAGTCCGGATTCCAGGATTTTCTGCTTTAACACAGCAATGTCTTTTTTGTCTATGAGTTCATGGTTAGGTAATGGAATTGGGTCCTGCCAAATGAGCTCTTCATCCGGAACTTCAGGACCGAGGTACCTCGTTTTCGGGCCCATGTCCCTGTGTGTCAGTTTAAACCAGGCTCTGGCAAAGGCGTCCGCGAACTCATCCGGGTTCTCCAGGTAGCGCCGCGCGATTTTTTCATATTTCGGATCATACTTCAGGGAAAGGTCTGCTGTAGTCATCATCGGGCGCTGCTTTTTTTCCGGGTCGTGGGCGTCGGCGATCATGTCTTGTTCCTCTACGTCTTTTGCAAGCCACATGTACGCGCCTGCCGGGCTTTTTAACAGCTCCCAGTCGTACTTAAATAAAACTTGTAAGTACCCTGAATCCCATTTTGTGGGGTTTGGTTTCCATGCGCCTTCAATTCCGCTGCCTATTGTATCGCCGCCTTTTCCGCTTTTATAGCTGCTTTTCCACCCAAGGCCCTGTTCCTCAATAGCCGCTGCTTCCGGTTCAGGTCCAACGTGCGCTGCGTCTCCTGCTCCATGGCATTTTCCGAATGTATGCCCGCCGGCAATTAAGGCAACGGTTTCCTCGTCATTCATTGCCATGCGCGCGAATGTGTCACGTACATCGAAGGCGGATTTTTTCGGATCAGGTTCTCCATTCGGTCCTTCGGGGTTCACGTAAATAAGCCCCATTTGAACTGCCGCAAGGGGGTTTTCCAGGTCGCGTTCTCCTGAATATCGTTTGTCATCCAGCCATTCGGTTTCTCCACCCCAATAGACATCCTCTTCCGGTTCCCAAATGTCTTCCCGTCCTCCTGCAAAGCCGAAGGTTTTAAACCCCATGGACTCAAGGGCGCAGTTTCCTGCCAAAATCATTAAGTCTGCCCAGGAGAGCTTTTTTCCATACTTTTGCTTAATAGGCCAAAGGAGCCTTCTGGCCTTATCGAGGTTTATATTGTCAGGCCAGCTGTTCAAGGGCGCGAAGCGCTGGTTGCCGGTATTTCCGCCTCCTCTGCCGTCGCTGACCCGGTAGGTGCCGGCGCTGTGCCAGGCCATGCGGATCATGAGTCCGCCATAGTGGCCCCAGTCCGCGGGCCACCAGTCTTTTGAATCTGTCATAAGTGTATACAAGTCCTCTTTTACTGCTGCAAGGTCGAGTGTGGAAAATTCCCTGGCATAGCTGAAGTCTGTATCCATTGGGTTCAGTTTGTCAGGGTTTTGGTGCAGAATTCTCAGATTAAGCTGATTCGGCCACCACTCTTTGTTTGAGGTGCCTTTTGCTGCTGAATGACTTGTTGCTCCTGTTACCGGACATTTTCTTTCATTACTCATAATGGTCCTCCCCATTAATACAAGCCATTGCTATCTTGTTAAGCAGCTGATGAAGAGACAGACAGTATGACTTTCTGTATCATGTATCATTTTTTTTTGCCTATATTCGGATTTTCAAAATAGAGTGCGAAAGGTCTTCGCTTTTTAGAGGCTGGAAAATTTTTATAGATCCTGCTGTTCACTTTTTCTTCTATTTTTTTACCGTAATACTAATGATTAATTCTAAGCCTTACTGGAGTGTATGTCAAATGTATTGGGTGACACTATCGGCCTTTATTCCGCGTCAGCGATAGGAACGGAAATCCCTCAAGCCCCAGGATGGAAACTTCTGTGGAGGGTACGGAACTGAAGTTTCCAGCAGTATTCATGGGGCTTGAGGAATTGGAGTGGATAGCGCGGCCCGAAAGGGGACGCCCATAGCAGGAGAAAAGAAGAAAGCCCTAGAAAAGGAATTTATTTGGTATAGAATAGATATGTGATATACTAGGAGGGTGTGAGAGTGTTTTTGCGAAGGTGAATCGGGGAGGATGTATGAAAAAGCTTTGTATGCAGGCTTTGGTGGGTAGAACAACGCTCCCTGAGTGATTCTGCATAGCAGAATTGTATCGAAGGGACGGAGAAAATGCCGGCTTTGCTGGGTAGAACTAATCCAGGCAAAGGCTTTTCCGCGCTCATCTCGATACGTTTTCAACTTTGTTGAAAACACTCGATGACCCTGGGAAGACA
>CAYRYS010000025.1:31996-36882 GCA_964428555.1 uncultured Spirochaetales bacterium | reverse complement strand
AAACCAACAGGGCCTGCAAAATTTGGCAGGAGAAACTCGTAGTGAAGTCCAGCCTGAACAGAAAAGAACCCGCCTGTACTGAGAACTGCTGTAATAAGAAATGTAGGGAAGAGAAAACGGAAAGGTGAGGGTTTCTTTTCCGTCGGAATCCATGCTTTGCCTTCCACTAATGCGGTAAGGTGTTCTTTTACCTCTGCTTCCTTTGAAGGCGAGAAAGACCGTTGGAGCTTCCGAATGATAGGCTGCAGATCCTGATAGCGCTTTTGGGTTTTCGGGCGCATCGATTTTTTAATGATGCCAAGGCTTTTGCCGGTAATTTCAGGATTGATTTTTTTTGGATTAACGTACTTGCCTTTATGGATTGCAGCAATTGCTTCTGCAGAAAGAGAGCCGGGAAACGGTTTTTTACCGGTAACCATTTCATAGAGCATGACTCCCATTGAATAGATATCAGCGCGCTTGTCAACATTTTTGGTGTTTTCAAACTGCTCAGGTGCCATGTATGAGGGGGTGCCTAAGGTCATACCTTCTTTGGTGAGACCTGCTTCATCATCTTCAACTGACACTGCAATACCGAAGTCGACAAGCTTAATTTCTCCGTTTCTGCTGATGAGAATATTCGCAGGTTTTATGTCTCTATGGATTACCCCTTTATCGTGTGCATATTTAAGGGCTTTACATGCGTCCATGAAAATATACAGCGCAAGGTCTTCCTGCAGGTAGCGTTCCTGGCGGATGAGCTGGTCCAGAGAGACCCCGTCAATATACTCAAGTACAATATAGTAGGATGTTCCTTCTTTAAAGTGGTCGTAGACATCTACAATATTCTCATTTCTAAAGTCCATCATTATTCTGGCTTCGCGTTTAAAGCGCTCAACAAGAGACTTGCGAGATTTTAGCATCAGCTTCTTTAAGATGACAGGCCGCTTTAATGTTGGATGGATCGCTTTGAAAACAGCACCCATCCCGCCTTTCGCAATTTCAGATACAATTTTGTATTTCCCTATGCTTTCTGGTGTTCTGCTCATGAACTATAGTCCCCTTAGTTTTCGGTGATATCAATAACGTCCTTTTCCGGATTGAACACTTCTCCGGGGCGGACATAGGAGATGATATATCTGGATGGATTATGGAGCTGTATATACTTACCGTTTGCCCGTGCATTATAGGTGCCATTCACTGGCCTGTGACCGCCAAAATAATAGACAGGACCTTCCTGGTCTGGAAGGTAATGACGAAGCATGGTTTGTACGCTTCCTTCTTCGGCAGCATCATTATCTGTCCAGGTCAAATCTTCGATAACCTTTGGGTCATCATAATAATTAATCAGCATGTCCCTTGGATAGAATGTCCGTGGTTCACAATGGGAGATAAGAAAGTTCTTTCCAATTACAAAAATAGGTAGAAGTTTCTCAAACTCATAGTATTTTTGAAAAAAGTCATCTCCTAAAAACATTTGCGTATAGTCTTTGAACATTTGGCCTTCAAAGGCGAATTTGCGAAAGGGATGGTTTCCTTCCTTATCCTCGTTTGCGATATTTTCGTGGTTTCCTTTTAGAAAATGAAAATGCGATGGACAAGCGCTTTTAAGATGCATCACCATTTCCATCAGGCCGAAGCTTTCCCGGATTTCTTCATCCATATGTTTGTGTTGTTTGAATTTTTTTGCATATTCCAGAACAGTTTTCTGCCAGCGGTCAGCTGCCCGTGCCTCTGAATGGACACCGTCTCCAACACAGACAATTTGCAGTTCCGTATCCAGAAGCAGCTCAAGTACTGTCTTATCCTGTGCCGGGGTCCAAGAACAAAGTTTGAGAATAAATCCTGTTCTTGCATGAAGGTCTGGGACAATAATCGTTGGCATATCACGCTGAAGGTCCAGAAGCCCGCCTGGATAGGGCCTGTCATCCCTCGGACGATAGGACTCAGATTCATTCTTAAGTGTCTGGATTGCGGAATCCAGGGCTGGAATATACCAGTCCCCGGATGGTTTCCCTTTTCTGGATGCAGCTTTTTGGAGTTTCCGGAATACGTCTGCTGCAGCTGTATTCAAAATCTACCCCTTAGCCGGAAATAATTGTCTTATTTACTTCGATAAAGTCATCTGCAATAATTTGAGTTACCTCAGAAAGTTTTTCCTCTTCTTCTTCAACCTCGAGCTCTTCTTTTGTTACTGCGATTTTCAGCACAGGGGAACTCTTTTTAACCGGACCTTTAGAAAAAACTGCTTCTGAATCCACAGCAATATCCTCGCCAAGCTCTGCATCGGATGCTTCTGCTGTATCCGGTACATCTCTACGCAGACCGATACTTGCGTATTCTACCTTTCTGCCTTCGTCTGTTACAGGACCAACAGTAAGGAGAGAACCAGAGTATGTCATTATAAGACAGCCCCGCTCTTCATCTTTCTGAAAATCATCCACTTCTTCCATATCCATTGCTTCAATCTGTTTTTCAAAGGTTTCTTCTTTTTCAAGCCAGCCTTTGGAAAGCAGTTCCAATGATTCTTCAGTATCAGCAAGTCCTGCCTGTTTTACAAGCCCTTGAATGTGGTTTTGAATGGTTTCGTTTAACTGGTCAAAATAAGTACCCATGGCACTACTCCTTTTTTGTTTTTATGTGTAGTTATACCCACTGATTGGTGAATATGCTTAAGTGTAACCCAGGAATTAAATTTTTACAAATCATCAAAGAAAAATAACCAGGAAAGCATGGAAAAAAATAAATTTAAAAATAATGAGAATGGTATATACTATAGAAAACAATGAGGAGGAATACTGATGGATAATATACCGGAAAAAGTTGCAGAACACTTACGAGGACTGATTGCATCATCATCCTTAAAAGACAGGGATGATGCATTTGAGGTTGTTGCAGAGAATTGGAAAGAAAAGCTTGCAATGTTTGAGGCACAAGCCTCTAATTTGGATATGATCCAGGTTGACAAGTTGGCTGAAGATGATCCCAGGGCAGCCTTAATGTTGACTTTTTCCGGCTCCTTGATCTCCCTAGGTTATGGCGGGGAAAAGCGGAAAATCGAATATGCAAGTATCAAATTGCGTACAGATGTTCCAGGGATCGTACGGGACGAGGCTGCGGTGCTTGCAAAACCGCCGAAAGCAGGGGAGGGCCTAGAGTTTTCCATGGGGCCTGTGCAGAAGACATCCCCAGTCTATGCGATAGCTGTTACAAAGCAAGACGTCTCTCCAACAGAACAGGATGTCCGTATTCGGGAAGCAACCATATTCCTTACAAACGGATTCATGCAGGTAAACCAGACTCTGGCATTACCTGAGGAACCGGAAGTTGACAGGTTTACCTTAAATAGCATGGTAAATTACCTTGCAAAAAAGCATGGATTTACTCAGAAACAGACTAAAGAGATTATTGATGATTTTCTTATACTCATGGAAGCGGGAATGCTTCTTGGTGAGAATGTTTCCCTTGGAAGGCTTGGGAAGCTTTCATTAAAAACAAAAGCAGCCCAGAAGGCACGGGTGATCCGGAATCCTCAGACAGGAGAGGACATGACTGTTCCTGCAAAAGCTGAGCATATGGTACCTGTTATGCGCTTTAGCTCAGGACTTAAAGAACGTGCTCAGTTGGCGCCGGTTGAAAAAGATGATAATTCTCCGGTTGATGTAGGACAACGTGAGCCTGTTCCGGAAGTTGATGGGGAATAGAAGCAATACGGCGGAATAGCCCACTGCTTTCCGCCTGTTTTCCTATAATAATAAAAACATAGCAGCAAAAAAGTGGCATACTGTACCGCCAATAACAAACAGATGCCAGACAGAGTGCATCCACATCATCTTTTCTCCGATACCGTAGAAAATGGTACCCACAGTATAGGATAAACCGCCTGCTACAAGAAATACTACTGTTGAAAGAGAGACCCTTTGCATAAGTGCAGGGAATACTGCGATAATGGTCCAGCCCATACCGATATAGATCAGAGTTGAAAGAAGCTTGAATCTGCTTACAAAAACGGTCTTGAGGAAAATACCGACAACAGTCAGTCCCCAGAGAACACCGAAGATCCACCAGCCGCCGACGTCCCGGAGTACAGTGAGTACAAAGGCAGAATAAGAACCTGAGATCATAATGAAGATTGATGAATGGTCCATTATTTCGAGCACACGCTTCACTGCCTTATGAGTAATTGCGTGATATAAAGTCGAGGAAAGATACAGGATTACTGCAGATGATCCGAAAAGGGTAAATCCAACCACATACCAGGCATTTCCCCAAACTGCTGCTGTGATGATCAAAAGTACCAGTCCTGCAATGGAAAGGCCTGCACCAATGCCGTGGGTAATTGAATTTGCAATCTCTTCAGCGATTGTCTGCTGACGCTTAACTTTTGGTTTTCTTGGGCTCATCTCCATATTGCTCATTTTTTCTCTTTTGTAAGTTTGTTGATTTATTGGGTTTATATTAGTAAGTTATATACACACATTATGACACAATATATATAAGAAAAGATAAAAAAAGCAATTAAAAAATCGTATTTTTTACTAAATGTCGATTTCATTTTTAGTATTATATTTGTTTGTGAAAACCTTCTAATGTGATGAAGGAGATCTGAAAGATGGAAATTCAAGAAAAGATTAAGCAAAATTTAGAAAGTGATGAAGTAACAAAAGACAAGGGTATTACAGTTGAAAAAGAAGTAAAAGGCTTTTTCCGGAAGACCCATTACATTACGTTAAAGGGCTCAGTTGATTCCCGGGAAACTAAAAATAAAGCTAATCAAATTGCTACCCACGAAACACGGGATGATTACATACTAAAGAATCAGTTAAAAGTGGTTTCATAGTTCACACCTTATACCAGGTCTAATGGAGCTGCAACAGCAGTTCCGGCAGCCTTTGCTCTGTCCCCAA
>CAYRYS010000025.1:0-31896 GCA_964428555.1 uncultured Spirochaetales bacterium | reverse complement strand
AGAATTGCTCTGTCCCCAAAGAATTGCTCTGTCCCCAAAGAATTGCTCTGTCCCCAAAGAATTGCTCTGTCCCCGCCGCTTGTTTTGACCAGTCTATATAAAACACCCCCGCATTTCTGCAGGGGCTTATTTTTCTATTTACTGCTTATCGGTTTTCTGATCAGCTTCCTCTTGATGCAAGGCTTGCTGCATTATAGTGCCGATATAACTGTTCTTTTCAGCATCAACTGCATGAGGATGGACAGCAGAAATCGGTTCATGCCTTCCTTCAGCTCCTGAGATAACAGAAATGTTATTAACTGGAAAGAATGCCATGGTTTCTGCATAGGGTTTAATAATCCTTTGAAAATTCTCAATTAAATAGGTTTCCTGACCCTCTTTTCCGCCGCTTTTTATAATTTCTAAAGTCTTTTTCATTTCATCTATTTCAGCTTGAGCTTTAGCTTTAATTTTAGCAGCTTGTGCTCTTGCTCGGAGTATTTCTCTGTCTCTCTCCGCAGCAGCCGGGGTTATAATCTCAGCTTCATATTTTTTAATAAGCATGTTGATCTTTTCTTTCTCAGCAGCAATGCTGCGCTTTAAGCCGCTCACTTGAGATTCTGCATGCTCTTCTGCATTTTTTACTCCAACCAGCTGTTTCTGGGTCTCTTCTTTAACCTTTAATCTGGTTTCTGCAACCAGACGCTCATATTCATTTTCCAATGACCGCACCTGGACCTCTGCTCTACGGTTTTCTTCTTCCTCTTTGGCAGCTGCCATTGCCTCAGCACGGGCTTTTCTTGCTTTTGTTTCTGCGTTAGCTGTCTGAACACGCTTTAATAAGGCGATGTATAGATCAGGTTCTTCTACACCGGGTAGGCGGTGATCATCGACATCTGCGATATTCATGGTAGTTATTTCAAGTCCAATATTCTCAAGATCATTTTTACAGACGTTGATCATTTTTGCTACCAGCGTATCCTTATCCTTCATTACCTGTTCTGGCGTTATAGAAGCGATCGAGTCACGAAGGTGGCCTTCGATAATATCGCTAGCAACCTTTCTCAAGCGTTCCCAGTCTTTGGCCATGGAAAGGATCCTGGTTACTGCCCTGATCCGTCCTGCTTCATTGGATGCAATCGCAAAACTAACAGTAGCTTTTACATCTAATGGTACAACACCGGATGCAATAGCAGATTCAACCTTTACCTCTATGGTGTATGGTGTTAGGTCCAGCTTTGAAAACTTATTTAATAATGGGATGATGAAAGCCCGGCCACCAGAGAGTGATCTGAATCCCTTAATACCTTTGCCAGATACAATTCCCAACTCATTACCACCGACAATTTTCATTTTTGTTATGAGCTGATAGATTATTGTTAGAATAATAAGTCCAAATAGTGTGATAAGAAAATACAACATTACGCTTCCTCCTTTCCTGAAACGAAATCGCGGACATTGATGCCCATGGTCTTTTCAAAATGCTGGAGGAAATCGGAGAATGCACCTGGCCCCCGGTTTACTGCTTTATTAAAGCCGTTTTCATCATCCATCACTAACAGAGAGTTAAGTTTCATCGTTTCTGCATATTTTCGGTACTCTTCATAAAGATGGGGAAGCTCCTGTTGAATGAAAAGCACGGATCTACCTGATGCACCAGCTTTTTTAAGGATATCCACTTTCTGCTTTAGAATAGAGTTCCTGGTTTCTTCTATTATACGTGTAGATTCCTCGTTTCCTGAAGCAATGATTTCTGCAGCCTTTTCCTCAGCTTCTTCTTTTTGTAGTATTTCTGATTTGTTCTGCAGTTTTTGGAGTTCTACTTTCTGAGACTGCACACGCTCCTCGGCTTTATTCCGCGCTTCGGCAATTGCGTGTTCAGCTTCAAGGCTAGCTTTTTCTATCATTGCCTCGCTTTCCTGTCTGTAAACTTCGAGTTTTTCTCGTGCAGCAACAATTTCCTCGTTTGCTGTGCTTTTTGCAATCTCAATTCTCCGCTGTGCATCGGATTCTGCTTTTTCTGCTTCTGCCCTAAGGCGTGCTTCTTCAACCTCAACTTGCTTTCGTTTTTCAGCAAGTGTCTGCTGAGCGAGATTCGCGATATAGTTGGATGTGTCCCATATCTTTTGCAGGCTGACTGAGACTACTTTCATCCCAAAACTGGAAAGGTCTGAGTTAATATCTTCTAACAATTCATTTCTGAATTGGGCACGTTCTCCTTGGTCAATTGCAATAGAAGCATCCTGAACATCTGTTTCCAGGCTGGACTCTGTCATTCCAATTGTTTCAAGCGGAGTCGCTTTGTTTAGGGCGCCCCGGAAATTACCAATCAGGGTTTGCTGGATTTGGCTTGCAATTTGCTCTCTGTCTTTTCCCATTAACCGCTCAACCGCAGAATAGACCATGCCTTCATCATCATCATCAATACATACACAAGCTGTAGCATCTGCACCAACAGTTATTCCGTTTGCCGAGTTTACACCCTCGACCTGGACATTTACTGGAAATATACCAAGATCAAGATAGTCAACTGATTGAAGATAAGGAATTACCGTAGTTCGGCCGCGTTCCACGCTGAAGCCGAAGGACTTTCCATTATGTTTACGCTTTCTTCCAGTAACTACGAGTAATTTGTCTGGAAGCGTTACCTTTAACAAGGCTTTTAGGATGCTGAGTATCAGGATAAATACAAATATTCCCACTCCACCCCAGATCATTGCAAAGGTATCCGGATTTAAAAATTCTGTCATTTCTTTCATTCTCCCCCCGTTTTTACTCTTGTTCTACAACAAGGCATTCATCTGTAAAGTCTGTAACCCTTACATCTGTGTTTTTTGCTATTTTCTCATTTTTATTCTTTGCTCTCGCATACCGGTCTGTGTAAGCGCTGCCGGCTAGGATGCGAACTTTACCCATTTCTCCAGGGAGTATTGGAACAATTACTTTTGCTCTAGCCATTAGTAGGTCTTCATCGTGAACAGCAGAGTCAAGCTCTGTCCTGAATAGCCGTTTGAGTATCCTTGCAATTGCGAGTGAGGTAATTCCTGCAGGCACGCTCCAATACAATGAAGTCAAATGCTCTGTCCCCGAAATGACTGCAAATACGCCTACTGGTCCGAAACCCATTGAAAAATAAATGATGTTGCGCAGGTGGAACATAAATGAAAGGATAATGTTGCCTTTTTGCTTATTATCGTGTGCAACAACCGATCCATAACCATCTTCCATTTCTGCATCACCATCATCTGCTCCGTCCCCATCTGTATCTATCTCGCTGTCAAAATCCACATCAGCTTCTGTGTCTGAATCACCTGAATCATCACCAATACCTCCAATCAAATCAATCAAAGTTACCCCAACACCAAACACAGCTGCTGTGATATAAATCGGAAAAAGAAAACTCATGCTCTGTCCCCCAAATTATCTATATATGGAAAATGCTCTGTCCCCAAAGAACAATTACAAGGTAAATTGTACATTATTCTCACCAATTTGACAGTAATTCTGGTGTTTTTATTATCTAAGATACCATAAAGAGGAGGAAATATTCATTCTGGGGGAAACTTCTTGGATACTTTTCTCTGTTTACATAATTATTCCTATTTTGCTCTGTCCCCAAAGGAATAGTTGGAGAGCAAAGGGGGAGAATCTGGGGAAGGTTGGGGCGGCTAAGTTGGAGTTAGAGCAGCCTAATAGTATTTTAAGTGGTTTGGGCTTTAAGTAAGCTCATTTCTGTCTGGGTTTTTCAGTAATTATTGTTAGTGTGCATAGATTTAGACAGATCTATGGTGTTTTGAGGAAAAGAGAATAACAGCCTAAAAGAAACAGATGATTTTAAGCCTGTGTGAAGAGGGACTCAGCATCTAAAGTGAGCTGTGTGTCCTTCTTCGGTTTATCAATAAAGAAAAAACAGTTATGTGCAAGGTGCCATAATCCTCCGTAAACATAATCGATGGCTCGAGTAACCATGCCTTGTTTTACTGGATTATTAGCTACATACCAAAATGTTTGCATAAATTGCTTAAAGTTATGGATAGGTTTGCTCCAGAACCTGTCATGGAAAAGATGCCCCCGGATTTCTTTGTGACGATTATATTTTTGTGCAAATACAGAAAGAATCCACTGCATTACCTTGGATAAACCGGCTTTTTTACTTGGTGTTAGAATCATATGTACATGATTTCCCATTATCGTAAAGTAAATCATCTCAAAAAGATATTTTTTCTTCGCCCTGGCAACAACGGAAAGAAACATATCCTTGATTTTATCATCTTCAAATATGTACTCGTCTCTGTTTACTTTTGCTACTACGTGATAATCTGCGCCTTCAACAATTTCTCTTGGCGTGTGCATGTTTAATCCTCCATAAAAAATGTATTTTTACCTGTAATATCAATCAAAAATTACTGGTGCTTCACGAAATGCATATTTTTTTAGGGGGACAGAGCAATTTTTTTAACGTGCTTTACGGGGGGTGCAGTATGGGACAGTTTTGTGACCTGGGGACAGAGCATCTGAAAAAGGGGGTAATTAGGGACGGAGCATTTGTAAAAAAGGGGGATTTTACCTTTTTTCTCAGATTGACAGTAAAGTCCAGGTTTGCTGAAGTGCTTGGACAGCAAGGGATATATTAGGGGTGTTATGACTGAATTATTGAGTTCCCTTGTTCTGGAAGATGATCCGATTAACAGAGCCGCCAAGGACTATTTTGGCCTACCATATGTTTTCCCAATTCAGCGCTTGGTTATTAGCAATATTCTGGAAAAGCTGGACCAGATAGTCGTGCTGCCAACAGGGGCTGGTAAATCATTGTGTTTTATGCTACCTGCCAAAATTCGGCCGGGTATTACCTTGGTAATTTTCCCGCTTCTTTCTCTTATTGCTGATCAGGAACGGAGAATGCGGGATGCGGGCTTACGTGTAATGATATTGCAGGGCGGGCAATCGATACAGGAGCGGAAAAGGGTTTTTGGTGCTTGCAAAGAAAGGAGCATAGATATTCTTTTGGCAAATCCGGAAGTGCTTCTGACAGAAGCAGTCAAAAGAGAATTACAGAATACTGTAATTTCTAATTTTGTTATTGATGAGGCACACATCATTGCTGAATGGGGGCTTACCTTCCGGCCAGCATATCGTGAAATCCCTACAATCTTGAGCTACCTTAAGGCCGAACAGGTGACAGCGTTTACTGCAACTGCCTCACCGGACATTCTAGCAAATATTAAGAGGATTGTTTTCCAAGAATCAACACCGAATGTTATACTTGGTAATCCTGATAGGCCAAACATTCTCTATTCTGTTCGCTTTGTGCTCTCTAAGTCCCGTACTATTCGAGAGATGGTGAAATACGCGGTTAAGCCGCTCATAATTTTTGTTCCTACGCGTAATTGTGCAAGGGATACTGCTCTTATGCTTATTTCATCATCAACTTGGAGTGAAACTAGATTCTATCATGCCGGTTTATCGAAAGAAGAAAAGCAGCAGATTGAAAACTGGTTTTTTTATAAGGATGATGCAGTATTAGTTGCAACTTGTGCATACGGAATGGGGGTTGATAAAAAGAATATTCGTACAGTTATCCATCATTCTCCTCCCGGATCGGTCGAGTCCTATCTCCAGGAATCCGGGAGGGCGGGCAGGGATAGAGAGATAGCGGAGGCCCACCTGCTTTTTGATGCAGAAGATATCGGAAAAGCAGTACGCGGAGGAAGTACTACAGAAGAGAAGCGTTTTCAGCAGATGCTTCACTATTGTATCCAGAACACGCGTTGCAGAAGAGAGGTTCTCCTTTCATGGTTTGAAGCAGAACCGGAGTATTGTCCAGGCTGCGATATTTGTGCTGATCGAGTGCTGTCTGAGATGCCTGCTCTGCAGTCTTTGATCCATACAGTTAAGAGACTGCCCCCTGTGTTTTCCTACGAAGCAATTGTGCGGCATCTTTCAGGTAGGGATTGGTATCGATATAGAGACAGTGAATGCCTGCCCGGGTATGGCCTTCTTTCCTGCCTTGAATATGATGAAATTGAGGTCCTGATTAAATCCTTAATAAAAGGGGGTGTGCTAACTGAGAAATTACCTTTACTGACAAATGTCATCTTGAGTGTATGCAAAAAGCTGGGAGTTCTCATCAGGAAGATTAAAAAAACATGAACAAACCGGGATATCCATGGAGGAAAACCAATACGGTATATATCTCCAGAGAGTAAATAAAAATTTGCAAAAACTAATACAATAATTATACTTAAAATAACACCTTATCCTTTTACTTCCGATTCTGGGAGTAATTAGTAATCATGGAGTCAGAACTTATGAAGAAAGGTTTAGGTCTCAATTTCAAGATCAATATTGCGATTGTACTTGTTTTATTGGTTATTTTCTCTGGCATGACCCTTGCCATAGTCATCTCAGCTAATAACGGGATACTTGTTCTTGAAGAGGAGAATATGCATACGAACTCCAGAAGTTTGGATGAACTATTGGAGCTGGAGTTTAAATTTATAAGCACAACCATTGAGATATATTCGCATAATCAGCAGCTCATCAATTCATTGCGGAATAGAGAAGCTGGGGTGCTTTCAGAAATTACTGCAGAGCTTGACTCTCATTCAAATTATTTTGATGCAGCCTTTGTGACAGATAATGAGGGGCTTGTTCTCTCCAGTTCTACCCAGTCACTCAGGGGGCAAGATATTTCGGATCGAGATTTCTGGATTGGTATCCAACAGACTGATGATGAAACCTATGTTGAAGATTATGCCTTCCGCTCTCCGATCTCCTCTTATCCTGCAATTACATTTGCTTCTCCTGTGTATAACCAGGAGGGTGAGTTTTTGGGGGCTGTTGGCGTATATCTGAATTTAGTCGGATTTGGTATGGAATTTGTGTTTAATAGAAGCTATGGGGAGCAGGGGTATGCGATATTACTTGATGATCAAGGCCGGTATATTTTGCATCCTGATACAACTCTTATGCTGACAGATGTTTCGGAGGAAGATTTCATACAGGAGATTTTGACCTCAGAGACGGATACAGGTTTTGTTACTTACCAAAGGGAGGGAGAGGACAAAGTTCTTGCATATGTACGAATGCATGATCAGCCTTGGATTGTTGCTGTAACCATGTACGTCAGTGATCTTGCAAAAATCCCTGTGCAGATAGCTATTACTGCAGCAGGCATTAGTGTAGGATCTCTCATCATAATAACCTTACTGCTTATGTTGATGATCCGTAAAATGTTTATATTGCGTATCAATAGGCTCGTAAGTTTTATCGACACAGCTGCTACCGGCGACTTGACTCAACATGCTGACTTGAAAGGTAAAGATGAGCTTGCATTTATGACTCATCGTTTCAATTCGCTTTTAGAGAATCTAAAAAACCTGGTTGGAAAAGTGAAAATACGGATGTCGGATTTGAAAGATAGAGGAAATGACCTTTCCGCAAGTGCAGAACAAACCGCTGCTTCTGTGAATCAGATTAATGCAAGTATTGAACATACCCAAAGTCAAGTAGAAAACCAGTCAACTAATGTTGAGGAAACATCTGCAACAATCGAGCAGATTGCCAGGAATATTGAATCTCTCAATGCATCTATTGAAACCCAAGCAGCAAGTATTACTGAATCCTCTTCTGCGATAGAACAGATGATATCAAACATACAGTCAATATCGAATTATACTGCCAAAGGATCGGACTCGGTAAATGAACTTACCATAGCGGCTGAATCAGGAAAAGAAGATTTAGAAGAAATTATTCTAATAATTAATACGATTTCCAAGAATTCTGACACATTAATGGAAGCAAATGAACTGATCTCCAGTATTGCAAGCCAGACGGACCTGCTTTCTATGAATGCAGCAATAGAGGCTGCCCATGCCGGAGAATCTGGCAAAGGATTTTCTGTGGTTGCTGAGGAGATTAGGAAGCTAGCTGAAACTGTCGGAACCCAGTCTCAGTCTGTTGCGCAGAATATCCGGGACATGCAGGAATCTATTCAGGATGCAGTAAATAAATCCGGAGGTGCAAGCAGCTCCTTTCAGAATATTACAGATTCAATATCCGAGGTAACGGATGTATTTGAAGAGATTAAAAGTTCAATGAGTGAGCAAAGTACTGGAGGAAAACAGATCCTGGAATCATTGCAGTCAATGAATGATCAGACTGCAGAGGTGCAGTCAGGTGCCAGTGAAATGGAACAAGGGAATAAACAAATTCTGAAGGCAATACAGAATTTAACTCAGATAACCCAGGAAATTAAAGGTGCAATGGGTGAAATTACTAAAGGTATTAATGAAATTCAGGATGCAGTTGTTGAAATAACGGAAATGAGTGAAACTAACCGAGAAAGTATTTCTCAAGTTGTGGATGAGACTGAAAAATTTGTTATTGAATAGCCATCTTCTCCAAAATAGTAAATAAAGCAAACAGAAAATACTGATCTTAGGGAGCTTGCTCACGAGCGGCAGCGAGTAGAGCAAGCTCTGTCCCCGGAGCAAGCTCTGTCCCCGGAGCAAGCTCTGTCCCCGGAGCAAGCTCTGTCCCCCGGTATTTAATCAGTGTGATGGACTTGTGCTGTATTTCCAATAATTTTCAGAACGATGAAAATGAGTAAAGGACCGGCTAATCCGGCAAGGATCCATATAATGGAATGGCCATAGCTAATTTGGTAGAAGAGTGTGGCAGTTGACCAGGCTAAGACGGTGAGGTAGCTGATTAGGAGTATTCCATACCCAGTTCCCATTTGCTGGAATGCAACACCTGTAGCAGCAAAACAAGGAAAGTATATGAGCACAAAGAGCAGATATGCAAATGCGGAGTATGGATTAAAATGCCTGCGAATTCCTATGAATACCGGCGAACCTGTATCATTGATGTCTTCAGAAGTAATTCCCAGTTCTAATGCCAAATTAGTCGGGATGGAAGAGAAAGCCTCGGATATGGTCTGAAACATACCAGCTTCAGCCGCAGCAGGTTCAATTCCTTCACCGCTTTCTTGACTGTACATTGAATTCAGTGTTCCTATTATTGCTTCTTTTGCGAATATTCCAGTAAAAAGTGCCACAGATGCTGGCCAATTATCATCTTCTATACCCATTGGCGAAAATACAGGGGTTATCCCCTCTCCGACTGCTGCAAGTACTGATTCACCAGGGGATTGGTTACCAAAGCTAAGGTCTCTGCCTATAGAGTTTGCTGCTCCAAGTATTGTGGCAGCAATGATGATAACACTTCCTGCTCTGATGATAAAATGTTTAAGCCTAAACCATGTGTGTAGACCAATATGCTTTGGTCTCGGCTTGTGATACGGCGGCAGTTCCATTATGAAATGGGATGCATCTCCTGGAAAGAGTGTGTTTTTAAAAAGGAGTCCGGTTGCAACTGCAAGTAAAACGCCTATTAGATAGATGAGAAATATCATAGTACCTTGGTTTCCCGGAAAAAAGACAGCAACAAATATTGCATATACCGGGAAGCGCGCTCCGCATGACATTAACGGGCTCATGAAAATAGTGATGAGTCTGTCCCGTCTGGTATCCAGTGTGCGGGTACCGAGGATCGCAGGTACAGTACATCCGAATCCAACAATAAGCGGAACAAAGGCTTTCCCCGGAAGTCCGATCCAGCGCATGTATCTGTCCATTACAAAAGCAGCGCGCGCCATATAGCCTGAATCTTCAAGAATGCTGAGCATGGCGAACATAACTGCAATAACCGGGATGAGAGCTGCAACTGTTTGTATCCCCACGCCGATACCATCAACGATGAGCACATGGATTACATCCGGAGCTGATATTTGTTCCAGAAGAAAGCTGGGAAAATCACGAAAAAACAAACCTGCAATGGAATCGAAGAAATCTACAAAGGAGTTTCCGATTGTCATAGTTATCCAGAAAAGCAAATACATGACTCCGAGAAAAATCGGTATACCTAAAATCGGATGCATAACTGCTTTGTCAATTTTATCAGTAAGTGATATTCTGTCTTGCTTTCTTTTCATAATGTGGTTCACAAGACCGTGAATGAAGCCGTACTTATAGTCAGCAATAACAATATCTGCATTCTGTTGTAAAATTGCTTCTATTTGTTCAATATCTGCATAAATTGTTTTGCTGTTAAGGTGGCTTTGCTGTTCAACAAGGGTAAGCGCTTTCTTATCACCTTCTAATATCTTTACCCCGATCCATCTTGGCGAAACATGGTACTGTTCCGCAGGCTTTGTGAGGGATGGATACCATTTACTGATAACATCCTCCACTTCATTTGGGTATTGGATATGCTGATGAGGAATCGGCTGGCTAGTAAGTCCGGATACAATTAGTTCGTGGACCTTGTTTTGATCAGATGCAGAAGTTGCAGAGATTTTTTCTGCGGGTAAGGTAAGATGCTCTTGCAGTTCTAATAAGTTTATCTGTGTACCTTCTTTTTCTGCAAGATCTGACATGTTTAAAAGCAGCACCATTGATACCTGCATTTCCATAAGCTGGGTGGTTAAATAGAGGTTTCGTTCCATACGGGTGGAATCAATAATATTTACCACAAGATCAGCACTTCCGGAAAGCAGGAAATCTCTTGCTGATTTTTCATCTTCCGATGTTGCAGAAAGAGAATATATTCCCGGAAGGTCCACAATTGTTACATCCCTTCCGCCTATACGGGCTTTTCCTTCTTTGTGTTCGACTGTTACACCCGGCCAGTTGCCTGTATATTGATTTCCCCCTGTTAGGCTGTTAAAAAGTGTTGTTTTCCCGCTGTTTGGATTGCCGGCAAGTGCGATAACAGGATTGTTTTTTGTATTGTTCATGTAGTTACCTCGTTTCCTGGGTGGAAATTAGAAAAAATATACTTTGAAAGAACAAGTTAGGGCTCTCTGGTTGGTTATTAAAATAATACTATCTGTGGTTAGTGGTCAGAAGTGACAAGTATCCTCTCTGCCATTCCTTGCCCAATCATTACCTTGCTGTTTAGTACATTGATCACGATTGGACCAGTTTGCGAAGTATGAAGGATATCTATGTACCTTCCGGGAACAATACCCATGGAAATTAGTTTGGCTTGAAGTCCTTGCCCCCCGTGTATGGAATGAACACACACTTTTGTTGCGCTTTTTTCTTGGGATAGAGGCACTGCTTGCTTTTCATTTGCTTTTACACTGTTCATAAGCTCCGCCGATAAAGGAAATAATTCCTATTAATATTAGGCTACACTATTACTATAATCAAATCTATAGATCAGGTCAATGAAGGTTTCTTCTATATTTCATGTTTCTATGTTAATCCTGAGTGGGGGAATTTTGTAGACTTTTTCAGGGATGATTTGATGTCAATTGTAGAAAAAAACTTGCGATTATTCTCACAGGCTATACACTTATAGTATAAAAAGGAGACTATATGGAAAATGGAAACTCAAGATCTGAGAACCAGCATAATTACGCAATATTTGACTTCTTAAAGCCTGTCCGCTTTTCTTCACAAGATTTGCAGATAGCTCAAAAATATTCAAAACGATTTTGTAAAAACTTTACTCGTCGAATGACAACAGTTTTCGGAGATGCTCCGGGGCTTACTGTTCAGAATGTCAGTGAAATACCCTTTCCAAGTATAGAATCCTTAAAAACAAATGATTCAGTATTTACGAGAATTATGTGGCAACCTTATGGCGAGTTTTATCTTGTATGCGATAGTAAGTTTGCTTTTGGCGCAATAAATATGCTCTTTGGCTCTCATTTTGAGGCAGAAAAAAAGACTCCAGAGCTTACAGAAACCAGCTTCAGCTGCTTTTCCTATTTCTTGGAACGGTTTCTCCTTTCTGATTGGGAGAGAAGCTGGACTGTGGTCAAAGGAGGTGCCTTTGAGCTTATGGATGTCTCAGGAGAAGCGGAAACACTTCCCAGAATCCATGGGGCTAGTGTTGATATTTCAATACAAGTTGATCTAGGTGATAAAAAGGCAACGATTTTACGGTTTTTATATCCCTTTTCTACAATATATCCGGTCTTTCACTATAACCGCTCTTCTGACGGCTTGGATTTCTTCCGCGAACGTGAATATACAATACAGGATCTGAAAGTTCCGGTTTTTTCTCGACACCAAGCAATAATACAATTAAAGCATACATCTCTTCAGCGGTTTTGGAAATGGTACGATGCCGGACATATTAGGATTGATGCTGATGCAGAGCCTGAGTTCATTTCAACCATCCAATTCGGAGGAGTTATCAATGACTGATGAACAAAAACGGATATCTAAATTCCCCTTAAATATCTATATACGGGTTGGTGATAAAACTCTGCCTATAACAGGAGATAGCAAAGGCGCATATCCGCTGGAGCAGGCAAGGGTTAAGGATTTTATTGATAAAACCGGCAGTCTTTGGATCGGCGGGCTTCAAATTGCAAAGGTGAGGATACTAAGAGGTGAGACAAGCTCCTCTGTGCTGGTAAAAATATCAAGAGAAAAGAAAGCATATACATTCTCAGAACTTTTTAGCATTGTGAAAAAAACAAAGATGAAGGTACAGGCTGTTATCGGAAGGACCATGATAACGCCGGAAGAAGCCCTTGCCTTAAAACCGGGCAGCCTAATACCGCTTCACGATTCTCAGCTCGGCAAAGCAAAGCTCTTTATGCCTGAGCTAAGACTGGATCTTGCAGAAGGAGAGGTTATCTCCCTTTCGGGCAGGATGGGGTTGAAGGTTGAGTATGCGGATCAACAGCTTTCAAAAAAAATTACAGCATTTGGTGATGAGATAAGCTGCTATGCCCATATTGGAGAGGTTGAGTTGAGTGTTGAAGCTCTAACCAAGCTGGAGGAAAACGATATTGTTCGGCTCAACACACTAGAGCCGTTAAACACAGTTACCCTAGTTATTGGAGAAAGCGTTGAACTTCCTGCGTTTTATGAGGTAAGAAACGGCTTGTTTTATGTCAGCGTACTTCCGAAAGACGAGTTTTCCGGTTTATACCAGAAGGCTTTTGACTTGCAGAATGACTCATCATCAATTACTAAACAAATCAACTCACAAGTGTGTGCACAGTTTGAACAGTATTCTGCGGAAAATGCAGGAGCAATCGTGGAACAGGAACATCCGCAGATTGCGGCATTTCTCCTAAGCAGCATACCTCCTGAGGAGGCTGCAAAAGCCTTGGTTAATCTACCGGAAGAAAGACGTACTTCCTTAATAAAAAGAATGAGCGGACTTAAGTCGTGCAAGATTTCAGCAGAACTGCAGTCTCTTCTTTGCGGTATTCTCAATAAAGAATATGAGGTAGCTGCCGGTGTACCGGTTGCTTCCGGGCTTTCAAGGATCAAGGAGATTTTCGGGAATCTATCAACTGAGGATGAGAACACACTCTTAACCCAGTTGCAAGATCAATATCCAAAAATTACAGCAAAAATCCGGGATACTCTCATTACATTTGAAGACTTATTTACCTATCCGGATCTCTCTATCCAAAAAATTCTTCGGGAAATAGATTCCAGAGAGCTTGCAATCGCGTTTAAGGGAATACCAAAGGATTTCTATAACAGGGTTCTGCAGAATATGTCAAAAAAGGGTGCACAGATTTTACAAGATGAGATCACCTATCTTGGACCGCTTAGGGAGAAAGATGTTCAGACTGCCAGGAATCGTATCCGCAATGTTATTGGAAGACTCGCAGCTGCTGGTGAGATTGTGACAGTAAATCAAAAGGACGCGGTCCAGGATTAGCCCGGATAAATATATATAATTTTTTCCTTAAAAAGCCTTGACCTTTTTTTAATTATATTGCATCTTTTCGCTACGCATGGGGGTGTAGCGAAGCTGGTTATCGCGCCGGCCTGTCAAGCCGGAGATCGCGGGTTCAATCCCCGTCACTCCCGTTGCATAAAGCCCTGGATTTTTCCAGGGCTTTTCTAATTAATCCATATATAATTTCCGCAGCTCCTTTGCTGCTGCAACCATGTTTTCCAGTGCAGGAACAACCTCCTCCCATTTGCGGGTTTTTAATCCGCAGTCTGGGTTCACCCACAGTCTGTCTTTGGGAATTACTGTTACCGCCTTTTTCAGGAGCTCCAGTATTTCGTTTTTTGAGGGTACCCTTGGTGAATGGATGTCATACACTCCAGGCCCAATATCATTTGGATATTTTTCCTGCGAAAAGGCTTCCAGAAGCTCCATTTTTGACCGTGAAGCTTCAATTGATATTACATCAGCATCGAAATCCGCGATCCATTCAAGAATCTCATTGAACTCTGAATAGCACATGTGGCTGTGGATTTGGGTAGTGCTGCGCGCCTTATGGGTTGCTGCCTTAAAGGCGCGTACTGCCCACCGGAGATACTCTTTTTGTTCTGCCTTTTTCAGGGGCAGGGCTTCCCGGAAGGCCGGCTCATCTACCTGAATAATCCTGATCCCTGCTTTCTCAAGGTCCTGAATTTCCTCTGCCAGAGCAAGGGCAAGCTGGAATGCCGTCTCCTTAACTGGAAGGTCTTCCCGTGCAAAGCTCCATTTTGTTATGGTAACAGGGCCGGTCAGCATTCCTTTTACTGGTTTTTCAGTTACAGAGGCAGCGAATTCTGTCATGCTGACAGTCATGGGCGCGGTTCTGGATATATCCTTATAAATAATCGGAGGTTTTACGCAGCGCGTTCCATAAGACTGGACCCATCCGTTCTTTGTAAAGAGAAACCCCTCCATCTGTTCTCCAAAGTATTCCACCATGTCATTCCTTTCAAACTCGCCGTGGACCAGAACATCAAGCCCTGTTTTCACCTGCCATTCCACTGCTTCCCTGGTTTTTTCCTGTAGAAAGCTTTGATATTCACTCTGTGTTAATTTCTCTTTTCTGAAATGCGACCGGGCTCTGCGAATTTCCCGTGTCTGCGGAAAAGAACCGATTGTGGTTGTCGGAAAAAGGGGCAACCTAATTTCTTTTTGTTGGAGTTTTTTTCTTTTCTGAAATGGAGAGACACGATTGAGTTTCTTGTCCTTTAATGAAAGCACATTAGCCCGTACGTTCTCATTGCGAAATCCGGGGTTGTCCCGTGCCTGAAGAAAGACCTTTGTGTAGGTATCCAAAAGGGTGAAGGTATTATCATCTTCAAAAGCATTGGATAGGAGCTTTAGTTCTGTTAATTTCTCCTCCGCAAAGGCAAGCAGAGGACGCGCTTGTTCCGGAATAGCATCTTCAAGTGAAGTGCTGTATGGCACAAACTGCATTGGACAGCTTGGGGAAAGCCAGAGATTCTCTTTCCGTTCGTTCAATACAGGCAAAATGGCTTCATACAACCGGATTAGGTCTGCTTTCCACACATTCCGTCCGTTTAGTATTCCCGCGGACAGGGGTTTGTCCTTTGGCCAATGCTCGTGTATTGTATTCAGTGATGTTATGTCCTCAGAGAGGTCAACATGTAAGGCGGAAACCGGGAAAGTGCTTAGCTCCCTAGGGTATTCGCTTCCGTCTGTAAAATAAATTGCCAAAAGTACATCTGTAATCTCGGAAAACTTTGAATATGCTTTTCTTCCTTGTGTGAAGTATTCCTGGTTTACATCCATCGCGAAAACCGGTTCATCCATCTGGATACCTTCTGCTCCCAGGTCTGTATAGCGTTCAATTACCTTCTTGTAAGCAGGAAGTACTGAGCTGATAAACTGGGAAAGGCTCAAAGCCTTGTCTGTGAATTTCCCGCAGAAATAGAGGGTGAGGGGCCCTATGAGTGAGGGACAGAGCTCCGGCAGCTTCCTTTTTGCTCTTGCAAACAGCTGAAAAGGCATTTCCCAGCTATCGGTGAAATTCATCGATGATGAGAACTCAGGGACGATATAGTGATAATTTGTGTTGAACCATTTTGTCATTTCCATTGCATATGCTTCCTGGAATTCTGTGCTTCCCCTGGCCATTGCAAAGTATGTTTCTATTGTGCTTTTATCCAGGATGGCGTGAAAACGGGGAGGGACTATACCTAAGAGGAACGCGGTATCCAGGACCTGATCATAGAGGCTGAAGTCTCCTGAAGGAAAAAAGTCCAGTCCTGCTCTTTCTTCCACAGTCCAGTTATCCTCTGCAATAAGAAAGCTTTCCTCCAGGAGCTTGGCTTCATTTGTTTCACCCTTCCAATACGATTCAACAGCTCTTTTTAACTCACGTCTTCTGCCTATTCTCGGAAATCCGATTGTGTGTATTTTTGGTCTCATAGTCTGCTCCTTTATAATGATGAATATAGTAAAAAAATACTGGGAAAGCATGAGTAAAATTCGCTTTAAAATTAACCTTTTTACTTTTATTATTAATAGCAAGAAAAGGAAGGAAGCTATGAATATTGTAATTACCGGTTCCACTAAAGGAATCGGATATGCTCTTGCAAGGGAATTTTTATCCAACGGAGCAAGGGTTGTAATCAGCTCCCGTACGAAAGAGCATGTACAAGAGGCAGTCACAGAGCTCGCGAAAGAATTCGGTGAAAATGTTGAAGGTGCTCAAGCGGATGTGAGCGTGTTTGAGGACCTGCAGGGCTTGGCGCAGTTTGCTGAAGACCATTTCGGTGAAATTGATGTATGGATTAATAATGCCGGAGTTCCCGGAGAATCTGGGACCTTTCTAAAGGATGTCACACCAGGGTCCTTGAAAACAGTGGTGGAAACAAACCTGCTTGGCACACTCTACGGATGTAAAGCAGCCATTCCTTGTATGGCATCTGGGGGGCACATCTTTAATATGGATGGGTATGGAGCGAACGGGATGTCAACCCCAGGTATGGCAGCATACGGAGCAACAAAACGGGGTATCCCGCAGTTGACTGAAAGCCTGAATAAGGAGAAAAACGGAAGCATGGGGTTTCACACCCTTTCCCCGGGCATGGTTGTTACTGACTTGTTGACCAAAAACGCTACAGATAAAAGCAAGCGTTTCTTTAATATACTCGCGGAAAAACCGGAAACTGTTGCCAGGTTCTTGGTCAAGAAGATACTGCAGACACCAAAAGGCGTAAAGGGTAGGTATATCAAATTTCTGACAAACTCCAAGGTGTTCTGGCGTTTTCTGACAGCCCGGGCGCGTAAAAACCGCTTTTTTACTGTTTCATAAAGGAGTGTAGAATGAAGAAGGACATTTCATCATCCAAAATACTGTACATAGGTATTGGTATTAGTCTGGTTTTAACAGGGCTTATCTGGTTTTTTGCGCCTGCTTTAAGCAGGATTGAGCTGCTCCCTGATACCGGGTTCCTTTGGTATTATTGGAAGCTCCCTGAGCCTGACTTTTGGGCGCGCATCAGTTCATGGAGTTTGTACATTATCCACCAGGTGCTTGCTTGGGTAATTATTTATAAGGCATTTACCGCGGACAGAACAGTGAAAAAGGTGCTTTCCAAGTGGAATTGGGCAATGCTCATTGTGAATCTTGTGTTTATCATTCTGCATCTAATTCAGACACACCTGTTTTATGACGGGCTTGCTCAGGATACACCGATTTGGGCGTCCCAGGGCTCGGTGATTGTCATGCTTGTACTCATCCTCATTATTGAAAACCCGCGGCGGGGAATGTTTTTCGGAAAAAAAGCACCCCTTCCGAAGTTCTCGATTTCCCTTGTGCGGAAATACCACGGCTTTTTTATTGCCTGGGCCTTGGTGTATACCTTCTGGTACCATCCTGCCGAAGGAACTATCGGCCATTTGATGGGGTTTTTCTACATGTTCCTACTGTTTCTGCAAATGAGCCTTATGTATACACGCTCGCATATGAACAAGTACTGGACTTTTAGTCTTGAGGTGTTTGTCCTTGTACACGGCGCAATTGTGGCTGTCATGAACGCGAACGGGATCTGGCCCATGTTCGCATTCGGTTTTGGTGCTATTGCTGTAGTTACCCAAATTTACGGCCTTGGGCTAAAGCGGTGGCAGCTTATCGGCATCACCCTCGCGTATATTGCACTTGTGCTTGTGGTATACACTCCTTTGACTGTGCCTAGCAGATCGATTGTTGACACCCAGGAAATAATCAGGATTCCGGTCATTGAATACGCTCTGGTATTTATTTTTGCGTATTTACTCGCGGTTCCCCGGCTTTTCTTGAAAAACCAGGAGAGTTCTCAAAAAAATCCCGGTGAATCCGGGTAGAGGGGTTTTCATCTGAAGGAAAAGGTATTATACTCTGAACATACCATTTTAGGAGTTACTTAATGAAAGAAACTAAAGCAGGAAAGAAATGGAATTCAGACGGCTCCAGGTGTATTACACTAGAGCTTTTTAATCAGAAAGAATCGAATCTTGACTTTTTAAGTGCATCTGAGATGCATATTGATAATGCCTGGTCTTCGGAAATCTGTTACAAAAACGAGGAAGCGCTTGTATTCAACCTTCTCGGGCCTGTGACTGTGGAAGTTGAAGGCAAAGACTACGATCTTGCGCATTATGATGTTCTGTACGTTCCGGTGGATACCCCTTTTCGGGTAAAACACTCAAACCCTGAAGAAGAAGGGCTCTTGTACATCTACCGAGCTGTTGGAGAGAAAAAACATCCTGTATACCACGCAGTATGGGAAGAGGTAAAGAACAACAAAGACCGGATCCGGTATCTCAATAGGAAGGAAGTATACCTCATGTTTGACGTGTCAGAAGACGCGAACAAGTTCATGGCTGGTTACACCTTTTATCAGGATTATACCCGAGCATGGCCGCCTCATAACCATACTGATCAGGAAGAGGTGTACAGTTTTATTGAAGGATCAGGGGCGATGGAAGTCTATGGTGATGATGAAAACAAGACATTTGTCAAAGGCGTAGATGTGGGAGACCACATTACCATCCCTGTCCTCAATTATCATCCTGTGTTCAGCCACGAAGACCCTGTTACCTTTATTTGGTGTATCGCAGGCGAACGCTACTGGGTTGGAGACAAGAACAAGGACTTTATGAAAGGAAACGTGGACAAGCTGACAACATAGGCTTTTTCATGCCCATTCAATTAGAAGGCTGCTCCTGTAAAGGAAGCAGCCTTTTTCGTTATAAACACCGGGGGTTATGATAAGTAAGATTACCGGATAAGGAATTACGGCAAGGACGCGTCAGGAGGCGGAGGGTATGCGATATAGTCTTTCTGACGTGAAATGATCACCTAGTTATGTAAAAATAGATAACTAGGACTATATTACATGGAAACAGATACTATTACAGACAAACTGCGCCTATTTTTGTATAGAAAGTTCAACTTTTAAGAACTTATATTTGCTAAAGAGCGATTTCTAACATTTTTAAGAAAAATGTAACGAAATCTTTCTTCTCTCAGTCAGTACGAGGCTATTTTATATTTTCCAATTATAACAGTAGTAAAATAAAAATAGCTCTGCCGCGCCAGCTTTGCTGGGCCGTAGTTTTTCTTTAGAACCATTGTACTGGTTCAACGGGAAATGGACAAATGACTAATTGAAATAAGGTGTTTGCTTTTTCTGGCTGTTGTATTGAACCTAACGCAGAATACTTCACAATAATCTCACACAGAGATCACTGAGCTCACAGAGTAGGAAGGAATAACTGCCAAATCTTCGTGCTCTCTTAATACTCGTGTTGAAAGTGGAAACATTCTGTAACTCTGACCTCTGCGTTCTCTGCTATTCTCGGGGAGGTTCAAACCTGCTTAAGAAAAATATATCCTGATGATAATCTAAAATACTGTATCAATTAAAATAGCGACGTTGTGATAAATATAGTGAGTATAGGTTGATCCTTTCGTGACTTTTAGTGCTTTTAGTGATTTTAGTGGTTAATAAGAGGAGAAAATGCCTTACCTGAACACAATGTAATCCGCAGTATAAACCTATAATTGCTTATAAAACGAAACCGGGCTATACTGTTCCCATGAAAAAAGATCGTTTTATTCACAAACATGGCTATGGGGTCCTCTTTTCAGATAAGACCCTGATAAAAGAGCTCTTGGAAAGCTTTGTAGATAAAGAGTTTGCAGCGGAAATCGACTTTTCCGAGTTCTCTCCCTTGATAGAGAAGTCCTATATTTCAGATGATTTCAAAGACTTTGCTGAAGACCTTTTGGTAAAGGTGGGACTGAAAGGAAAAGAAGCATACATCTACCTGTTTATTGAGTTCCAAAGCACGGATGACAGGTTCATCTCCCTTCGGCTTCTAAACTACATTCTCTTATTCTATATTGATTATCTGAAAGAGCATAGAAACACAAGATACCTGCCACCTGTGTTTCCCCTTGTCTTATACAATGGAGAACGGAAATGGAAGGCACCTGAGAATATTAAAGACCTAATCCAGGAACATCCATTTCTTAAGCAGTTTTATCCTGACTTCCGGTATTTCAAAATAATTGAAAACGAATACTCACGAGAGACCCTCCTGTCCATAGGAAACGCGGTCTCCGGTATCTTTTTATTAGAAAATTCAGATAAAGATGATTATAATCAAATTACGGAAGACTTAACAAAGAGCCTCTCCAGTGAATCTGCGCAGACTATAGCATTAATAGCATTCTGGATCAGGCTGCTTTTTGAGAATGAAAGAGTGGACAAACACATATTTGAAGATGTAACTTCAATAAAGAACGAGGCGGAGGCAAAAAGCATGCTAGTAAAAAATATAGAACGATGGAAAAAGGAATTTAGAGAAGAGGGCAGAGAAGAGGGCAGAGAAGAGGGCAGAGAAGAGGGCAGAGAAGAAACTGCGAAACGTATGCTTGAAAAAAAATATCCTATTCAAGAAATCTCAGAGATCACCGGGCTTTCTATCGAAGAAATCGAAAAACTAAAAAAACAGTCTTAATGAGAAGGATCTTGCCGCGTCGCAAAGGAGCAGTTGTAGTGTGAAACCGCAAATAGGTCCCCAGAGTTTACTAAAAGACCGGCACAATAATAAAAAACATTCATGATTTTTCGTACATTTTTTTGCTGAACAATAATGGTGTAAACCAGCTTTGCCCTAGAAGATAAACCTGGTATACTTTCTCCTATGGAGAACAAACCCAATCCGGCTGCCTATATTATTACTTTACTTGTCTTAGCTGTGTTCTGTGTTGTTTTTTTTTCTTTGTTTCTGCGTTCGGCTTTTCATCACCCTTTGATCAATTAGGTGATGATGATGTAATCCTTTTTGCCTTTGAACCTGGGTTTAACAGTATTTCAGGAATTACTGTGACAAGGAACTCACCGGAACTTCAGAAAACCTATGAAATTACTGGTTTTGACAAGGACACACTCAGGTATGCAGAACTCCTTCCTGCAGTTTACCGCTTTGATGCCGGGCTCTGACATCATCCTTTTCAAAACTCTTCGTTGCACAAAACCCTGGTGGAAAAATACAACAAAAAATATTAAATACTCTCTGCAGTTTGGTTTGAGGAAAAGTCAGTGAAGAAATTGATAGTCATAAACGGTACCATGGGGGTCGGGAAGTCAGCGCTCTGTGAAAGGCTTTACAAATCCTTAGAAAACTCAGTCTGGCTCGACGGAGACTGGTGCTGGCTCATGCACCCTTGGATGTTCTCTGAAGAAAACATCCTCATGGTAGAGGAAAACATCACTATTCTGCTTGGGAATTACCTGAAAAACACAGGGATACAGTACATAGTGTTCAGCTGGGTCCTCCATGATGATGCAATACTATCGGGACTCCTTGCTAAGCTGAAAAGATTGGCAGTTTATAAAAAAACGGAAACAGTGAAAATAGATACAACGGATTATACAATTGATACGGCTGCAGAAGAGATAGTATCAAGGTTAACATCATTAAATTGCGATAGATTATAGAAAAGGTGGTATGAATGAAAAACATTCTGGTATTCGGCGGGGTGTCCTATAATCTGATGATAGAAGTGGATGAGTTCCCAGACCCGGTGCCCCAGACAATCTCTGCAAAAAACTTTCACGAGGCAATCGGTTCCACAGGCGCTGGAAAGTCATTTGCCTTGCAGGCCCTTGGAATGAATTTTACTTTTCATGGAATTATTGGAGAGGACAAGTACGGCTTTCTCATAGGCCAGCGCTTTGCTGAGGAAGGCATCAATTTTGTGTATGACATCTGCACCACAGGGACAGAGCGTCATGTGAACCTGCATAAAAACGCCACAGGTCAGCGGCTTTCACTTTTTCTGACATCCCCGCCAGAGGATGTAGAGCTGGATGAAGACCGGATTGAAAGGCTTATACAGAAAAGCGATGTGCTGTTTTACAATATTGCTCCCTACTGCAAGCGTTTTTTACCGCTTGTAAAAAAACACAGAAAACAGGTGTGGTGCGACCTTCATTCCTATGCCTGGGAAAAGGGTCTGTCCCTGAAAAAGTGCCTTGGGTACGGAACAATTACCGGCGGTTTGGCTGTAACATCCCCGGAATTGACCAGGGATAAACTGGAAGTTGAGTATACCCGGCTGTTTGGGTGATGGTGTTACCGGCGAAGATAAAACAGTATTTGGAACTGTGTTTAACTAAAAAACGTGAAAAAAAATATGAAAAGAACAATAGAAGTTATTGATAAAAAAGCGGGGGGGGTAATATCCTTTTAAATTAAATGAAAAGTGTTCTGCAGAACATACAAAAAATGTACTGGAGGAATTATGAAAAAATTTGTTACAATTCTATTACTAATGGTTTTCGCCTTTACAACAACTATTGGAGCTCAGGACCTTGGACAGGCCACAGAGTCTAATGACGCCCTCTTCGCAGGCATCGCAGCAGAAGAGATGACTACTGAAGAAGCAGCTGAAATTGAGGGTGAAGGGCCATTGGGCGCTATTGGTGGTGGTCTTATAGGAGGATATGTGGGGTATAGGGACGCCAGAAAACGCAATGCAGGTCCTGTGGGCACAGCTGCTTCTGTAGCAGCAAATGCTTTCCTTGGTGCTGTAGCTGTAGGATTCGTGTCCCCATTCTGATTATGAAATGTGTAAAATATGAACTTTTAGCATTACCATATTGGAAGCGACAGAAAATGATATTGAGAATATTGACCCAGTATTTTCTTTGTCAATTAGTCATAGGATCAATATTATTTGTTATATCTTTATTTGGTATTGACTTTATACTAACAGGAATACAGAAATGGATTCCTGTTAGTCACATTATGAGAGGTTTTCTTTTTGGCTGTTATACATTTGGGATATATAGATTAACAGTATATTTATGCTTTGATAAGAATAAGTATAGGAAAGAAATATTGGAGCTAATAGAAAAAGAAACAATAGATTGGAAAAATTGAACAATAAAAATAAAATCAGACTTGTGTCACCAGAGTCTAATGACGCCCTCTTCGCAGGCATCGCAGCAGAAGAGATGACTACTGAAGAAGCAGCTGAAATTGAAGGAGGGCTTCCGTGGTGGAATATAGCATCTGGAGTCCTTTCCGGGCTCGCAAGTTCTGATTCCACTGTTAATAATCAGATTAATATGGGAGCTTCTACACAAGATGTTGTAATATCTGGTCTTGCTAGCTTTGGAATTGGTGCAATTGCGGGATTTGTTACAGGTAGACCCGTTGGATTTGTGAAATTCTTCTTTGCGTCAGGAAATCAAAAACTTTATTAAAGTAATAGGCGCCTATTTACAGGTGCCTATTAATAGTAGGGACTTATGTTATTTATAGGATATACCATAAATCTGTTCGTATTCTTTTTTCTTACTATTTCTCCGGTTTTTATTGCAGATTTAGTTAGATTTATTTATGAAAAGAAACGTGGTTCGTATGTGATCTATGATAAGAGTCTTGCCATAATGATTAAATCAAAAATAATTTTAATTACTATTACAGTATTTTCTATTGTTATTGCATTGATAATAACAGTTTTGCATAAAATATATAATTGGGAGGCACAAGTAAGTTTCGAGATTCGGATTGATATACCAATATTTATAACGCTTTTTTTGTATGTAATGTATATTACAATAAGAAATGTAATAAAAAATGAACAGAATTACAAAAAGTCTGGATAAAGTAAAATACATTCTACTAATGATTGTAGTTAGTGCTAATACTTTTTCAGAGGAATTATTGTTAGAAATTGAGGGTGAAGGGCCTGTTGGTGCGGTTGTTTTCGGACTAGTCTGTGCTTATGGTGGGGCTAAATGTTTGATTCCATTAGTTGAAGATACCTTTGGAGTCAGATTAAATTGGTGGCAAAAATCTCTGGTGATTGGTGCAGGGACTGGATGTGGATCTGTTGTTGGATGGTTTATCCCGGATGCTGTTCTTGGAGCTTATGCTGAGGAATTCTTATCCGCAGTTATGGCTGGGGTCGGTGAAGGTGTTGGTAATCAAATCGCTGATGAACTAGAAGATTTATAAACACAAGTACTTTTATATTGCTCCTTTAGATTTGTAACTAATCTTAAGGAGCAATTAATTTGATAAAGATGCATAATACAAGAATATTAATTCTATTTCTATTACTAATCTCTACTACATGTAATGCAATTGACTTGGAAGAACCTTTCTCGCCAGTGAATCAGTCAATTGTTCTAGAAACAGCAGTATTATATAGTACTTTGCTCACAAATGCTGCAAATTGTGAATATGTTAATAAATTTACACCACTACTGCCTCATATACCAATTTACAATTTGGGTTGGCAGAATGGATTGATATATAGTGCTACTCAGCTGTCTTTTCTTGGAGGAGCGTTGCTAACTTCACGCAGCGGTGTATTTCCAAATGAATTTATGAGCACAATTTTCAGTAGCACCTATATTTCCATGATGACCATTTCACCATTTGTTATACAAGAACTTCATCAGAGTACTGATCCTGATTTTTTACAAGTGTTTACATCATTTTCATATCCATTTCAGTATCAGACATATCAAGAAAACTTATTGATTTCATTAACTGCCGCTTCTGTACCGTTTGTAACAACTTTTTATTTATTTCAAAATGGACATAATGAGTCCATAGAATCAACTATAGAGTTTTTGCTTGGTGTTCTTAAGGCTGGATATTTATCATTAATGACTGCTGTATCAGAAGAATCTACATTTTCTCATGTAATATACAACGGATTACGGGAACGAATGCCGCACATTCCTAGTACCCTAATAAGCTCTGTGGTTTTTGGTTTATTTCACCTGCCCTCTGATATTAATCAAAATATTTCAATATATGGAGTCGGAATGCGTTTTCTGGGTAGAGCGGTACTAAGGATAGTATTAGATTCGATTTATAATTCTGATGGTATTGGTTCAGCCATAACTTATCACTTTTTATGGAATATAATTATGTCAGTTCCATTATTAGGTAGTGCCCGTACAGAATTCAATAATAATTATGATCAAGAGGGTATACGGGGTGTACGATTTAATCTTGATTATAAGGGGGATTCAGTGCTGATAGGGATTGAGGTTAGCTATTAATGAAATTTATTATAACAATAATGATGCTATTGCTTAATTCCTATTTCATATATTGTAATGGTGTTGATATAAGCTTAGTCACCCCCAAGGAAACCATGCGTTTTCAATATTCAGGAGAACAGGGGTTTGACACTTCCTGCGGGCTTTCAACAGCAGCAACACTGCTATCAGTTTATTGGAGTATCCCTGTGACAGAAGCGGAACTGATACAAGAGGTATTCAGCATTGAAGAGGTTACACAAGCCCAGGACCCTACAGATACATACACAGTAAATTTTAATGATATTTCCTCTGTTCTTTCCATATATGGGGTTGTTTCCAGGCCGTACCGAATGAATTTACCTGAAATACGGGATGCTCTTTCCCAGGGATTTGCTCCTCTTCTTGTCCATTATGAGGCTCCAACCGAGCATTTTGCGCTTGTCCTTGCAGTGCTAGGAAGAAGGATTATTACAGCAGATCCGGCAAGGGGAGTCCAGCTATTAAGAACACAGCAGTTTGAACAGAGGTACTCAGGTGCTGTTCTGGTAACTGCATCGCGGGAGCACCAACGGAACACTCAGACTATAAATGAAGCAGTAAATTGCGCTGTGTCCAGGAATGTGCTGCTGGAGCAGGTAGAAATTGATATGGTATTTGACTGGTAAGGAGGATGCGTGAAAAAACGCTTTATACTATTGTTTTTCCTTTCTATGAGTATTTCTGCTGTCCTTTTTGCCCAGACAACTGAACATCAGAGGATTGGGGTGGAAGAGGAAAACAGGTTTGAACTTGATCTGGAAGCAGACACAGACCTGGTCTACAGCGAATTCTCTCAATACCCCAGATACAATTTAGGCCAAAGTTTTTCGGTAACCTTTCAGTATAATTCAACCTGGTTTCTTGGATGTACTTTTCCCCTGGAATTTCAGCTTGTTTCAAGCAGAGAAGCAAGAGTTCCTCTGCTCTGGGCATTTGGAGACCCTAGTATATCTCTAGGGTGGAGCGAACGCTTTGGGGACACCAGAATGAGTCTTTCAGGTCGCGCGCGGTTCCCTCTCTCAGAATGGAACCACTATGCTGAAGCTGAAGGATACTTAGTACCTGGTTCTGGCAGGTTCTTTCTTGGTATATCCGCAGGGGTGAGCAGGATACTCGACCCGGTGCTAATCCGGGGCGACTTGGCATATGATATCGGTTTGCCTCGAAAAGAGCGTTTTGGTACCTCCTGGGTGCCAGGCATTATTGCACTTGCTGCCTCTGTGACTGAAGTCTTGAATGACAGCATTGGTTATACTATCTCCCTGCGTCAAGGAGTAACCTTTCCTTCTGTTACGAACGGAAATTGGAAAATAGATGACCTTTCCTATACAGCAACCGCTGGTCTACAGGTCTTTTGGGCATTGGAAGACTCACGTTTTACCCTTGGCTTTAGCCAAAGCCTAACCCGTATTTTCGAACCGGGAGAAAAGATAACAGTTACTGAAGCAATACCCTATTTGACCCAAACCGAGGCAGTAGTAAAAGACGGGTTTGGTATAGAGAACGCGTTTTTTGAATAGATTAATGCTATTATAATGCAAATTAATAGAGTACTTTGGCACCTTTTTATATTATATCATTTGCATATAAAGCAATTCATACCGCAAAGAAAATATGAAAGAATCTATTAATTTCTCCCAGAAAGCTTCAGCAAAACTTGTAAGCAGGTTTTGAGCACCCATTAATCTTCTGTTAATGTTCTGCTTCTATCTTTTTGTGTAAAGAGCATGAAGGAGAATATATGGGTATTCCTGTTTTAGAGATTGAAAATGTTACAAAGAGGTTTGGGAAATCTATAACCGCTGTTAATGATGTGAGTCTGACTGTTGAAAAGGGCCAGGTCTTTGGGTTTCTAGGGCCCAATGGTGCGGGAAAAACAACTACTATCCGCCTGGTCCTTGGTCTGCTGCATCCTGACCATGGAACCATCCGGGTTTGCGGTAACAGGGTAGATAGAAAAGGAAGAACAGAAGCATTGCGCGCAACCGGAGCGCTTGTGGAAGGCCCTGCTTTTTATCCTTACCTCTCGGGCTTAGAAAACTTGAAAGTCTTTGCAGCGTACACAGGGGAGGGCGCGGAAAAACGGATTCCCAGGCTGATTGACCTTGTGGGCCTTTCCGGCAGGGAGAGGGACAGCCTCGGCGGATATTCCCTTGGCATGAAGCAGCGCCTCGGGATTGCCCAGGCTCTTTTGAATAATCCCCGGCTCCTTATTCTCGATGAACCCACGAATGGCCTTGATCCCTATGGAGTGAAGGACATCCGGCAGCTCATCAGGCGCTTGGCCAGGGAACTGGGAACAACAGTTTTTCTTTCAAGCCATATTTTAAGTGAAGTACAGAACACCTGCGACTCTGTTGCTATCATCAACCATGGGAAAATGGTTGTACAAGGCAGTGTAAGCCGCTTGTTGTCACAGGGGAATGATCTTTTCGAGATATCATCCGCAGATGCAAAGGAAGTAACCGCCTTTCTTGAGAAAAAGCCAGGGTGTTCGGTGTATTCAGAAAATCCGCTTCGGGTCAAAGCGGAGACAATTCCCGCGGAAGTGCTGCTTTCCGATATTGTGAAAGCAGGTTTTTCTATAAGGGAGTTTAAAGAGGCAGCTCTGTCCCTGGAGGACTTCTTTTTTTCTGCGACAAAGGAGGATGAATATGCCCTTTCTCAAGGTTGAGCTCTTTAAGCTTCTAAAGTCTCCCTTTGTTATGATCGGAAGCCTCTTGTCTTTGTCTCTTGTGGCAGTTTTGTATGTTGGACTGGTTGTGAAAGGAGCTGACATTTCCGCGCTCCAGTTCTGTACTATGGCATTGGGGAACATTCTAAACCTTGGGGTCTTTCCCCTGTCAGTTGTTATTGCTGCAAGTACTGCATTTGCTTCTGAGTTTTCCTATGGCACACTCCGGTATATCCGAATGCGCCCTGTTTCATGGGCACAGCTTTTGGGGAGCAAAACAGTTGTGTGCCTCCTCTATGCTGCAGGATTAGGAACTGCAATTTTTCTGGTCTCCTTTATTGCGGGTCACGAAACCTGGCCCCATACCCCGCTTGTCAGCAGGGAAGGGACAGTGCTTACAAGTCAGGCCCTGAGGGTCGGCCTGTTCTATGGCGTAACAGTAATAAACCAGGTATTCCTCATTGCTCTGTCCCTGTTTTTTTCTGTAATTGTGAAAAACCAGAGCTCAGCAATGCTCTGCGCGTACTCTGTTTTCGTGCTTATTCTGATATTTGTTCCCGAGGGTTTTGCTGCGTTTTCGCCGAAGACAATTCTGCTCTTAAAGCCCTTCCTCATATCCGAAGAAATCCAGTATCTGAGGATATTGCTTACAATCGTGGTTTCAGTGCTCTATTCTGCTGTTCTTTCAGGCGGCGCGCTGTTTCTTGTGTTTCACAGAAAGGAAAAGTTTGTATGAAGGCCATACTGCACAGGATAATTTCGTATACATCCAAAAGCTTCAAGGCACAAGAGGAAGGAGGCTGCCATGAAAATGTTCTATTATGAAATAATGAAACTCTTTCGGCAAAAACATATTTATTTCGGCATTGCTGCAGGCCTGATATTCAGCATGCTCGGGTTTTTGTATCACCTGGGAAATCCGGATGCATCTGCTTTTGAAATACCTGTTACAGGGCTCGGTAATCTGGTGAATACATATTTCATTCTTTTCCCCCTTGCATTTTCCGGGTTCCTTTTTTCTGAAGAAGAGCGCAAGGGAACATTGAAAATTATTGCTGCAAAGGGAACACCCAGGGTGGTGATAGCTGTGATCAAGGTAATCGCAGCGTGCCTGTTCAGCCTGCTTGTGTTTCTGCTCATCCATGCCTTTCTTACTGTTCTTGGGGGCCTCTTTTTTCATGCAGCCCCTTTTGAGGGACAGGGTGGAGGAGTCATTTCCCATACAATTGCCTTTGCTCTTGTCTTTCAGGCGTTTTTCTTCCAGTGGCTTGGGTGCCTCTTTCTGACTGCTTTGGTGCTGTTGTGGACTATTGTGTTCCGGTCAGCTGTGTTCGGATTTGGGGCTTCCTTGTTTTCTATTATAATCATGATCTTATTATCCAATCTCGATGCTTTCAAAACATTTCTTCCTCTGGACAGACTGGGGGTGTGGGAGCATGTCTTACGGGTTGATCCTAATTATACTGCTTTGCGGGCAGACCTGTCGGTTCTTGGAATATTCACTGGTATCATCCTTCTTCTCTCTGTTATTATATGGAGTGCCAGAGAAGTGAGAAATTAGCGCGGTAGTATAGGAGTGATGATGAGTTTCCGTATTCTAGTAGCAGATGATGATGATGAAATCCGGGGCTTGGTGCAGCGCTATCTGAAACGCGAACTGTATGAAGTGGAAACAGCTGCAGACGGAGAAGAAGTGCTCTCAAAAATTAATGATAATGGGCCTTGTGGGTTTGATCTTATTATCCTGGATGTGATGATGCCGAACCTTGACGGGTTCGGTGCCCTTTCCAAGCTGCGGGAGCAGGATGATGATACGCCTGTCCTGTTTCTTACTGCGAAAAGGGAGGACGGCGACATTATTCAAGGCCTTGGCTTAGGGGGCGATGAGTACATGACAAAGCCCTTTTCTCCTGCAGTGCTGGTTGCCAGGGTAAAAGCGCTTATGCGTATCCATGCCAGGGCAGCGGAAAAACGGGAACAGGGACGGACCGATGAAACTGATAAACAGGGGGTATTCACACTGGATAGAAGAAAATGCAGGGTGCTGAAGAATGCTGTGCCCTTGGAGCTTACTGCAACTGAGTATACTATTGTAAAGTTTTTCTTTGAAAACCCAGACCAGGTGTTTACAAAAAACCAGCTCCATGAGCGCTGCTGGGAAACCCCGTATTACGATGAAAACACCGTAGCTGTTTACATCCGCAGGCTCAGGGAAAAACTGGAGGATGATCCAAACAAGCCTCGATACCTAATAACAATGCGAGGCCTTGGATATTATTTTTCTCCAGAAGGAAAAACTCAGTGAAAACCCGTACACGCTTTCTTTTGCTGTTCTTTCTTGCGGGTGTGCTTTCTGTGGTGCTGTACATCTATGCCCTCGGACCTGTCACCAGGTTTTATGTCCAGCATATTGACAGTCAAAGCCTTTCTTCAGGAGACCTGGAAGGCATTCTCAGAAGGGCCAGCAGTGAGATAACTCTTTCCCCTGGAAGGTCCGGCTTTATTGCCCAGGCAGCAAGGGCTGTGCGTAATCATCACCCTGGAACTGACGGTGTATATATCCAGGTACTGGATTCTGAGGGCAGGGTGCTGTATTCCAACCCTGGGCAGGACAGCCTCGGACCGGAAAAAATACGTAGCCTTCTTGCTTCCGGACTCCGCTTTGACAGATACACAGTAGGAGAGCTGGGGGGCTTATTTACCGGAGCCATAGAATACGGAAGATTCATTGCTGAAGCAGCTGCAGTTCCTCTTTCTAATGAAGACCCTGATGCAGGCACACTTGTCGGTGCCCTTGAATTTTCCCAGACAACCGGGTTCTCCCTCGCCCTCCGCGGTGAAGGCTATAATCTTCTGCTCATTGCCTTTGTGGTGGGACTTGTTTGTGTGTTTGTAGTGACTCTTTTGGTAATATTCTTGGGTACTATCTCCCTGCTTCGGAGGTTTGAAAGACTGAACACAGGGTTAAAGGAAGTACTTTCAGGGAACTACCATTTCCGGCTTCCTGAAAAGGGCAGGGATGAACTTGCCTCTATTTCATCATCATTCAATATAATGATTACAGGCCTTGCAAAGCAGGAGGAGGAGCGGCAGCGCATGGAACAGGAGAAGCGGAGAATTATCACGAGCCTGTCCCATGACCTTCGGACGCCCCTTACCTCGGTAATGGGCTATGCTGAGAACATTCGGGACAATCCTGAAGACCCGAAAGAAGAGATAGCACAACAAGCAGGGGTAATACGGGAAAAGGCGGAGCATATGGAAGGCCTGCTTCAGGAACTCCTGGATTTTTCTGTTTCAGATGCTCCAGTGTCCCAGGTGAATCTGGAAGAGTTCGACTTTTATGAGCTTTTACGGAATAGTATTATCGGCTTCCTCCCCCAAATAAAAGAAAAGAATATGCCTCCGAGTATAGAAGTTCCTGAAAAGAAAAAGCTGGTCCGGGGCGACAAAAGGCTCTTGTCCCGGGCATTTGAGAACCTCTTGGTAAACGGGATAAAACACGCGTATCCCGGTACTGTACTCAGTATTGCAGCTGCAGAGGTAAATGAATCCGGTATTGAGAACATACTGGTTTCCATAGGAAATACCGGCCCTGTAATTCCGGAGTCAAAACAGGAGAAAATATTTGAGGCATTCTACAGAACAGATGAAAGCAGAAAAGCCGGCGGCCTCGGCCTTGGACTTAGTATAGCAAAACGCATTCTTGAAAGACACGGAGGCAGCCTTACTTTGGCTGAAAGTACAGAGGAGCAGACAGTATTCAAAGCTAGGCTTCCAGCCAAGTAAACCTTGTAAGTGAAAAAAACTAATTACGCAAAAACACTCGATGACCGGAAAGCGAAAAATGCTCCTCGAGTGATTCCGCAAAGCGGAATCGTATCGAGAGGA
>CAYRYS010000024.1:25016-36900 GCA_964428555.1 uncultured Spirochaetales bacterium | reverse complement strand
CTTAAAACGCGCCGCCAGCGTTCGTTCTGAGCCAGGATCAAACTCTCCGTGATATAATCAATCGCCCCGAAGGACGATCGTTCTTACACTTAGATTTACCTTACTTGCGTTTTCTCTTCCCTTCCCTAATTGTTTCAAATAACTCTTTCCGCCTGCTCGGTCTCCCTTGCGAGCGGAGTGTTAACATACCGAAATACCTCAAAAATGTCAATAGATATTTGGTATTTTTTCTCGCTGTTGCTAAGCAGGCGTGATGTTCACGTTGTCCGCATCAGCAGCAGCGAATGAGAATATAGATGAACAGCTACAAAATGTCAACACAGTTTGTAAAGTTTTCTGTAATAAATTGATAACTCTTTACTACACAATATATTAACACTACTCAGTCTGGGTGTTTAGCTCCTTTTCTCTTTTCTCGATTTCATTCCTCGTCTCTTCTATTTCATCCAGCAGGCTTCTTATACTTGCTGTCTTTTTTGAGACTGTATTCTTACCTTCGACCATCAATGTTTCATATACTTCTGTTCCAAGTTTACCAAAGAGTTTTTCAAGCCTTTTCTCAAGCTGAAGAAGTTCAAACCTCACTACGCTTGTCTCGCCCATCTCCGTTGCCTTATCTTTAGCCTTGTTAAAGAGTTTGCGGGAAGTTTCTAATCCATCGTTTAAAGCATCTTGAACCTTATTCCAAACTGACATACTGCCTCCTTTGTTATGTGTACATATAATTTATTACCTTTCCCTGTTATTATCAAACAAAAAAACGATAATGCCTTTTCTGATTACTGCAATTTCCGAGCCTTCTTCTTTCCTTCGTGTTTTCTGATCAATTTAATTTTGCTTACCAGAGTATCTTCCCCTATTCTGCTGTCCTCAGAATACCCCTACTAGTATAAAAAGAATTGACGCATGGTACCAAACTTCTTACAATGGAAATACGGTCTTGTTAAGACTATAAATAAATTCGGATTTACATTATGTCAGAAACATCAGAATATATTTCCTGTAGAACTTGCGGCATCTTTACCGACTATAGTGAAGCGATCAATCAAAAATACTGCTCTCTGTCTTGCAGTAAAAAATATCTTCGCTGTCATACATGCGGGAAGTACTTTGAAAGAACAGACGAAAAAAAACAGTATTACTGCTCACCTGAATGTGCAAAGAAATATATTCTAAAAGAGAACAAAACACGTAAATCCATGAAGATTGAGGAAGTGACACCATGAAACTCGTATTTTTAGGCCCTCCAGGTGCAGGAAAGGGTACAATTGCTTCAGAAGCAGCGGATATATTCAATATTCCGCATATTTCTACTGGACAGCTCTTTCGGAACGCAATCCAGAATATGACAGAACTAGGAAAAAAGGTAAAACCGATCCTTGACAGCGGCGACCTTGTTCCTGACGAACTAACTATTGAACTCTTAAAAGAAAGAATTAGCCAAAATGATGCACAAAACGGATTCATCCTAGACGGATTCCCACGGACAATCAATCAGGAAGAAGACCTTGCAAAAGTGCAACCTGAAATACAGGTAGTTAACTTTGAAGTCCCTGATGAGGTAATTATCAAGCGCCTCTCAGGAAGAAGAGTCTGCTCAAAATGCGGCGAGACATATCATGTTGACTATATGCCGCCGAAAACACCGGGTGTCTGCGACAAATGCGGAGGCCAGCTAATAACACGGGATGATGATAAAGAGGAGTCAATCCGTAACCGTTTAGAAGTCTACAAAGAGAAGACATTCCCTCTCATTGACTACTACAAGAAGCAAGGCGGGCTTTTAAGCATAGATGCGAATAAAAAGCCGGAAGAAGTGGTAAAAGAGCTTCAGAAGGCACTCAGCGCTTCATAACTAACCTTCCCATACCTTTAGCCGGTTACCTCCGGCCTTGGTATGGGCGGTACATCATCTTCCTGACCTGCCTCTTCTTCATCTTGTTCAGCATCATCACTCTGTGTTTCTTCATCACCAGCTTGCTCAAGGGTAATATTAAACTCATCTACGATTCCCTGCACTTCTTCAACTGACAGAGTAAGCGGATCTTCAAGCAATTCGGAGATTTGAACAGTATCTCGGAAACCGGCTTCAAAGGCAGAACGCAGCTTCTCAAGCCCGCGCTCGACCTCCTGGATAACAGTTAAATCCAGAACAGCCTGGAAAAACAGGGCTTGTTCATCATCCTGTTCCTGCTCCAAAATTAATGCATACGTCTGGTATGCATCGCCATACTCTTCAAGCTCAGTATATGCCTTTGCCAGAATTCGATATGCCTCAATATCATCCTGTTCTTCATCTAGGTAATACAAAGCATATTCTGCAGCGCCGGTCCAGTTTTCCATTCTCCGATACAGCCTTGCCAGGGCAATCAAAACTTGAGAATCATCCTCATCGACTTCATACAAACTTTCCAAGTAATTTGCTGCAGTTCTAAATTCACCGTATTCCCGGAATATCATAGCAATATTGTATAATGAGTACTTGTTTGAAGGTGATATCTCGAGTATACCCTCGTAAATTTCCTGTGCCCTTGGGAGCTCATTAGATTGGTAATATAAATATCCCAAAGACTGCAAAACCAGTATATTTTCTTCATCTTCGGTCAAAAGCTGATTCAGTATTTCCTCTGCCTGGCCGTAATCACCTGATTCAATATAAGCCCTGGCAAGATTATAGCTTGCAGTGCGCAGAGCAGGCTCAAGCTCGATTGCACGGAGATAGTATTCGGCTGCGTCTGAGTATTCTTCAATTTCCAGGTATGCATTGCCGAGATTATAATACTCTCTGGCAAGTTCAGATTCAGTTACCCCTGTAACACATGAAAAGAGTAAAAGGAGAATGATTCCTGGTATGACAAAATAGTGGTATTTCATTATATATTCCGTAGTACTGTTTCTTCGATTTTTCTTACCTGCGACCTGTAAAGAGAGGCTATATTTGAACCATAATCCGCTATTAGCTGTATGATATTTCTCGGCGCTTCTTCTGAGTCAACTCCATTCAATCTGTCACCAGCATCTCCTAAGCCGGGCAGAATGTATGCATCATCATTGAGTACCGGGTCCATCCAGAGAGTATAAACAGATACATTCTCCAAAGCACGGACAATGCGTAACGATCCCTTTAACGCGGATATAACATTAAAAAACTTAATTGAACGGGGCTTAATTCCCTGGTCCAGGATGTACTGGATAATGGTCACTAGAGACCCCCCTGTTGCGTTCATAGGATCAGCAAAAATAAGGTCCTTCCCATGGAGCTCCTGAAGAGAAAAATAGGATTTATCCAAGTCCAGCAAATACTCCATATCATTTTCCTTTTTTGTGTCATCCCGCTTTATTCGGAAAAGCGCAAATGGAGTAACATAGCTGTTAGAAGAGTATTCCTGTATCTCCTTAGACATGATCATTGAAGGAAGGAGCGCTCCCCTGAGCATAACACACATAACCGTATTCTGAAGCTCGTCATCCAGATCCGGGATTTTGTGTACCGCATAGTTCTGCACTGGTTCAGCAACCGGTGTCTTCACTACAAGATGGTTCTTCTTTTCGCTCTCTCCTGTTGAAAAGGCAAGAGTAAAAAGCAGTTCATATGCACGCTGAATGTAATACACAAACTCATGGTGCTGGGTTCCGGTATCACGGAGTTTTGCAATAAGCCTGGAGGCTTCTCCATGAATCATAGAAGGGGTGTCAAAGGAGTAAACACCAATCGCAGGCTCCTGGGCTACAATTTCCTGCATCCGCTCACCCATTTTGTTATATAATGAAATGATCTTCTGTTTTTCAGTAACAAGCTTTTCTACGTCTGTAAGGTTTTCAATTCTCTGAAACACAGCCCCAGCTTGAGCATAAATGCTGTTCATTTCTGCAATATATTCTTTATCCTGCTTTGTCAGGTATCCGTCCAAGTCCTGAGCAGTTAATACCACTTTGTTTTCCATTTCTCCTCCTATCAGTATTATATTAGCATATTCAGCAAAAAAAATGGAATACTCTGCTGCTTCAAGAATTTCAAAGTAATAAAAAATGCCCTCCTATCAGCTCTTGATAAGAGGGCAGCTAACTACATAGTTAATTTGATTTAGTCAAACCAAAATCGGAAGCCGAATGCACCTTGAATTCCCCAATTTGGAAAAACTATCGGATCTGACAATACTATGCCAACACTTGGTGCAACTTCAACAAAAAGCTCTAACGGATTAAGCGGCCAGATCTGAATTCCTACAGGAACTCGTAATCCAAAATCCATTGCACCTGCATACTGCAAATACCCTCCTAGGCCTACATAATAGCTCAGTGCGCCGGCAAGAGCATCTTTAACAAACCAATAGTCACCTGTCAGTCCTATTTGGAAGGTATCTGAACCGATAGAAAAACCAACACCAAGTAAAAACGGTGCAAGGTCAGGATACTGGATAGAAAGCGCAGCACCGGGAATTGCAGACCCTATCGGATCAATCGCAAATGCGCCGCCAATACCGATTAAAGCAAAGGACTGGAAAGATACAAATAGAAACAACAAAACTGTAAGTACAAGTATTTTCTTCATTAATTATCTCCTTAAAGTGTTTAAACAAAATATAGTTCAATTAAGAAGCGGTATCAATACAGCCGTAAAGATATTAATGAAAAACACTGGGTTAAGTCATAAATACATGGAAATCGGAAAGAAGCATCTGTATGGATCGACTCCCGCATTAATTAGAAAAGGCTACTCTTTTGAGTAGCCTTAAGTCATCTCCTAGGGGAGTCGCCAGCCGCTCCTCAACCTCCTGTCTCGTCGCTTCAGGACGCCTCAGTCGCTGGCGGAGTACTTCCTGTACTCCTTCCGGCCTATTGGCCGCGCTCCTTCGTATCGACTCCCGCATTAATTAGAAAAGGCTACTCTTTTGAGTAGCCTTAAGTCATCTCCTAGGGGAGTCGAACCCCTGTTGCCGGGATGAAAACCCGGTGTCCTAACCACTAGACGAAGGAGACTTGATGAAATGGAATGTATCCATTTTCTCTTTTTTTGTCAATACCTAATCATTACATTAGGTCTGACTTAATGAGCCGCACAGGGATCGAACCTGTGACCCACAGCTTAAAAGGCTGTTGCTCTACCAACTGAGCTAGCGGCCCTAACGCAAATGGAAACTACCAAATCCCCTGAAAAAAGTCAACACTTTTCAGGGGATATTTTTTTTAAGATTTTAGATGCGGAATTCAAAGGCAAGCGCAAAGTTATACGCAGGCCTAAGACCTGGATCAGTTGAAAGCTCTGATCCGAACATTGCTGCCTGTAGCTGGAATACGGTAAGATCAATACCCATACCCGCTGCAAACAAGCCTTCAGCAAAACCGCCGCGAAGCGACAGTATTTCCAAAAATGTCAGCTCCATTCCAAAGGAAAGATGCAATACCCAATGTCTGGCACTAGCATTCTGGAAAACAAAATCCAGAATATCCCTGTAATCAAGGAGAAACCGGATATCGCTTATATAGTGCTGAAGAAATGAGATTTCAGGCCGAAGCTGAACACCCGCAGAAAGATTTAAGGGTACAATACCGCCCTGGGTAGCAGTAACTTCGCTACCGCCTAGGAATTCATCGAGGCTTGTGTAATAAGAACGCACTGTAGGGGTATATACATCCTGAATAGTAATACCAAAAGCGAAGAAATCATCATACTCATACCGTAACCCAAGATCCACGCCGATTCCATTCAAAACAGAAAAAGACTGGGAGGTGAGAATAGAAAAATCCAGGTTTTGCAGCAGAGAGACAAGCTCAAGGAGATTTTTCTCCATCTGCAATTGCCCTACTATAAAAGATCTAAGCAATAGACCCATTTCAAGCTCGCTCAGCTGGTTTGGTGGCAGCATAAACCGTACCCCATACCCGCCTTGAAGGAGGACCGTCTCTGAGACTGTCATATTTACATTCAGCGCTCCAGCGTTTTCCAGGATTACATCCTGTGAATTGGTTATATTAAACCCAAGTCCATTACCTACGTATCCGAAACTTAAGGGACCTCCGATATTCACGGATGTATAAAGCCCGCTTAAGAGATCTGAGACACTTGAGCTTGTCAGCAGTTTTTCTACTTCAGCTCCCCCGACTACATCAATAACAATACCTGCTATATCAAATATTTTGCCGGTAGCTCCTATTGTCAATTCGGATACGCTGAATTGCGGTTCTGCCTCAGAAAGTCCTGCGGGGTTGGTAAAAAGGGTTGTGTATCCTTCAGCGGATGCTGCATGGAGACCGCCCATAGCATCGTATTCAACAAGCTGAGTATCAATGCTGTCTTCAGTTACCACAGTCTGTGAATATCCTGACATGATAATTGCAAAAGCAAGAAAGGCTGTAAGTATGAATGCTTTAAGTCTCACGATGTACTCTCCGTAGTACCAGTGTATGATTCAAGTGCGCTCATTAGCTGATCAGATAATCCTGAGGAATCATCACCGGATGCTTCGCTTAGGCCAGTATAGAGGTCATTCAATGTATTGCCCTGTTCAGTCAGATCTTCCTGTGTCTCGGCATCCAAACTTTCAGGACTCATTAAATCCTCTATACTTCCTGCTGTTTCCTGCATCTGCGCAACAACCCCAACAGCAGCCATTATGTACTGGGTCTCAGAAACATCTGCTCCTGCTGCTTCCAGATTATTGATTTGCGTAATAGCTGAATCAATTGTCTGTGTATCTATTGAGCCCAGGATATCCTCTACTTGTTGGAGCTGCTCTTCCTCTGTTAAATCAGAAGCACCTTGAAGCTCTGTAATATCTGTAAGCGCATCAGTAACACCTGATCCCTCAATTGCAAGATCCACAACCAATTGCATAAGATCCTCGCTGTTCTCCGGATCATCGGCAATTTGCTGTTCTATTGCTGTAAGCGCTTCTTTCATTTTCTCTTTATCACCGGATGCTAAGGCATCCTCTGCATATTCAGCCTGCTGCGCTGCTGACATCTCTGATACATCCCGCTGAAGGAATGAAACCGGTGAGTAGGTGAATACAGCTTGGCAACCTGAAACAATGAGAGCAGCTGAAATGACTGCTCCAAATAATATAAATTGCAGCCTTCTCATACTCTTCCTCCTAATAATAATGGCCCCAGGTGTAAATATATCACCTGGGGCCTTAAATTACCACATTATTTTTCTTAGAAGCGTATTGCAGCTTCTACAGTAAAGCCTGTGTTCGGATAGTCTGTTGCCAGTCTACCCAGTGACCGTGTGAAAACACCGGCATTTACATCCAAGAACAAAAGATGCACACCTGCACCAGCTGTAAAATACCCCTGGTTGATTCCTCCGCGGACACGGATAAAACGAAGCAGTTTTACTTCTCCTCCAAGGTGCAGCAGGTTCCATGGTGAACGGCCTTCAGATAGTACTTCGATCGCGTCATGAAGTTCCAGATGAACCATTGGATCGATGAGGAAACTCAATGCCCCAAGGTCAGGATTGAATGATGCGCCGAAGCTTAGATTCATTGGAGTAACAAAAGGAGGTGCATCCTTTGCAAGCTCTGTACCCTCTACAATACCGCCTTCATCTGCAATTTCCTGGATAGATGTCTGTCTAAAAGCATATTGTGTACCGAACAGGTCCCGTATGGATAAGGCAGCAGTAAAAGGCCCTAGCTCAGCTATTGTACCGACATCAATACCAAGACCAAACCCCTGCAATGCAGGAAGCTGCATTAGAGCGTCTTCCGGCGATCCTCCGCTGTTCATAGCACCGATGAGCGTTCCCATGGTGTTTGAGTTCATATTGGTAAACGTACGGATTTCAGGCCTTACATCGCCTCCGAGGTGGAAGTTTATTCCAAGCAGATTCAGTTCAAAACTTAACCCTGCAACAAGTCCGTTTGTCCATATTAGATATCCGTTCGCACCAAGCAGGTTCTCGCCGCGAACCAGGAAGTCTCCGGTTGAATACAAGCCAAGTCCGACTCCGCCGCCGGCCCATCCCAGACCGCCTGAAAAGCCGAAGCCTGTACCGCTTTGTATTAAAGAGTCCGCAAGGTCCAGTATTGCACCAGTGCTGACTTCACCGTTTTCATCGTTAAAATCGCTTCCATCAAGGTTGATCAACTTCGGACCGTTCCCGTAGAGCCAGAGGCTTAGGGAAGTCAAAGTGAACTCCGAAGGACTCCGTGAAAACCCTGCAGGGTTTGTAAAGAGGGAGTTATATCCATGGCTTATTGCAGCAAATGACCCGCCCTGTGCCATAACCTCAGGAGACTGCGGTGTACCTGCAGGTACTTCAATAGGTTCCACCTCCTGTGCAGCTGCAGCGCCGATTGTTATTATACTTATGACCAGAAAAATTAATATCCGTTTCATACTAACACCTCCTAATTGGTTGTATCAGATTCAGGAAGCGCCAGACCTGCAGCACCTGCAAGAGTTGTGAACGATTCCATCTGTGTAATATCAAGCTGTTCTTCCACTGTTGAGTCTTGCGGAAACAGTGCGGTAAACTCAGCGCTAATCTGTGTTTCCCCTGTATCCGGATTTGTTTCTGTTATCGGGATATCTCCATCCATAACATCCGCAATAGCAGCATACTTATCTTCATCATCACCATCCATGTTAGTGAAAAGCATGTTTACTGTGAGGGGTACTATAGAGTCCTGAAAAACCTCGCCTGAGTTAACCTCATCGGAAGTGGAATACACACCGTCTCCGTCCGGATCTAGGGTAGCTGCATAGTTGTTGTAATAAGCGCCTGCGCTTACCAGGGACTCCACTGTGTTTGGGTCCACCTGCTCACCCCCGGAAAGGCTATCCATAATGTCTTCAAAGCTTGATTCAGCTGAAAAGTCTTCAGATCCCATGCTATCCATTGTATCCATGAGTGCTGGCGCAACATTGTCTACAATTTCATCTCCCCCTGTGGAGAGTGTAAGATTAGCAGCTGTAATTGAAGCAATCTGGTATGTTTCTACAGCTTCCGGATCATCAGAGTCTCCTGCATCATAAGCTTCGTTTATTCCGGTTTCGTCTTCCAACACTGTAATAATATCCTGGATTTCTTCTTCTGTCATATCTTCAACAACAGAAGGAGAGAGCCGTTCTTTTAAAGCAGTAACTGCTTCCAGGTCATTATCCCCGCTAAAGCTCTCTGAAAGCTCTTTCGTGCTTGGCGGGCTTTTGTCTTCGAATGCACCGAATACATTCGTGGTAAAAAACTGTTCACACCCTGCAAGCACGAGAATGAGAATAAGAACAATTCCTATAATCAATGTCTTTTTCATGGTTTCCTCCAAATTAGACTGAATTTCATAGTACATTTTCTTTTCAGTATTAAGTATACATCATAGGCATGAAAAAAACAAAATTTATTTAATTGTAAAATGGAGATTTTAGGGGAAGTAACAAGGAATTAATATTCAGATTAGTGTATCGACCCTTCAAGCTTTGTTTGGTTTCTTTTTTGTATTTCGGCCTGATATATCCGGCCAGGGTGCAGCACCCCTTTCTGTGCTGCTGCTTCTATTCTTGCATACTGACCGGAATACCCTTCTGCAACACAATTGCCTCCAACTGTTTTGACCTTTTCAACCAGCACATTTACTGTCTTTCCAATCAGGGTATCCAGGAATTTCCGGGTCCTGTTTTCTGACTCTTGTTGAAGAATTGCTGCACGTTCTTTGATAATCCGTTCGGGGACCCGGTTTTTCGCTTGGTACAGCACTGTTCCAGGCCTCGGGGAAAAAGAGAACACATGGGCATGGTGGAATACCCCTTGAGTCAGCAAGTCTTGGGAACAGCGGAAATCCTCCTCTGTTTCTCCAGGCAGCCCTGCAATAATATCTGCAGCCAAGAAAGGAGCAGGTACTTTCTTCTTCAGCTTCTCCACAATTGCCAGTGCCCCACTAATACTGTACTTTCTGCTCATAGCCTGAAGTACGGAATCTGAACCGGATTGGATTGGTATGTGAAAATGGGGACAAATGCGGTCATCCATGCATGTTTCTATCAGCTGGTCAGTAATTGTATCGGGTTCCAATGAAGAAAGGCGTATACGGAACCCGCTGGTATGCTTGAGCATCTGCCGGACTAGGCCTGCAAGGTCTGTTCCATTGGAGTTATATGATGAAATATTCACCCCGGTTATTACCAGTTCCCTATACCCCTCCTGCTCAAGCGTTTTCGCCCGCTCCACAGCCTCGGAAGCAGATAAGCTCACAGAGTTACCCCTTGCAAGGGGGACTCTACAGTATGCACACCTGTTATTACAGCCGTCCTGGACCTTTAAGAAGGCACGGGAATGGAAAGAGAAGCTTTTCGGTTGATAATCGAACCTTCCTGTCCCAGGTTCTTGTGAAGAATGTAAAGATGCAGCCCATTGGTGAACCGCAGCTTCAAAATCCACTCCGCTGGTATGCTCTAAAAAGCCGGCAAGCTCCTGGATTTTCGCCTTCTCCTCCATGCCGAGTACAACCACCCGGTCTCCCAGCTTCCCGAGCTCTTCTTTCTCCAGCTGAGCATAACACCCTGTTACTATAACAAGAGCTCCTGGATTCTCCCGTAACAGCTTCCGGATAATCCGTCTTGCCTTCTGTTCTGACCGGGAAGTTACAGTACAGGTATTAATAATAAAAAGGTCACCTGTACCAAGACCGGTATCAACCGTGAAACCGGACTGGGCAAATCCGGATGCAATTGACTCTGACTCAACCTGATTCAGCTTACATCCGAAGGTGAAAAATCTAATATTCATATATCTATCCTTAGTTTACCGGGCAATGAGTAGAGTAAGTCTGTATGCGAATTGTACAGTGGATTTTTGAAGGACTGTGCCGACAGTATTAACCGGCTTCAGCCATCAGCTCTTCTACACGCTCTTTTCCGCGCCTTGCTTCAGCAATATCCGGGTTCAGATCCAGAGCACGGTCATATGCTTCTATAGAATAATTGTAATCTTCAGCCATTTCCCGTGCGTATCCTAAGCGGCTCCACCATAACGCAACATTTGGTGAATAGTAAACAGCAGTAGTTAGTGCAATGTCAGCATGATTATATTCGCCAATACGGATGAATATCTCACCCATGAAGTAGTATACCCTATCAATTCTCTCGCCGATTCTATCTCTGGTTGTAGAGAGCTCAATGTACTCCTCAAAGTACTCTAAGGCTTCGGTATTCTCCCCTAAGTAAAAATGGGTTTCTGCGAGGATCTCAATAATTCGATAGTCATAACGTGCAAAAGTCAGGGCAGTTTGTGCATACTGCTTTGCCTCTTCATACCTGCCAAGCGCTATTAGACTCCAGCCCAGTACTGCATAAGCGTCTGTTCTGCGGGGCATTTCCTCAATTTCCTGAAGTGTTACCTCAACCGCCCGCTCATACTCTCCATTAAAATACAGCTGAAGTGCATCAGGCCTGTCCTGTGCAGCAAGTGTACTTGAAAGGAGTATTGTTAGTACCATCATAATACATACTATTTTACTTCTCATGTGCACTATCCTTCGGCATTTTACAATTTCCATTAAGTTTGCTTCCGCTTTCAATTACTAAATCCGGTGCTGTGATATCCCCGTCCAGGAATGCACCGGAAAAAATCTCTATACGCTTTTTTGCCTTAACATTGCCTTTTACTTTGCCTTTGATAGAAACAATATCTGCCTCAATCTTTGCATTTACCTTGGAATTTGTGTCGATATACAGCTCCCCTTCAGCAAGAATACTGCCTTCAACTTTTCCTTTTATCATAAAGGGCTGTTTAAAAAAAATATCCCCGGTAAACTCTATGTCTTCTGCCAGGATCGTATCCAAGTCTTTTTCATCTATACTGCGTGTACAAAATGCATCCATACTTACCTCTTTACCCGTATCCTACTGAGGGAATTCTTACGTGTCAAGTATATCGAGAAAG
>CAYRYS010000024.1:2738-24916 GCA_964428555.1 uncultured Spirochaetales bacterium | reverse complement strand
CCCGTATCCTACTGAGGGAATTCTTACGTGTCAAGTATATCGAGAAAGCGGTTTATACTTGTCTTTAAGTCCCGCCGCATCTCAAAAGTATGGGGATTGTACTTCTGGAGATCAATAAATAGCTGAAAGGGGTCATTACATGTCTGTTCAATAATTTTTAAAAGCTCATTATAGCCGACTGTTCCAATATCACTCTTCTGCAGCTTAAGGTCGGCAAGCACCCTGCCTATAAAATGAGTAATCCCCTGGGTGTATGCAGCTTCCTTATCATGTTCATCCGGAGTCATTTCAAATACCTTTAGCTGGTAAAAATCCCTAAACAGGGAAAGCCAATATTTTTCCCTTTCTTCGCTCATCCGTATCGGAGAGAAGACAAGGGGAAGACCTGAAACACCGTTAGAACCGGAATCAGGACCAAACATTGGGTGAGTACCCAGAATATCTACTGTATCCGGAAGGTTTTCCTTCATCACCATTACAGGGTGCACTTTCACTGAACAGGTATCTACAACTAAACACCCTTTTTTAAGCATAGGGGCAATTTGCTTTGTTACAGTATCCATCGCGCTTATTGAAACACAGAGAAAAAGCACATCTGTCTGCAGCACTTCTTCCTCAGAAACCCGTGCCACACCTTTGGGAGTTTCCCGTGAGCTGTTCCTAGAGTACCCGGAAACCGTAAATTTTTGTGAAAGCAGTTTGGCCCAAAAAGCGCCGAAACGGCCTAACCCATACACACCGATTTTCATGACCATCATAATATCCTTCATTTGTGGCAAGTACAAGAGAGTAGGAACCCTTTTTATTGATAGTGAATACCGGATTCTCTTGTCAGCGTATAGATAAAGTACCAATCCTTTTGAGTACATGTATAATTTTTTCGATAAACCAGGAATGATTTCTTTTTGAGTATATGTCGCACATACAAGGCCTTAAAATACATACTGAGTATGTTGCTGCAGTGCTGAATAGGCTTAGAAACGCGGCAGCAATGAGCCAGCAAGCACACCTGAAAGCTTGGTGACACAAAAAAAGAAAAAAGACAAACCAGAAAATATCTGTTATAACTAACAGAGAATAGATTGTTATATATAAGGAGTGATCCATGAATTTTATTGACCACATGTTGCTAAAAGCAAAAAAATCGCCGAAAATGCTCGTACTTCCGGAAGGTACAGAACCAAGAACTGTTAAAGCTGCTGGAATTATTATGGCAGAAGAACTTGCCGAATCTGTGACCCTTGTTGGAAAGCGGGAGGAAATAGAAAAAATTGCAAAAGAACAGGATGCTGATTTAAGCAGGGTTACAATTGTTAATCCAGCAGACTCGGACCTGCGCCAGGAGTTTGCAGATGAATACTATGAACTTCGTAAGAAAAAGGGTCTAACAACGGATGAGGCATTTGAGAAAATACTAGATCCACTCAAATGGGGAGCAATGATGGTACGCAAAGGCGCTGCTGATGCAATGGTTGCAGGCGCTGACAACCCTACTGGAAAAGTATTAGTTGCTGCGTTTACTATTATTAAGACAGCACCGGGTACAAAGTTTGCATCATCCTGTTTTGTTATGCAGATGCCGGATAAGCACTGGGGAGTAAACGGCCATATGATCTTCTCTGACTGCGCTACCATACCTGATCCAAACCCTGAACAGCTTGCAGAAATTGCTATTGCTTCCGCTAAGTCCTGCAAAAATTTCCTTGAAACAGAGCCGGTGGTTGCGCTTTTGTCTTTTTCAACAAAGGGGTCCGCAAGCCACGAAAACGTAGACAAGGTAGTGGAAGCAGTGAAAATAGTGAAGGAACGGGCGCCGGATCTTAATGCAGACGGCGAACTCCAAGCTGATGCAGCAATAGTCGATTCAGTGGCAAAGAAGAAGGCACCGGATTCACCAGTTGCAGGAAAAGCAAATGTAATCGTATTCCCTGACCTTGGAGCAGGAAACATCGGTTACAAACTGGTACAGCGCCTTGCGAATGCAGAAGCATACGGACCTTTCCTCCAGGGATTCGCAAAACCGGTAAGCGACTTATCCAGAGGATGCTCTATAGACGATATTGTTTACACATCCGCAGTAACACTCGCACAAGCAGAATAAGTTTTTTTCATCTGTCCCGTTTACGGGACAGATATATTACCTGCCCTTCTCCCTTCTTTATCCCAGCATGTTGAAGCTTTGCACAGAAACACGATACAATAGGTAATATGAAAGTATCAATTGTAGGATATGGCCAAATGGGCCGTGAAATTGAAAAAATTTGTATAGACCGGGGACATTCTATTGTTTCCCGGGTGGATGTCAATGCAGATGATGCTGATTCAAGGGATCTCACACATAGTATCTGCAAGGACTCAGATGTAATAATTGAATTTTCCCTTGCCAAGGCGGTCCTTGATCATATAAAAACCTATGCAGAGAATAAAACACCTGCTGTAGTCGGGACAACAGGATGGCTTGAAAAACTCGAGGATGCAAGAAACATAATAAACAAAAACCAGGGCACCTTTTTATACGGCTCCAACTTTTCAATTGGAGCTCACATGTTTTTCAACCTCCTTGCACGAGCAGGAGACCTTGCTGAAAAGGTAGAAGCATACGATGTAATGCTTCATGAAATTCATCATAAGAAGAAACAGGACTCACCATCAGGTACTGCAGTATCTGCTGCAGAGATAGTAAAAAGCCGCTTGGAACGAAAGTCGATAATCCAGACTGAAACACTCCATCGCCAAATAAAGGAAGAGGAGATGCAGGTTTCATCTCTCCGCGGCGGGTATGTGCCAGGCACCCATACCCTATATATGGATTCAGAAGCTGACACCATCGAGATTACCCATAGAGCCAGAAATAGAAAAGGATTTGCTCTAGGCGCTGTTCTGGCTGCTGAATGGGTCGTGGATAAAACAGGTTTTTTTACTGTAGAAGAGTTTATCGAAGACTTTCTAAAAAATTAAAGAATACAAATAGGAGGAAGAAAATGTTTAGAGGAGTATATACCGCTCTTGTCACCCCATTTTTAGATGATGAGAGCGTTGACCAGAGCACACTACGAAAGATTGTAGAAGATCAGATAAAAAAAGGAGTAGACGGGCTTGTACCCATGGGTACAACAGGGGAAAGTCCGACACTTACCCCGAATGAGCACTTGGAAGTAATACGAATTGTTATTGACCAGGCTAAAAAACGTGTACCGGTTATTGCTGGTACTGGGTCAAACTCAACGCAGGAAGCAATTGAGCTTTCGCAGAAAGCAAAGGAACTCGGAGCTGATGCTACTCTCCAAGTAGCACCATACTATAACAAGCCAAGCCAAGAGGGCCTTTATCTCCACTTTACTGCTATTGCTGATTCTGTTGACTTGCCACTGCTTGTATATAATATCCCGGGGAGGAGCGGTAAAAACATCGAAACCTCTACACTAATGCGTATGGCACAGCATACAAACATAATCGGGGTAAAAGAAGCAAGCGGAAACATACCTCAGGTTATTGATGTGCTGTACCGGAGACCGGAGGGGTTTTGTGTACTTTCAGGGGATGACAACCTCGCGCTTCCAATTACACTTTGCGGCGGCGATGGTGTTGTATCTGTTGCAAGCAATATAATTCCAGACCAAATGAAGCAGTTCATGAATGCAGCTTTAGAAGGTAATACAAAAAAGGCACAAGCAGAGCATTTCCGGCTCATGCCTCTTTTTCAGGCAATGTTCATAGATACCAACCCAATACCTGTAAAAGCAGCACTTGCACTACAGGGAACACTCAAGGAGATTTACCGTTTACCAATGTGTAAACTCTCTGATGAAAATAAGGATCAGCTTCGAAACATACTTGAAGAGTTAAAGCTTCTATAACCAATCAAAAAGCTGTCCAATACGCATATTGGACAGCTTTTCTATTCTAAGCCGAGCTCTTGAGAAAAAGCGCAAAAAAGCTGAATAAATTCCTGCACGCTTACCTCCTGGGCCCTAACAGAACTCAACTTACCTGCCTTCTCCAGAATACAGTTTATCCCATTTTTACCCAAAACATGTGTTTTATCCCAGGTTTGCAGGGAATTCGAAAGCTTTTTTCTTCGTTGAGAAAAGGCAGCTTTTAAAAACCTGGAATATTCTTTCCTGTTTTCCGGCACTTGCCCTCTTTTCTGAGTTAAGGTTACAACAGTGGACTCTACCTTCGGTTTCGGGAAAAATGCTCCAGCCCCAATTGAGGTGCAAAGGGTTACATTTGCATAACTCTGCACAAAAACTGAAAGAGAACCATAGTTCTTCTCTTTCGGGATAGATCTCAGCCGCTGAGCAACCTCTGTCTGAATAGTAAAAACCATCTTTTCTGCATCTGCGTGATATTCTATCACGTCTGTAATTATACCAGAGGCAATATTGTACGGCAGGTTCCCCAGTATCTTATCTGGTTTGCTTCTCTTTTTTTCATCCACCCATGTTTTTAAGAAGTCACCTGACACGAGATGGAAATTCGGCTTATCTCCAAACTCAGCCTCTAATATTCTGATAAATCCTTTATCAATCTCAAATACAGTCAGTTCTTCGACTTTTGGAACAAGCATATGAGTCATTGCACCAATACCAGGACCGATCTCCCAGAGCCTGTCATTTTGCTCTATGGATAAACAATCAAGGATCTTTTGACGGGAATTGGGATCGACCAGAAAGTTCTGTCCCAATTGTTTTGACATTGCTAATCCGTGGGTTTCTAAGATTTCTATTATTCCCTGTTTTGAATTGTAGTTCACATGGCCTTCCAGAATGTAGTATGAGCTTTTTTCCTGTGTAGCAGATACCATAACAGGAACAGGTCAATACTATACAGCAAAGAACCGGAGAGTTCCAGGTAAGCGCAGGTAAAACTGTAAGAACATCTAAAATACCGTATAAAAGGGAGGTGACTGCCTCGAGAGCTGTATCAATAGAAGTAACTAAAAAGCCTATATCGCAAAAAGTACAAAGGGAATATACAACAGTTCCTGCCATAAGGAAGATAAGCAGCGGAGTTGCGATAAATGTCGAGAATATTCCTCCCCAATATATTTCACCAAATACTATTAGCATGATGGGTGACAGTACAATTTGAATAGAAATCCCGGTCGCAAGTATTCCGGCAATACTCGGAGGTACAACCCTGCAAAGCAAATATCGGATTTTCTGAGAAAAAAGAATAATTGCGAAAACAGCACCAAAAGAAAGCCAAAACCCTATAGAGCCGATAATGTGAGGGAAGAGAAAACCAAGAAAAAACAGGGCTGCCCCGAGTATCTGGATCTTTGAAAAAGGCACAGGCAACCGGGAAAACAGAAATGCAGTACAGAGGAAGAGGGTTGCACGAAGAAGGCTCGGTGAAGCGCCGATAAAAAAGGTAAAACAGATACACAAGATAAGCGCAGGCAAAGCAGCCCAGTATTTTCCAAGAACTGGAAGAAAAAGGGCAAAAGATAGTAAACCAATAAATCCAAGGTGCATGCCCGAGAGAGCAAGCAGGTGCATTGAACCTGATTGACGGAACAATTCAACCTCGCGGGAGGTAAGATAGTCACGGTTTCCCAAAACAAGAGCAATTCCCGCATGTATCCAGCGCCCTGCTCTATTAGTATCTTGAAAAACATGATTCATAATGCCAGCCCGGACCTGAACATAGCTGTTCTGCCAGCGGTCGAAATGAAAGCTCTCAGCAGAAACAAAGAAAAAGCAGGCTCCCTCATCCCCCTGGAAGTACTCTCCCTCTGCAGTGAACTCTTCACCGCAAAAAACTTTTTCCTCCGGAGTATCCAGGATTACCACCGCCTCCTGATTCGCATCTGCAGCAATGCCCTCTTTATTACAAACCCGGTGCAAAACAGCAGTAAACATGGTTCTTCCACTGGATGTCCGGGAACTATCTGAAACAGCGCGTCCGGAAAATCGAGACACGGTCTCTATCTCTAAACCCGAATAATCCAGCGCTGAATCCCTATGCATACGAACCTGTGAAAAAACTCCAAAAACAAGCCCAAAAGCAGCTGCCCATAGAAGTATTGCAATATGTATTTTCGGATTCACCTTAGTGTGAAGAAAATATGCAATGCCTCCGCAAGCTGCTGCTATACAAAGCAGGATAAGCAGGACCGTCTCCGAGAGTGAACACAACAGTAATACTGTGTGTATTAGGGCGCAGAGAAATATTGGTTTTGGGAGAAGTCTGTAATTCCGTTTACCAGTCCAGCTCGTCCAGGGCTTCCCGTGCTGTCTCCTTGACGTTGTTGGAATAGTTGAGGTACGTGGTATACAGGAGATAATCGAATGCAACAGGGTCCCCCAGATCGCCGAGATTATTAATAACGGCTAGTACAATCTGCTCATCATACGGATTTTCATTTTCCGTATAAGAGTTTATTAACCCTAAATATATAGTCAATCGTTCTGCTGCTTCAGCAGTTCCTGTAGAACCTAATAATGCAATAGCTTCAAGCAGATAGGTTTTTGTAGCAATACCCCGATCGTATTCAAGTACTGTCTGATCAAAGTGCGCAATTGCGGCATCATCTGCCTGACTACGGCCATATGGTATCAGTGCTTCAGCGGCAGCATAGCGCAGCTGTCTAATAACACCACGGGATTCAGCATCACTGGAAGAAGCATTCAGTGCTTTTCTCAGAGCTGCTTCTGCAACCTCTGCTTTTTCTTCGTCTGTAAGGTCACTGCTGTCCATTGCAATCCTAAATGCTGAACGCTTTTCAGAATATTGTCCATTATCGATAATCTCAAGCAGGTTTTCCTGGTAGTCACCGCTAATGTCCTGCAAAGCCTGTTGAGCAGCCCTAGTCACATTAGGACTGTACTGGAGAGTATACACAGTAAATACAAATGGAAATGAAGATTGATCCCCAATTCTCCCTAAAGCAGATATTGCTGCGTCCATAACCTGAAGATCAGGTCGGGTACCTGACTGATACATATTGTTCTGTGTTTCAATCCATGCATTCATATCAACAACAAGCTGCTCATTATCGCTTCCAATTACGCTGAGAGTATTCATAATTTCCACACGAAAGGTTGTACTGTCTTTTACTTGAAATAACCGCCATAGCGTGGTTACTGCTTCAGTATACTCCAGGCGCCGTATATTCTGTATTGCAATAATTCCTAACCGGGTAGCTGAGTTGTCCCGTCTAAGGAGTTCTGAGTTATTTAGCAGGAAGTTGGCAGCCTGCAAATATAAGGGACCCATATTCTCTGACTCAATTTCAGAAGCATCTTCCAAAATATCAATCTTGACTTGAAGACTTGCACGTGCGAAGTTTCGCTGAAAGGTATCTAATCTGCTGGTACTATTGGAATCCTGCGCCCAGAGCAATCCCGTAAAAAACACTATAAACATTGGTATCAATATATATCGTTTCTGCATAAACGCTCCTTATCCTAACTGATCAGTTAAATACTACTGTTTGTTGCAACGAATTTCAATCATTTTCCACACAGCAGCTTGAAAATACCGGGAAATAGTAGAATAACTGTATACATTCCGATAAGAAAGTGAAATCATTAAAAACAGAATAAGAAGAGGGCACAATAAAAAGCAATAGAAATACTTCTTGTCCTACCTGAGATAGACAGAGCAAGTTCTAGTTATCTCTATCATTAAAAATATTGTACACAAAAGCGAGTATTTTGTTCCGCATAGGCAAAGACGGAGGAACAGCCTGTACATGGAGAACTGACTGGTTCCGTTTTTGATCATAGGTTACACCCTTTACTGTACCGGACATAACAATGGTCTCGCTTCCTAAAGGGGTTTGTATTTTTATCGGTAGTCCGACTTTAGCCCTGCCTCCAATAAGAACAGCAGCGCCGTCCTCAGAGATATCCACAAGCCTGCAGCGGAGACCAGGAGCTGTGGATTCCTCTTCGTTCGCCTGGTCAATGGTTTTTAAGGGAAAAAGCTTGGCTGACTGAGATACATCTACACGTACAGAATTCCGTTTTTGTGAACGGGTAATGGAATCAGAATGTGCTACATGGAGGATAGGATACTGTCTGTCAAAAAAGTCTTCGATTACCTTAGTTTGGAAAACATATCCTGCATCTTCTGCACGCCAGAAATAGATATTGATTCTCTGCCCTTTCCAACTGGTACCCATGGGAAGCTTCTTCCCTTCCGGGTATGAAATTGCCAGATATTTTCTTAGATTCTCAACAACCTGGGAGTTAAAGGTTCCTACCCCTGGAAAGGTGATCTTCAACCTCTGTCCTGGTGAGATACTACGAGTTGATTTTAAGCCCATTTTGTATTTCGGAAGATCAAACTCAACTCTTTTTCTAAATTCATACAGCTTACTGATAAAGCCTATTGCAGGCTCTTCATGCTCTTTCCCTTTTGCCCGGTATTTAAGCACAATCCCTCGGATACATTTATCCAGCTGCTTAATAGACCAAAAAAGAGACGCAGGATTCTCTAGCTTTGTCTCAACAGCTATCTTTCGAAGAAGGTTGATCTCTTTAAATGAGAAGCCCGACTCCTTCCCTTTCGCATAAAACTGCAACCACGGAAAGCTTCCGCCGCCTGCTACACGCAAAGCAATAAACGCGCCGGCAATTAGTAGTATAATAATAACTAAAAAGATCCACATATCTTATTTATCGAACTCCAGTTTGAATATATTTAGCAGAATCTATCGTTTCATTAAAATTAGCGACACATTTCTATAAATTCAGTGTACTTTACCACAGAAACAGGACAATGAAAAGAATTTATATTAATATTCAAAACACCAAAGGAGAAGCATTACTGTTTCTCTTTCTTCATCAGGATGAAGCAAAAGGAGAAAATAAGAAAGCATGTTAGACAACCATTTCCCGGAAAACCAGAAAAGACCTCGCATTATTTCCTATTGGCTTGAAATTATACTGTTATATAGTGTTATTTATCTCCCTGGAATGCTTGTACAGTCACAGCCGCAGGCTGACCTTTTTGACTCAATCACATATTACATAACCTACTATGCAACAGTGGTTCCCCAGATAATACTTATTCTCTTTTTTATAACTAAATACCGCGGCCTATCATTAAAAGAATTCGGAATTCATACCCCCTCAGTACAGACAATCATCGAAGCAATCAGCTTTTCTATTATGGTTTTTGCCGGGGTGTATGGTTTTTCTTATCTCATTTCCTTTCTTTTTCCTGAGGGATTAGGCAGCCCGGTACAGGGTTTCCGATGGAGTTTTTCCTCCCCTGCGCTCATCCCATTTATGATTTTTTCATCGCTCTTAACTGGATATAGTGAAGAACTGTTTTTCAGATCATACCTTCTCACCTATCTGGAAAAGATGAAGATAACAAAGCCGGTATCCATACTATTTTCGAGCCTCCTCTTTGGGGTGGGACACCTTTACCAGGGATTACTGGGAGGAATAACAACATTTCTGCTGGGTCTGACATTTGCGGTAATTTTTTTCTATTATAAAAGAGATCTTCACCTTATTGCGCTTATTCATGGCTTTTACAACTCAGCTGTACTACTGTTAACCCTTTTTCTCCAGGAGATAAGATAATGGAATCTTTTCCTTTCCTCTATATAAGATTTTCTTTATATTTAGAAAAAGAAGACAAACAAGGAGAGTTTTATGGGTAATAAGTTTGCTGTTTTTTTTACAATTTTCCTATTTACGATAAGCTTTGGTGTATTTGCCGGCGGAGAATCTGAAGCACAAGAGTCTATGGAAGATCCGTCAAGCATCGAAAGTGAAGATGAGATATTTGATCCGGAATTGATCAGTCAAGCAGGATTCCAGCCGCTTTCAGAGCCCCAACATAGTGTACAGTTTACTGTACCTTTGCTAAATGAAGAAATGGCTTCTATGCAGGACTTTGAAGGGAAACTGACTGTACTGAATTTCTGGGCAACCTGGTGTCCGCCGTGCAGAGAAGAAATGCCGTCAATGCAGAGTCTCTATGAGACAATGGGAGATGATAATTTCGCGATATTTGCTATTGATCTTCAGGAGTCTGAACAGACTGTTGAGGATTTTATTGACCAAAACGGATATACATTCACCTTTGCAATAGATACAACAGGAAATGTCGCGCGCCAATACGGAGTACGGAGCATACCTACCAGCTTTCTAATTTCACCGGAAGGATACGTTATCGGCGCATGGGTTGGAGGCCGTGAATGGGATACCCCTGCAATGATTGAAGCATTTCAGGAGCTTGCGCAATGATGGGAGAAGCACCGGGAATATTAATCGCATTTGCAGCAGGGCTTTTGAGCTTTCTTTCTCCCTGTGTACTTCCGCTTATCCCCTCATATATTTCAATTGTCGGAGGAACCAGCCTTAGTGAATTGAAGAAAAATGAAAGCAACAAATGGAGCATATTTTACCGGACTGTTTTTTTTGTTGCCGGATTCTGGGTCGTCTTTACTGTGCTTGGTATTGCATTATCCGGTTCCTTTTTACTCGCAAGCCGGTTGTCTGGAGCTATCAATATTATCGCGGGCTTGCTTGTAATCTTTTTCGGTCTTCATATTATCTTCGACTTCTGGAAGATGCTGAATATAGAAAAGCGGATGCATGTTAAGGGAAAACCCGCTGGTGCCGTGGGAACCTTTCTCATGGGAATGGCCTTTGGAGCAGGATGGAGTCCATGCGTTGGACCAATCCTCGCGAGTATCCTTTTCTACGCAAGTCAGGAAGGAAGCCTTTTTCACGCAGCCTTTCTTCTTACAGTCTACTCTCTTGGACTGGGAGTGCCATTTCTGCTGGCAGGGCTCTTTTTCACCCAATTCAATAAGCAGATGTTACACTTTAAAAAACACATGCATCTGATAAAATGGATATCCGGAGGTTTTCTTATATTCATCGGTGTGCTTATTCTATTTGGAAGGATGCAGAATATCAGCGCCTTCTTTTTTCAGATTTCAGCACAACTAGGTCAGGCAGCAGAGACAGCCCCTGTAGTAACACACATGGGTTTTACTATCTTCTACCTCTTGCTCGGTTTTATACCTATTGGGTACGGTATCCTAAAAAAAAGAACGCTCCCGGATTATAGAATCATTCTTCCTGGTAAGATGATATGGTTTAGCATGCTGCTCATCCTTGCTGGGTTGGAAGCTTTTGGGGTAATTAACTCCGCGCAGCTCATTGCATCCTGGATGAGTTTTCAAGGCTTATAGGGTACTGACATAATTATAAAAGGCTGCCTGGCAAGAAGCTCAGACAGCTTTTTTTATTTTTTAAAAAGATTTGAAAGAATTCCCTGTTTTTTCTGCTCTGCAGGCTCATAGAACATTCCTATGCTAGTAAACTTCTCAATTCTCTTTCGAACAAGTAAATCTCTTCGTTTGGTCATCAGCTCTGCAAGACATTCTTTTATTTGTGCTTTGATTCTGCTTGCAGTTAAGTCAACATCTTCATGAGCACCGCCTGGAGGCTCAGGAATAATTCCGTCAATAATGCCGAAGGAATAGAGGTCTGCAGCAGTTATCTTCATTAGGTTTGCAGCATATTTGGCCTTTCCCGGATCCCGCAAGAGTATTGATGCACAGCCTTCTGGGGAAATAACAGAATAAATAGAGTTTTCCAGCATAAAAACCTGGTCCCCTACTCCGATACCAAGAGCTCCTCCTGAGCCGCCTTGTCCGATTATAAAGCAGATGACTGGCGTTCGGAGAGTAGAAAACTCCATAAGGTTTCTGGCAATTGCTTCACCAATCCCCCGTTCTTCAGCTGTAACACCGCAGAAGGCACCGGTTGTATCAATGAAAGATATGACCGGCCTCCCGAATTTCTCAGCCTCTTTAGCAAGGCGAAGGGCTTTTCTATAGCCTTCCGGATGGGCCATGCCTCCGTTGCGTTCTAGGTTTTCTTTCATATTCCTGCCCTTTTGATGGCCTATTACTGTAACCGGGATATCAAATATCGTACCGATTCCACCGATCAGGGCTTTGTCATCTCCGCAATTCCTGTCTCCGTGGAGTTCAAAAAAGTCATCGCATATTCTTTCTATATAATCTAGGGTTGTAGGCCTAGAGGTGTTTCTAGCAAGCTCTACCCTCTTCCATGCTGACGGGGCAGACTTTCCTCCTGACTGGGCAAGTTTTTCTTCGAGTCTGAGGATATCATCGTTGATATCAATACGCTCCTTTGCAGCAATACTGCGGAGCTCTTTTAATTTTTTCCGAAGGTTTTGTTGTTTCATTTCATCCTCCTTCGCTGGGTCGGATACACATGGGTCTTGACAAGAAAAGCAAGCTGTTTACGCATATCTTTTCTTTGCACAATTGCATCTACAAACCCCTTTTCCTGCTGGAACTCTGCACTTTGAAAGTTCTCAGGCAGCTTTTGGCGGATAGTGCCTTCGATAACCCGGGGTCCGGCGAAACCGATAAGCGCGCCTGGTTCAGAGAGAATAACATTCCCCAGCATTGCAAAAGAAGCTGTTACCCCGCCGGTTGTAGGATCAGTAAGTACAATAAAGAGAGGCAGGTCTTCTTCCTGCATCTGGGCTATTGCTGCAGATGTTTTTGCCATCTGCATAAGGGAAAATATTCCTTCATGCATTCTCGCTCCACCGGAGGATGTAAAAAGAACAGCAGGGAGTGAGTTACGCATTGCATACCGCAGTGCACGGGCAATTTTTTCTCCTACAACAGAGCCCATACTCCCACCCATGAAGTCAAAGGACATAATTCCCATTACTACTTCGTTGCCGTGTATTCTGCAAACACCGGTAACAACACCTTCATTCATTCCGCTTTTATTTCTTGATTTCGCGATTTTTTCATCATAATCAGGAAAATCGAGGGGGTTTCTGCTCTCCATTTCTGCATCCAGCTCTTCGAATACTCCTGCATCAGCAGTAAGACGTATCCTTTCTTTTGCAGAGAGTCTTAAATGATGATTGCACTCAGGGCACACAAAGAGGGTTTGTTCAAGTTCCTGTCTGGTAATATGCTTATTACAAGACGGACATGCATGCTTTTGCTCAACAAAGAGCCGTTCATCTTTGATTACCTGACGCCTTTTTTTCTTTTTTACCGGCTTTTTAAAAAAGTCTATAAAATTCTGTATTACATTTTGTTTTTTCATTTCTTATCCTTTTTGAATATGGATCCCAGTACATTTGTTCCGAAATCGCCTTTTACAAATACAGGATGGGAAATGATCTCCATCTGTTCTTCTCTATTAACGCGTATGCCTTCGATAATCAGCTCATCCAGGGCCCTTTGCATTCTGCTCAAGCCTTCTTTTCTATCCGCGCCTTTTACAATCACCTTACCTACCAAGGAATCGTAGAAAGGAGGCACAGTGCATCCTGGATACAGGAAACTGTCAATCCGTACATTATATCCTGCAGGGGGGAGATAGTTTGTTACCTTCCCTGGAGTTGTAGCATTGATTCTACACTCAATAGCATATCCATCTAACCGTACATCTTTTTGTTCAACTTCCAGTTTCAACCCAGAAGCAACCCGGATCTGTTCTTTTATGATGTCAACACCAGTAACCATTTCTGTAACAGGATGCTCAACCTGGACCCTGGCATTTACTTCCATAAAATAATAGTTACCTTCGTATACAAGGAACTCTATAGTCCCAGCACCAGTGTATTTTAGATCACGGAATAGCTGTACAGCATTTTCTCCCATAGATTGCCGCATTTCAGTGCTCACCCCTGGAGACGGGCTCTCCTCAATTAATTTTTGGTGGTTCCGCTGTACAGAACAGTCACGTTCACCAAGATGGATAACATTTCCTTCAGCATCCGCCAATATCTGCAGTTCCACATGTCTAGGGTTTACAATGTATTTTTCCAGATATACAGTGCTGTCTGAAAAAGCCATTTCCGCTTCATGGGCCGCAGTTTTTAAGGTTCGGATAAAATCCTCTTTCTTGTTTACAATCCTCATCCCTTTGCCGCCGCCGCCGGCTGCTGCTTTTACAATAACCGGAAACCCAATGGCTTGTGCATCCTCAAGTGCCTGGTCCTCATCTTCAATAGAACCTTCAGCACCCGGAATAACAGGCACACCCGCTGCTTTGGCAGTCCGCTTTGCCTCAACCTTATCTCCAAGGCGGTCAATTACTTCAGGTTCCGGGCCGATAAATATAAGCCCAGCCTGCTTGACTATTCTCGCAAAGCGGGCATTTTCAGCGAGAAAACCGACCCCTGGGTGCACTGCATCACATCCAGAGAGAACAGCGGCTGAGACTATGTTTTCCATTCTCAGATAACTGTCCTTTGAGCTTGGAGGTCCGATACATACTGCTCTGTCAGCCATTTTCACATGAAGGGACTCTTTGTCCGCTTCTGAATAGACTGCAACAGAGCGTATTCCCATTTCCTTGCATGTACGGATAATACGTACTGCAATTTCTCCTCTGTTTGCAATCAGTATTGATGAAATCATAGGCGAGTCACCTCAAACAAAGGAGTACCGTATTCCACCATAGTGCCGTTCTCAACTAGAATCTTATCAATCTTACAATCAAACTCAGCTTGAAGCTCGTTCATTACCTTCATTGCCTCTATAATACAGAGATTCTCTCCAGCTTTTACCCTCTGACCCTCCTGAACAAAAGCAGGAGAATCCGGACTTGGGGAACTATAGTAGGTTCCGACTATTGGAGCATCAATTGTTACTGCACCCTTTGCTGTAGTTTCAGTCTGTACCGGAGGCGCGCTCTGGCTTTCTGCAGGCAGGTTGCCCTGTGCAGGCACCGGTACTGGTGCAGGAGGAGCTGCCGCAGTTCCAGCTTGGGAAATAATGGGATCTCCTTTTTTGGAAAATGTAATTTTTTCATCACCTTGTTCATACTTGAACCTGGTTAATGAACTTTCGTCGAATTTATCCATCAATTTCAAAATGTCTTTCAGTTCCATTAGGTTAGCCTCCTTGTAGCCCTCTTTTTTTGTTTTACTAACGGTTTTTCCGTTTTGTTGATTCTACAACAAGAACATTTATCTATGAACCATTTTTTCCCGACAGGAGCCGCAAAAATTGCGTTACCCTATCACGGGGCAATAAGGGTGTCAATAAAAACAGCCCTTATTTTTGAAAATTCTCTTGTACAGATTCAATTATCAAAGTATACTCCGCCTAAACAAAAATGAAAAGGAGGGCATATGAAGCCGATAAAAGAACTCTTGCCGCACAGAGAACCGTTTCTATTCGTAGATAAACTTGAAGTTGTAACAGATGAAAAGATAATAGGTTACAGAATATTTACTCAATCAGAATTCTTTTTTACAGGCCACTTTCCTGATTATCCGGTAGTTCCAGGGGTCATTCTTGTTGAGACTATGGCGCAGACCGGGGGTGCAGGTGTTCGTGAACTCGGGAAACTGGGTGATGATGCTCTGTTTTTTCTTGCCTCAGTTGATAAGGTTAAGTTCCGGAAACAGGTGCGTCCTGGTGACGAAGTACGGTTTGAAATTGAAAATATGCGTATTACCTCAAAGATGATCAAACAGGCAGGAAAAGCCTATGTCGGAGATGAGCTCGCTGCTGAAGCCCAGTGGATGTGCTTAGTGAGCAGCGCTGACCAAATGTAGTGCTATTCAGAGGAATATTTCATCTGATTTGACTTTCCCTGTTCCTCATGATAATCTTTCCTGATTATCGCATTCATACATGAGAAAATAAAGAGAAGATTCCAAGGAGCGCTTTGTGGGAATAACTGAAAACACTGTTCCAAAACACGTAAAATCCGTTGTGGACAGACAGCCTAAAGAGGTAGTAATTTACTCGAAAGACCAGAATAAAGTCTTTCAGCCATTAACATATGGAGACTTTTGGGAAAAAGTAAAAGCATTCGGCACAGGGCTTTTAGAAATGGGTTTTGCCAGAGGTCAGCACATTGGTATTATTTCAGAGAACCGTACAGAATGGCTAATAACAGATCTGGCTGTCCTTGGAATAGGAGCAATTGATGTACCAAGGGGAAATGATTCCACTGCAGAAGAGATCAAATATATTCTCCGCCATGCTGATTGCCCAGCAGCATTTGTTGAGAATGCAAAACAGCTGGAAAAAGTACTTTCTATAAAAGTTTCGCTTCCCTTACTTAAGCGCATTATTGTACTGGATTCAAAGCTTCCGGAATCGATACCAAACTCAGACAATATTGAGATATTAAGCTTTAACGAAATCCTGGATAAAGGGAAAAAAGCAGTTCAGAAGAAACCGGAACTCTTTCATCAGGAAATGGCTAAGGGCAAGACTGAGGACATTGCAACAATTATCTATACTTCTGGAACAACGGGAGAACCCAAGGGAGTCATGTTAACTCACCACAGCTTTTTATTCCAAGTGTTTGGAATAGACGGAGTCCTGTTCCTTGGTCCAGGAGTAATATTTCTCAGCGTCCTTCCTATTTGGCATTCCTTTGAACGAGCTGTTAATTACATTGTCCTCCATAAAGGCGCTGCAATTGCATATTCAAAGCCAATCGGGAAGATTATGCTTACAGATATGGAAACATTAAAACCGCAATGGATGACCTCTGTACCGAGAATCTGGGAAGGCATCCGAAGTGCGGTACTGAGAAAAATAACAAAATCCAGCGGAATAAAGAAATTTATTTTCCACACCTCTGTTAGTATTGGAGAAATACATGCAAATGTACTTTCTATGTTCAGAGGCTTGCTTCCGGAATTTCAGAAGCGCACAAGAGTATTCGATGTTGCCATCAGCATTATTCCGCTCATCATCCTCACTCCCCTAAAGATTCTTGGAGATGTGTTAGTGTTTAATACCTTAAAAAAACGCCTTGGCGGCCGTTTTGTAGCTGGTGTTTCAGGGGGCGGTGCAATGCCACCGTATGTTGACAGGTTTTTCCAAGCTGCAGGCATTAAAGTATTAGAAGGCTATGGACTCACTGAAACAGGACCGATTCTTTCTGTTAGAAAACAGAAAGAGCCAGTACCGGATACTGTGGGACCTCTGCTTAGGGGTATTGAATACCGGATTATTGGAGAAAACGGAGAAGTACTGGAACCTGGAAGGAAGGGAGTTCTTCACGTTAAAAGCCCCCAGGTAATGAAGGGTTATTATAAAAAACCTGAAGAAACGGAAAAAGTCTTAAAAGATGGGTGGCTCAACACAGGCGACCTTGCAATGGTAACCTATAATAGAGAACTGAAGATTATGGGTAGAGCAAAAGATACAATTGTCCTAATGGGTGGAGAGAACATTGAACCTACTCCAATTGAAGACAAACTCCTACAGTCATCATACATTATGCAGGCAATGGTTGTAGGACAAGATAAAAAATTCCTCGGTGCACTTATTATTCCTGAAATGGAGCGTATTGAAGAATTCGCAGCAGAGAATGATATTAATTATATTGACCAGGAAGAGCTGATAAATAATCCCCGAATGCAGGAGCTTATACACGACGAGATTCAGAGCTTAATCAACCCTAAAAACGGATTTAAGAGCTTTGAACGTATATACCGCTTTACCCTGCTATCAAGCCCCTTTGAAGTTGGAAAAGAGCTTACCCATACTCAAAAGATACGGAGAAACATTGTACATCAAGAGTATAAATATGAGATCCATAAACTCTTTGAATAGCCACGGCAGCTGTATTGAGTTTGTACTGTCATGAACCTTTTTGGTTCAAGGTAAGTTTTTTTTGAAAAACATAACAGCTCTGGAATGGGAATGAGTTCTTAGTGCCTAAACAAGGATTTTCTCAATACAAACTGCTCGTACTTCCTGCAAACAGCAAAAGGGTGCTCTTTTATGTCAGATTCTTTTTCCAAAAGCTTCGTGCCACTATATAAGCATTTTGATAATCCCGAACCTGCTGTGTTTTTATCAAGACCCAACAGGTTCGTAGTAATAGCCGATCTGCAGGGCAAAAGAGTCCGCGTCCATTGTCCGAATCCAGGAAAGCTTACAGAAATACTGACACCAAACAGGCAGATCTTTTTAGAAAAACAGAAAAACCCTTCTGCAAAGACACCTTATAGGCTTGTTTCTGCAGAATACAGGGGAAACATTGTACCGCTGTATTCTGCAAAAGCGAACAATGCTTTTGAAAACCTGATTCTACCCCAATTTTTCCCACACCCCAAGGAGTTCAGAAGGGAGGTCTCTTTTCCGGGATCCAGATTTGACTTTCTTGTAAAAACTGAACAGGAAGAGCATATTATCGAAGTAAAAGCCTGTACTTTAGTTGAAGAAGGTACAGCAATGTTTCCAGATGCTCAAAGCAAACGAGCTTCTAAACACATCATCGAACTAGGGGATCTAAAGAACAAAGGATACCATACTCATGTGTTTTTTCTGATAATGAACCCTGAAGCTAAACGTTTTGTGCCCAACTTACATACAGACCCGGATTTCGCTATCAATCTGAACAAACTACGAAACATAATAGATATACACGCTGTAACACTGCATACAACCCCGGAGGGTGAAATGCGTATTCATTCCACCTCCATTCCTATAATAACAAGTGCCGCTGCTATAGCTGAGGAGAATAGCGGGGTCTACCTGCTTCTTCTTAGATTAGAGGAAGACCGACTGATTAAAATCGGTAAACTTGGTGATATTTTTTTCAAAAAGGGCTGGTATGTTTATACAGGAAGTGCCAAACAAGGCATGGATAGGAGAATTTCCAGACATTATCGAAAGAGAAAAACAATGCACTGGCACATTGATTATCTGCGACAAGAGGCAGCACAAACTGTAGCGCTTCCTATTTACACGAGAAACCCCTTGGAATGCCAGCTTGCGGATGCAGTTGCTTCATGTGCTGATGATAAAATTAAGCAATTCGGCTCCTCTGACTGCAGCTGCAATAGCCATCTTCATTACTTTTCGCACGACCCGAGAAAGCAGAAAGACTTTTTACACGTTCTTTTTCAATATTGGCACAAAACAGCGCTTAATCCATAGGAGCTAAAATGTAAGCAGTACGCTGCTGAGATGCGTATGCATCGAAGTATAGTCATCCTCATCACTATAGGCGAAAATTACAGGGACCTCACTGCCTTGTTCAATAAAGTGATCATACTCATCTCCTGAATGAAGAGGTCTGCGGAACCGGATAAGTGTAAGCCCCTCAGCTTCCAGGCCTTCTAGTATTTCGATATTGTCAGTACCGCCAAGCTCTGTGTCAGGTGCATGGCTTGTCAAACCGTTCCCATATTCATCTTGGATAAAAGTTTCCCCTTCTTCTACATATCCGATTATAAAATCAGCACCTTCCATCATTTGTTCAGGGTTAATACCAACTGCGACCCAGCCTGCTGCAGGAGCCTGGAGCTCAGCCACCAAGTACTCATCAGTAATTTGCCATCTAAAAACTACATCTCCGGATGTCACCTCTCTCATTCCTTCACTCTCAGTAACTGCTACAGCTTCAGCAGGAAAAAAAATGCCTGAAATCAATATCCCGGTTATTACTGCTAATACAGCTATTAATGCACTAGTATATCCCAAGACTTTATGAAAGGTACTCATCATTTTTTTACGACTGACCGTGCGTATGAACAAACCTGCTTGTGGAGTAAAGACAAGCATTAACGCACCAATAGCTCCTACTATCGCGTGTAAAGATTGTAGATGTTCTCCATCCCGAAGAGATATCATGATAATTGCAATAATAGCTCCTGTAAAACTCAATATTCCTGCTGTTTTACCGATAGATTGGTGGGCTGTGAACCACCATTTATTTTGCCGGAAAAACCTCGAAATAACAACTGCTGCGATAATTGCTATAAATGCTGTTGACATAATAATTGCATGAATAGGCCATAGGTATGAAAAGAACATACACATCTCCTGGTATTTGTATTTTATTTAGATTATTGCAGAAACCTTTCTGCTTGTCGAGAAGATATTTTTCATTTAATTACTGCACCCATGGGGACTGAAGATTTGATTTTCCTCTACTCTATTAGTAATTTACGTATGGACAAAGTCACAACTAACGCTTGATTAGGAGGTAAAAATGCTTGGATTTATTGATCCGCTTTATTGGATAATGCTTATTCCAGCGCTTATTATTGCAGGAATTGCAACCCTAAAAACCCGAAGTACTTTTGCAAAATATCAGAAAATACGAGCAAGGTCAGGGCTTACCGGCGCTCAGGCAGCACGCAAAGTATTAGATGATGCAGGACTTCGAAATGTGCGGATCCAAAGAGCTGGTGGGTATCTTTCGGATCATTATGATCCAAGATCAAACACCCTTCGTCTCTCTCGCCCTGTATACGGCTCATCTTCTTTAGCTGCACTTGGAGTGGCATGCCATGAAGCAGGACACGCACTGCAGCATGCAGACAATTATGCACCCCTCGGGCTCCGGTCAATACTAGTACCTGCAGCACAATTCGGAAGCAATGGAGCATATATTGTATTTCTCCTGGGTTTGCTTTTCGGAGCACCTTTACTCCTGAAAATCGGTATTGTCCTGTTTACCGGAGTTGTGGCCTTCTCGATTATTACGCTGCCTGTCGAATGGAATGCTACAAAGCGTGCTAAGAAAGCAATGGTAAGTGCTGGAATCGTCACAAATAGGGAACAAAAAGAGGCTGGGAAAGTGTTAAACGCGGCGTTTCTCACCTATGTTGCCTCAGCATTCACTGCAATTATGACTCTTCTCTATTTCATCATCAGAGCTGGAGGAGAATGACATTTGTTTCAGTAATGGATTCAGGATACAAAGATGGAAAAATATACATTATGTGAGGCTTTGTTACGTTTCTCTTCCTACAAAACAGACGAAGCAGAAAGTTACACATAATCAACTGTTCAGGCTCGCAATTCCCCTCAATTTGTATGATGATGATATTGTCCTTAGCGTGAATATCTAAAGCATAGGGGTTTTTTTCTGCCGATTTATCAGCGGAAGCTCAAAGAAAGTATGTAACCGTTCAACCAATGCCCGCGGATTCAGCTTTTTTGATAGGAATGCCTCAACGTGCCGTTCTCTATATTTTGTTATCTCCTGAGGAGAAAACTCACCGATAAGAAAGATCGGCGTGTTTTGTATTTTTTCTGACAGATGTTTCAAGTTTATTATCAATAATATGAATTTTACCGTATTATTACAGCACTAAACTCCATGCTCCTGTTTTACGCTGTTTTTTAGTATTCCAATTTTCTCAATCTCCACTTCTACGGTATCCCCCGGAGACAGAGGTCCGACACCAGAAGGTGTTCCTGTTGAGATTATATCACCTTCTCTCAAGGTAAAATTTCGTGACACAAAAGATATTATTTCAGGAATTAGGAATATCATCAACTTTGTATTAGAAGACTGGACTGTGTTTCCATTTAGCCGTGTCTCTATTTTTAAATCATGGGGATTACCAATGTTTTCCTGTGGCACAAGTACAGGACCTATGGGTGCAAAAGTATCAAAAGATTTTCCCCTAAACCAGCCAGGTTTGTCTGAGGTCTGTATATTCCGTTGACTTACATCATTAAGACAAGTGTAGCCAAGGATGTGGGAATACGCATTTGCTGCCTTAATAAATTTTCCCCCCTTACCTATAATGACAGCTAGTTCACCCTCATAATCTGTTCTTGGAGCTTCGAAGCTATAGTCCTCTAGTACAGCCGGCAGCAGTATTGCATCACCTGAGGAACAAAGCGTATTCGGTGTCTTATTAAAGAGTACAGGCTCCTTAGGGATTTCTTTGGTAAAGCCTTTCACCTTAACGGATACGCTTTCCTCTATGTGTTCCTTATAGTTCAGCCCAAGGGCAATTATTTTTTCCGGATTCACTGTATATGTTTGAGATGTACCGGCTATGGGCAGTTCAATCATCATTTTCCTCCGAGCTTTCTCTTTTTCTTAAAAAGCAGTATATTCTATCTGTAATGAAAAGAAAATCACCAGAGGAAAAACTTTTCCGTACAATGCAGGCAATTCCTCCTGTTGATCTGCAGAATAGGCTTAACAGGGTTCAGGATAGAGTCATTGCTTTAGCAATGCTTTACATGACAGAAGGAAACCAGAAAAAGCTGCTTTCAAAGCTTGCACTAAAAAAGGCAGAACGGGTACGAGATGAATATTCGTATCAGAAAAGGATTCGAATGAGTTTTGCCCAATATTCCCAAGCAGTGGATCAGTTCTGCGCTGTTTTGCTATCATCAGGCAGGCAGAAGGACCTGAAAAGCTATATACGGCCAGTATCGCGGCATAGAAAATGAA
>CAYRYS010000024.1:0-2638 GCA_964428555.1 uncultured Spirochaetales bacterium | reverse complement strand
ATGCAATTTATTGATCAGCGCTTTGTCCAGCCTCTTCAAAGAAAGATATCAAGTCTTTAGTTAACAGATCTCTGGTACTATTGTAAAGAAAGAGACTATGCCGAGTATGATTATAATCCCGCAGATCCAAAATACGGACTCTCATCAACTTGGATGACACCTTTTCGGTAATATGTAAAAGATTCGCAAAGGGCACTGTTTTATCTCCTTTGGAATGGGCAACATAGATGGGTACTGTTATTTTCGGTAAATTCCTTTCAATATTCTTCACCCCAAGTTTCAGACTATGCAACTGCCTCGGGTAAATACCATGATACCCGCGCCACCTTTCATCTCCATCCACCCCTTCTCCAGGCGCCTTGAATTTCGGTATCCGAGCATTCATTGAAGGCACGAACCAGCTGACAATCCTACTAACATAGAGTGCAGGACTAACTAAGACACCGTGCTTGACGATACTATTCAGAAAAACCGGAGCAGCAGCGGCAGCAATCCCTGTTGGAGCATTTTCATAGTCACCTGAAAACTCTTCAGCTAGACGAAGTGTCAAGGCACCCCCCATTGACGTACCAACAATAAATATCTTTTCGTATCTCTTTCTCAGCTCAAGATACTTCTCTTTCACAAACGCATAGTATTGACTAAAATTGGTTGAGAGAAAATCTGTGGGGTGGGTGCCGCATCCGGGTAAGAGCGGAGCATGAACATCATACCCTGCATGATGAAACAGCTCGGAAGCATGTTGCCATACAGCCGGAGTACTGGGAAAACCATGTATCAGAAAAACTGCTTTATCAGAACCCTGGAGTTTTTCAATCGGCAGAGCTTCAGGTGCAAGTATTTTATCTAGGTCAGGCTCATTGTACTGTTCTGTTTCTCTATAAAAAAGAGAGCTAGCATTTATAAAATAGAGTAAAACTGCAAAAACCGCGATCCCTACTAGGCTGATATTAATTGGCAGGGTAAAATACCCTTCCCCTTGTGCCCAAAGCGGAAAGGCAGCAAAGCAGAAAAGCATTGTGAATAAAGGCAGTTTCTTATTCATAACAATTATACTCCAGATACAATTACTCAAAAGCTTCAATGCGTGTATTCTCCCCTGAAATAGAATGATAGTCAAGCAATACCATAAATTTCACCTGCGAAAGCTATCATATGCTAATTATCTTACAGCATTTCTTTTATGACCTTACTAAGCCTTGCTATTCCGGATTCAATCTCTTTTTCCGGTGTACAAGAATAATTTAAGCGCATAGTATTACGGCCTTTATCTCTTGTAAAAAAGGGGATACCCGGCACAAAAGCCACTTTTTGCTTTATTGCGTTATGAAACACATCCATTGTATCTATACCTTTGGGCAATGTTACCCATAGGAACATACCACCCTCAGGCATTGTATAATCAGCTTCCGGTGGAAAATGTTCTCTAATGGCGTTTACCATAGCTTGCCTTTGGTTTCCATAGGCATTTTTTATTACTGCTATATGGTCATCTATATTATTAAGCTTTAGATATTGATACAGCACCCGCTGGCTAAAAATATTAGTGTGAAGATCGGAAGCCTGCTTTGCTGTAATTACCTTATCAAGTATATCATCTCTACATGCAATCCACCCTATTCGAAAACCAGGAACAAATATTTTTGAGAAAGAACCAAGCAGTACAGTTTGCTCTGGAACCAGCTGAAAAAAACTGGGCTTTTCCTCACCAAGAAATCGAAGTTCACCGTATGGATCATCTTCAATCAATAGTGCTTCTGTTGATGAGATTACCTCTGCTGTGGACTTTCGAACTTTGGTTGTATATGTAATTCCGGAAGGATTCTGAAAATTAGGAACACAGTAAAACAACTTCGTCTTTTCTCGGTTCAGTATCTTCTGTAGATGATTTTTCTCAGGCCCACTGTTATATACAGGGACAGGATGAAACTCCGGCTGATATACCGAAAAAGCCTGAATCGCACCAAGATATCCAGGCTCCTCAATAGCTACGCCATCTCCCTTATTAAGAATTACCTTTGCTAACAGATCAAGCGCTTGTTGAGAACCGGAAGTTATTACAATGTTATCAACAGGTATATCTAAACCTCTTTTCTCTCTGTACCGCTGAGCTATCCATTCCCGCAGAGGGCGATACCCTTCTGAACTTGCATACTGCAGAGAATCTCCCGGAGCTAAGTCCAGCACTGCATTGCTTGCCTGACGAATACCCTCTACAGGGAAAAGATCTCTATTTGGTAATCCTCCTGCAAATGAAATAACCTCAGGATCAACAGCCACCTTAAGTATCTCCCGTATAAATGATTTCGGAACATCGGAGATCCTATCAGAAAATATATTTCCCATACTCATTCCTTAAAAAACAGATTTGAACCAGTGTACAGAATTTGCTTATCACAGTAAATAAGCTCTAACCTGACCTTAACGGCTCCCTTAACGGCTCTGTCCCCTTTTGCTTTTACCGCTGCCAGCGGCTTTAACAAGATATTAGCTCTGTCCCAATTTACATTGATTATCATTTTACAGGGAAAATCCTGAATCAGCTCTGTCCCATTTTTTCTTTAAAAACCGCTTTTTACCGCAAAAACCACCATTGGCTCTGTCCTGCAGACCACTGGCTAAGCAAGAGGCACGGGAA
>CAYRYS010000023.1:18643-37483 GCA_964428555.1 uncultured Spirochaetales bacterium | reverse complement strand
GTTTTGGTTGTATTTAACACACTAACAATGGATGCCGCCTTTTTCTATCCCCTACGGGGGTCTCCCCAGTAGGGGATAGGTGTTGCTTCTCGGACTTGAACGTGGGGTTTGTGTCCACAACAATCATGGCCTGTCCTGGTTTTTCAGCTCTTCTAATACATTCTCAGTAAGATATGCGCTTGTTTTCTCACGTATACCTGCAGCTTCCCGGAGTAATTTCTGTTTATCCCTGGTATTGTATCCCAGCCCCTGTTCCAAGACATAGATAATTTCATTGTTCATGCTTCTATGGTGGAGGGATGCGTTCTTCTTCAGGATTTCATGTAAATCCTCTGGAATGTTCTTTATGGTAAAACTTGCCATATTAGACTCCATTTTGGTTCCGTTATGGTTTTATTTTATCAATTTCTCTATACATATGCAAGGTTATGGGATGGTATCTTGGCGATACTTCGAAATGTTCTGCTGTGCAGAGAAACCCAAGAAAGGGACTCCACCCTCACCTGGTTTCATACCGCTTCCCTATGGGGTAAAACCGATCTTTTTGGATTGTCCCGGGCTTTCCTGTTTTAGGCGCTCCGCCATCTTCCGGTATTCTTCTTCCATTTCTTCTGTAACAGATACCCGTGTTTCTTTAAATGCCTGTTCAATGTCCGAAGCAGTGCTTGTCCAGGCCCTGAAAGCTGAACATTTTTCTGAGCAGGTGCAACAGTAATCTTTTTCGCAGGCTTCACCTCCGGCTTACGCACCTCAACGCTGTCTCCAATAGAGACATTCGCGTTTGCCCGCTGAAGCCCGTCAAGACGGATCATACGCATCCCTTCATCCTCAGGATACGGGGCTAAGGCAACAGCAGGGGTCTGCCTCTTTCCGACAATTTCAAAAATGTCCCCTTCCTGAATACCAAGGTGCTGAAAGACTTCACTTGTCATACGCGCAACACCTTTTCCTACATCCTGGTTCCGTGCTCCTGCAACAGGCAGATTAAATTGTACTTCCGCTTGATCACTCATGACTCCTCCCTTCTTATACACGCAAAGTAGGAAAAGCTCCTTTCACAGGCAAACCGGATATAGAAGAAGTCAGGAATTCTGTAGAAAAATGACTGGGGTTGCTTGGATAGTCATTTCGAGAACCTCATTGATCTATTTTTGCAGCGTAACATATTATGAACAGTATAATACGCAAACGTGAGGAAGATAGCAGTTATTTGTGTAATAGCTTTATTAAACCATGCTGTTTATTTTTTTGTAGAGATAGGGTCTGCTAATTTTCTCCTGCTCCAGCCTGTTTTTTTCAAGCTTTGCTATTAGTTTATACGCCTTGTATTCGTCATTCGTTAAATGGAGATCCTCTCTAAGCAGAAAAGCATGTGACGAGAGGGCATACTTTTCATGATCCAGATAAGTTTTACAATCCATACATATAGAGAGAGTATCTGGAAGAAACCTTCGAACCATTGACAGTATCTCAAACCCGTCTTTATCAATATCTCCCCAATAAAATACTTCTTTATCCATTAGACAGGACATATCTTCAAGAAGACAGACTGCTTTTCCCATTCCCCAGAGGGCTAAGCTATCTTCAACTTGCGGAAAGCTAAGGAAGCTCGCTTTATTTTCTATTATAACGATCCTCTTTCCAGGCAGTTTTGTTTTTGACAGCTCTCCTGCTGGAAGCGAAAAGTCAGTCACACTTCCGAGCACAGCAAGCTCCGGATCAAGAACGCGTATGCGAAAGGACACTTCCTGGTCGCGTTGGAGAGAAAACCGGGAATAAAAGTCTCCCTGGTTACTTCTGCTTTCAAGACTAAGATAATCCATTATTTTACTTAGAAGGGGAATATTCTGTTCAAGAAATTTCGTCGGCCCAGGAACCGGCAGCTCCCGAACATAGCACCCGGACTCTTGACCAGAAGCCAGATACTGCGCGACCTTCACAGCCTGCACCCAGACATCGAGCTTCCGAAGAAACAAGGTTGGATTTTCACTGATAAGCTGCACTAGAGTGGGTATTGTATTGGCTGTACACTCGATTGCCTTTTGTGCCTTGGAATATTCTTCCTTTTTCCCAATAAACTCAAGGTATTCTGATAGTGTTGAAAACTCAATTGCTGTGGCAATTGTCTGCTCTCCTTCCTTTCGCTTATTGACTGTTTCTGTATGAAGACAAAATCCATTTGTTTCTGCACTCTTGTACAGTATCTTTAGCCACTGGAGCCTGGAAGCATAGTCCCGAAGCTGGGGAGCCTTGGGAAGCTGTAATTTAATGGGGAAAAACTCTTTTCCGGAAGCAAGAGATGCAACACACTCAGGAAACCGGGAACCCAGCTTCTTCTGTATTTCCTGCATTGAATACATTAATTATTATCCCTATTCGCATTTACTGTTTCCTCATCTTCCAGAAACTCTTCTTTGCCGGATTGATATTCATTCCAGGTAAGATTATGGATAAGAGCAGTATCATCCTCCCGCTTCTCTATGAAATGAACCGCATTCACGTACTCTTCCACAATATTTACCTTATCTAAGGGCGTCACCACCATAAGTTGAAGGTCCAATTTTTTAAAGAGCTCCATAGCAAATGAGGAATTTTCAGGGTCGACTTTCGAAAACGCCTCGTCCAGCATTACAAACCTGAAACTATTACCTGAATCTGTGCCAATATTAAACTGATACGAAAGTGCTGAGGCAAGGATGGTATACGCGAGCTTTGCCCGTTCGCCGCCGGAAAGGCTCTGAGAGTCCTGGTAATACTGCTTTTGATCATCATCTTCGCGGTATTTTTCTATAGCACCAAAACTGAGCCAGTTACGTACATCAAGCACTTTCCTTCTCCAGCTTTCTTCATCCCGCAGTCTAAGAATGAGTTCCTGGATTCTAAAAAAGGCAGCCTCCAGCTCTGCTTCATCTCCAGAGGCAATTTTACCCGCATCTCCAATAGCAGTAATAAGCGTACTTTTAAATTCCCGTACAGAGGTATCGCGAGTCGGTTCAACCAAAATTGTGATATATGTCTGAGGATATCGGTTATAGTCAATATCATGAAGACAGGTATTCAAGTGTTCAATATTCTCCCGGATCTCAACCTCCCGTTTCTGAAGGGTTTCTCTGAAATTGATCATATTATCATGCATTTGACCATTGAGAAATTTCTTAAAACGATGTCTATAATTCGGCAGATCATCCCGTTTGACCCGCTGGTACATTTCCTTAAATTCCTGAAGCGACTCAAGCTCAGACCGGAGATCCATTGTAATAGTGCGCCAATCTGGGTAAGCACGTATAATTTTTTCTGAGGGCTGGATAAAATTACGCATAGCACCCAAAAGTGAGGCTTTTTTGTTTCCGAGTTTATTAATTGTTTTCTCGATGTCTAAATTGTTCTTTTCCCGAAACTTCTCTTCGGCTGCCTCTATCTCAGAAAAAAGCCGGGCATTCTTATTTTCTAGATATTCTTCTATTCCCTGGACATACGGAATTAGTTCATCGGTTTTATAATTGATGATAACAGCTTCAAGCTGCTTCAGCTTCTCAGAGAGTATCTCAATTCTGTTGGAGGTCCGTCCCTTAATCTCAATAGTTTTGCTTAACTCCTGCTCCGATTGATCCAGTTCCTGGGTAATGGATTTGAGTGTGTCCTCCATTTCCTTTACTTTTGCAGAGGAATTCTTCAAGGTCTTCCACTCCTTATCCATTTCGCGGATCTTTTTATCTTCAGACCACCAATCTAAGGATGCGAAGCTCTCGAAACTCAAGAGATACGATGCAAGCTCTTCTATCTTTCTTTCCTTTTTCAGACTCTCCTCTGTTTTTTCAAAATGCTTTACTTCTTCATCTGCTTCCCTGCGAAGCTTCAGCTTCTTCGCGTTTAGAAGCTTTATCTTTTCTATATTGTCCCACCCAAGAACGTAAAACTCCCGTAAGTCTCTGGCAGGTCTATCATCCTTCTCGTGTCTGTCATTAGACTTTACTAATCCGGATGATGAAACTGCCTTTCTTAGTCTTGAAAAATCCTTCATATTATCAGTACATATATAGTCAAACCTGGAGACAAGCTGAGTTTCAAGCCACTCGTGATACACCGTATTCGGCTTTATCTCAACCTTGCTCACAAGACTGTCCGCGTCATACGCAGGAGGCGCAAGTATACTATCAGCCTCTCTAACCTGAAAATAGATGAGTCTTCCTTTTAAATTGTGAGAATGGACATATTTATTCACCCTCTCGTAATGTTCAGGAGGAACAATGAGACACAAAGCAAAGGAATGGAGCACCTTTTCAATTGCCTTTTCCCAGTAAAGATGGTCTTTCCCAACACGAAGCAGCTCTCCAACAAAGGGAAGGTCCTGCGCATCCAGTCCGAGTGAAGCGGTTATCTCATCCCGGATCCGTATACTTTTTAATGGTATGTTGTTTTTCCGTTTGGATAAAGAAATGACCATCTCATCAATATTCTGTATTTCCTGGTCCAATTTTTCTATCTTTGTGCGTTCTTTAAACAGCCGGTCTTCAAGTGCGGCTATATTCTCACTGCTTTGCGAAAGCTGCTCCTGGGCCCTTTTCCTGTTGCTTGTAAAACTATCGGAGCTTGCTGCTTTCGGCAATTCGAGTTTGGATGCTGTATTATCATATTTTTTATATGCCTGCTTCCGGATCTCCAGAATTTCCTTAAGAGACTGTATTCTCTTTCTGATCTCTTCCATTCTGATAGAAACATCATCTCTTCCTAAGGCTACGCGGATATCAGTAATCTCATCATGAAAGGCCTGTATACGCTTTTTCAAGGCTTCGATTTTTTCATCTAATTCACGGATAGTATCATTCAGATCCTGAAGCTCTAACCTTCCAGCTTCCAGCTTCTTCTCTGCGTAAACACCTGGTATTGCCTGCTTCAGCTCCTGAAGCCCTGAAAGCTTTTTATCAATACTTTCATAATCCCTTCCATGCTGGATAACAGGTTCTAGCAATTCAAGCTGCTTTTTTGCCTTTTCAATCTGTTTATGGGCATGCATCAATGTCTGATAATGCTCCAGAAGCTGCTGAAATTCCTTCTCCGTATCGCTTGCTTCCAGCATGTGCTGCCGTATAAATGTATTCAGATCTCCAATTACCTTTACGCCGACTATCTGAGAAAACAAGCTCAGCGCTTTGTCAGATTTAAAGCCAAAAACCCGCATAAAACTGTTCATGTATGCTTTGAAGTTATCGAAAAAATCAATAGTATATTTAGCAGCCAAGCGTTTTTTGTATGAATGGTTTTTATCTAGGGGAAGTATATCATCTTGTATACCAAGCTCGCCCTTTGCTATAAAGAACCACTTCTGAAGGCCTGATGCAGTGTACCACCGCAGCTGTCCGAGGGTTACCGAATTTCCGTAGTCAGTATTTACAAATACACCAAGGAGAACCGAATATGACTCTCTGTCTCTCAAGTAAAGGGTCTTCCCTGTCACGCCCCCTTCATCCCTGACTGTATTATATGCACCCCTTACATAGGTATCTTCATTTCTTTCCCGCTTCCTTTCCGCTCCTGAAGATTGGTTGTAATGGCGTTTTTCAAAAGGCACGAGCAAAGTGATAAGCCCGTCAACGAGTGTAGTTTTTCCCGATCCATTTGCGCCAGTTAAAAGCGATGACTGGCAACCCGGGGCAACTGTCCAAATTCTGTTGCTGAAACACCCCCAGTTATAAAGCTCAAAACGTTTCAAATGATATCCGCCGCCTTTTGCCTGTTCAAAGAGTTCCAATATAGTCCTCCAGCTTATCTTTAAACTCCTGAATAAAGTCAAGATTGATCTTTGCTTTTATAATCCGCTTTACCTCGTACCTGTCACTATTTTCAAGTCTACTCGTATCTGAAAGCTTTTTCAGAAAACCAAGGTCTTCCATGTTTTTAATGTACCTGTCCAGTTCACGAAAGAGCCTGGTCTCATCTGCTTTCTCCTTAAAGTATATCCTCAGGCGTTCTCTCATCTGTTCCTTTGTGATGTATAGTGTCTCAAACTCCGGAAGGCTTGCATCAAAAGTCTCAAGCTCTTCCCTGAGTATTACACAAAGCAGGGATACTTCAAAGGAAAGAGGAATTCTCCGTACAAGGCGCGGCATATTCTGCGCGGTCTCATCATCCTGGTTCGGGTCAGGCTGCCGCACAAATGCGAAACCCTCCATTTGGTCAATATGGAGCTCTATACCGATCTGCCCTAAATACCTGGAAACAGCATTCTCCATAGTGAGAAGGTCTTCCCATGAAGGGTCATTTTTATACATAACACCTTTTAACAGCTTGATCACAATCGGCGCGAAACTGCTTAATTCTGTACTCATTGATGAAAAACGGCTTGAGGTATACTGACCCTCCGAGCCCCTCCTTTTGTAGTGATTGTCAATGAAAAAAACTGATCTTCCAGAATATGATACTCCCGCTTTCTTGACGCAATATCGAGATAAGCGAGTATTTCGCTTAACCCCTTGGAAACAGGATAGTGCGTAAGCACTTCTTCAAGGCACACAGAATTTCGCATTTTCAGTAAATTCCTTATCCGCTCATGTAAGAGCCGGGTATCTACGAAAAACTGATTAAAGAGTTCGGAAAGATCAGTCTCATCGCCCTCATCCTCGAATTCCGGCAGTCTGAACTCTACTGTTTTCTGAGGAAGCTGCAACGGGCGCTCCATGGGCAAATCAATTTCCACCCCGCCTTCAATCTCAACATAAAAGTCGGAGTCAGGAAGATTGTCCTTTCCCTTCAGCACAAATGTTTTTATACCATCCGCAAGCTCTTTTATCCGCTTTGATTCTAAAAGGTATGCTTCACTGAGAAGCCGGTTTATCTTGTCTGTAAGGACAAGGTTTGTGTCTATGACTTTTTTTCCAGCCTGATGCAAATAGTGCTTGAGTTTTTTCAGAAATACATCTTTTTGATAACTTCCTGACGGCAAGAGGCTGTATATGGATTCAACATACTGATTTATCTGATCCTTCCCATAATCTGTCATAAGGAAGGTCCAAAAATTATAGAAACTCTTTCCCTGGGGCGACTCCTGGAGCTCGTCTGTGGCATCCAGGGTCATATTTAGTACACTGCCCTTTGTCTGGCCGATCTCTTCTTCATAAATCCTGCTTACAATTGACTTAAAATTCTCTTCTACCTCTTTAAAATCTGCTACCAAATTCCTGGCATCCCTGGAGAGCTCTGTAAAGCGCTCTGTGACCTGGTGCTCGGTGTAACTCTGCACCCTGCCTGTTTTACGGATTTCACGTATTTCAGCATTAATTTCCTTACGCTGCTGCTTCAAGTCTTCAATCCGCTTTTCAGGATCATCCACACTGCGCTCAGCAAGGGTCTTTAAACGGGTAAAAATATCAGTAAACCGTGACTCTGTTCCAATAAACTCTTTCTCTTTAATGTCATCGATCCAACGAAGGGCTTTTTCAGAGTAAGAGGTCAGTTCATACACAGGTTTGCCTTCAATATTCAAATACTTGCGTAAGAACTGGTGGTTGTCATCACACCAAATTGAAAGCTTGCTTTGACTTTCTTCTATTAAATCTCTTCCTTCCTCCTCCCTTTCACCGCAGTCCTCAATGTGATAGGCAAGCTGAAAAACCAGGTCTTCATGCTCCAAAGTGATCTTGCCAGTGTCCTTAAATACTTTCTGAAAAAACGAAAGGATAAGGGCGTTATTCCTGGAACGCAAGAGAGTGAGTATGGGATGAGATTCAAACTGTTCTTTCAGATAGTAAAAATCCATTAACTAGAGGATACTCCAGTTGACTATTTTTTTCTACACCAGGACCCGCTTCTTTTCATTATCGCAGAACAGAATGCATATAATGATTACTGGCCAGTGATTCATGCTTTTATGCTGCAGTAATCAAAGGCCAGGGACTATAGTTTGAATGAAGAATTTAGTTCCCTTCAGACAGGAAGGCCTGTAGATGCTGAGCATATGCTTCCGGAGAACCGCTGTGGAGCATGTGGCCTGCGCCTGGAATCATCTCCAGCCTGGCAACCGAAATGTAGTCAAGGTACCCTGAAAGAGCAGCTTCACCTTGGAGGTCCTCTGTTCCCTGGAGTATAAGCGCAGGTGCTTGTATGTTTTCAAGAAAGGGACCAAGGTCATAGTGCTGACCAAGGGAGAAATTATACCCATGGATAATCCATCCCCCTGCTAATTCCGGGTCAATATCCTCACTGCTGTACCGCATGCCGGCACCCAATGCTGCTGCTTCGTAATAGGGCAAAAACTCCAGATTCAGCAAGCGCAGGCTCTCTTCTGAGTGCTCAAAAATACTGGTATAATCAAAATACCGCTCCAGATAATCATCGTAATCATTGCGCATGGACGCAGGGAGACCTTCTCTGACCTGCTCATACAGTCCTGGTTCATCCTGCGGCATGCTTACAACATTGGCAGGAGCAATGAGCACAATTTTCTCCACTTTTTCAGGGAATTCTGCTGCAAAAAGGGATGCCAAAAACCCGCCGTAGGAGTGGCCGATTATAATCAGTTTCTCCTCCCCGAGGATCCTGCGGATCCGCTCAATGTCAGCAAGCTGCTGCTCAATACCCAAACGCGCGTTCATTGCATTCATGTTCTCATAAAAGTTGGATGACTCGAAGCTGTCTACAGGCCGGGTGGAATACCCGCATCCCCGCTGGTGGTAATAGAAAAACTCGAATTGTTCATCCAATTCACGGTTCCCCGGCCACGGGGATGTGGGAGGATTGAGTGCAAAGCCGTGAACAACCAGTACCGGTCTGCCTGAACCATGGGAAAAATAATAGAGCTGTATATCATCCTCAACCTGCCAGAACTCATCATCATCCTGAACAGGAGGGGCAAGCGGTGCTGTTACTGCTTCTCCGGTACCTGCTGTTCCAGGGTCATACAAAGGACCGCCGCAGCTTACAAGAAGAAGAACAACACCTGAGAGGAAAAGAAGTCTTACGGTTTTCATACATCCCCCCTTTCTTGCCCGGAAACAGGAACTGCAATTTCTGTAATATACTTATTCGGGTTGCCCCGGAATATCATCCCAGGGCCTTTTATATAGGTTTCCCGGATGGGTATTTGAAGCTCTTCCCCTTTTTCTGCAAGATAGTCAAACATCTTTTTGTAAGAATAAGAAAGCTCTTCATAGGGGCCTTGGTGAATTAGGGTGTAATATTTTTGTGCAGGAATTACCCTACAGGTTACTGCATCACTTTTTACCATCTTACGGATTGGTACACAGATTTCAATATCAGCGTCGTTATCCTTATATTCCTTGTCATAATAGAGGTTAAACGGCGCGCCTGCCGCTGCTCCTCCGCATGCTTTGTAGATTTTCGGAATGTACTTGCCTACATCCGAGTACTTTCCTGTGTACCGAATGCTTGCAGCTAAGGTCTCTCCGTATTCCTTTGTTTCAATACCTTTACTTTTATTTGTCATAATGACCTCCTGTTGAGATTTGAGAATAAGAGAGAGTTCGTTTTGCAGTGCTTGGTATTTGCGGACTTTTTCCTCAACTTCCCCTGCTTTTCTTTGCACATGCTCCACCAGGTTCTCATCGTCTTCAGCTGTTTCCAGGATCTGCTTTATCTCAGGGATTGAAAACTCAAGCGCCCTAAGCTTCACAATAACGCGCGCGCGCTCCAGCTGTGTCTCATCGTAGAACCGGTATCCTGTGAATGTATCGATCCGTGCTGGAACAAGGATCCCTTCATCGTGGTAAAAACGAAGCGTTTTTACAGGAAGCCTGGTCAACTGGGAAAATTCACCGATCTTGTACCGCATTTCGTCCCTCTCTAATGTCATTATCAAACCTCCAGTAACTGGAGAGTCAAAGGGAATTTACAGGTTTTTACAGGAAATTTGTAGAAAGATTTTGGAAGATGAAAAAACCGGAGAAAAGGAGCTTTTTGGCACTAAAGACCCTATAAAATATAAATTAAGCCAGCATCTTCAAGCTTTTTCAATAAATCTTTGTGTTTAGAAGCAAGAAGTTTTATGCGCTTTTTCTTTATAGGCTTTATAAGAGCAACCTGGTGAACAATTGATGCCAACTCAGCTATTTCTTCATCTTCAGATTCCATGAGTTCCTTGAAACATTTTTTATTCTTCTTTGATATATTGGATTGTGATATATATCCTGCAATTTCTTCTCTTCTTTCTATATTTCTTCTTTTAGCTTTTGGCAATTTTATGCACTGTTTGCAGATATGTATTTTATGTCCTTTACCAGTAAACTGTTCATTTGGTTTGTGTTCACAACAAATTCGACAAAAATGTCCCAAGAGATCCTCTTAAATAAATATGAGGCTGTTTACAAATGTTATTACTCCATTTAAAAACCTGTTTAACAGGCCGAAGCGTAGAGCAGCGAAGAGAATTACGATCCAAATAATTGTGCTGCTTCCCTTTGCGGCAATCCGAAGCCCCGGAAAAAGGACAGGCCATATTTTAGACCCGTCCAAGGGAGGGACAGGCAATAAATTGATGACGGCAAGAATAACGTTGATATACGTTGCGAACAAAAGCACCCGTATTGCTATGTATCCAAGGGGAATAAAATTCAGCACAAGAATGCATAGCCCGGCGAGTATCATATTTGCAGCAGGTCCTGCAAGGGATGACAACAGATAATAGAGCTTGGGCTTTTTAAAATTGTAGACATTTATCATAACAGGCTTTGCCCACCCGAATCCGAGAAAATAGAGGGCAATAAGCCCGAGAGGGGTCAAGTGGCTGAAAGGGTTTAGGGAAAGCCTTCCCATTCTTGCTGATGATGAGTCTCCCAGAAGCTTTGCTGAATATGCATGGGAAAACTCATGGATAGTCAATCCTGCCACAAGGCCGGGTAGAAAGAGTAAAAACTGCTGTAAACTAAGCATTTTCCTTCTCCATAATGACCTGGTTTGCAATAAACCGAAGTTCAGGGATAATTGAAGCGGATTTCAGTAAGTCTGTGGAACATTCATCCAGGTGGTCCTTACTCTCTTGGAGTTTCCCGGCATACAGGTATGCATGAGCAAATGCCAGGTTGTCCCGATCTTGGTCCCCTGACTGTAAATAGCGTTTCTGCTTTACGATATCATCCCGCCCGAACCAGATTGAAATTGCAAGCTTGAATATCCTTGCACCCCTGTCTTCTTCAATTTCCAGAACCCTGTTTGTCAGCACTTCAGCCTCTTCCCAGTAGTGCTGGTAAATTAAAAAAGTGATTTTATGAATAAGCGCAAGCTTTGTGTAGTGTCCAGGCAGGTCATTCCTGGAGAGTATCTTCTCTGTAACTTCCTTCAGCTCATCCTCAGATTCTGCTGTCACAAGGTCCATGTATAAAAGCATTTCTTCATTCGCGCATCCCCTCTGGTGCGCTGCAGCGACCCACTTTTTTGCCTGCTCAGGGTTCCTGGCTGTACGCATATCAAGGTAAGATATTCTATTATAGTATTCACCATCATTCTTTTCTCTCAGAATATCATCTGCTTCACTTCTGGCAGAGGTAAGGTCATCTTTATACAACAGGGATAGATAGTTTTCCGCATCCTTTGCCTCACCTGTTATCTGCCAGATCAGTTTTCTCAAGCTCCCTGTTTTACCGGGCGATGCGTATGAGGCAATAAAATCTGCAGCCCGTAAAGGAAGGGCGAGGGTTTCCTGAAAGAAGTTGGACATATGCGCTCCATGAATGGTGATGTAAACCTATAGCCAGCAGTGTAGCTGAAACCCGGTAATTCCGCAACCGCAGGAACCCACCTATACTGCCACGAAGCTTTTGGGGAAACTGCAAAAATATAGATTTTCTCGGATTTCCTAAAGGCTGAGCATTGAGACCACTTTTTTAAAAGCAGCAGAATAGTCGTAAATTTACCCAAAAGGTTCGATGCAGTAGAATTCAAACTTTGAACCTACATAAGTAGCAATATCTATTATAAGTCGCATATAATGGCGCAAAGTTTGTAATTGCTAAGACGATGAACCTCACATCGAATTGCTGAATGCATAAAAAATTGCTTCATTTTTCCAAAATACAAGATAAAATATAAGAAGGAAAAGAGGAGCTGTATGGGAGTAAGACGTCACAAAACCAACCAGAACTGTCCTGACTGCGGAGGGACCTTTATCCAATGGGGGTCCATGAACTTGGTACTTGCAAACAGGGGCGCCTGTAAATACACCTATCAATGGCTAAAGTGCAATTCATGCGGAAACTGCGCCTACGGTATACTTGAAGAATTTTGGGAAGTCTTTGATGATGACTACTTCTTTGATCTCTACAGAGCAGAAAAAAACCAGTGGGAACATACATACAACAGGCTTCTCAAATGCCCACATCCTGACAAATATGCCTGCAAGTGCAGAGAGCACGCGTTTTTCAAACACAACGAGCTTCCAGGCAAATCCGATTCAATAGAGCGGGAGCAGCGACTCCACGGCAGCTAAGACACATAATCTTTCCAACAGCAGAGCCTGGGTTTTCATTATTCCCTTAGAGAAAACACCTATTTCGCGGTTTCAGTACTTGCTGTTTTTCCCCTGTCTGCCCTCCGTCTGTCTCGGAACTCATACTTCCATTCATAGCGCAAAGCAGCAATAAGGCTAAATACCATAAACACCATAACGATCATAAAGGGCAGTGCGGCTACTATTGCCATTCTCTGGAGCGCTTGGAGGCCGCCGGATGTCAAGAGGATGATGGCAGCAATGGACTGCAAAAGCCCCCATGTCAGCTTTTTTGAAGCAGGGGGATTCAGGCTGCCGCCTGATGTCATCATCCCTAAAACAAAGGTGGCAGAATCCGCGGATGTCACAAAAAACACACTTAACAGAAGTATTGCAACAACACTGAGTATGTTGCCAAGGGGGAGGTAGCTGAACATCTCGAAAAGCACAGTGGTTACATCAGTAAGCGCTGTTGAGGCAAGGTCTATTCCTTGGTGGAGCTGGAGGGAAAGTCCTGTACCGCCGAACACAGCAAACCAGACAAAGGTAAGCAGTGTAGGCACAATCAGTATCCCTGAAATAAACTCCCGGATGGTCCTTCCCCTGGAAATGCCCGCAACAAAGAGGCCGACAAAGGGGGACCAGGAGATCCACCACGCCCAGTAAAAGAGGGTCCACGACTTGGTCCATTCATAGCCTTCAAATGGATTCGTGGACAGGCTTAAAGTAACAAACTGGGAAATGTAATCACCAATTGTTGTGGAAAACACGTTCAGAATATACGAGGTCGGCCCAACAATAAAAACAAAGGCTAAGAGGGTGACTGCTATCATCACATTCGTCTTAGATAGGATCTGTATCCCAGTATCAAGCCCTGTCATACTGGAAATAAGGTACAGTACTGTGACTACCCCGATTATAGCGAATGTTACCGTATTATTCACGGGCACACCGAAGACAGCGTTCAAACCGCCGTTTATCTGGAGCGCGCCAAGGCCAAGGGATGTAACAATTCCGAACACTGTAGCAAATACAGCAAGAATGTTTATGAGCTTCCCAGGCCATTTGAAGACCTGTTCCCCGAGGAGCGGGTAAAAAGCGTTTGAAATAAGGGGAGGCATGCCGCGCCTGAAAGAAAAATACGCAATGGAAAGACTCATAACAATGTAAATTGCCCAGGGATGTATTCCCCAGTGAAAAAAACTATGAACCATGGCAAAGCTCGCCGCAGCACCGCTTTCCTCCTGAAGGTATACCGGCGGATTGGCAAAATGGCTCAAAGGCTCTGCAACGCCCCAGAAGATCAGTCCAATTCCCATTCCAGCAGCAAAGAGCATGGAGAACCAGGCAAAATAGCTGTATTGGGGCTTGTCTGTGTCCTTCCCAAGCTTGATCCGTCCGAATTTGCTAAATGCGAGGTATATACTGAAGATGACAAAACCCAGGGATGATAACAGATATGCCCACCCGAAGTTTTCTATAATAGAGCTGTGTAAAAGTCCGCTGATCCTGTCCAGCTGGTTCGGAACAGCTATCCCCAGGACAACAAAAACCATTACCAAGATTAGGGAGATAATGAAAACCGATTGTCCCTTTTTCATTCTGTTTCCTCCTGGAAGGTAAAGTCGACTTTTTTCTTTGGGATGATCATAACCGAGCAAGGAGTATTGTAGCTCACCTCCTCTGCTGTTGAACCAAGCACAGGCTCTGATACCTTAGTATTATCAGCCTTTCCAAGGAGAACTAGGTCAGCAGCAAGCTTTTTCGCTGTTCTCACAATTACATTCCGGGGAGTTCCTATTTCAAGGATGCTTTGGCTCTGTTTCTGGCGGAGCCCGCAGTTTGCTTCCAAGGTTGCCAGGGATTCTCTCACTGCTTCCCTCCGCTTTTCCTCTGCCTTCGGATCCGGCGCCCTGGTACCCACGTGGAGAAAGGCTGCTTCATCAACATGGAAGTCCTTGTGCCGGATATGGGAGATGATTACCTCGTCCCTGCCCTGCAAGCTGGTTGCATAGAGTACACGGAACACACCGTCCTTCTGCTGCCGCCTTGTCGGTTCTTTGTACACAAATACTGGAATATCGCTTTGGCGGATAATGTCTTTCACTTTGCTGCCAAGAACAGCCCTATGGAGCCAGGTCTTTTTCCGGAAAGGAATGCAGATAAAGTCAGCCTCCCACTCGGAAGCTGCAGCCATTGTTTCCATTTGCACTGAACCTGACTGGACCTCACTGCAGATATTGAAGTTTTTCAGCTTCACCGCGTCTTCGTACTTCTCCAAACGCTTCAGGTTTTGTTTGCCTGCCCTGCCCTTTTCCGCGCCTACGTGGAGAAGCAGCACCTCCTGGGCACCAAGGCTCTGGATGTATTCACAGAGGTCAGAAACCTCGTCCACAGGTTCGTGAAGACTCAGCGGTACTAATGCTTTTCCCAGCATATCCCCCTCCTTGCTCTATCTCTTATGACCACTAGTGTAACTTCCATGACAGGGTTTTTCCAGGAATTTCTTTCATAGAATTTTGTATCGCAGCTCAAGGGCCTATTCCGCTTAATCCCTCAATCACACTCATTCCTTACAGATTGTAAATTGTATTTACAATCTGTAAAATCTGGTTTATTCTCTAGTTATGCTGATACAAAGAGATATTGTAAAAAAGGTAGAAGAGTACGCAAACCAATACCCGGTTATAACGATTGTAGGACCAAGACAATCCGGGAAAACAACATTGTGTAAAATGCTGTTCCAGCATAAACCCTATGTATCCCTGGAAAATCCAGACGAAAGGGCCTTTGCAGCAGAAGACCCAAGGGGATTTCTCCATCGTTTTCCAAATGGAGCTGTGCTGGATGAAATTCAGCGCTCACCTGCCCTGGTTTCATACATTCAGTCAATTGTAGATAAAAATAATAAAACTGGCATGTACATATTAACAGGCAGCCAGCAATTTGAATTAATGGAGAACATAAGCCAATCTCTGGCAGGGAGGACAGCAATTGTAAGGCTCCTTCCTTTCTCTGTGAATGAAATATATTCAGGCAATCCATCCCGTGATTTATTCTCTCTTTTATATACAGGGTTTTATCCGAGAATTTTTGATAAGGGCCTTAATCCTACAGAAGCAATGGGCTTTTACGTAAACACTTATGTTGAGCGGGATCTGCGGACACTCCTTAACGTGAAAGACCTTTCCAGCTTTGAAGTATTTTTTAAACTTTGCGCAGGCAGATCTGGAGGAGTCCTTAACCTAACCTCCCTTGCAAATAATTGCGGAGTATCTCATCCTACAATAAAACATTGGATCTCAATTCTTGAAACAAGCTACCTGATAAAACTAGTACGTCCCTACCATAAGAACTTCAACAAACGCTTAGTGAAATCGCCGAAATTATACTTCATAGATACAGGGCTTTTATGCTACCTCCTTGGTATTACAAACCCTTTGCAAATTGAAACACATCCTCTACGGGGCGAGATATTTGAGACCTTTGTTTACTCAGAACTTTTAAAGACGCGCTTAAACAGGGGAGCGCAAGATGATATCTATTTTTTTAGAGATAATACTGGGCACGAGATTGACTTTATTTTTGACAGAGGGCAGGAAATTGACGCCATTGAGGTTAAGTCAGGCAAAACAATTGCATCAGACTTTTTTAAAAACCTGGATTTCCTGGAGAAAATTAGTACCATCAACATAGATAAATATCTTATCTTCAATGGAGAGACAGAGCATGTTCAAAAAGCGACACAGATATTAAACTGGAAGAGTATTGGGCGGGTTTTTTCATAACCACATTGATGGAGTATAGAACTAATACAGAGTATTTTTCTCTAAAAGCACAATAACATAATCAGCACAAGCAAAGCTACTAAAAAGGCCAATTTTACTTTTTATGCAGCTATATCACCAAAGCCTGTCGAAGAGCACGACCAATATCACACCTCATTATCTAACAAATTGAAAGTTGTATTTACAATCTGTAAAGTTTATGCATCAGATGTCTCCGTGCTGCTGGTTTTCCCAAGAAAGAAAACAACAATCCGAATACCGACAAAGCATAAAAATGGGATAGCATAAGCAGCAAACACATTAAAGTCCGCGATCTGCCCCATGAGTGTAACAAAGATTGCAGCACCGGTTGTTCCGGACATGAACACAATTCCATTATACAGACCTGACTCTCTTCCTTTCAGGTATTTATTTCCGTACTTCTGTGCTGTCGGAAAGACCGGGGCAAAACTAATGGCAATGATAAAAAGAAATAACGGCTGACCGGTGAACACAAGCAGCGGGATACAGACAATAACAATGGTGGAGACAATCCTGAACACGTTTATCATCCCAGCTTTTTTTACCACAGCATCGGTTATTATCCTGCCGAATGTGAATATCATCCAGAAAATACTGAGTATAAAAGAAGCATACTCCTTGGTTGTTCCAAAGCCGTCATGAAACAGGTTTCCGTTCCATGTTATCATCCCTATCTCGCTTGCAGCATACAGGAAAAAAATCATAACAGTCAAATACACAACAGGCTTTTTTAAGATTGCCCCAGCTTCTTTTAAGCGGATTTTTTCATACCTAATATTCGGAAGGCCTTTTGAGAAAACGCTGTAAACAAAAAACACAGCAAAAAGCACCGCGCACCCAATGTACAAATAGGAATAGCTGATATCCAACCTCTGGATTAGAGCAACCAATAGAGGAGCTGTTATCCCCCCAAACCCGAAAAAGGCGTGGAACAACCCGAAATTCTGGTATTTTTCCTCGAGGTGTGAATACTGGGTAGAGAGGCTCATAAAGGCAAGCCCTACTCCAAAGCCGATAAATCCTGCTGCCAAACAAAGGGTAAGAAATGACCTGCTGAACGCGAAGATAATGCTGCCGGTAAGCCCACTAAAAATCGCGATATTGATGGTATTCTTTGTCCCTACCTGGGCGATTATCATACCGCCGATAATATTCGCGGCAATCCCAAAGAGCGTATTAAGAAGGGGAATAACAGAAGAGGCTGCGACAGAGATTCCGTACTGCTCCTGAATAGTGAGCAAAAGGGGGGCAATAGAGTTCACTGTCATAGAAAACAGGAACATAGTAGCAAAAACATATATTTGAACAAAACGCTGGGACATTATTTCTCCGGTAGGGAAAATTGTAATATATTCAATTCCTATTGAAAAACAAGGGTTATGTCAATAATGCAGTGTTTCATACTGTGATAAAATGTAGATCAGCATACTACATTTCTTGCGGATAATAACCCACTAATTTGAGCTGCATCATGAAGAACCGCAGTTAATAGATTAATCGCGGCCAGCCCGCCAACCAATCTGTGTATTCCCCTTTCAGTTCTATAACCAGATATTACTAGTAAAAGTGTGATAAAATAAAGAAAAGTATATACTTTAAAATATTCCAAATAATTTGTCACGCTCATGTACATCCATCTCAAATGATATTAACCGCTGATTAATTGTGTCATAACAAATCATATTATTCCCATACCTTAACGTGTTTCCATGCTGTCCCATTGGACCGTGCAGGTATTGATCAACACCTACTAGTGATCCGTTATCAGCATCTAATACATATATTCCGTTATGTACAGCAACATACACATATCCATTATGCACTTGCGGGTTTGTTCCTAAAGTCCCGCTTCCCTCCAGCAAATAATGCCACCTATACTCTCCTGTTTCAATATTAAAACAATGTACATTCCCAGGCGGTTCTACTGGTCCACCACAGCTACCATATGCAAAACCACCTTCTATCACCAGACCATCTATTAATAGTGGAATTGTAAATTCTTCATAGACTTCCATGCCGTCTGTCATATTTCTCAGTCCCATACCTACTCCAGATGCATGGTATAGATAATCTTCGTAAATATGAATCATATTCGGAGCTACAGATAGTATAGTCTGGTCCCGCCAGACTTGCTGCCATGTCTCAGTATTCACACAAATAACCTCCATTGGCGGGTCATATGCGGCGCCAGGCCCCCCTATTCCGATCAGTTCAGTTCCGCTGTATTCCTGGCCAAAAAAGGCATTTCCTTCATGAAATACCACATCCGTTGATACAACAAAACCAGGTACATGATAAAGGGTTTCCAAGTCTATTGTATAATATCCTGTTTCAGTATTCGGCTCAGAACTTATTGAAGAAATAGTAAAACCAACAAGACCATGGGTTATCTCTCCAAACCGCGGGTCACTGGATGGGTAATTCGCTGCCCCCCATAAAACCATATCTTCATATGACTGAATTGAAAAATAACGAGGCATATAGGAGGCGTCTTCTCCCAGTTGAATAACACCCAGGAACCCCTCTTGTTTTGAAAACCAGAGCATTCGCGCTGGGGTATCGACAAAACCTTGGCATGCTACAAAAATATTGTCACCA
>CAYRYS010000023.1:0-18543 GCA_964428555.1 uncultured Spirochaetales bacterium | reverse complement strand
AATGGGAAAATAAAAAGAATAAACGTTTTTCTCATTCTGCTACTCTACAATCTATTGTGCTATTAGCGGGTAATTCAGTAAATCTGGACCTAAGCAAAGTCCGTATTTCGCCATCTGTTCCAATTACCGCAACTGAACCGGTTGCCATTTGTGTTCCATTCCATCAATACTTTTTCCTGACAACCTGTATCTATTAATTACTGAATAACTTGTTGGTTCGCGATCTATCTGGTAATGAACTTGGACATCGGCTTGAAAACTTTCAATTTCTCCAGAAGCTGAAGGATGAATAACAATGCTTGAAGGTACCGCATTTTCACCATATAAATTATTTATTTCTCCTGCTTCTGATAAAAAGCCTGGTGAACAGCTAATTAGCACAAAGAAAAGAACAACAACTTTTTTGCATAAGCCACTCCTGTTTATTTAATATGAACATATTTTTATATGGTTTTACATTGCATGTCAAATTTTTTCTGAAAATATTCACGCGCTAATCATGTTCTTTTTCGAAATTCTCTCGGAGGTACTCCATGCTTTGCAGAAAAGAGCCTGGAAAAATAGGCAGGGGTCTTGTATCCGCAGCACCATGAGATTTCCGACACTGTAAAATCTGTGTTTGTCAGAAGGTCCACAGCCTTTGCCATGCGGAGCTGGGTTATATGGTGTTTTAAGGAAGTACCGGTCTGATTATGATACAGCCAGGAAAGGTAATCCGGTGCGCAGCCTATCTGGTCAGCCAATTGCTTCACTGAAAGGTCTGCCTGGTGGAGCCTTGAGAGAACAGCGCGCTTCACTTCCGAGACCTTCGGGTGTTCATCATCTGGAATACAGGAGCCTGCCAATGTTTTTCCCGCAGCAGTAAGGAGCGCCTGAAGCAGACCTGCTTTCACGGTCTGGGCTTCTGCCGACTTTTTGCCCCCCGCGTCAATTAAAAGCTCGATAAGCTCTGTTGCAAGTGTAAAGTAGCTCTCCTTCCCGCGCTCAAGGTAATAAATACCTGGTATTCCGTAGTTCTCTTCCCTGGAAATATGGCACTGAATGTATTCAGATAAAAACATAATAACCAGGGTCTCAAACTCGCTGTTATTTTTGATGATCTTTTCTTTATGGGGCAGCTCCTTTGGAACCACAAGCACATCCCCAGGTTCAAGCACACAGCTGTTGAAAGGGAACTGAAACTCGGTTGCACCTTTTATCTGTACAAACAGTTCATGGTAGTCGTGAAAGGCATGGCATTTGAGCATTTTCCGGAGTCCCCTGCGTTCTGCAATAAAGACCCTGCAGGACCTGCTCCGTGCAGATTCAACTGAAAGATTCAGCTTGTCCCGTAAATACCTGCCCTTGTTAACCTCAATTCTTTCCACGGTTCCAGTCATCCCATTCCTCTTTCCTTCATATGCTGCAAAATAATTATAGATTATCCTGGAAAAAAATCTATCTGAATATAAGAAAAGTATAAGTTTTATCGGTTTTGGACAAGAGAATTCATTCGTAAAAAACCTCTATTTCCTGTATTATCTGAAACATTAGAGAGCCGGCATATAAGCTACATTCTATTTTTAAGGAGATGATGATGAAAATAGTACTAATTGGAGCAGGAAGCGCTCAATTCGGATGCGGAACACTTGCAGATATATTTCAAAGAAAACTGATGGTTGGAGCAGAAATCTGCCTCATGGATATAAGAGAGCAAGCCCTGACTCAGGTTTACAATATTGGCAAAGAATATATAGAAAAAAACAATCTCAATTTCACCCTTACCGCGACTACAGACAGAAAAGCTGCACTCAAGGATGCTGATTTCATTATCCTCTCAATTGAAGTAGGAGACAGGTTTGCTCTCTGGGACATGGACTGGAAGCTTCCCCAGCAGTTCGGAGTGAATCAGATTTACGGTGAAAACGGGGGTGCCGGCGGCCTGTTTCACGCACTCCGTATTGTACCGCCAATCCTTGAAATATGTGATGATGTTGTAAACATATGTCCGGATGCTTACATCTTCTGCTATTCAAACCCAATGACTGCAATTACCACCACAGTGCTGCGAAAGTATCCGGACCTTAAATTCATTGGCATGTGCCATGAAATCGCTTCTTTAGAGCGCTATCTTCCACCTATCCTGGAGACGCCCTTTGAAAACCTGGATCTAACAGCTGGAGGACTGAACCACTTCAGTGTGCTGGTAGATGCAAAATACCGTGACACAGGAAAGGACGCCTATCCTGACATCCTCAAAAAAGCGCCTGCGTTTTTTGAAAACGAGCCCGGATGCAGCGACATCTGGAAATATACACAATTAACAGGCCACATTCCTGAGACAGAGGGAGCAACTCATAGGCATAAACTGCACAGGGAAACATCTTCCAGGCCGTGGTCAGACAGGACCCTGTTTAAAGAAATACTCGAGCATTTTCACCTACTCCCAATTACAGTGGACAGCCATTTAGGTGAATACATCCATTGGGCATGGGAAACAGCTGACCACAAGGGCATACTGGATTTCTACTCTTTTTACCGCTTTGCCCTTGCTCAGAAGGAGCGCATGCAGATCCAGTCAACAGAAGTACACGAGCGGGTTGTGTATATAATAGAAGCAATTTTAACAGGGGAAGAGTATACAGAACCCGCGGTAAATATTATGAACAAAAACTTCATTCCAGGGCTTCCTGAAACTGTTGCAGTTGAAATACCGGCTAGGGTGAACAAAACCGGTCTGGCAGGAATCACTTTAGAGAACTACCCAAAGGGTTTTGCCGCGCTTCTTCGAAACTACACTGGTGTTTATGATCTAACAGCAGAGGCGATCCTCCAAAGCAGTAAGGACCTGGTTATTCAGGCGCTACTAGTAAATCCGGTTGTCCAAAAGCCGCGGCTGGTCCCTGACTTGGTTGACCTGATGCTCGACCAGCAGAAAGAGTATCTTTCTTATATTCGATAATTCCCATAATCCGGCTGTGTGGCCTGTTCACGCAGCCGGTTTTCTGTGGATTTTTTCTTCTGCCCCGAAGCTTTTGGGTGAAATTGAAACAGTTTTCCCCATAACCCGATCCTAACCAAAAAACATCAGATATTTCCATTAATTCCAAAAAATCCATATCCTCTTAGTAGGATTTTTCACAAGTCTTGTGATATTGTATTTCAAGAAACCAATCCAAGGACAGTATCAATGAGAAAACTCACACTCCCTATCCTCTTTGCAATTTTCAGTGTTTTTATTATTACCGGATGCCCAGGCCCTTTTAATGGAGAGAGCTTTGGCTTACATGAAATGACATCCGGCTTGCCTGCAGGAGATATTTATCAATCCAATGTATCCCATATAGATGGCTGGGAAGTTGTACAAAACGGCCTGCCCCATGGGGATTTCACAGCAGGAGGAATGACAGTTTTCAACAACACTTTGTTTATTACTGTGGATGATTCATCCAATGCGTATGATCCAGGTGAGGGAGACGGGGTCTACTATCTTGATAACGGGTCCTGGGAAAAAGCAGCTGACAAACCTGTGCAATACGGTATAGGCGGTATTGTGTCAGCTGCAATAGGTTCAGGCTCTGACCAAGGGCTGTTTGCCATATCCCACGGAAACATTTTCCGGCTCATCCCTGAGGGGTCAGGGTATAGGTGGGCAAACAATGGAGAAGCTGTTGCCCAGCTTAGGGAAAATGAAAATGACGCAACCCCGGCAATGCCACACACTGTACGCCAGGTTGCGCCGATTCCCTCGGCATTCGGGGGAGGAATTGCGGTATTAGCAGGGACAAGGCAAGCACCCGAGTTTTGGCGTTTTACCCCCTCTTCAAGTGCAGATGGAATGGGTTCCTGGTCCTCTCTTGGCACCCTTTCTCCTGGAGATGACAAACCCCATGTAACCCTTGCAGTGAATCCAGGGGACGGCTCCCTCTGGTATAAAACTAACTACTCAGGAATTTACAGAAGCAGTATTTCCGGAGACTCCTGGACCCAGGTGTCAGAGAATTCCGGTTCAATGGGGTTTCTTCCTGACGGAACAAGCTTTATTTCATATGAAATTCAGCCTACTACTCAGATAGCAACCATTTTTCAGGCACAGGGCTCTGCATCATCCCCTACGTGGCAGGAGGTATTTTCCACGCGTGGATACGCAGCACCCTTAACCGCGTATAATACTGAACTTTTTGCAAGTATTGGCGGAAGGTTCGGCTCTCTTCTTATAGGTTCGGACAGGGCATACACCCTTCCAAACCCTATGGCTGGGTTACGTCTTACCGGCGATATGTCAAAAGGTGTGCGGGCTAGAAATACTACGGTTCTTGGAACATCTATTTACACAGCACAGAGAGTTCCCAGGGGCGGCGGTGTGAATGCCCTGCGGATTCTCAGGCACACACCCGACACATCAACGCTTCCCTTTTATCTGAACAATGTTCTCCTTGACTCAGCTGCTCTCACCTCTTCTTCAGAAACCGAGGCAGTGGGTATGGCAATGACTGCAGGCGGTGTTGTAATCGGAGAAAACCTTGTTTCATCCGGCCAAGGAAGGCTCTATCCTGCAGCAACAGGAACTCCAGGTTCCCCGCAGGAACTGAACTCAGGAGAGGGCCTTCTCCATCTTGAAGGTGATGATGACTCACTCCTAGTAGTTGCAACAAACACCCGGGTCTTTACCGCTTCCCCTGCATCTCCGGCAAGCCCTGTGGGACTTCTTGTAGAGGGTGAAAGCGAGAAACGCAGGGTAAGTATTGGGACTGACGGAACAGTAGCTGTTATGACCCGGAACAATGAAGTACAGGTATTTTTCCAGGACACAGTATCTAGCGCATCCTCAGGACAAGCAGCTGCCCCGGACCTCACCATCACCCTGGACAGGAGCTATAGTGAAGATATAGCAGTTGACTCAGCACAGGGCCTTGTGTATGTAGCAGGGTTTGACAACAAAACCCTTCCAAGCGGAAACCCGGTGCAAGTGGCATATCTGACCGCGTACAGCCTTTCAGACGGTTCTTATCAATGGAAGCTTTTCGGTTTTGACGGTTCCGACCTTTCTAATAATATTGCGGACACACGGCTGTACAGGGTCAACCTTGGAAGAGACGGAAACATCCATATTCTCGGAGAAAGTGCGGGAACACAGTCCATATTCCGGTACAATGGAAGAGAATTCTCCGGAAACCAGGTGCTTCGGTCTTTTGACTTTTACAATGACCTCTGGAATACAGGGTCAGCCCATTTCACGTACCATGCTGTAGCAGACCCGGAAAACAGGCGCGTGGAACATGGACAGTTCACCATGACAAGGCTCAGTGACGGAGGAAGCAATTCATTCCGGATAAAAGACGGTGACATAACCGCAGACCCTGAGGGCCGTATTTTTATCGGTGCTTCAGCTGCAGCGCACATTGCCCACCGGAATGCACAGCGGATTTCAGGCCAGTATATCGGCACATACGCTGGTGGTGAACCAAGCCTTTTGGGAATTGCACCAGAGTATAGGCAGCGGACCATGTGGACAAGTTTTAACAGAGATTCCCTAAACGGCACAGTAAGGGACGTACTGACTGACCCAAGCGGGGGTTTTCTCTACATTCTTTCCACTGTTCAGCCTGCTGAAGGCTCAGGAACAGCCCAGAGCTTTGCGGCAGAGGGTTCAGGGATTACACTGAGCGGCAGCAGGAGCTATCTCGTCCGAATTGACATCTCCCAGTTCTCAAATTAACACAGGAGCATAGCATGATAACCAAGAGAATAAATCGGTTTCTTTCTCTAAAGGAGATCATCCTCCTATCGCTCCTATTAATTCCGGTAACAGGATATACACAAGAGGCGTTTACTCTAGAAGTTTCCGCGGAAACAGGTATTGAAACTCCCTTTCTTTTAGGGGGCCAAGTTCTCAGTGCCATGGAATCAGTTGAAGCCCCGGACAGAGAGGTGTATCCCAGCCCTGCGATTGGAGCATCAGGGGGACTGCGGCTATCTATTCCTGTTTCCCGGTTCCGGGTCCACACAGGGGTTACTGCTTTCGGAATAGGAAGCGGTTTTTCAGTATACGCAAAAACAAACCAGGATTCAGAGTCAAGCTTTGCCTTTTCCAGAAGCTTTCGCGCGCAATATGTGGGCGTGCCGATTGGTATTTCCGCGGCTGCGGACTTCGCAGCAGGGGAGCTGCTTTTCAGAGCAGAGGCAGCAGGGTTAGTACATGTCTACCCTGTCAAACTCATAGAAAAATACGGTACAAGCGACGCGGAAACAACCCAGTACTCTGATGACAGCCTGTATCCATACAGCGCGGTCTTCTCTGCTGGCATTGGGTATGGAATCCCTGCTGCAGGAGGACAGGTTTACACATTGCTCTCAATAAGCGCAAGTCCTGTTCCATCATCCTCTGATATTGGCGGATTTCCATTCAGCGCGGGTCTTTGCATTGGGTACAACTATTCCTTTGGAGAATAGCAAAGGAATAATTTGTGTTTATTTGACCACCCGTGTTACATTAGTAGTACTAGGAATTATAAAAAAGGATGGAAGAGCATGTTAGTAGAAAATAAGGGGGTCCGCCAAATCCCAGGTGAAGGCTTCCGCCGATGGTTTACAGAACAGGACATGGACCTGGTAGTATGGTACACAGATACCTCCCAAGAAAAGATAAACGGGTTTCAGCTGTGTTACGATAAAACCGGATATGAACGCTGCCTGACCTGGAGAGAGGGAGAGAAATACGCACATGATAGGGTCGACTCCGGGGAGTTTCCCTTTTCAGCCAAAATGTCGCCAGTACTTATGCAGGATGGGTATTTTGCCTCTTCTGAAGTTGCGGACCAGTTTCTTACGAAAGCAGAGAATATTGAAGAGGACCTCCGGAATTTTGTCTATGATAAGCTCGCTGCCTTTCCAGACCATTATAACGAAGGAAAAAGCGGAATTCCGAACATCAACTAGATCTATAGTAAAATCCTACCAGCTATTTCGTATTACATAGTAAATAACTTTGATTTCTCCTTTACTAATTATATAACGCATGTTATATTACATTAGTTATATAAAAGGAGAAACAAATGCCCCCGAAAGCCAGCTATACAAAAGATGAAGTCCTGGAAGCTGCTGTTGAAACTGTAAGGCGACACGGCAAAGACAGCCTGACAGCAAGAAATATTGCCAAGCAGCTAGGAGGTTCTACTCAGCTTATTTATTCATCGTTTCCTTCAATAAAGGAGCTTGAAGACGCAGCAGCACAGAGAGCACTGAGCAGAGCAATAGGATATATGCAGAAGGAGAATGATCCTCACAGTAGGTTCCTCTCCATAGGTCTTGGGTATCTCAGGTTCGCAAGAGAGGAACCGAACCTTTTTGATTTTTTGGTGATGGAAAAACGGAAGCCATGGTTCATTACTGGCTCAGAATCACCGTTATACCAGCTAATTCAAAAAATGAGGCAGGATTGGTATTTCGCAAATATTCCGGACAAAGTCCTGAAAAAGCTGTTCAATGACATGTTCATCTACACCCATGGTCTCTGCACACTAAAGACCATCCGGAAAATTGAGTCAAACCTTCAAGAAGAGAGGGACTACCTGCAGGATATGGGAGGAAAGCTTATTGCTATGACAATGCTCGAGGTTAAGCAGAAAAAATCTCTTGAAGAGATTATTCAGGATATTTTTTGTAAAAAATAAAATGCATACAAAAAAAAGAGGAGAACACATGAACATTTTAGTACTGAACGGAAGCCCAAAGGGTAGAGCAAGCGTAACCATGCAGTACATGGAATTCTACGAAAAAATCTTTCCACAACATAGGTTTACGGTTATTGATGCAGCGCAGCAGGTAAAAAAATTTGAAACAAATAGGGAAGCATTTCAAGAGGTAATTTACCAGGTCAAGGAATCTGATCTGCTTATCTGGGCGTTTCCCCTCTATTTCATGCTTGTCTGCTCTCAATACAAGCGCTTTATAGAACTGATCTTTGAATGCGGGCAGACAGAAGCATTTACTGGAAAACACGCAGCCGCCTTTTCAACTTCTATCCACTTTTTTGACAATACAGCACATGAATACATCCGTTCGATCTGCGAAGACCTTGGCATGCTGTATATTGATGGTACCCCTGCCCATATGCAGGACCTTATGAATAAAGAAACACGCAAGTCATTGCAGTCAGTTTTTAAGCAATGGGAGCGTTATGTCTCTTCAGGCTTTTCAGCACCTGTTATGAATAAACCCATAAGTACAGTCAAGGAAAACACCCTTTCAATTTCACCTGAAGCAGAACCGCTTCAAACAGATGCAAGAATAGCAATAGTTGCTGATCTGAAGGAGGATGCGGAAAACCTGCGGCAGATGGTCCAGTATGCGAAAAGCAGATTCCCAAGTGCCGAAGTTATTGATATCCGTGCAATGAAGTTCGGACCATGTAATGGTTGCCTGAAATGCGGCCCTGATAATATATGTAATTATGAGGGTACAAAGGATGAGTTTATACCTATGTATAAAAGCACAGTACTTAGTGCTGATATTGTCCTCTTTGCTGGTAAAATGCATGACAGGTATTTGTCCTCAATTTGGCAGCGCTATTTAGAGCGGACCTTTGTGCGCACTCACCAGCCTATACTCTCAGGCAAGCAGGTAGGATATATTATTTCCGGTCCATTATCGCAAAACGCGAATACCAGGGAAATCCTTACTGCTTACGCGGAAAATATGGGTGCAAACTTCAGCGGTATTGCAACAGACGAATCAGGAGATTCTGATTTAATAAGGTCACAAATATCCGCACTGACAGAAGACCTTGCAGAGTTTGCTGAGAAAAAGACAGTGAAACCAAAGAGCTTTCTCTCTTATGGCGGAATAAAGGTATTCAGAGACGATATATACGGCAACTTGGGGTTGGTTTTTCATGCTGACCATCAATACTATAAAAAACATAAAATCTACGACTTTCCTCAGAGAAAAAACTCAATCTGGCTGCTGAGGCTAATTAGCCCAATTCTCCGCATACCATTCATAAAACACAACATGCGGACCCAAATGACTTCATTTATGTTAGGGGGGTATAAAAAAATCCTTGCAAACCTGGACAAATAGCCCCATCCCGTCAAAATCAAACCAAAAGGGTCTGTCCCCCTTTTACATTCAAACAAAAGGGAGAGACCCTTTTTGATTTTTAAGGCAAAATTGATTAAATTATTAGTGTAATGATAAGATTTTTTACTGTTTCATTGCTTATTCTCATCTTCGCAGTCTCCTGCTCGAATGGCGGGGAAATAATTATCAGCACAGAGCAGGCAATCAGTCTCCAGCGGTTAAACCAGCGGCTGACAAGGCCCCAATTCAGAACAATAGAACAGGGTCAGACAGAGATTGCCTATTCAGGAGAATACTATGATAACTTCGAACCAGGCTACTACACATGTGCAAGGTGCGGTCAGCCCTTGTTTAACGCTGAGTCACAGTTTTCATCCGGCACAGGCTGGCCCAGTTTTGACAGGGCAATAGAGGGCTCAGTCACCGGGCAGCCGGATGGCTTTCACACAGAGATTCTCTGCTCTTCCTGCAACGGACATTTGGGACACGTGTTTGAAGGTGAAGGATTCACAGAAACAGACCTGCGGTACTGCATCAATTCAACTGCTCTGCGTTTTATCCCTGAAACAGGGGAAACAGGCAGGGCATATTTTGCAGGTGGGTGCTTCTGGGGTGTTGAGTTTTTTTTACAGGAAGCTGAAGGGGTAATAGAAACTAGTGTAGGTTTTACAGGGGGCGATGTACCATTTGCTACATCCAGGACTGTGAGAATGCGCGAGACAGGGCACTACGAAGCCGTAGAGGTACTCTATGACCCTGAAATTATTACCTACTCAGAGATAGTCAGGCTGTTTTTCAATATCCATGATCCAGAGCAGAGGGACGGCCAAGGACCTGACATCGGCTTCAAATACCAGTCAGCAGTTTTTTATGAAAACCGGAGCCAAAGGGAGACAGTAGAAGAGCTACTAGAGCAGCTGCGGGATGCAGGATACGATCCTGCAACAAGGGTACTCCCGGCAGGTCCCTTCTATCCCGCAGGAGAGGCACACCAGGACTATTATGCTCAAAGAGAAAGCCTGCCCTACTGCCATGAATATACTGAAAGGCTGCAGTAAGGGTTATAAACTAACCCGAAGCTTTTGGGTCACAGGGAAAAAGAATAGCAGAACAAGTTTTCCTTGTATTTTAGAAGAATTAACGCAATATCAACTAAAATATGAGTTGTCTTTCTCTTATTGTATTCTTACAAACAGGCTCGAATACGCGGTTCTTATTTTTGCAGAAGTACCCAAAAGCTTCATGGCACTATGGAAGGGTTAAGTCCGTTCATCTGGTTATCCATGCTGGGAAACCCTGGAACAAAGTTAGAATTCTAACGGCCCGTAGTACCCTGCCTCGTCCCTGCCGCTTTTACGGATCAATCTACATTCAACTTCCAAAGGTATATACTCATTACCGAAATTTGAAAAGCTTGGGGAGTTATACCGAAGAATATACAAACCGCTATCCTGGGAGCGTATTGTTTCAGGAAGGCTTCCAATACCTGCTGGCTGATAAAGGTATATACTCATACCTCCGGTTTCCTCGCACAGGTATTCAAGCTCCTGAGCATGAGCCCCTTCATCTACATAAACAGTATAGAAAGCAATTCCATTATTTCGTAAAAACGCTGCAAGCTCAATAAGACCATAGTTGCTGAATGCGGTTCTTGGAAGCTGCCCATTGGTAATAAAAACTACAGCCCTATTTGTTCTGCCTGGTATGAGTTCAGAACCGGCAAGTCTCAATCCAAGATCGAACTGCCAATCATCTGTGTATTCGCCGCTATTCACAGCTGCATTCACAATATCGGTTACAGAATCTGTTTCAGAGGCATCTAATACCGGATTCTCCCCTGCTGTTACAACTATTGAACTTCCCTGTGCACTGACATTCTGAAGTACCTCTATAACTGCACGGCGAATATCACTCCTGTTACCGCTCATCTGTGCTGATCTATCAACCAAAAAAGCAATCCGCTCTATCTGCGCATCGTATCCGGTAAAGATAAGTTCCGGATCGTTCACTGGAACACTGCTTTCAGTCATAAGAAAATTTCCAGTCTGCAGCCCGGTTATCGGATTTCCCAGTCTATCCTCTACATTTATAACAACATCAACCTGGGGAAAATCCTGTGCAATGACTCGATTTATCTGAACAAAAAATCCAGAGTATAAACTTGTAATATCTGATAGGATTGTAACCCGTTCAGCATTAAAATCTGTTGCAATAACATTACCGTTTGCATCCATATCCGCATCAAGTACCCGCTCGGCACTTCCCTCGAACGTAGAAACCGGTTCAACCGTCTCTTCTTCTATTCCGACCCTAACAAGCCGATTAGTATCTGCAACAAGAAGGTTTGTTTCATCCAAGGCTACAATGCCTTCAGGAGCATTTAGCGCGTCTTCTACTATTGTGTTGATGTAATTTCCGCTTAGGTCGAATACCGCTATATGCCTGCGTACTGCATCAGCAATAAAAAGCCTGTCGCCAATAACTGCAATCCCGGAGGGGCCCCGCAGTCCTGGATAGCCGTTAGTTGCTGATCCTATGGAAAGAATAAAATCTCCTTCAAGATTAAATTTACTAATTCTGCGATTTCCCCAATCAGAAACATAGAGATACCCTTCTTCATCCTGTGATAGGTACTGTGGTCCTAAAAACTGGCCTTCTCCACGGCCCCGTGTTCCGATAGTACGCAGCTTATTTCCCAAGCTGTTCACTATCGCAAGTCTGCAGCCCTCATATTCGCTGACAATGAAATTACCATTCTCCAATGGAAGAACATCGAAAGGATGATCAAAACCTTCCACTCCTCCCCTGAGGGTGGAAACTATCGCACCGTTTACATTCAGACGGTGTATTTCATGGGTCGCGAAGGAGCTTATATAAAACTCTCCATAAGGCCCTGCAGTTATACCGGCAGGCCTGGAAAACACTTGAACATCGTTTCTGAAACCTTCTATTTCAGCGGCAATTACAAATCTGCCGGGCTCATAGAGTTCACGGCCTACACCACGGCGGAGACGGATAATATCCATAGTATTCTGAAGTAGGGCACTTGCCTGCCCGGATTCGGATATTGTTTCCCATGTATTCAATGCTGACTCTTCAAAACCTGAGCGATAATAGACCCTGCCGAGCCATTCCTTAGCAAGCATATTATCAGGTTGATACGTAAGCGCCCTCTCGAAAGAAAGAACTGCGTCATGAAGAAATCCGTTATGAAAAGCCCTGACTCCCCATCGGAATTCATCAGTAGCCTGGGCAAGTGACATATCAATATCTTGACTGTAACCTATTGTACAGACAAAGAACAGGAGTAAAACCGCTTGTAGAGTTGTAATTTTTCTCATGGCTGTTAGTATATATGGTATTGTGATAATCAGCAATCCGCAATTTGCTACTTAAGCAGGGAAAACGGAAACCGAATAGTACAGCTGCAAATTATGCAAAAGTATCTACTTTGTGTTTTTCCACTGGGAGCAAAATGTCTCCGCGAATACCCAAATAGAGAATCGCTTTCATATTGTCTTCGTTTATTACTTGGGATCTCTGTTGCACAGCTCTTACATTTTGGCTATTATTCGGCAAGGATGATATATTTAGTTCCATAGCTTCTCTCCTTCAAGCATATCAAACTCTTAATTTCAGTTTCATCCCCTCCCTAGTATTTTTATTATCGGCATTTTTAAATAAAAGATGAACAAAACCGAAGGAAATATCTATCTTCCCCTTTTTTTGGCCAAAGCCTCTTTATAATGCTTCTGGATATCCTTATTGTTACGAGCCAAGTCTGCAGCCTTTTTCAGGTAGGTCATTGCATCGTCAAGACTGCCTGCATTGTACAAGGCCCATCCAAGACTGTCCAAATATGCCGGATTGTATGGGTTCAGGGTTACTGCATCTTTACATAAGCGTATTGCCCGGCGCATATCTCTACCGGAATCTGCAAGTATGTACCCCAGGGAGTTCATTGCATTAGGATTTCTATTTTCCAGTCCGAGTGCTTCTTCCAGATGCTCGACACTTTCATCAACCTTCCCCTGCATATAAGCAACATAGCCTAAAGCAGAAAGCACTTGAACAGAATCATAGCCTGAGTCTTTCAGTGTATTCAGCTCATATTCTGCGAGCTTATGCCGGCCTGTTACCGCATAAATATAACTCAAAAGCATCCTGCTTTGATACACATGGATCATGTTTGAATCTGAGGTAACCACTTGCTCCAAATACAATAATGCATCATCGTACTCTTCGAGCCTTGTGTAGCAAAGCCCAAGATAATACGCAAGGGTCAAATATTCATCAGGCCCTGCTTCCACTTTTAGAAAAACATCTAAGGCTTTATCGTACTTTTTGCTCTTATACAATCTGAGCCCTTGTTCAATAGTTGCTTTCATAAGGTGAATCCTGCGTTTCTATACGCCTTATCCTCCTCGTGATTAACCGGGTGCAGATACACTGGAGAGACTGACACACTTCCCCTATCTACTGCTGAGAAATCCGAGCCTTCAATTCCATCAGATTCAACTTTAGTACCTTTGAGAAAATAGTAGAGATCCCCATTCGGTGCTTTAAATTTTTCCAGTGAATCGTTATACCGTCTCCGTGTAGGGTGGGTAATCTCAACCTTGGTAAAGGGATCCAGAGAATTAGGAAAATTAACATTAATAAAGTGATCCACAGCCCAAAGGTCCAGAAAAAGCATAAGGTTTTTTGCAATAAATGCAGCTGCCTGCTCAAAATGAAACGGCGGTGTGTAGGTTGCCAGAGAAACTGCAATTCCCGGATACCCCATAAGCGCTGCCTGTCGCGCTGCTGCAGCAGTGCCGGAATAGATTATATCAGTACCTAGGTTCGGGCCAAAGTTTATTCCTGATATTACCAAGTCCGGTTTTTCCGGAGCAGCTCCAAGGTACGCGATCATAACACAATCAGCAGGAGTCCCTCCGCAGGAAAGCACTCGGTCTTCCACTTCTTTTACACGAAGAGGGTCCTTCAAAGTAATCTTATGACTTGTTCCGGACTGCTCAGTATCCGGAGCTATAATACATACACTGTGCTCTGGCTCCAAGGCGTCTTTTAATGCGTATATACCAGGGCTTGTCACACCATCATCATTTGTTAAGAGAATATTCATGTTCAGTCATTCCTATCTGTTTGTGAATTCTATCCGAGCACCGCTTTCGGGATTACAGATAAATGTGTCTGCTTTAAACCCGAATATGCGTTCGTACTCAAAAAGACGCTTTTTATAATCCTCAATAGCTTCCTGCTGGATAAAGGTAACAGTACAGCCCCCATATCCGCTTCCAGCCATTCGTGACCCATACACACCAGGTGTTTCAAGAGCACGTTTTACGAGCCAATCCAGTTCCGGACAGGACACCTCGAATAAATCCCGGAGGCTCTCATGTGACCTGGAGAGAATCTTACCAAAAGCATTGTAATCATTTTTCACTAAAGCAGCTTCAGCGTCAAGTACGCGCTGGTTTTCTTCCACAATATGGAGACAGCGCCTCCTGGTGGTTTCCGGAATGGCTCCAAGGCTGTCCCTAACATCAGTTGCAGTATAGTCGCGCAGCGTGGTAGCAGAATTATTTTTAGACAGAGCCTGAATACATTCCATACAGTCCCGGTCGCGCTCGTCCTCTTCATTCTCAATAAAATGTGCAGGAATATTGGAGTTTGTTATTAATACCTTCACCTGACCGAGTTCCAGGGGTATATGGTGATACTCAAGGCTTCTGGTATCTAGAAAAAAGGCAGCATTCGATTCTGCATAAAAGCAGGTCAGGAGGTCCATAGTGCTTGTCTTATCACCCATGAAACGAGCTTCTGATTGCCTTGCGCTTTCAATAATCTGTGTCTGTTCAGAATCGAGATCGTTCACAGCGTTAACCGCCATTGCAGCGGCAATTTGAATAGCAGCAGAAGAGGCAAGCCCTATACCAATAGGAATTTCGCCGCTAATTGTACAGTTCACACCCCTAAAGTCGAATCCCATTTGAAGATACGAATAGATAACACCTTTGACCAGATTTGCCCACCTATCTTCCCTCTTATACTTTAAATTTGATATTGTTGTACGCTTTCTTTCATCAAAGTCTGCTGCATAAAACCTGAGAGAATTATCTCTTCTTCGGCTTAAAGCAACCTTCACCCTACGGTTTAATCCAACAGGCAATACATATCCATCATTATATTGCGAATGTTCCCCAATTAAGACCACCCTGCCTGGAGCAGACACAATAACCTCTGGCTCATGGCCATATTCTTTTTTGTGATACGCTCTTAATGTATCCATAGAATTCCCCCGTGCATTAGGTCCCAATATAAATAATAATCATGTATGAGGATATTGTGAATTTGAAGAACAACTTCTTTCATTTTTTTTCTCAATCACTGCTTTTTCACACAGCAGTTATGCAGCCTGATATATTTCTTATCATTGGAGCTATTTAGAACTTAACTGGTGAAAGAATTATTCTCAACCTATACATAGATGCCCAATAGCCCAAAGAAATTATATTCTAAATTAAATAAGGATTCAACAAAAAGAATTTTTCTAGAGGAATTCAAACATTGAACAGGGGTAATTAGCTATAGATGTACAGACTGTCCTTAATACACCTACGATTGTATCAACAAATAAAATAAATACAGGACAATCCTTACTTGCTTTTCTAAACCTATAAAATTGTATAAGATATGACCCATGGATTTATCAAATAGTATTAGAAAACAACCGTATTACCGGTTTTATTATAACGTATTTCTGACACTCCTTTCTGGTATTATCTTCCCATTGAGCCTTCCGAACGAGCTATTTTTGTTCGGACATCCGGGACTTGGAATAATATGTCTAGTACCCTATATTATTGCATTAATTCATACCTCTAAGTTTAAAGAAGCAACCCTACTTGGAGTGCTTTTTGGTGCAGTTTCTACTCTTTTATCCAGTTACTGGCTGGTAGCATTCGGCGACTTTTCCATATGGACACTTGGAGGAACTACGCTTGGATACATGCTGTATAATGCTATGCTCTCTCCATTCCTGCTTTTTGTATTAAGGTCCAAGCCCCAGGTTAGACCATTTTTGTTTGCACTGCTTTGGGCTTCCTATGAATTCCTAAAGTCCTCAGGATATCTCGCATACCCCTGGGGTTTAATTGTATACCCGATTAACACAATTCTCCCTCTCATGCAGATAGCGGATATAACCGGCCCATGGGGAATTTCATTCCTTATGGCATTTACGAATGCCTTGACTGCAGAGGCAATTCTGCTTCTTAAAGAAAAAGGCGCAGTTACTAGAGGGCTGTTAAAAACATATTTTGCACGCTCAGCCGCGTTTTGGCTTATTATAGTAAGTGCAATACTCCTTTACGGAGGTTTCAGACTGAACATGGAGTACCGTAACGAAGGAACACTTAGAATTGTACTTGTTCAGCAGAACATCGATCCATGGCAAACAGGAATGCGCGAAGACACAAGCCTTGAGACCGGTGTTCGGCTCTCCCAGGAGGGACTGGAGCAGGGTCATGCAGATATTGTGTCCTGGTGTGAAACAGCATTTAGAAGACCCTATTCTTCAGAACCCCACAGCTTTTACGGAACACACCCTGAGGATACCTCTTTTTTAGAGCTGGTTAAGCAGTCGAATACTTACTATCTTATCGGTGCTCCGCACTGGATCAACAGAGAAGAACTACAGATTTCCAATGCTGTACTGCTTATCCGGCCGGATAGTAGAATCGAAGACTATTACGCAAAACAGCACCCGGTTCCTTTTGCAGAAACAGCGCCTCTTTGGGAAATACCTGCTGTCCAGAACTTTTACCGCAATGTAATAGGTCTGCATAGCCAGGGCTGGACAATGGGAGACAGGGACACAATCTTTACAATCCCACTAGAAGAGGGAGGAACACTTTCCTTTGCAACACCTATCTGCTTTGAAGATGCATTTGGATACCTTTGCTCGAGAATGATCCGGGAAGGCGCTCAAATGCTCATTAATTTGACAAATGACTCCTGGTCAAAGACCTACTCAGCAGAAACCCAGCATTTTGTAGCAGCCAGGCTTAGGTCCATAGAAAACAGACGTACACTCATTCGATCTACCAACGGAGGGTACACGACAATTATTGCCCCATCCGGAGAAGTGACCCACAGCATGGAAATGTTCACAGCAGACTCTATTCATGCAGAGGTACCAGTCCTTACTACTGAAAATTTCACAGTGTATACCGTGCTTGGGGACTACCTGCCAAAAGCCTTTCTCATCATTCTATTACTCTTCCTCTTACTAGTCCGAATTAGCAACACAGGGCGATTCCGTTTTTTACAAAAATACTGGCTCTTCTATGAACAAGGACATAATAATAGATAATGATTAGCAAATAGCTGATTAATTCAGTTTGCCTTGTTTGTTAGTTTTCTGTTATACTTTTATGAATTTCAGCACTGCCTGAAGCACATCCGAACCTGAAGAAGAGGCCTTTCATGCGATTTTTATGGAGTAAAGAAAAACAAATTATTGAAAAAATTCGGCAGTTTACAGAAACAATAGACAACTCAACAGATACATTTGTTGAATGCCTTTCTCTTCTGTTTAAAGATCCCTCAAAAAAGAAATCAGTAAAAGCTGCAGACAAAGTTCACAATTTAGAATCCAAAGCAGATGACATCCGGAGGGAAATTGAATACGAACTATATCATAAAGCGCTTATCCCTGAATCCAGAGGGGACATTCTAGAGCTTTTGGAAGAGATGGATGATATTCCCGGAATATACGAAAAAGTTTCTTTTCAAATTACCCTTGAGGACCTATCGATTCCTTCCGACTTTCATGAAGATATTTTTACAATTATTGAAAAGTCACAGGAGGCCTGGAAAGAGCTGGAACAGTCAATCGAACGGCTAATTTTCGGCGGCGAGGTTGAGTCCCATTTTAACCGGATTGACGCTTTAGAAAGTGAATGTGATTTAATTGAACGCAAGCTCATTCGGGATATATTTTCCAGCAAAGTTATAAAGAAGATGGATAAGATCCTCATCCGGGATATCGTTATGGAGATTGGTGATATACCGGACCAGATCCAGGGAGCTGCAGACAAAGTCTCAATTGCAATTATTAAGCGGAGACTCTAGCCATGTTGCGTCTTATTAGCGGAATATTCATGGGCTGGGCCCTTGGAGCAAACGACTCATCTAATATCTTCGGTGCTGCAGTTGAAACAAAGTCCATACGCTTTCTTACAGCTGCAATTCTCTGTGCAATCTTTGTTGTTACCGGTGCAGTATTAGAAGGCGGAGAAGGCTTGGATACAATCGGCGGCATTACAAGCCAGACCCTTCATACAGCCTTTCTTTCTGCTACAGCTGCAGCCCTTGCTGTAAGCCTGATGACACTTCTCAAGCTTCCAGTCTCTACCTCTCAAGCCCTCATTGGAGCTATTCTTGGCATCGGTATTACCGGATCACAGACCATTC
>CAYRYS010000022.1:0-37630 GCA_964428555.1 uncultured Spirochaetales bacterium | reverse complement strand
CCAGTTACTCAACAGGACTAGAAAACGAAAGCTGGGTTGTAAACTATGAATGGACAAGTGAGCTTGCGTGGATAAGCAGGGTCTTGGACATCCAGTTTGTCTATACATCAAGTGTAATGGTTTTTTCCCAGCAAACAGAGGGGCCTTTTACAATCTTTTCCAAACCGGATTGTTCTCAAGGATACGGATATGAAAAGCGGCTTGCTGAGGAGCGTGTTTTTTATCAGAATCCCCAGTCCATTGTCTGTAGACTCGGATGGCAGATCGACACAAAAGCCGGTTCAAACAATATGATAGACTTCCTTGAAAAGCAGATGCAGTATAATGGTCATATTCGTGCGAGCACAAAATGGTATCCCGCATGTTCATTTCTTGAAGACACGGTAAAAGCCATGTATTCCATTTTAATGATGAGACCTGGACTCTACCAGATCAATTCTAATGAAAAATGGAGTTTCTATGAAATTGTAAATGCCCTAAAAGAGCGGTTAAAAAAGAACTGGAAAGTCAGTCCGAGTGAAGACCTAATTTACGACCAGAGAATGTTGGATGAGAGGGTTGATATACCTTCCTTGAGAACACGGCTGCCTCTTCAGGACTAATTCAGTGGAACATATTAAGGGAATTATTTCTGACATGGATGGTGTAATCTATGCTGGAAAGGACCCTCTCCCTTATGCAGATTCCTTTATTTCCTTTATAGAAGAAAAAGGCCTGCCCTATATTTTTTTAACTAATGGATCTGAAAAAACACCGAATCAATTATCCGGCCGGTTGAACAGTCTTGGGCTTGGAGTTATTCCTCCCGAACATTTTATTACCTCCTCTATGGCAACTGCACGGTTCCTTGCCAGCCAAAAACCAGGTGCATCTGTCTATGTGATTGGCGGACCAGGGTTGGTACAGGAAATTACAAAGGCAGGATTATTGGTTACAGATACATCGCCTGACTATGTTGTTGTGGGCAAAACAGTCAACTTCCATTATATCATGCTAAAAAAAGCAGTGAACCATATCCTTCACGGCGCGAAATTCATTGGAGCGAATCCAGATGTCCTGGATCCGGTTGAAGACGGTTTTGAACCTGCATGCGGAAGCCTGCTTGCTGCTGTAGAAAGCGCCTCAGGAATGAAGCCGTTTATTGTCGGTAAGCCCAACACAATCATGATGACAATGGCAACAAAGAAACTCAGCTTACGGCCGGAGGAAACACTCTTAATTGGTGATAGAATGGACACAGATATAATCGGCGGGATTGAGGCTGGCATGAATACTGCACTAGTCCTTACCGGTGTTAGCAAGAATGAGGATATTTCAACCTATCCCTACCAGCCTGACTATGTATTCTCATCTTTACAAGAACTCACAGAAACCCTGTTCAGGTAATTACTTTTATCTCCTGGGTGTTGTCAATAAATATTTCCAAATCAAATACCCGTTCTTCTGAGAGATAATCTGTTTCAGGATTATCCAAGTTTCCAAGAATTGCATGATAAGCCCTCAGTTTCCGGTAATCAGTCATATTCATTACTACTTTTTCAGGTTGTTTGCCTTTTGAGATTAGTTCTTTCCTTTGTTTCCATACTGTAACAATTATTTCTTCCGGACCCATACTTTTCTTATACAACATTTATCTTCATTCCTTCAAGCCTAGTCAGGGCAGACTGAAGGCTGAATTGGTCTATTCCTGATATTTTTGCTTGCAATATCCACAGCTTCGGCTTATCCTGGATCATGGTTCAATTTACCGATTTTTACCCGGTTTCTATGTGGTCAGGACGGCTAATACTCCCGCCCCAGGGAGATAGGCTTACAGATGGAAGTGTCTTTTTTGAAATCCATAATACACCCAAGAATTACCTGTATCTCCAAAACCGTGTCTTGAGACTTTGTTGGAAACATCCAGATAGGCTTTTTCAGAATGAAATTACAGATATCCGAATACCGGATTGCCTTAAGACTGATGACAACCTGAATATTCTTCCTGAGCGCCTTGATGGATGGAAGAGCGTCCAACCCCTTGAGACCCTTGCAGGTTCGCGAAAACAGGATGATGTTCATGTCCTCCTTTCTGACTGCGAAGTGGTCAAGGAGACAGAAATAGAGTACCTGGTTACCAAGAGTGAACCTATACAGGTTTCTTCACATCAGTACACATTAGCACAGGTTACAGGGGCCTCTCAAAACAGCAATACCTGCTTAATACAATTGTACTCTCAATCTGAGGCCAATTTCAGCGGCCCAGTAGTGCAGGCCGTGTTTTCTGTTCCTATAAACAAGAGCATAGGGGCTGATGTAAAAAAGCTTGAAGAGCATGAATTTAACAAAGAAGGGTATTATCTTTATGGTTGCTTTAATGCCGAAGATGTGTTTGAAGTAAAGGCAGTTGCACCGAGAGCTTTATTAAAAGTATCTGCATTTACCGAGATTGAGAGTAAAACCCTGTCTCAGTTTATTAATCATGAGAACTGGGCGGCTAAAGACACTGGAACATACAACAAGTATTTTGCAAGAGGGAAAACAAAGACTTCGGAATATCCCAAGGAAGGCAGTGGGATAGTCCTCCATCTTTTTGCATGGCGTGCCCAGACCCTTCAAGAGCTGCCGCAAAAAGGAGGGATAGTACCAGGACATTTTTCATTTGGAAAATACTCTGTTGCTAAGTGTCAGATTACAGGAGAAGATATTTTTGATATTACCTATTTGCAGGTATATTGTCAGAATAAAGAAGGCATTATTGCAGGATCAATGAAATGGCATTGTTACATGGGAGGACTGAAAAGAGGTTGGCTTTTTAAAGCCCCTGTATCTGACTGTTTAATACCTTTACCTGAACTATGTGAAAACAGGCAGCTCTCGTCACTCTTTTCTGAGTCTTTTTGGAAAGCTATGGCACGGGTCAGATCAGGTAACGGAACCGGCTGCACTCCTGTGGATATGGCAGTATCCTGTGTGCAGGATTCATCAGCTGCGTTGCACCGTTTTATTCTATCAGCAAAACTAATGCTGAGAGAATCGACAAAACAAACAGAAAACCTATATCCATTGTTAAAGCGAATGGAAAACTTTCTTTTACCATTACGTATTTCACCAAAGCGGTGGAGAAAACTGAATACGGAAATGCAATTTTCACCGCTTCTGCCGGAAAAGTTTTGGAAATTATTTGATGCCTTACGCAGTGGAAATACCATTTTGCCGCGCTCCGGACACGATGGTTTTGCTAAGCTTTTTTACAATACCGGAAAACCGCTGTTCTTCATTAGGACAAATATAATTGCTAGTTTAAAAAACATAGTGCCTCTCAGACCTACAAGTTTAAAAAACAGAATCACAAAAGCTGAAGAGATTTTTTACAAACACCAAATTGCAGGGGTAACTCATGAAAGCCTGTAAAGTACCGATCAGGGTGAAACTGATGTATGGCTGTGGAGATATCTTCGCAGGAGGCGCATTTCTTGTTGTGAGCCTGCTGTTTCTAAACTTTCTCACAGATGTAGCAGGACTGAACCCTGCTCTAGCCGGATCAGTCTTCCTTCTCGGAAAATTATGGGATGCAGTGTCTGATCCCTTAATGGGTATGATCTCTGACAGAACAAAATCTCCCTTTGGAAGACGGAGGGTCTATTTCCTTGCAGGAATATTCCCCATCTTTTTTTCCTTTTGCAATGTTGTGGTTTAATACTGGTTTGAACAGTCAGATGGGTATGTTTCTTTTCTACCTTCTTGCATATCTGTTATTCAATACCTCCTTTACTCTTGTGCAGGTTTCCTACTCTGTTATCCTGCCAGACCTTACTGACTCCTATGAAGAGCGGGCCTCAATATTCGGATTCCGCCTTACTTTTCCGCAGGCTCCGCGATTATTGCAGGTACTATCCCGAAGATGATTGTTCAGCTGTTTCCTGGAAGAGAATCTGTAGGTTTTATGCTCTTCCCTGGATCTTTGTATTCCTGGGAACATATGAAAACAAGGCACACCTGGAAAAAGCACCGGAAAAAGTAAATCCTTTCAAAGAAATACAAACGATATTCAAAAAAAAAGTTTTCGGCATCACGCAGGTCTTTTCATTTCTTCCCAAGCAGCAGTAGATGTTCTTTCAACCATATTTATCTATTTTCTTACCTATGTGCTTGCAAGAGAAGCAGAGTTTTCCAGTGTAATGGCAGCACTCCTTATTGTACCGGTAATTATAATGCCGATCCATGTGCGGATAGCCAGAAGGTTTAACAAGACAACACCGATGCATTTCGGGCTTGTTGTTTGGATAATTGCACTTATTATGGGCTTGTTTTTACGCCAGGGACAACCAAGGTATGTACGGCGGAATGGCTACGCTGCTCCGAAAGTTCGCGCAAGCACTGGCTGTATGGGCTGTTGGTGTTGGTCTGCAGATGTCAGGATATGTTCCAAACGCAGAGCAATCTGAAGAGGCGCTCCTTGGAACACACGATAAATCATTTTCTTGTGTTTTCTAACACTTTAGTACATATTTCCTGATATTCGGAGAGAGGGCTTTACTTTTGCCTATTTTGTTATTACTATATATATAGAATAAGATATATAAGGAGTTCTTATGACACATCAGCTTTCTAAAGACGACTTCAAGGAAAAGATCTTTAATTTTGAAGATAACCAGGAATGGAAATTTGAAGGTGATAAACCATGCATTATTGATTTTTACGCAGACTGGTGCATGCCCTGTAAAATGGTAGCCCCTATTCTGGAGGAGCTTTCTGAAGAATACAGCGATAAGATAGACATATACAAAGTGAACACTGAACAGGAACAGGAGCTTGCGGCTATGTTTGGGGTACAGAGTATTCCATCAATGCTCTTTGTTCCAAAAGAAGGAAAACCGCAGATGGCAACCGGCGCACTGCCGAAAGATCAGCTTAAACAGGTAATGAGTGATGTTCTTTCTATAAATTAGTTAGCAAAGATATTACCCAAGCATGGCCCTTCCGGAATCGGGAGGGCTTTTATGTTGGCACTTTCCCATCTATATTATCTACCAGCCAATCCATTGAAAGGATTTCATTAAAGTTTGCCCCCCTGTGAGCTTCAACACGCACAGTACCGTGCTGATCAACAATAGGTCCATGAAATGGGTCGTATTCATTTTGCTGGATCATCTTTCTAAATGTTCCGACAAGTTTTTGTACCTGAATAGGAACAGTTTCCTTATTATAAACGAGGTCAATAACTCCTGAATCAACTCCCCACCAAAAATTAACCCTTTTTGCCCCAGGATCCACCATAAGGTTCAAGGACTTATATGTACCGGATATTAGTGTCCGCAGTATCCGTTCATAGAAAGCGCCCCAGTTCCACTTCAGTGAAGCGTAATGCTCAATTGGAAGACATATACCGTCTTCTTTATTGCATTCCATTGCATACAAACCGTATTCAGCTGTTACATCTTCAGGAGGAGGAAGGTCGTTTTGATTAATGATGTCAGCACCCTCTCTGGAAAGTTCCCTTGCAAGCATTTTAGAACGTACAACATGGTCCCATTTTTCTGTCCACCGTACTTTTATCCGCGCCCATGGATTAACGCTTTTTACTCCAAGTGCGAAGGCATTTACCCCTGCAATAATTTCCGGTGTATGATATGTAGCAATGTAGCCAATAATGTCTGTTTTTGTCATTGTTCCGGCGATAAGACCAAGCAGAAAACGTACCTCATGGGTCCTTCCAAAATAGGTAATTACATGCTTATAAGAATGGCTGCCGGAGCAATTAAGAAAGCGTACATCAGGATATTCAAGTGCAACTTTTAAACTTGGTTTCAGATATGAAGGTGATGTTGTGATAATAATATCATTACCGGATTCAGCCAGCTGTTTGAATACCTCATAGGCCTTCATATTTTCCGGCACATTTTCAATGTACGATGTTGATAGTTTCTCCTGGAGTACTTCAGATGCATGAAGTCTGCCTTTTTCATGGGCATTGGTCCATCCAGAAGTTGCAACAGTCTTTGCATATGCAAATGCTACTTGATATACCTTCTGGGGTACCATGAGGTTAGAAATAGATGAAATTACATTCTTTTTTGGCTTTTTTAGTGGCTTGGTTTCCACCTCTACTGTGTTGTCTTTACTAAATGACTGAAGTTCTTTGGTAAAAGTCTTTATTAGGTCCTTGTCATCTGTTTCATCAATTTCATTCGGTATTCCGTAAAGCCGGGTAAACTCAAGGAATGCGTCTCCGGTTGTCTGAGTAAACTTATCTCCCCCTGTAGATTTTAGGACTTTCCGAAATGGGAGATATACCTTATAAAAGAAGTGAGAGTATTTATCAGTATATGTTGTAAGTTCAGGTGTATATTTTTCAAGTTTTCTTGTGAGTTCCTTGAAGCCGTCTTCCTTTTTTATCCATATGCTAAAGATACCGGTGAGATTATTGAACTCCATAAAATCATAGTAGCGTTTAATTGAAGGGTTTTCTTCATCCCGCTTAGGAACAAGGCGAATCACTTTGGAATGCATTGAAATAGCATCTAAGTATTTAAGAACACTTACTCTTTTGTTCCCTTCTTCTACATAGAACCAGTTCATGTATTCATAGATTTTTATCGGGTCCCGGATCCCCTGTTTTAAATGGGATTCATATAAGGAACACCATTTAAAATAGAATTCACTCCCTTCTTTTGATAAGGGACGAAAATTCTCTGAAAAACTAAGACTTCTTGAATGGGTTATAGTTCCGATTATTTTCCGGATTGGAATATCGACAAGACCTAAGTCTATCTCTGAGGCAATTTCTGCATTCCTTAATATACTGTCTAATGTAGGAAGGTGACCTGAACGTCCCTGTGTTATGGCAGAAAAGAATTGTGTACGTGCTTGTTTCCGTGCTGATTCATATGCTGCCCTCGCTTCGCTTCTTGTCTGTTGATACACAGTGATTCCCCTTTCTTTTTCAAACAATAACCTGCAATATAGGTTTAATATACTGAAAGGTGAAATACTCTTCAATGGTAAAATACGTATTTATACAATGTACTTTCTGCTGCACAATGAAGCTGTTATGTAATTACCTATCCTGTTGTGTTTACAGTCTTTTTATGGAATACTAATTGGTCTGTAAAAAGGAAATACAAGAAACAGAGCCCTGCAGTGATACAGATAATAACCGGGAATACCTGGGCTCCGAAAAATGATAGGGCTTTTCCAATAGCCCAAGGCAAACTCATTCCCCCAAGGCTTGCTCCGATAAAAAATATACTATTGATTCTCCCGGAGATATTAATATGCTTTGCAGCATATGTAAGCATGGAAGGAAAAATAGTTGCAATTGCAAGTCCAATTAAGGCTGTTGCGATGCTTAAAAGAATAAGTGAAACAGGGAAAACTACCAACAGGATTCCTGCGAAAACAGTGATGACTAAATCTGCAAACAAGAGAAAACGGGGTGAATACTTAATTGATAAAGGAACCCCTATAAGCCGTCCAAAGGTTAAAGCGCCCCAGAACACAGAGGTAAGGATTGCTGCACCTGTAGGACCGGTGATTTCCATGCGTATTGCATAGGTAAATATCCACCCTCCAATACCGGTTTCAAGACCAACATACAAGATAAAAAATACTGCAATAAATAATGCAAGAAGGACATCCGAGTTTTTTTTTGTTCCCTCTTTTGGTTTTTGCATGGTTCCGGTACTTTTGGGACTCGGTAAAAGAAAGGGAAGCACTGCTGAAGGTACCAAAAATAACGCAAGCGCATAATAGCCGTATACCATAGACCCTGCCATACCCAGGGCTGCTGCTGTAATTAATGGCGCGGCAAAAGAACCAATACCAAAGCAGAAATGCAGACCATTCATTACTGGACCGTTCTCTTTCCCGTGAAGCCAGAGGATGAAGGTATTACCGCCTATATCAATACCGCCTTCAAAAAATCCGATTGCCAACATTATCAAAGCTAATGCTGCAATATGCGAAACCAGGGGAATAATGAAAAACAGACCAGCAATTCCGGCAATTGCTGTACCGAATATTGGGTGTCCCTTCACTGAATCGTATCGTCTACCGAGAATGAGGCTGCCGATTATGTAACCAATACTCTTTACAGTAAAGAGTATACCGATATTCCCCAACATTGTGTTAGTATTTTCTGCAAGTGCTTCAAGGGTTGGCCCGAGTGACGCGCCTGCCATTCCTAGGCAAATGAAAGCGAGATAATAGGAAACTGTAGAAAATATTTTTTCTTTGTTTCTCACCACGTTGTATTGTCCTTTTTCAGGAAGATCCTGATTGATTATATATTTTCCGGAAAATAAACTTCAGGCCAAAAGCCTTTTTCTGCATCAGCGGGTTTGATTATCTGCTTTTTATCAGTGTAATACTCTGTCCAATTTCCTGGGCCTATACAAATTTCATTCGGATACACCCTTGCTTTATAATTCATGTGATTATTCTGCTGTATATAGTAACCCAGATAGTAATACATAGAGTTTGTCTTTTTTGCAAGAAGGATTTCATAATACATTGTCAGCCAACCGGGACTGTATTGCTCATACCTTCTGTCAAAATAGGAGTACACAGAGGAAACCGAGGTATTTGTTTTATCGATGTGAGAAACAGCAATAAGCTGATCCCCGTCATATATACAGATACACTGGGAGCTCTTCATCTCAGGAAAAAAGGAATGCTCAAAATTGTCAATATCATCATGTTCTTTATCGTCAAAACGGGTCTTATGATCTTGGTATAAAGCAAAGGCTGATTCAATATCCGGTATTTCATTCCAGGTTACCTTGAAATGAGATCCCTTTTTTGCAATCCTCTTAAACCGCTTGGAAAATTGGTATTCTGAAATGGGTATGCGTATGGGAAGACATTCTCCGCAGCTCTCACAAACCGGACGAAAGAAAAAATCCCCAAAATGTCTGTACCCCAGAGCAAGTAGTTTGTCCAGTTCCATAGGGTCTATATGATCTACTACGAAATTCTCGGAAAGGAAGGTTCTGTTTGGTAAATAGGGGCATTCCTGTTCCATAGAAGGAAAAATGAAGGCATTTATTGTGCCGTTTTGGATATATTGATATTGACTCATGTAAACAGCCTACCTATGTGTCCAAAGTCCTGCGCCTGGATCCTGAATATAGTAAAAATTATTGCCCTCTGAATCAATCTTCCATCCGCTTGTTTCTTCGGAGATTTTTACAAACTGCAGAGCCTCGTTAAGCTCAAGCGGCTGGTATTTAACCATTGATACTGCATTCATAAAGCTTTTCTGCACAGCGTATGAGACTGTGAATCTATCTTCTGAAGAACCGTGGATAAGGTGCGCAGCAGCTGCAAGATTATTTCGTAAGCTTTGGTCTTTTTTTACTGCATGCTTTACTGAATTCGTTCCGCAGTATCCGTATTTACGAATAAGCCGGTCAATTTCCGGATCTTCTCCAAATCGGTCAACACCTGGAGCAAATACGATTATTTCTCCTTTGTCTGCTGTTATCAAACGGGAGCGGTAAATGGCCTTATTCCCTATCCAGGTAGATTTATATTTTTTTGAACTTAGATTAACAACAACCCTTTGGGCTTTTTTTTCCAATGGATAAATATTAACTTTTCCGGAGAGCTCCGCTGCCTTTTTAAAGCAGTCATAGTCATTACCGAAAAAAAGCCCTTCCAAGCAAGGTGTGTTGTCTGTATAGCTGCAGACTGACAGAAAATACCAGGTATTATACATTTGAAGGAACTTTTCTGATGCTTTTTCTAGAATCCTACGCACCGGAGTATCTGTCTTCCCGATAGTATCCTCAACTCCAGCTATTGCGCCTATGTAATGGCTTTGATGAATACTTTCTCTACCCCCAAGGCCAATAACAAGGTTTTTACTGTGGTTTGACATCCCTACTACCTCATGGGGTATGACCTGTCCTATTGATAAAATGCAGTCATAGTCATGAGAAAAGACATGCTTATTCAAATCTATTTTCCAGGGTGCATCAGCAGGCATGTCCGTCAGTTCACGAAGCTCTTTTACGCTTATTTCTCCAAAGGTTCTGCAATCCCTTTTCCAATCATGCTCACAGAATAGGTTTTCAGGAATATCCGGGTACATATTCAATTTCTCCGGAAGTTCCATTGGACGGTGTGTTCCTGTAGCTGGAATGACTGCCTTTAATCTGCCTTTTAACTGGGAATACACTACAGAGACAATTTCCCCGGAAAAGGAATGCCTCCGTGTAAAATCCGGAGGAACTACTGCACAGCGTGAGGTATTTTTTATATGACTAAGACATTGAGAAATAAACTCAGTCAGTTCTTGGGTAATACCGGTAATTGCCTTATCCGGGATAAATGATACATTCATTACCAGCTATTGTATGTGAAACACAGGAAAATGTCACTATAGTCAGCTTTATCTTATTTTTCTTAGTAATTACTATTGTTTTGACAAAAGAAAGACTTCGGTAGTATCCTGGTAACTATGGTTTATACTCTATCACCTCCAAGCGATAACTATGCTACAGGGGGGTATAAATATAATAAACGGCTCCACGAATTCTTTCCTGATAATACAATGACCAGCATCCATGTAAAAAGCGGTGAATTAGACCTTTGGGTACAGAAAAATACCGATGCATTGGATAAAGTATTGATAGACAGTTTATACCTTTTTCATCCTGGGCAATTACATAAATTGCTTGCCTTTACAAGTAAACGGAAGCAAGGCACCTATCTTTTATGTCATTATTTACCGTCATTTGATTCAGGCGAGATATGTGTAGATAGCAGGACAAAGAAGCTCCTTCCCCGTTTTACCGGTATTATCTGTCCAAGCAGATTTCTCTCAGACCTCATTCACTCCTATAACAAAAACATCTGTGTTGCAAAACCCGGCATAGATACGGTGTTTTCCTGTGATTCAAAAGTGACACGAAAAAAACAGGTTTTAACAGTTGCAAACCCCTCACCAGTAAAAAATATAGAATTCTTGACAGACCTGTTCTCCACCTGGTTTCCAATAGATTGGAGATGGGTTATTGCAGGGGATTATCAGTCCGATTACGGCAAAGAACTAATGCATAGATGTAAGAAAGGTCTGGGAGAAGAGAGGGTTCTTTTCTATGGAGTTGCAGGTTTAGAAGAATTGGCAGCTCTTTATAATGAGTCAGCATTTCTCTGCCTTTCTTCAAAGATAGAAACATACGGAATCTGTGCAGCAGAAGCTCAGGCTTGTTGTCTTCCTGTTATAGGACCCTGTGCAGGCGGGCTTAGGGAAGCAGTTGAAAACAATAGAACCGGCAAACTAATTCCTCTGGAAAATAGACACTCATGGATACAGACAGTAAGAAAGTGTTTTACACAACCGGAGTATTTAGAGTATTTTGAAAAACAACTGTATAGAAAAAAAAGAAATACCTGGAAAATGACTGCACAGATCATTTATTCTTTTCTATATAGCTAAAAGGAGAGGTTCCTCTTTGAACAAAGTCCGCTATGTAACCACTTATGCAAATATTATACTTTTACCATGTCTGGGTATATTGTTCGAGCAAAGCAATATTTTTCTTTTTCTTACACTTACCATGTACCCAATTCTAGTCTTCCAAATCTATAAAGACCATGGTACAGGCAAGAGAGTGAGTTTTGCAGATATCATTACCCTTGCCCGCTTTATTTTGGCTGCACTATGTATGCTCCTGCTGCGGTTTGTACCAAGCAGTGGGACCCTTCTTGTTTTCGGTCTTTTGGCAGCAGCTGCATTTACAGATTTATTAGACGGAGCTGCTGCCAGAAGGTTCGGAAATACAGAGTTTGGTGCAGACCTTGATATGGAAACTGATGCATTCTTTTTCCTGATTATAAGTCTGCTTGGATACATTTTTTTACAGTTACAGGTATGGGTCATAATACCCGGACTCCTGCGCTATGTGTTCGGAATAATTTTTGTTTTCATACCAGACCCTGGGGAGTATCCCCTTTGGTTTTTAAAAACTACCAAGGCTGTATGCGCGGTTAGTTCAGCCTTAATGGTAGCAGCGTTTATTCCTGGAGCAGACATATTTGTTTCTCATGCACTCTTTTTCATTTCTGCTGTTTTACTCTTTGTTTCTTTTTTTATTGAGCTGCTCTTACGGATAAGAGCAGCAAGGGGTTTAGTATGATGAAGTTTCTAGGTCTTCTAAAATCATTAATCATCTATTACGGAATACCTGGAAGGTTTTCTGCAATGAAGAAACATTATTCGCAGTTTATTACAAAGGGATGTCTGTGTTTTGATATAGGCTCCCATGTAGGCAACCGTACAAAGGTATTTTCAAGCCTAGGGGCAAAGGTTATTTCCATAGACCCCCAGGAAGACTGTGTTAGAATACTTCGTTTTCTATATGGAAAAACTCGTAATATTACAATTATTCAGTCAGCTGTAGGTGATACAAATGAAAAGAAACTGTTTTACGAGTGTGAAAGCAGCCCGACTTTATCCACCGTAAGCAAGGATTGGATAGAGCAAATGAGTCAGAAAACTATGTTTCATGGAATTACTTGGAAGGAAAAATACTCTGTAGAACAGGTTACTTTGGACCATTTAATTAATGAATTCGGGGTACCCAGGTTTTGTAAAATCGATGTTGAAGGAGGAGAACCAGATGTATTAAAAGGACTTTCTACTCCACTCCAGGCTGTCTCTTTTGAGTTTCTTCCAACAGCAAAAGACCGTGCTATTGCGTGTATTGAATATCTTTCATCTCTGGCAGAATATGAATACAACCTATCTCTTGTTGAAACCATGAAATATCTCTGGCAAGATTTTGTTTCTGAAGATACCTTGAAAAGATATATTCTCGATCTTGATGAAAACGGTCCTTCCGGTGACATTTATGCAAGAAAAAAATGACGTAAAACAGGTTTCCCTTCTTAGAAAACCCCTTATCAACGTATCGGTAATACTTGCTCTAAGTCTGCTTATTAATGCAATGCTCTCAGTACACAGCTGGTATCCTGAAGCACGTTTTTGGTACACCCTAATCCCTGTTCCAGAAAGTGGGGGAATATTTTTATTTCTACTTCTCTTCTCCTATCTCCCGATTATTTTGAGATTGGTATTTATTACAGCACTTTCAAGTATTACAGTGTTTCTGTCTGTTTTTTCTACAGCAGAGGGTTTTATTGTCTGTACATTCAGAAGGCGTTTTGTTCCATGGACAGATATTGCTTTTATTCATCCCCTTACTGAAATGGTATTTGCAGATTCAGGGTTCCCTGTAGAGAACTGGATTTTGCCGATTTTTCTTCTGCTCTTTTTTGTACTCACACTGCTTGTAACAGCAGTACTCTGGATACTTCAGCGGAACATGATAAAAATACCCAGAACGGTCATGTTCCCGTTTATTATATCCTTATTTATTGCAGGTGTGTTTTTTGCTGAGTCTCCGCCCCTATTTTTCCGTGTTGCCCAGCAGCGGAGACCTCCAGAAAATATAGATGCCCTCATTGAATCCAGATCTGAATATTTGGAAAGTATTTCACGCACTAAAAATGACAGAGAAGACAGGGAGTTTTTTTTCCCGAATATTGAGGATAAGGATATCTATCTTTTTATTATTGAATCATATGGATACACCCTATTTTCAAATGAACGCCATTTTTCGCTTATGGAGGGATTCTATTCGGATCTCCAGGAAAACCTATCAAGCCGCGGATATACTATCTATTCCAACTTTATTGATTCCACTACATTCGGGGGTACTTCCTGGCTTGCGGATGCAACACTATTAACAGGCGTAAGGATTCAAAGCCAACATGCATATGATGAGATAATTAATACTGATGTGTACAACCTAACTCATCTCCTGGACGATGCAGGATATGAACGGTCTATGATCGCTCCAGGTACAAGGAATGCTGATCAGAATTGGAGAGATTTCTATCAATTCGATAATTATGTTTTTTATAGAGATTTTCAGTATAATGGACCGATATTCACTTTCGGTTATATGCCGGATCAATTTGCATTAAACTATGTACGGAACCGGTTTTCTTTGCGTGATACCTCGAATCCTCAGTTCTTTGAATTCATCCTCGTATCCAGTCATGCTCCTTTCCGATTCATCCCTGAGTATATTGAAGATTGGGATAGTATAGATGATGGAAGCATGTTCTACCGTACAAATAATGAGGAGTATGATAATAATTGGCTTACTGGGGGGGAATATCCGGAAGGATACACTGCTTCAATCCGGTATGTACTGCACACTGTTACAGAATTTCTCTATAGGTTTGCTAATGAGGAAGCACTGGTGATTATAGTTGGAGACCATCAGCCGAAATATCCGGTAAGCGAAGGGGGAGCTTCTTTTTCCGTACCTGTTCATATACTTTCCCGGACAAGAAAGGATGTTTTTCCCTTTTCATTCTTTGGATATACTGAAGGCATTATTCCTGAACAGGAACTGCCTCATACTGGTATGGAAGAGTTTCTGCCGCAGCTGTTAGAGGTAATCGGAACAGAAGAAGATTAATCCTTTTGCAGCACCAGAAGCCGGTAATCCACTAGGCCTTTACGGAGACATTTTTGCAATGCATTTCCGCCTATTATATTTCTCCACCATGGGCTATTTGCAGCAAATAGTTTTCCGAAAAATGCTGCAAAACTAATAATCTTGTCCCTGGGTCTGCCGATTTCCAGGTACTGGGTGAGGTCTTGGTTTTGTGTTAGAGAAAACCCGGAGCATATGCTTTTTATTTCCTCAACCGTTAAAAGGTTTTTCGCATGCCAATATTCTGTATAATCAGAGAGCGACCTATTTTTGTCAACTCTTGTTTCTGAGAGAAAGTCATCGCAGATAATCAGTACATCCCCTTGTTTCATTACAGAGGAAGCGGTGTTAAAAAATAAGTGCGGATCTGGCAGATGGATAAATGATTCAACCGCGAATGCTGCAATTCTTCCCTCAGGCTTGGGGTGCCATGTTTTTCTCTCAGTATAATCCCCATATATAAATTTTATTTTCTGGTTTCTTTCCTCCGCAATTCTCCTAGCAAGCTCTGCCTGTTCTTTTGAGATAGTTATTCCGATTAAGGTGGATGAAAGCCTAGTAGAAAGATAGAACAGGCTGCCTCCTATACCACACCCTAGGTCGTAAACAGTCTCTGCTGAGATTGAAGCACAATACTCTGCAATAACCGAATTTACGTAATGCATTGCACCTTCTCGTGTTTTTACACCAGGCGCCCATACTGCCCGGTGAATAGCAAACTGGTTCCCCCCTTGGCCGTACTTTATGAAGCCCCGGGTATTATAATCATAATACTCCTGTACTAAACCCAAGTGTTCTGAATTACTTCTCATTTCTTTTGAAGACTCCTTTTGTTAATTTGGAAAATAAGAGAACGAAGCAAAATCCGCCGATATCGCTCACTGCTAGAGATGCCGGTATCCCGGCATATCCTAGAAAAAGAGGAAGAATAAAAAGGCTTGGAATAAGAAGTATTACCTGGCGGAGAAAAACAATGAACCCGGAGATTTTATTGTATTTAGTATTTTGAAGAAATACAATCACTGTTATCTGAAGTCCAAGGGTCCAGATAAAGGGGGTTCCAAATCGTATTGCAGTCTGGAGTTGTTCAATGAATGAACTGTTAAACAGAATGAGAGAGAATATTCTTCCAGGGGTAATCAGAAGCAGAGCTTCCACAGCTGCACAGTATACGCTTGTAAAAAATACAACTCTGTAAAAAAGCTGTGTATAACGCTTGTACTGTCCTGAGTAGTGATAGTAGCCAGCAAGCGGATGGAGTCCATAGGTAAAGCCTATTACCGGGAGAACTATTAAGACAAAAATACGCATCAGCATACCTGAAGCAGAGATCGCCTGGGCACCGAATTGGACTGAAACAGCATTTATTAATAGCACAATTATTGTTAATGAAACCTGGAAAAGAAAAAATGGTATTCCCTTTATTAGTATTTGCTTAATCCTATACAGCGGAATACTGGGAACAAGAGGCAAGAGTTTACGTTTAAAAAGAAAAAAGACTGCAACAGATAGTGTTACTATTTGAGAGAAGACTGTGGCAAGGGCTGCACCTTTTACTCCCAGGGAAAATCCGAATATCAGTATTGGGTCTAGTATAATATTCAGTATTGATGAAGAAAGTGATAGGAAAACCGCTGTTCCTATAGCACCAACAGCGCGAATCCCTGAATTTGCCAGCATGATCATCATAGTCACTGCAGATGCAGGCAGTATTATACTTAAATACTCCAACCCTGCATCAAGGACCTCCATGCGGGCGCCAAGCAGCGTCAATAGACTTCTGCGAAAAGGATATATCGAAACAAACACAACAATGCCGAGAAAAGCAGATACAGCAACAGCTGCAGTGAATACCCAGCTGTTCTGATCCTCCTGTCCTGTGCCTATTTTTTGGGAAATTATTGCTGCTGCACCGGATCCTACAGCTATACCTACAGCGCCAATCAGATTAAATATAGGAAAGCAAAGTGTAACACCTGCTAATGCATACACACTAATTCCGGAAAGAAAAATACCATCAATTAGATTCAGTAGTACTGGTCCCATTGCTCCGACAACGCTTGGAAGACCGAATCTAAGTAGAATCGAGTTCCAGCCTAACCCTTCAACCTGTTTTAAGGGCAGGACATCGGAATATTCTGAACTTCCTGCACCTTTCATGGAGCTGTTGAAAATGATGCCCAAGCACTATCGTTTTCCCATATCTTTACAGCACATCTCATTGCAGGCTGCCAGGCATTTTGTTCACTCATTTTCTCTTTTAGTGTCGTATGAAGATATACAGCAAGGTTTTCAAGGCTTGGTTGACGGAGACTGAAAAAGGGTAAATCGTTGAGAAGTTTCCCTGACAAATCTCCTAGTGTTTTATCCAATACTTCTTCCATAACCGATATATCTGCAGCAAAGCCGTTATCATCCAATTCATTTGTTGAAATTATCCACTCAATTACGTAAGGGTGGCTGTGGGGAATAGACTCTTCTCCGAAATCGCCGCGTAATGCGTGCTGTATCTCTGCATTTTGCTGTATTCCTGTACGAAACATAGGTATGCCTCCAATTATTAATATACCTGCTTAGAACTAAGGATGAAGTACAACCTGAAGACATTCTTCAGGTTTATCCACGATTAAGTCAAAGGCTTCCTGCCCTTTGGACAACGGAAATGTATGTGTAATAAACCTGGCAGGCTGTAGCTGTTTACAGACATCGATTGCGGTATTCATTCTCCGGTTCTTGTTCCAACGAGGAAGAAGGGAGCCGGAAATGTGTGAAACCTGGCTTGATATTATCCTCTGCCTCTTCCAATGGAAAGTATTACCCAAATTCAGCAAAACCTCTCTAGACCCATACCAGGATGACTCAACAATTGTTCCTTCCATTGCAGTTATGTCAATAGCCTGCTGCAGAGCCTTGGAAGATCCTGAGAGATTCACTGCTATATCTACTACTGTCTTTTTCCCTAAATCAGTTGGATGACAAGTCTTTATTCCAAGTTCTTCTCCCATCTTTCTGCGCAGTTCCAATGGTTCAATTCCAATTACCTCTTTAGCACCAGAGCAAAGCAGGAGATACGCAGTTATTAAGCCTACTATGCCTAGGCCGAAAACTGCGGCTGTTTCTCCGTAAACAATGGAGGAGTCCTGGGCTATAGCTACTGCAGTTTCTATATTAGCTAGGAAAACCGCATTCTCAGCACTAAGGTCTGAAGGCAGCGGAACAAGGGCTGAGCTGGGGGCGTAAAAAATGTCCTGATGTGGATAAAATGCGAAGACCATATCTTTATTTACACGCTGACCAATGTTCATATACCCGTACTTAAGGGGGTATTCCATACTCCCGGTAAGGGTTTCCAGTGTTTGGTCTGATGCCAAGCCTGCAGGGATGTGTCCAAGATATATATTTTTTTCAGTTCCATGGGAGATGCCCATAAGCAAAGATTCGATTCGTTGGGTATTCTTCCCCTGTTCTATGGGTTCTTCTCTGATTTCTATATTCTTTGGACCGGTAAAATACAGAGCTCTTGAGACTTCTTCTGTTTGCTCGTTCATACACGTAATTGTAAGATGTATACCAATACTTTTCAACAACACTATTTTGCTTTGTGACTGTCCTCTTCTCACAATCACTATCTTTTACGGTATATAAGCTAAGTGCAGCTCATACAAATGCTTATGCATTATAGTAATTTCTTTGAAGTTTTGATCTTTTTCCTTCAAGAAGATCAACTACTTTGACTTTGAAATAGAAAAGCATTAGATTGTGTACAATATGAAAAACAACGGCACAGGCTTTACAGCAACAGAAACAACTGCAGGCTTAAAACAATACAACTTTCCGATACCACCCTTTATTAAAAGAGTGAAACAGCGGATGGGGAGTTGTAAGGACCTTTCTTTTATTGATAATGCAAAACTTCCTACCAAATACGGGTTGTTTACCATTCTCTGTTTTCAGGAAGCAGAGAGCAATCGTGAGCATACAGCTGTATATATGGGCAATGTTGAAAATCTTTCAGACTGTCCGGTACGGATCCATAGTCAATGTCATACAGGCGATGTCTGGGGCTCTATGCGATGTGACTGCGGTGAGCAGCTTGAAGCTGCAATGGAATATGTATCAAAAAAGGAAAAAGGATGTATTGTATATCTGAGCCAGGAAGGCAGAGGAATCGGACTGGGTAATAAAATACGTGCTTATAACCTCCAGGACAATGGCCTGGATACTTGTGAAGCCAATACAGCACTTGGGTTCCCTGAAGATATGCGTACCTATCGAATTGCCGCAATAATACTCAATGCTTTAGGTATTCCCTCCATTGGGCTTCTTACAAATAATCCGGATAAAATATCCCAATTAACTGAAGCAGGTGTCACTATTAATTCGCGCATACCCCTTGTAACCAAAAAAAATAAATGGAACAGGGACTATCTGAAAACCAAAGAGATGAAAATGGGACATTTGTTCTCAGATATTTAACAACCCATACTCCTACTAATAATTCCATAAAAAATCCCGATAAACAAAGTAACATAGAGTATAATAATACTATTATCTATAAGGATTTACATGTATGGAAACAAGCATTACCCTGCCCTGGCTTGATAAAGAAACTCTCGCAGAGCTGGAACCAGTGATAAAAAAAACCATTGCAATTGCCTCTGGAAAAGGCGGAGTTGGTAAAACAACTACTGCAGCAAACCTTGCGGTATACTATGCAAAAAAGGGGATGAATGTAGCTCTGTTCGATCTTGATCCTCTTTCAGATGTCTCTACCATATTAGACATAGAAAGCATGGAAAAGATAGCTGGAAAGAGAATTGCAAATACAGATACCGGTGAGTTTAAGAACAATATAATCCAGGTATTCCCTAATCTGAGTCTGTTTACCCCACAGGATAAGCAAAGCCAGAGGGCAACGGCTGGCTACATGGAAAAAATATATAATATATATAGTAAAGAACTTACTGAAATATACGATATTATAATCCTTGACATGCCTGCAGGGTCGGATATTGAGGAAAATATCTCCTATTTACCCTTAGCAGGAATGCTTATTATTGTTACCAATCCTGAGCCTACTGCACATGTATCAGCTGGTGCATATATCAAAAAAGTTACCGAGTATATAGATAAAATTGATATCTATCTTTGGCATAATCGATACCATGGTTTTACAAGCTCTAATTTTCATCCACAGGATGTCATACTCAATTACAATAATAATGTTGCTGAAGAGGACCAAATTACTGAGATTCCAAAAGATTCGATCCACCAACTGGCATTTATTCCAAACGATCCTTCTCTGAACCTTCTACGTTCTAACCCGGCACTTACTATGAATGTTCAAAGAAATTTATTGGATATCAGTGAAGCAATTAATGAAGTGATTATCCGGAGAGAGGGAGGGAAACTTCCTATTGGTGATAAAATATTTCAGTTTATTGCTTCGTACATAATCCAAAACCCGGAAATATCAGATCCTGAAACCTATCTTCAGGAAATGGGAGAGTATTTGAAACAACTGGTATTTGCTTCAGTTTTTCAGAAAGGCTTTCCCTTAAATACAAAAAATCTGGATCTCTTTAGTGCAGAGGAAAAGAAGGATCTTCTTGCTTACCTCCATAGGCTAAAGGCAAGCCTTTTAAGAAAGCATGTTGTTTCTTTGAAAAACTTGCTCGAACAGGAAATACAAGCTGAAAATAATGCGGAAAAACTTTTCAGCGCAAAAATGACAGGAAGCAATGTAAAAGCAATAGACCGCCAGTTAACAAAGGTACTCACGTTGCTGAACAATTTCAGTATAACAACCCATAGAGATATCCGAAATCATGCATCAATGCTGCTTTTCTATTTCTCACTATACAAACTGCTCCAGTCAGAAACAGTGCTAAAGGTGATACTCGATTTTATTCCAAAACGAGGTAGAGATGGTAAAAATGTTAGGGATCGATACACTCAAATAAAATCCATTGTTACAAAAGATGAAGAGTATAAAAAACGATATTTCGCTTTAATAAAAAGCCTGTATCCAGTTGTTGTTAAACAGGTGACCTCAATTGTTGAAACATTTAAATTTAAAAAGCTCCTCTTTCATGAAAGTAATGGACAGATCAATAAACGCGCCTATGTTAAGCTCCTTACCAATTTTATTCACGATAGTATTCACTCTGGTCTAGGACTCATTGTGGGCTTTGATTACCGTTCTGCTTCATCTGCGCTGAAAAAAGGTGCAGAAAAAGCTTTAGACATTCTTTATTAAGGGGTATACTAGTATAAGCTTAAAGTTAAAAAAAGGATACTATCATGCCTGAGAGAAGGAAATATCCCCGTTACCAGGTCCACCAGGTTGTAGAGTTGAGTTTAGGAAGAGAGAATTTTATAGATCTTGAACCGATCAATGTGTCTGCAAACGGAATCCTATGTACTTCAGATAAAGCTATAGAACTTAGCAGCAAATACTTTGTTTTGCTGTCAGTAGAATTAGAAGGCAAGCACGAAGAAATTCAGGCTGAAGGTGTTGTGGCAAGGCAGGATGTAGGAGATAACGGAAAATACTATTTTGGGATTGAGCTTATTGACTTCCGCGGCAATGACCAGGAAAAATACAAACAGTTTATCCAAAATATGCAATAAGATGAATAGAAGCCCCTTATTCTCTCAGCTTTCTAAGAATTGAAATGCACGCCTTTGCAGGTACAAGAATTGGCAGCAGCTTATAAAAAGCCTTTGCATAGAAATCCTGATCAGATTCTCCAAAGAAGAGGCGGAATGCTTTATCCCACTCATAAGGACACATGCCTCCAAGTACCTTTGGAATACTTTCCTCTGCAATTTTATCTTTCAGATTTTTAAAAAACCTTTTTATACCTTCTGACCTCATTTCTGTTTGTTTTTCTTCAATCTCATCCACTTTCTGAATAATGGTTTGGGCAAGCTGCTTTGTTTTGTACCCGTTAATCCGGTCAATATTTAAAGAAAGTGCAGCGCATTCTAATAGGGGGTACATGAACCTATGCCAGTTTTTGTAGAAATCCGGCATATACCTGCGTACCTTGGTCAGTATGCCCTCATCATTCGTTTTTCGAAATATTCTTTGCAAATACCGGTCTGTCTGAGCAAGGTTTTCAATAGTAAATGCAGATTCGAATTTCTTTTGATACTTATTATTAGGTAGAATAAAATACTGTTCACCAATGTATTCTCCAAGGATGCGTTTTGTATCCAAATACCCCAATTTAACAAATTGCTTGGATATATTTTTGTTAAAAGAGAAAACTGTACCTAGACGAATACTGTTTCTAATATACATTGTGCAGCATCCTTTTATGTCCATCCTCCTGCTGATTCCCGGACCTGACACATCAATAACAATAATTTTTCTATATCCCCTGCCTCTTGCAACATTGAAGGGAACATTGTCATAAAAGCCTCCGTCTATGTATGTATCACCTTCAATCTCCGGCAAAGAAAACCCGGGGAAACTTGAACTTGCAATAATAAAATCCACAAGTCTCTCTTTATTATCCTGTGTTAAAAATACTTCCTTAGGAGAGAGCTCGGACATATTTACTGTTATTACACCAAATTCTATACCGGATTTTAGTATCTTCGTAGGCTTTAGATGATCTTTAATAATGTTTCTTAGAGGTGAAACATCTAGTCCCTTATGCTTAGTAATTGAATCCCTAATATATTCGATTATTTCTTCACTCTTTATTTTGTCGCCGTTCTTTAAGCTTTTAGGAAGATTGATAACATTGTTGATCGACATATTATACCAGATATCCAAAGCCTTATCTAATTCATCTTGAGCAATGAGAGCTCCGTTTAGTGCACCAACCGAAGTACCTATTATTGCTTCAAAATGAATACCAGTCTCGAGCAATGCCTTAACAGCGCCAACCTGGTAAGCACCTTTGGCTCCGCCACCTCCAAGAACTAGTGTGAATTTTGTATTCATTCTTTATCTCCTCTTTCCTAGCTAAAGGTAACATATGTTTTGATTATTTACTGCTCATTCTTATATTATGATCAGTAACCAATAGAAAAACAACAATGAGATAGGAGAATGATATGGCAGAAATCACGCTAAAAGGTGAACTTATCCACACAAACAGCAGTCTCCCGGAAGTCGCTGGAAAAGCACCGGATTTTATTCTCACGGATAACAAACTCCATTGGTACCGGAAATAGGGGAAGAGCCAAATTATTTAGGCGTGAAGGAATACCTCGATTCTGTAAAGCATAAAAATCAATAGAGTTCTGTTTGACAAATGGGATTAAGATAACTACTATTAAAGTAGTAACGTCAGGAGGTAGACTATGGAACCGCCAGTTATAAAAAGCGGCAAAAGCCGCGAAAGTAAGGACATATTTTGATAGGAGGTGCTTATAGTAAAAAGGCATTTTCGAAAATTGCAATACAGAAAAACCAAGAAATTAGAAATTATAAACAGGTGATAAGCAGAGTACTTATCATAACAGGCTGGAATGAGTCCAGCCTGTAATTTTGTGAAAAAAGGTGAACAAATGTCTGACAAGAAATCGTCTATAGTACTAGTAGAAGACGAACGGATTATTGCACTGGACATTGCACAGACACTCGAATATATGGGCTTTGATGTGAAAGCATCTTTTGCTACAGGCGAAGACGTTCTTGATTATATACATAAGAATAAACCTGATCTAATTCTAATGGATATAATGCTGCAGGGCTGTATGGATGGAATAGAAACTGTGGGAAAGATTAAAAGAATCAGGGATATACCTGTTGTGTACATGACAGCATATACAGATGAAGAAACAAAAAAACGGGCAAACACAACAAACCCCCTAGCTATTATTCCAAAACCTGTGAACCAGAGAAAATTAGCTGACAGCCTTTCCCAGTTTATGCAAACTGATACAAAAAAACTGTAACATCCATGAAAAAAACTGATAAATATGAAAAATTAACAAAAGCCAAACGTACCAGAACCATAATAAGGAAACTGTTTCAATATAATTTTGGGGAGTTTGTTTCCGGACTTCAGCTTCCAGGGGGAAGATTCTATTCTCTCGGCACTAGAAAGAAAAAGCGAAAGACTAAGTCTATTCAAATAGCCAATCGCCTCAGACTAATGTTTGAAGATCTTGGACCTACATTTATGAAACTGGGTCAGGCAATGAGCCTGCGTCCGGATCTTTTTCCTGAAGATGTTATTACTGAACTGCAGAAGCTGCAAAACTCAGCAGTGCCAGTACCATACGATGAAATTAAACCACTTGTTGAGTCAGAACTTGGTAAGCCAATAAACCAGATGTTTACCAGTTTCTCTCAGGAACCAATTGCTTCAGCCTCTATCGCTCAGGTCCATAAGGCAACTACCCTCTTTGGAGATACCCTTGCAGTGAAAGTACAGCGTCCTCGGATAGAAAAACTTGTGCAAATAGATTTAGATATTCTTATTGATCTGGCTAAAACTGCGGAAACGTATATAAACTCGCTGAAGATATATAAACCCCTTGAAATTGTCGAACAGTTTCGACGCACAATGCTGCTTGAGTTAGATTTTAATTATGAACTTCGAACAATGGCCCATTTCAAACAAAACTATGGAGACAACCAGGATATTATTATACCCGGTGTTTATAGACGCTTATCAACAAAACGTGTTTTATCAATGGAATACGTCCATGGGTATATACTCTCTGAACTCTTTGACAATGACATTCCGGGGATAGATAAAAAGAAAATAGCAAAGCTTGGAGTTGATTTTGTATTGAAACAGATTTTCAAGTACGGAATTTTCAACGCAGATCCGCATCCGGGAAATTTTATTGTCCGTGAAAACAGTGTTCTTGTGCCTTTAGATTACGGAATGGTTGGATTTTTAGAGCCTGAGATGAAGGGGTTCTTCGCACATATGCTCAGCGCCTTTGTAAACAGGGACGCTCAGCGGCTGGTGCGTATATTTATGGATATTGGATTCGTAGATGATAATGTAAATTTGAGACAATTCAAACAAGATATTAATAATTTAGTACACTATTACTACAGCATTCCAGTATCTCAGCTGAATGTAACCCAGATTCTTATGGATTTAAACTACATTATCCGGACACACCATATAGACCTCCCTTCTGATTTTGCATTAATGCTCAAAGTACTGGTAACTCTTGAAGCCTTTGCACGAAGGCTTGACCCGGAATTCGATATTATCAGTGTTGCAAAGCCGTTTATCGACCGATTGCTCATGTCCCAGTTTGACCCAAGAAAACATACAGAAGATATGCTGGATTTTGTCCGCAATTCAGGCAACCTTGCTTTGAATCTGCCGAATGATTTGTCTACAATTATGAACAATTTAAAATCGGGCAATATGAAAGCTAAAATAGAGCCTGTGGGTATGGAAAAATTCACCACTGAACTGGATAGATCAATTAACCGGTTATCCTTTAGTATTATTATTGCAGGTATTCTTATCGGATCCTCGTTTATGATGCAGATGGAAAACTGCCCTACCTTATTTGGCGTACCAATCCTTGCGTTAGGCGGCTATTTGGTTGCAGGTATTTTCGGGCTCTGGCTGATATTCGGGATTATCCGCTCAGGAAGATTATAGTTCTTGATCACGGTATTCATCTGAATAGTATATCTCCAGGATATCGTCTATATTCTCAAAAAACAATGAAATAAGCTCAGGATCAAAATGTGTTCCGGATTCTTCTTTCAATATTTTCAAAGTCTTCTCCAGTGAAAATGCAGGTTTATACGGCCGCGGTGTTGTTAAAGCATCAAATACATCCGCTATGGCTACTATTCTGCCTGCAAGGGGAATTGCATCTCCGCAAAGCCCATTTGGATAGCCTCTTCCGTCCCAGTATTCATGGTGGCCTGAGATAATATCAGAAGCTGTTTTAAAGTATTCGTATCCAATGGTTTCCTTATGAGATTCGTTAAGCCTGTTTATTATGTCCTCTCCAATAAGCACGTGTCCCTGCATGATACTCATTTCTTCTGAAGAGAGCTTTCCAGGTTTTAGTAGTATGTTATCAGGAATACCAACCTTTCCTATATCATGAAGCGCTGAGAATTTTAGAATGTCCCGGGAAAACTTATGGGATATTTGGGGATTATTGTGCCTTACAGCTTCGGATAGAATATAAGAATATTCGGAAACCCGGGAAATATGATTACCTGTTTCATAGTCTTTCTTTTCTACAATGTCTGCAAAAGCCTTTGCATTGGTGTAAAGCATCTCCTGCAGAATAAAGGAAGCAAAAATAGATGTCTTTAGATGCTGAAGTATCCATGATGCTTTTTTTTCATCATGCTGGGAAAAGGCATGTAATTTTTTTGAACTAATAAAAAAGACCCCATACAGATCTGAGCCAAAGCTAAATGGCAGGGTTAAGCTGGATTTTATACCTTCTTCCAATAATAATTTTGTTGCCTCTGAGGACCTAACCTTTTCATAGTGTGCAGGCAAATCATTGATAATCCTACTCTGCTGATTTTCTATGAGTTTAAAAAGGCTTGTTTCATTCTTTGTTGCTGAGAATCCGGCTTTTAGTTTGATATTCGGATAGTCTGCACTGCTGGTTTCTGCAACAATTCGGTTTGACCGTATTAGAAAGGCAACTCCGAGTCTATTGCAGGAGATAACCTCCTGAATTATCGGCAGCAATTTTGGGAGAAACTCTTCCAAAGGAGTGTTGCCAGGAACTTCAAGCAGTTTTCTCTGAAAATCCATCTCTACTGAAATGTCATTTACAGCCTGAACTACATCTTGGTCCTCTTTCCAACGTGTCGCTATTGAGCTGTTTTGTTTATGAGAATATCGAAGAATACCAGTAATTTCAGTAGTTATCTTGGACATATTTTCATAGTACCTTCTTACATAACGAGCCATGTTAAAGATAACAGCAAGCATAAAAGAAAGATAGAAGAGAAAAAGAACAAAACCCGCAGACTCATAAAAATTTAACTCTTGTATGGTTTGAGCATAAATTGGCCGCAAAGAGAGCCGTATATCCTGAACTGATTGATGTATCTCATAAAAATCAATATCACCGGAATTGCGTAAGGTTTCTCTTAATGGGTATGTATCCAATTCGCCGCCTAACTGGCGCGCGCCCCTTTCAAGAGTATCAAGGTTATCTTCAATAGATTCCAGCCTTTGGTAATATGAATTAAGGGGATACTCAGGATTATCGTTAAAATCCATTCTTTCCTCATACTCGAGGAGGTTCAGTTCCAGCAGCATCTGGTTTAACTCAGATATCATATGAGAATAAGTCCGGCCGTGTGCGCGAAGCTGTGAAAACCTGATGCTAAAAAGAAATACAATGACAAGCAGGACAGCTGTTATAATAAGGCTTGTGATTACAAGCCGAACAATGTGGGTTTTTATACTCTGTTTCTGTAACAATTACGGTTCCTTAGCAATAGTATCTCCGGCAGTGTAAACTGCCGGATAATGAATTATTCCGGTAAAAGCGCTTGAATATCTTCTTTAATTGCCTGAATCTTTGCTTCTACCTGGGGTTTCGCCTGACTGAGCGGTACCCCTGTATCTGCTCTGCAAGACGCATAGAATTTAATCTTCGGCTCTGTACCTGAGGGTCTGGCAGTGATAATACTGCCGTCCTTTAAGACAAATTGTAATACATTTGCAGAAGGAAGCTCAATGTTTTTCTTGGTTTTTTCCAACGCAAGGTCTGTTGTTGTGCCGTCAAGATAATCACGCTTTAATGAAACTGGAATCTGCCCAAGCTCACCAGGGGGATTATCCCGAAGGTCTTTCATAAGCTCTTTCATTGTTTGAGCACCGGAAATGCCTTTGAAATACTTTGAAAGAAGTATTTCTTCGAAGTACCCATATTTATCCCATATTGTATTAAGCTGCTGGATAACAGTCCTACCTTGTGAACGGTGATACAATGCCATTTCTGCAGTAAGCACTGTTGCAGAAATAGCGTCCTTGTCCCGTACTTCGGTTGTATTTAAAAAGCCGTAGCTCTCCTCTCCTCCAAATACATAGCTAGGTCCATTTTCCATAGCTTCAAATTCCCGTATTTTTTCAGCTATGTATTTGAATCCTGTTAAAACATCATAACATTCAGCTCCGTATTCCTGTGCAATGTGGCGTTGAAGTTCGGTAGTTACAATTGTCTTGATGAATGCAGGCTTTTGCGGAAGTTTTCCTTTTTCGGCTTTAGATGAGAATACATAGTCCGCAAGAAGCGCACCAAGCTGATTTCCTGTAATCAAACGGAACTCTCCGTGCTCAGGAACTGCAATACCGATCCTGTCGGAGTCCGGGTCTGTACCGATTACGAGATCAGCTTTCTCCTTCTTCGCTAGATCAAGGGCCATTGCCATTGCTGAAGACTCTTCAGGATTAGGAAAATCGACAGTAGGGAACTCTGAATCAGGTTCTTTTTGCTCTGGAACCATTTTGCATGGAATACCTAATTCAGAGAACAATCTGTCTATGAGGATACCGCCGGTGCCGTGCAATGGAGTGTATACAACTTTCAAATCTTTTGCATACTCAGAGAATAATTCAGGCCGAATGGTGTTGTCTTTAATCATCTGTACATATTTATCATCAATTTCTTTGTCAATAATCTGAATCATACCGTCTTTTTTAGCTTCTTCCTCATCCATTGACTTGATATTTGATGTTACATTACGAACCTCAGTAATAATTCCTTTGTCATGGGGCGGTACAATCTGACCGCCGTCTGACCAATACACCTTATAGCCATTGTACTCAGGCGGATTGTGGCTTGCTGTTAGGACGATGCCCACTGTAGCATTCAGCTGCCGGACAGCATAGGACAGCTCCGGTGTAGGCCGCAGTTGAGAAAAGACATAGGTTTTTATCCCATTCGCTGCAAGCACTTTGGCAGCCTCCATTGCAAAAAGGTTAGAATACCTTCTTGAGTCATAGGCTATAACCGCTTGTAATACCTTTGTATCACCGTGTTCCAGGACATAGTTGGAAAGGCCTTGGGTTGCGCGCTGTACAACAAAGGGATTCATTCTGTTATATCCGCCTCCGATAATACCCCGTAGTCCTCCAGTCCCGAAGCTTAACTCTTTATAAAACCGTTCAGATAATTCCTCCCAATCCTGCTTTTTTAAAAGCTCTTCGACTTCTTTACGGAATTTGCCGTTCTGTTCCTTTGCTATATATTCTTCAGCCTTTTTCTGTAATTCCTTGTTATCCATATTTCCTCCTGATTAGGTGTTCTTTCTTGTGGTCACTTTTTATAATACAGTATTTATGCTATTGTTGCAAAACTAAAAAGAACGATACAGCTGTCTGAAGTATGAATTCATATTTTTTTGTATTCAATGGTGTAAGTCCATATGTAACAAGCATATTTCGCAGTTTATTTTACAGAGGGTATTTTGAACTTTCTTTTTATTGAGCCTTTTTATGGAGGCTCCCATAAGAACTTTGCACAAGGTCTGGCAACACACAGCAGGCATTCTATTGACCTGATAACTATGGATCCGCGCTTTTGGAAATGGAGAATGGAAAGCGCAGCTTTCTATATATTTAAAAAGGTGCCTGATCCTTCGATGTATGATGCTATTATCATCACAAATATGATCTGTGTTTCTCATTTAATTTCTCTTTGGACTGTCTCCCGGCCTCCTGTTCTTTTATATTTTCATGAAAACCAATTCTGTTATCCAGTTGCAAAGGGAGAGCACAGAGATTATCACTATGCAATGGAGGATATCAGATCTGCATCTACAGCTGACCTAGTTCTCTTTAATTCCAAATTCCATCTCGACAGTTTTTTTACCAGTGCACGGTCTTTTCTGAAAAGAATGCCTGACTATCCCATAATTTCAGAAATTGATGCAATCGAAAAGAAAAGCAGTGCGGTCTATCCTGGTATTTGGTTTGAGACTGATGTTTTACAGACCTGTTCTGAGAACAAACCGCAGTACCCGGTAATTCTCTGGAATCATAGATGGGAATATGATAAAGGTCCTGAACGGTTTATCCGGGGAATAACAGAAGCAAAGAAAAAAGGACTGATATTCAAGGTGATTCTTGCTGGTGAATCATATAAAAAAAAGCCGGAGGTTTTTGAAAAAGCACGGGAACAGATGAAGGATGTATTCATTCATTTCGGATATGCGAAAGAAAGAATAGAATATGAAAAATTACTAGGCACCAGTACTATTGTAGTATCAACAGCAAACCAAGAGAACTTCGGAATATCCGTTGTTGAAGCAACGGCATCAGGATGTCTGCCTTTGCTCCCAAATAGACTCTCCTACCCTGAGCTTGTTCCCGAGAAATATCATCAACTTTGCCTTTATAATGAAAAAGATTTTATCAGTAAACTTTGCAGCCTTATTGAGGGAAATCAAAGACCTCCCCAAGACCTTGTGTCAGTTTTCAGGGGCTTTATTTGGAAGAATCAGGCAAAAGAATTTGATTCAATACTAGAGGAGCTAATTAAATGAGCAAAGGTACAAAAAAGGGAGAGAATGCATTCCATGCTTTTTATGAAGCCCTTTACCCTGATAGATGGAAGAATATACTTTCTGCATTCCAGGAAAACAAAGAATATGAAGAAGTCACCGATTTACTGCGGATCCCCTATTATCTTGATAAAGCTTCTTATATGACTGCATCCCAGCTGTTCCCTGAAGCAGGTGAGAATGTACTGGATATGTGTGCAGCTCCAGGGGGGAAAGCATTAGTTTTATTTACAAAAATGCGCGGCAGGGGAAGGCTTACTGTCAATGACCGCTCCTTTGACCGGTTAAAGCGTACCCAACGGGTGTTTAAAGAGCATCTTCCGGATGAGCATGACATGGATATCAGATTCACAAACAAGGATGCAACCAAGTGGTTCAGGTACGAGTCAAACGTTTATGATAAGGTGCTTGCGGATGTGCCATGTTCGAGTGAAGTACATGTTCTCGGTTCAAAAAAGCATTTGGGAAAATGGTCCCCTTCCCGAACTAAACATCTTGCAATACAGGCTTTTGCAATACTTGCATCTGCACTTGAAGCGGTGAAAAATAGCGGAATTATTCTGTATTCCACATGCACTCTTTCGCCTTTAGAGAATGACCGGGTAATTGAAAAACTGGATAAAAAGAGGAAAGGACAGTATAAAATTCTTCCTATTAGTGCAGATATTGGAGAACCTACAGAATACGGAAGGATAATTCTTCCTGATAAGCATCCGGGAATGGGGCCTATGTATTTATCAAAAATACAGAAAATACGAGACTATGGAGTAACCAAATGAAAATGAATCGGATTGTAGGCATTGTAAAATGCAGTGATTATAATACTGCCAAGGTTTGCAGATCTGTTGAAAAGGCCCTGCAAATAACCGGATTTCCGGATGTTAAAGGCAAGAATGTACTAATAAAGCCTAACCTCCTTTCAGGAGCTATGCCAGAAAAAGCGGTCACAACACACCCTGAAATACTGCGGGCTGCAATTCGGAAGGTTAAGAAAGAGGGAGCTGCACGAATACTAGTCGGTGATTCTCCGGGGTTTCACAACTCCAATACAGCTGCAGAAAAAGCGGGTCTACTGGAGGTAATTCGCGAGGAAGGCGGAGCCCTCTGGACAGTATTTGAAAAGATGACGAGTTTTCATAGTTCGAAAGCAAAGTTTGTCAAGGAATTCCAATTAGCGAAACAAGTGGAGGATGTTGATATTATCATCAATCTTCCGAAAATGAAAAACCACCAATTGATGTATATAACAGGTGCAATGAAGAACCTTTTTGGTTTAGTTTCCGGGCTTTCGAAGTCAAAATATCATATGAGGTTTCCGGACAAGGACCATTTTGCTGAGATGATTGCTGACCTAAACCTTATGCTTCCGGAAGTTTTTACTATTATGGACGGCATTGTTGCAATGGAAGGCCATGGGCCTGGAAACGGGGTACCAAGAAACACGGGCCTCATTCTGGCCTCTCCCAATGTCCTTGCAATTGATATTGCTATGGCAAGGATTACCGGTTATAAACCGGAAGAAATACCTACCATTATCAGCGGACTAAAGAGAGGAACCTGGCTTACGGATGTTTCTCAGATCAGCACCCCTGGAATTGATCTTGAGGACTTAGTAATCCATGGGTTTGATCGAATAGAAATGCTTAATGAAAATGGGTTTTTTAAGCGCTACCTGCCTTCTCCGGTCTATAAATTCGTACACCGCATTACTATTCCAGTTCCTGTGTTTAAAAAGGATTCTTGTATCCGCTGTGGAGAATGTATTAAAATCTGCCCTGCAGATGCCCTGTCCTTCCATGGGAAAACCAAGAATAAAATGGTAATACCGGATTACCATAAATGTATCAGATGCTATTGCTGTCATGAAATATGTCCTGCAGATGCAATAGATATAAAGCGTAAGCTCTTTTACTAGAATTTCAGCCGAATTACTTTAGATGATGAGATGAGGTACCCTATGGTGCCAAGAGTTATGATGAAGTCTGTTTGCATCGTAACGGTCAATTGGAGCCTTTTTTTCAGCAGGATATCCTAACACAACAAGAGAGACCGGAATTACGCTTTCAGGAATTTCAAAGAGGCTCTGGATTCCCTTTTCCTTTTCTGAAGATGGGTGGATTCCGATCCATACTGCACCAAGACCGAAACTATGTGCACAGATGAGGATATTTTGTGCTGCAGCTGCACAATCCTGGGGCAAAAAGCCTTTATGAGTTTCAAAGGCAGTATCTCCGCATATCAGAATTGCGCAGGGTGTTGTTTGCAAAGCCTTTTCGAACCTGAGGAGTGTGTGCAGCTCTAAAAGTTTTTGCCGTTCTGTAATAATAACAAACTGCCAAGGCTGTTCATTTCCAGCGCTCGGCGCCTGCATTGCTCCCCTCATTAGCCTTTGAATAAGGTCTGCAGGAACAGGTTCTTCAGTGAACTCGCGGATGCTCCTGCGGGAAATAACAGCATCGTAAGCATCCATAACTCCTCTCCTTTTACTGTTCAATGAGAAAAAACATCTGCCCAAGTGTGCTTGCAGTCCTTCTTGCAACCTCAACAATCCCTCTGGAAATCCTGTCTGCAACTCTTCCTTGAGCTAGTTCATTGGCTACTAGATAATTTTTCACTTCCTGTACTGCATTTTCAACATCTTCTGAAGCATCCTCTGTAGGGGAAGCTACTACTTTTGCAGTAATGGATAGATTTTCGCCCTCCGAACGAGACTGAGAAGTAAAGACAGCAACCTTTGACTCTTCATTTCCAAATAGATAAACAGAGAAATCTGTTAATGGTACTTGAACAACATTATACACCCTGCCTGAGACAGATATGGTTTCACCGGCAAACTGCTGGGGGTTTTCTTTTACCTGATCTACAGTCACTGCACAACTTACAAAAGTTAAAATTATTATAACCACAAAGAAAAGAACTGTCTTTTTCACGTAATCCTCCAAATGTTTGTATCTATGCATTATATAATATATCAATTTGAATCATTTATCAAAGAATTTGCACATTTGACTGAAAGAAAAAAGAAAATATAGAAAGGCATATGAGTCATATCCTATATTACGTTCTTCCCTTATTGCGCAAATACAAGAAGATATTTATGATGCAGATAAAGCCCCTTAGGTTCTCATTGGAACAATACAAAGGAGATTTATATACAATGCTTGATCTTGCACCTATGAATAAGGAGCAGCGTGAAGCTGTAGAAACATTAAACGGCCCGCTTCTTATTATTGCCGGAGCTGGGTCCGGAAAAACACGGGTAATTACATACAGAATCGCAAAAATGCTGGAATCCGGGATCCCACAATCAAATATTCTAGCCCTCACTTTTACTAATAAAGCTGCCAGTGAAATGTCAGCCCGTGTACGGGAGATAACTAGGAGAAAACTCTCGAATCTAACAGTTTCAACTTTCCATGCCTTTGGTGTGAAAATATTGAGAGAGACCATCCATCACCTTGGTTTTAGAAAGAATTTCACGATTTACGATCAAGTAGATAAGATCGCATTGATAAAAGAGGTTGCAAAGGAGATTAAGTTCAGTCAGGACGCTTTTGATCCGAAGATTGTTGCATCCCTTTTCTCTGCAATAAAGACAGAAAGGACAAGCTGGAACAAAGACAACAAACTCTTCCAAGAGTTCTATCATGAATATCAGGACCACCTGAAAGTGTACAATGCCGTTGATTTTGATGACCTTATTACACTTCCTATCAAGTTGTTTCATGACAGACCAGAGGTTTTAGCTGAATACCAAGAAAGATACAAGTATATGATGATTGATGAGTTTCAGGATACATCACTTATACAGTATAGATTGATGAAACAGCTTGCTATAACAAACCGGAATGTATGTGTTGTGGGGGATGATGATCAATCCATATATTCTTGGCGAGGAGCAAATTTCATGAATCTCGTTCATTTTGAACAGGATTTCCCGGAATTGAAAGAGATTAAACTGGAGCAGAATTACCGTTCCACAGAGGTTATTCTTGAAGCTGCAAATGGGGTTATAAAGCACAATGAACATAGAAAAATTAAGCAGCTCCGGACAGATACTGGCGGCGGAAACTCTATTGAGCTCTGCTTTCCGGAAAATGAAAGGGATGAAGCCCAGTTTATTGCAGATAGAATTAAGAGCCTGCGCATCAAACAGAATCTGAAATATCATGACTTCGGAATTCTGGTAAGAACAAACGGACTTACGAGCACTATTGAAGAAGCGCTTCTGGGGGATAACATACCCTACCGCGTATCCGGGGGCACTAGTTTTTTTCAGAGAAAGGAAGTGAAAGACTTAATATCCTATCTGCGGGTTCTTGCGAATCCTGATGACGATGTCAGCCTCCTGCGCATAATCAATACTCCCAGGCGCGGTATTGGGAAAAAGACAATAGCATTAATTTCAGAAGTTGCCAGGGAAAAGAACTCCTCTTTTTACTCGGCAATCTGTGCTATCAGGTGGGCATCGGATTCCCCTCTTGCTGGCCGTGCTGTAGCTGATATAGATAATTTCATCACTCTTATCGATTATTATAGAGAACGAATTCTAAAAGGAAGGGACATGGCAAAGGTTCTTAAGTCCCTTGTCGAAAACGTAGACTTTTGGGGATACCTCCTTGGGGAGCACCAGAAGAATGATAAAGTAGCCCGCTGGAAGTATGGCAACATAGAAAAGTTTATAAATATTCTGATGCAGTGGGAACAAAACCCGGATAACATAGACCCGAATATTTTTTCATTTCTTAACAGAATAACATTGACCACAAGGGACGATGAAGATGAAGAAAACGGGGGCAAGGTTAATTTAATGACCATTCATTCTGCTAAAGGTTTGGAGTTTAATACAGTATTTTTAGCAGGGGTTGAAGAGAATATTATTCCCCATGCACGGTCTTTGGAAGAACAGGAAGGGAACCTTGAAGAAGAACGTCGTCTGTTTTATGTTGCTATTACCAGAGCAAAACAAAAGCTTTATATGAGTGCATGCAGAGAACGTAAAGTGATGCGGGAACTTACATGCCCAAAACCGTCGCCGTTTATTGAAGAAATACCTCAGGAGCTCATTTCATATTATGAGCCGGAAGAAGTGGTCCAGAATGATGAAGTTGATGAACTTTTCAGCAAAATAAAACAAAAGTTTGCCTAATTTATTCTCGCCTATATAGAAATCTTAATAAATTGCTCAAAAATACGATATCACTGTTTATCTTATTAGGGAGATTGGATATAATAGAATTTAGCAAGGGTAATTGCATATGAAAAAGCGCATTATTTCTTTTCGAATAAGCATATTAATTTCTATACTAATTCTATTAGTACCATTCCTCATCACATTATCAACTTTAGATTTTATTCATCTACGCCATACTGTAATGTCCGATTTTGAGGTCCTTTTGGATCAGACTGAGAATAATATCCGGAATGCACTTGAGCTTGCAGATAATGCGTATATGATGCTTGAGTTAGCTTTGCAGGACAAGCTAGAACAGGGAATGCAAGGGTTTTTGCAAGACTATGAGGAAGCCGGTAGGGACCCTGAGAATATGGACCTTGAAGCATTGAAGGAAAGGCTTGGAGGGGGAATGGACCTGTATATTATCAATGCACAGGGAGTTATTGAGTATACATCCTATGAGCCTGACCAGGGTCTTGACTTTACCGCATGGCCGGATTTCTATGAATATATTACCCAGCTTAGACTTGGAGATGAGTTTCAAGCAGATAGGCTGACCCCTGAAACACAGACAGGTACATTGAGAATTTACGGATACATGCCTACCCCTGATCATGAATATCTTCTCGAACTCGGATTAGTATCTTCGGAATTTCAAGATTACATTGAACAGTTAAACCCTAGCCAGTTATCAGCTGAACTTCAGACAGTTAACCCGGATCTTGAACAGGTTCGATTTATTACTGAAGATGCGACCATTAACGGCGGAACAGGAGAGGCACAGGATGAGCTTATAGAGATTGTAGAGCGGCTCTGGGCAGAGGACAATAGAAGGATAATTATTGAAGAGTCTGGTACCCGGACAGTCTATACTTTTATTGACCTGAGCTCCCCTTCCCGGCCCACTGATACAAGCAGGGTTGTTGAATTAGTATTCTCCACTGACAGGACTGAAGCTGTCTTATTCCGCAGTTTTCTCTACCATCTGACATTCAGCACTATTCTCATTATTATCAGTATCCTATCTGCGTTCTTTGCTGCAGCGAAGCTTTCCGCGCCAGTACACCAACTGATTTCTGATGTAAACCGCATTGGAAACGGTGATCTTGATCATAAGGTTTCAGTTACCACAAGAAGTGAACTTTCCCTTGCGCAGAAAAGTGTAAATTCTATGGTAGATAGACTTTCTGCTCTCATTCAACAGTTACGGGAGTCTGAAAAAGAAATAAGAGAATATAATGAAAACCTTGAAGGACTAGTACAGGAAAGAACAAAACAATTACTGCAAGCAGAAAAAATGGCAGCGCTTGGGCAATTGGTTTCAGGTGTTGCTCATGAGATTAATACCCCAATCGGTGTATGCTTAACTGCAGTATCAAACTTCTCGGATTTGACTATGAATATCTCCAAACATTTTGACGAGAAAGATCTCCGTCGGTCAGATCTTTTTGAATATCTGCGAAAAGCTTCAGATACGAACAGCATAATTACTCGTAATCTTAAGAAATCTGCTGATCTAGTGAAACAGTTTAAAGGCATAGCAGTTATTGAAGAGGAAGAGCCAAAGACAAATATCCATCTTAAACTGCACATGAGAAACATTGTTTCAAGCCTCAGAAATCTCATAAATGAAGAAATGGTTAAAATTCATATACATTGTCCAAGTGAACTCATTGTTAACACCTACCCCCTTGTTCTTACTAAAATTGTTTCCAATCTAGTGCTAAATGCATATCAACATGGTTTTCTTGAAGGTGCAATCTCAGGCGAGATAAGAATTGCCATTGAAAAAAGTATTGAGTATGGAAATGGGTTTTTATATGTAACAATAGCAAATACTGGAAAACCAATTGCTGAAGATGTTTTTTCCAAAATCTATGATCCCTTTTTTACTACAAACCGGGGAAATACCCATTCAGGACTTGGTCTGCATATTGTGTATAACCTGGTTACACAGAAGCTAAAAGGAAGCATTGAAGTAGAGAGCACAGAAAGTTCTGGTACTGTGTTTCGGATTAAAATCCCTCTTTAGTCCTCTCCATAAAGCTCTTCTATTTTATCCCATGCGGAAATATCATTTTTTCTGAGTTGCTCCAGGAACTTATAGTTGTTTACTAGCAGCCGGATTAATTCCAGCGCTTCTTCTCCGGATTTTGTTTTATTAATCTCGTCAATGCGGGCTAGGACTTCAGGTTTTGTGAGTAGGAGAAAGACATCGTTGCTAATATCCGGCTGAGGGTCGTAGCTCATAAGCTTAAGTCTGTTTGCTGTCTCTGTTATCCGTCTGGTACTCCTTGTTGGGGAATCAAGCTGTTCAATTTCTTGGCGAAGCGCTTGTATCTGTTTGGCAACATTTTTTGAATTATCTATTGTACCAGCCATAATTATTTGAGGAAGCGAACGACGGGAGTCGAACCCGCGTCACGGGCTTGGGAAGCCCGGGTAATACCGTTATAC
>CAYRYS010000021.1:0-40772 GCA_964428555.1 uncultured Spirochaetales bacterium | reverse complement strand
TGTATCCAGATACGGGTAGAATATTAACGTATGCCCGGTCATCGAGTGTTTTTGCATCCAGCAAAAATGCCTGCCCTGAGCGGAGTCGAAGGGTACCGAGATGAGAGAGAAATTGTAGCGCTTTGGGTAATCCACGCAGCAAAGCTGGCGGTCGCGGCGTCCTCTCGATACGATTCCGCTTTGCGGAATCACTCGGGGAGCGTTGTGTTTCGCAGCAAAGCTGCTAGTTCTCTGGCACCACTCGGAGAGCTGTGTTGCCCCATTCCGGTATTTACTATTTCTTAGTTTTCCTTATATTCTCCTTGCAATCCATGGTGTAGTATTGTACTATTTAATTAGTACAATACTACAGGAGGCTAAGAATGATATCTGTAGAGAACCTATTTTATTCATACAAAAAAAACCAGGACTATGCTGTGGAAGACGTGGATTTTACAATTTCCGAAGGAGAAATTGTCGGGTTTCTCGGACCAAGCGGGGCTGGAAAATCCACCACCCAGGGTGTCCTTTCCGGGCTTCTTCAGCTCCAGCAGGGCAAGATTGTAATTGACGGCATAGAGAGGAAAGGCTTGCCGGAGAAGTCCTTTTTCAACAAAATCGGGGTCGGTTTTGAAATACCCAATGTGTATAAAAAGCTCTCCGGCTTGGACAACCTTATATTCCACGCCGGACTCTATGACAGAAAAACAGAGGACCCCATGAAAGTACTTGAAATGGTCGGATTAGCAGAGGACGCGAAAAAGAAGGCTGGCGCGTATTCAAAAGGAATGAAGCAGCGCCTTGGCTTTGCCAGGTCAATGATCAATAATCCTGAAATATGGTTTCTCGATGAACCAACCATGGGCCTTGACCCTGGAACCGCGAAAAGTATTAAGGGTATAATTAAAAGGAAAAAACAGGAAGGCACTACCATTTTTCTTACAACCCACAATATGTTTGTTGCTGACGAGCTTTGCGACAGGGTTGCGTTTATTGTGGAAGGAAGAATCGTTGCAATTGATACTCCTAAGAACCTAAAGCTCCAGTACGGCCAGCCGGAGGTTACTGTTGAATATCTACAAGAAGGCAAACTCCAGGAAAAGACATTCAATATGTCAACCGAGGGAAAGGCTGATCTCCAAAGGTTTATCGGAGGACATGACATCAGGACCATACACTCCGGAGAACCGAGTCTTGAGGAAATATTCATCAAACTAACCGGCCGCGGCCTTGAGTAAAGGAGGAGGAAAATGAAGCGTTTGCCCCTGCTCCTAAAAAAGGATTTCACCCTTGGAATCAAGAACATCTATATTGCTCTTGAAATCGCCTTTGCTGTGTTCATGGCAGCTTTTCTTCTATTTATAATACCTGAAGACATACAGCAGGAACAGACTTCCTTTATCTGGGACAGAACAGGCATTGTGGAAGGTTTCATAGAAGAGTTCGCTCCAGAAGAAGCTCAAACTAGCGAGGAGCCGGACTACTTCGTGTCATCCAGAGAGGAAATAATAGAAGGAATGCGGGAGAACCGCTCTGCTGTGGGCCTTATCATTGAAAGACATGAGGACCGCCAGTTCAAAGTTCAACTGCTTACACAGCCGTATACAACAGAAACTATTGAAAACTATGTTCGTTTTGAAATGGAAGACCTGCTCCGGGTCCTAACAAACAATTATCCTGAAGGCACGTACAATGCTGTAAGAATAACCGCGCTCCAACACGGTCTGCGGGATGAAATTCCCTTGAATAAGAAAATGCTTCCCCCTGTACTATTGATGATGGTTGGGGTCCTCGGGCTGTTTGCCATGATCTCCCTTGTCGGGCAGGAACGGGAGGATGAGACAATCAGAGCATTTAAGGTTTCCCCGGGAAAGCTCGGGACTTTTCTGCTGAGCAAAGGACTTGTAATCATTATTACCGGTTTCATCACCTTTTCAATTCTCTACCTGCCTATTATGGGTACCTCCGGCTACTTAGAATCGCTGTTGGTCATTATCCTTACACTGGTTTTCAGTTCTGCCCTGGGCGCGCTTTTATCCAGCTTTCTCAAAAACCCCTTAGAAGCAATACTCTGGATCATGGTCTTAGTTTTAATCCTTGCACTGCCCGCGGTTTCGCTTTTCTACCCTGTTTTTCATCCGCCGTGGCTGCGTATCATCCCTTCGTACTACACACTCTTCGGACTGGATGCTGCAATGTTTCCTGACAATAACAGACACATAATCTGGCAGAGCTCTCTCATCTTAGCATGTATCAGTATTGTACTCATTCCAATTTCCGGAGCTGTATTCGCAAAAATTACCAGGAAGGAGGTGTAACATGCGGCAGCTTATGCAAATACTGAAAATGGACATATCCTTGAGCTTTAAGTCTTTCATGGGTGCGTATATGATAATTGCACCTGTATTTATCCTGATCATCATCAATGCATTCCTTCCCTCTGTGGAAAATACTGAGGTAACTATAGCTGCTGTGACTGAGGGGGAGTACGCTGTACCAGCTGAAACCCTGGAAATCCTAGAAAATGTTGCAAACGTGGAAGAGTATGCGTCTATTGAAGCAATGGAGCAGAAGCTCCGGAACACCGGCTCAGCTGAAGGGCTGTACTGGGACCCTAGGGAGAACCAATTCGTATCAGTAATGGAACGCTCCTTGGAAAACAATGAATACTTCTCCTATGCTGCAAGATTTATCAGGCTGGATTATCTTGAAACAAACTTTCCGGATTCAGAAAGCTTGACAGTCTTTGAAGCTGAAGTACCCCATGAACTTTCAGAGAGGACAGAGACATCTCCTATTGCAACTATTGGAGGTTCCGCATTCCTTGTGTTCATGGTAATTGTTTCAGGATTTCTCATTGGTCTGAATATTGTAAATGATAAAGAAGAAGGAACAGACAGGGCGATCCGTGTTTCCCCAGTAACAAAGGCTGAGTACTTTCTTGGAAAAAGTATTTTTCCATTCCTCATTCTTATCTTCTATACCCTGATTTCGCTTTTCACACTTGGTCTTAGCTGCGTGAATATTCTTCAGGTATACATCGTTGTAATCGGTGCTTACAGTGTCACACTTTTACTTGGGCTTCTCATGGGATCAATAGCACGGAATGAAACAGAAGCCCTTGGTCTGGGCAAGGTGCTGTCAATCCTTCTGCTCTTGGCTGTCTTGGGTGCAGCCCTGCTCCCGGATGCCTGGCAGTTTATTATCTGGTGGCTCCCTACGTACTGGATTTTTGACAGTCTGGAGCTTGTATTCACTGAAACCGCAACATGGATTGGGACAATCTGGAGGACACTAGTACTGTGTGGTCTTTCAGGTTTATATGCTCTGTTGCTTGGGAAAAAAATAAAAGCAGGATTGTCATAAAAAATCACTGGGAATCAGCATAATACTGTTTCCCAGTGTTATTAATATTTTAGGAGGAAAAGAATGGGTTTATTAATTTTAGGAATAGTCCTTATTGTGTACGGAGTATTCTGTGTGTTCATCGGCGCTGTTAAGTTCAGCCCTGTTTGGAACATGGGGAAAATTCAGGGGTTTGTAAAAATGCTTGGAGAAATTGGTACACAGATATTTCTTGTGGTATGGGGTCTGATTGCTGCAGGGATAGGCATCTGGCTTGTAGTAATGTAAACCGCTTTTAAAGACTTAAAGCCTTGCTTTGGCCAGGAAATCCGGAGCAAGGTCTTTTACTCTTTCTAAAAGCTCGGGCCAGTACATGAGCAGGCTGCCGTAATTTCTGCAGTACTGAAAAAAAGCATCCTCCCTGTTTGTAAATTCTACAGGGAGCCAGTATTTTTGCTTCACCAGATGCCCTTGTATCCATTGAATTGCTGCGTAAACATCTTCTGCCCAGTAGTCAGGTTTTTCGTGAAAATAATCCAGCTCTTCATGCATCTCCTTTTGACGTTCAAGAAGCATTTGTGAAACAAGCAGCGCGAGAACCTGCCTGCTCTCTGCCCTGCTTTTTTCAGCAAACTGAACAAGCGCACTGCCTATAAGCTGATAGTTTTCTTCAAAATTGTTCCTGCCGCTTAGGTACAGTAACACCAGCCTGATAAGCTCATTCGCGTTGAATTTCGATTGTATAGCTTTATCTCTAGTACTTGGTTTCGGAGTAAATGGTTTATGAAGAATACTAATATTCGGATACCCGATAATCTGGTCAGGATGAAGCAGGTCCATTGTAGTACCGAACAGGACATCATCATTTCTACCGTAGGGACTGAAAGGAGGGAGCTTCGCATTGCCGGAAAAAACACAATGTCCGCCCATAATCAGTTTTCCCCCAATGGTTGTTCGCCTGGGCGCTCTCAAGACAAGCCTGTGCTTCATCATTTTCTCATACACTTCTTCTGAAATAATATCTGCAGTTAAATCGCTTCTTTTTTGGAGAAGATAAGATGCATTCCCCATGCCACAGTCCCCCCAATGGAGAAAACAGAGGGCAGATACCTCTGTCTTGTTTTTACCCATTCGAACAAGATCCTTATAGCATGCATCAGTTATATCTAACTCATCAAATATATCCTCCAGTTCCTTATATTTTTTTCCTGCTATACTCAAAGCTTCAAAGTATTCAGTCCCGCCGGTTTTTTCGGCAGTTTTCTGAAACACAGAGTAATCCGGTACTGCAGTAATAAGGCTTGGATCAGGAAATGAACTCACACCTATTCCATGGAGGCAGCTGTTGGCTTGTATGAATTCAGGGAGAATGTCATCATCCGCCAATGCGGTACTCCGCCCCTGGGTAATCAGATGTATAAAATTCCTGTTTGCTCCGTACCGCTGGTCCTGAAGGCCGGGAAGATCTTCTTCACCAAGGGCGAACCGTGCTGTTTCCTGAATATGTTCCGGGAGAAGGCTAATCATCTGTTTTTTTAGCTCATCTGTGATAAGGTAAACCGGAATGCTTGCTGTACCGGCAAAGTCTTTTACAACATCAGAGATTTCGGTTTTTCTTGCATCCGAAGCGTCTGATATAAGAATAGCAGGGCTATGAGAAGAAGCTGAGAACAAACCTGCCCAACTTTTCAGACAACGTTCTAGAGCTTCCGGTCTGTTCTTTGTGGGAACAGCAAAAAAGTCCAAAGAAAAAACGCGGTATACATCTGGTTTTTCACTGTCTACCGCCAGACTGTAAGGATCAGTCACAAGACCGCTGGCTTGCAGATCCTGGAGTATCCCGGGGAGTTCAGATAATCCGGATCTTTCCCAGCCGTCAGCGGCTAATTCTTCCTCCAATTCAACCGCGGACATTGGATACTCAAGATAGTGCAGTACATCCGCTGCGATTGGATCTATGAAATGACCTGTTCCGGTTTCCGTACATACCGCATAAACAGAATTATCATTTCCTTTAAGATATTTCACAAGCCTTGCGATAAAACAAGGCTTGGAAGGTAAAATATTATTCATATAGATTTTCGTAAACCAACTATTCTACCAACCGCCTGCGGATGTAGTTGAAAAGCCGTATACTTCAAACACAAAGTCATAATTGTCTGTACCGTCTGTTATCTCAAAAACATACCTCCTGCGTATCAGTAAATCAGCTGAATCGGTTAACTGAAAAGTAAAACTTGGAGAGGAAGTACCAGCCGCAATAGCCCCAGTTAATAAAGACTCCGTTATGTCAAGCTGTGTAGCTGATTCTTCCGAAAAATAGGAAATAGCGCCTGTTTGCGTCTGCTGAGTTTCCAATTCTACCGTGTAATACGGACTTGTATTAACAAAGGACAGCTCATATTCTGTCTCATTAACGAAATGTAGGCTCGTATCTATATTCGGCATAATCACATCGTCTGTGAAGCCAAGGTAAATTACGCCTCCTGAATGATATCTGTTTCCAGCTGAATCCTGTAGATACAGGCTTGGACCTGCTGGTCCAGACGGTCCCTCTGGTCCTGCTGGTCCAGACGGTCCCTCTGGTCCTGTTGGTCCAGACGGTCCCTCCGAGCCTGTCGCGCCTTGTTCTCCCTGTTCTCCCTGTTCTCCCTGTTCTCCCTGTTCTCCCTGTTCTCCCTGTTCCCCAGTAGCTCCCGCTGGTCCGGCTGGACCAATGAAATTATCACACCCAAAGCATATTAACATCACTATAATAATGATAACTAGGTTAATTTTTATCATCCCTTTCTCCTTTTTGTAATTAACGACCTTCTTTTCATTGTATACCGCACTTTTAGTATTAGCAATATTTATATTTCTCTTTTTATTCTGCTTACTTTTATCCATATTTTTTCTGTTCGGAAATACACAATCCGTTCAGATTATACACTGAATTACTCAATCAGGTTCCTTTTTCTTGACTGTAGTTCAGGAAATAGGTACTCTTGAATAAATCAGTGAATAAAATCTTTCTATAGGCTGTAAACAGTACAGAAAGAGAGATTCTTTGAAAATTAGTAAGGAGGGCATATGTCCGAACGAGACGTAACTCCGCCAAAACTTCCGAATGTAAGTCCCAAGCTTATCATTTTGGTAGTTGTAGTGGTGGTAATAGCAGGCTTTGGGCTTAGTTCGTTCTATGTTGTTGACCAGACAGAAGAAGCAGTTGTACTTTTTCTCGGTAAATACAATAGAACAACTGGCGCAGGACTGCATTTCAAAATACCTTTGCTGGAGCAAAATTATAATGTTCCCACGCAGGTAGTTCAAGTAGAGGAATTCGGTTTTAGGACAGAACAATCGGGTGTGCAGACAAGATATTCTTCCACAGATTTCCCTGAAGAGAGCCTTATGCTCACAGGAGACTTGAATATTGTGGATGTTGAATGGATTCTCCAGTACAGGATTGCTGACCCCCAGGCATGGCTTTTCAATGTTGAAGACAAGCATAGAACAATCCGGGACATTTCCCAGTCAACGCTAAACATGCTTGTCGGCGACAGGGCAATTCTAGATGTTATTGGTTCTGAGCGGACCAATATTGAGATACAGGCGAATGAGCGGATGAATGAAATCTTTGATGAATATGGCCTTGGGATTCGAGTAACCCAGGTAAGACTGCAGAATATTGTACCACCAGCGGGTGAGGTACAGGACGCTTTTGAAGACGTAAACCGCGCAATTCAGGACATGAACCGCGCGATCAACCGGGGTCAGGAAGCATATAACCAGGCAATTCCGGAAGCCCGGGGCCAGGCGCAGCAGGTTGTCCAGGAAGCACGGGGATACGCGAATGAGCGGGTGAATGAAGCAGAAGGTAATATAGCGCGCTTCAATTCTGTTCTATCTGAATACCTCCGCAGTCCGGATGTAACAAGAACACGTCTTTATTATGAAATGATGGAGGATGTATTTGAAGATGCTGAAGGTACGGAGCTAATTGACAGAAGCCTTGATAATTTTCTCCCCTTTCTCTCCTTAGAACAAGGCAGAACTCAGAGCATACAAGGGGGACCGCAATGAAAAAACTAATAACAATACTTGTAGCACTCGCAATTATAATCATCGTATTCTTCCTTTTGGGTCCATTCTTTATTCTTGAGGAAGGTGAACAAGCTGTTGTAATCCGCTTCGGCGCGATCCAGAGAACAACCGGAGAAGCCGGGCTCCATCTTAAAATGCCTATAACTGACAATGTTGTCCTTTACTCGGAACGGATACTTTCATGGGACGGAGATCCGCAGCGTGTACCCACACAGGAGAACCAATTCATCTGGGTAGATACTACCGCACGATGGAGGATCACAGACCCTGAAACCTACTACGCAAGAGTAACCACAATGGAACAAGGATATGCACGTTTAGATGATCTGATCGACTCATCAGTCAGAACCATTATTGCATCAAATCCGCTGCGTGAAGCAGTTCGGAACAGCAATATAATTAATGAGATTGAGCGGGAAGATGCATATGCCTCAGACGATATAGATATGGACGAACTCGCTGATCTTACCTTCACAGAAGCAAACTATGACAGAATCCAGATAGGTAGAAGGGAGCTTTCCGACCAAATGCACGAATCTATTCAGGAAATTGTAACTCAATTCGGTATTGAGGTGATTGATGTAGTAATCCGCCAGATTCGGTATTCAGATGACCTTACTGAAAGTGTATATTCCAGAATGATCTCTGAAAGAAACAGGATTGCCCAGGCTTTCCGCTCCTTTGGAGAGGGCCGCAGGCGTGAACTTCTGGGACGCATAGAGAACGACAGAAGAACAATTCTGTCTGAAGCATACCAGGAATCTGAAGAGATCCGGGGTGAAGCAGATGCTAGGGCTTCAGCAATCTACGCAGATGCTTATAATCAGGACCCTGACTTCTTCGAGTTTTGGCGTGCTATCGAGTCCTATAGACGGACAATGCCGAACTTTGAGAAGGTGCTGACAACAGATATGGATTATTTCCGGTATCTTTACAGTGCTGAAGGTCAATAAATAGTACTTACTATTTTAGAACCAATAGGGGGCTGTGCTTTATTATAAAAGTACAGCCCTTCTCTTTTATTCAGGAATATAGGACGCGATATTTTTCTCAGTTTCTGCTACATCTACCCTGGAGATAGGAGCATCGGGAATATCTTTTTTGAGCTCTTGGTATATATAAAGAGAAATATACTCTGCGCTTGGATCTTTTTCTGCAAAAAACGGAATGTCATTTATTAGCCCATGGTCGAGTGTTTTCAATACTTTACGCAACGCTTTCTTGACTATTCCGAAATCTATCAGCATCCCCCCTATATCCAGCTGACTACCTTGTGCATACACTGTTACTGTATAATTATGACCATGGAGTTTTTCACATTTTCCATGATAATTCCGAATAAAATGTGCTGCAGCAAAACCTTCAATTACCCGTATTTCAAACATTACAATCCTCTTTCATATTTAGCATTACACTGAATGTACTGATAAACAGAAAAACAGTCCATTACCGCTTGTACAGCAGAAAACTGCCTGATATTATGAGCAGTAATTATGAACAAGAGGCTATCAGCTTTATTATCAGATATCAATATACTTGAAAATCACGGTCCTGACCCGTATGTGACAGGGGTCTCCTATGACTCAAGAACAGTAAAACCAGGACACGTTTTTTTCGCACTCCCAGGGATTCATGCAAACGGCCATCGGTACATTGATCAGGCAATTGCTTCAGGTGCTGCAGCTGTTTTTCATGAAGAGGATGTTACAAAACAAGAGGGTGTAGCATATATTAAAGTAGGATCCACCCGTTGTGCGCTCTCCCCGCTCAGTGCTGCATTCTATGGTAAGCCATCGAATTACCTTACCGTCACCGGAGTAACAGGCACTGACGGTAAAAGCACAGTTGTTTACTTCTTGTACCAGCTGCTCAACCTATCAGGAAAACGATGCGGTTACTTTTCAACAGTAGGGATGTCTGACGGCGCAACTGAAATGAAAAACCCAATGCGTCAATCTACTCCGGAGGCACCGGAAATACAAAAGTTTTTGTCTGATATAATACAAGCCGGCTGTACTCATGCTGTTGTTGAAGCCACTTCTCACGGACTATCTCCGAAAACAAACCGCCTTGGGGATGTTTGTTTTGCGGGCGGAATTCTGACAAATGTTACCAGGGAACACCTTGAATTCCATGGAACAGTAGAAAACTATAGAAAAGACAAATCAAGGCTTTTTTCGTCAGTGAGTACAGAGAAAAGTAACTCTTTCTCAATCATTAACAGGGATGATGAGCACTGGGACTTTTTCACCGATGCCTCAAGCGCACCGGTGTTCACATACTCAGTAAAACACGAGGATGTACACCTGTACGCAAAAAGCATCCGTCCCAAGTCTGCCTCTGTAGATGCAGTAATCTCGGACGGAAAAGACAGTAGTGAAATATCTTTGCCAATACCTGGTGAGTTTAATATTGAGAACCTTCTTGCTGCACTGCTTGGCGCATCAAAAGCTGCAAACAAGCATTGGAAAGAGCTTATTCGGTATATTCCGCAGCTTAAGCCAGTGCCTGGAAGAATGAAACCAGTACAGATGGGACAGGAGTTCAATGTAATTATTGACTATGCCCATACACCAGGCTCCTTTAGCAAACTCTTTCCAATGATGCGTAAAACCTGCACAGGAAAAATTATTGCTGTTTTCGGTTCAGCGGGTGAACGGGACACAGAAAAACGCCCAATCCAGGGCAAGATAGCATCACAGTTCAGTGATATCATTATTCTTACAAACGAAGATCCTAGATTAGAAGATGAAATTACGATACTAGATGAGATTGCTGCAGGCTGCACACTTTCGCAAGAGGCAATCTATAAAATACCTGAAAGAACCAAGGCTATCCGGAAGGCTTTCTCCCTCGCATCCACTGGTGATACTGTGCTACTACTTGGCAAAGGTCATGAGTCTTCTATAATCTATTCAGAGGGGCCTGTATACTGGAACGAAGAAGAAGCTGCACAGAACGCCTTGGCAGATTTGGGGTATAGCGCAACGATTAAATCCATGAACCAAGGAGAATAATATGAGGATAGGTATCTTATACGGAGGAAAATCAGGAGAACACGAGGTATCCCTTCGCTCCGCTGCCTCAATTGTAAGAAACCTTTCACCTGATAAATATGATCCGATTTTGATTGGGATTTCAAAAAAAGGAACTTTTTATCTCCAAGCTGATTCAGTTTTACAAAACGCCCGCACAAGTGAATCCCCGCTCGAGCTATATGAGCAAGAGGAAGCTTTAGTTTCAGTTATTCCAGGTAAGGGGTTCTTTGTAAAAGATAGAAATATGAATCTGGATTTCGTCTTTCCCATTGTTCACGGCACCTTTGGAGAGGACGGAACAATGCAGGGGCTTCTAGAAATGGCAGACATCCCCTATGCAGGTGCATCTGTACTCGGAAGTGCGGTTGGTATGGAAAAGGTCTTGGCAAAACAAATTTGGGAGCAACAAGGACTACCGGTAGTTCCTTTCTTTTCAGTCACACCTGAGCAGGCTTCAGACCCTGCTTTCACAAATCTGGAGGCAAGGGTTAAAAAAGAGTTCTCTTATCCTGTGTTTGTAAAACCGTCACGAGCAGGCTCCTCTGTTGGAGTATCCAAAGCAGGTACACCGGAGGAGCTCCAAAAAGCCTTAGAAACAGCTTTTCAATACGATACTGTTTGCTTGGTAGAGCCGGCTGTTAAGGGAAGAGAGATTGAATGCTCTGTCACAGGTAACCAGGACGCTGTAAGCTACGCAATTGGTGAAATACTGCCTTCCCATGAGTTCTACGATTACGAAGCAAAATATATTGATCCTGATGGTGCCGGTCTGGTAATTCCCGCAGATATATCTGAAGATACAAAAAGAGGTGTCAAAGAGATTGCAGAAAAAGCCTATAAAAGCATTTACTCACAAGGATATGCCAGGGTGGATTTCTTTATTGAGCAAGAAAGTAACAGAATACTATTGAATGAAATTAATACGATACCCGGATTTACCAGTATAAGCATGTTTCCAATGCTCTGCAGCGAGAACGGGCTTGGGTATTCTTCACTTCTTGATCTACTCATACAGCTGGGGATTGAACGCTATGAGTTACGCAAAGGACTCCAGTACGGAGTATAGTATTATTAAAAATGCAGAGTAAGGGTAATAACAGTAAGATCGCTTGCCTGTATTTGATTTACCAGTGACTCAAACCGGACGTTGACCTTTTCACAGGCTTCGTTCAGATAAGAGAGATAATATAATCCAAGCTCTGTATTTGCACCTTGTGTTTCGTCCCCATCTTTATAAAAGTCCATGAGGTTTGTTTTCTTTGAATCGACCTGTTTTTTCTCGTCAATACTTTGTTTCATTCCCGCATATTCTGATTCTTTATTGTAGATAGTAACCTGCAGTCTTCCCTTTGTCCCGATAGAACCGCTTTTTCCGCCCATTCGCCAGCTTAAAAAAACTTGTTCATTCCGTTTTTCCATATCAGTGAGTATCTTTGTTCGAATGTTTGTGTCATACAGAACAGCCTGGGGATCCACTGACCCACGGTACACTTTTTTCGCAAAGTTCTGAATATTCGTATTCTCTGCGTTTATCGCAAGCTCCATTATCATAAGTGATAAATACTCAGCAATTCTCGACTTTTCCATGTAATCCCGCAGGTAGTCACGCATTTCATCGATCAACCTGAAGTACTCTTGTGTGCCTTTGAATCTGGAAAGGATGAACCAGTTAAAAGGACGCAAATTTTTCATAAATTTTTCACTTAAAAAAAGCTGAATATTTTTTTCTTCCGGTAGTAAATTGCTATTATTACTGATACTCATAAATATCGGATCAAGGATTTCCTGCATTACCTCATGCACCATCTTCTGGTTTTTCGATAGAACCTTTTCCAGGTAGCTATCGTTTATCCGCGTTTTATCATCAATAATATTTGCTGGATTCTTTCTATTCCACAGCTTAATGAGGTCTGATTTGATTACTTTATCAAAAATTACATTATCGAGCTGCTTATACAGAACAGCGTATACAATAAGCTTGGAAAGGTCCATTATTTCCTGACGCTTAGACATGAACTCTGTCCGCGAAATCTCTACTTTAGAGATATAATCAATTAGCATCATCCTCTGGACAGATGGAGGTGAGAATTTATCTAGAAAAATACCATACTCTTCGACATCATCCGCCATTTTAAACCGATTTAGCTTTTTCTTATTTTTTATGAAAAAGTTAATTCCCTCTTCTGTGAAGATAAGCTTGAGCGGTAAATCGAGAATAGGTTTTCTTTCTTTCGGCATTTATTCCAATACCTCGCAATCCTTGCAATTGATATCTCGGAAAGTGATATTACGCCTTCTATAGTAGCTCATAATCAGCTGACTTACAAGTAAATGTTTTACCCATAGTGATAATATCACATACCATAAGATCAGACTTAGATTTGTCCATTACCAATGATCATATGCAATTATTCTGCCTGCTGACATTCTAGTATTCTTCACACCTGTATCCTCGGACTTTCCCACAAGCATGAGCATAACTACCCGCATTGTATAGGGTACTGAAAGTAGTTCTTTTATTTCTAGCTCATCGTATGTAGTCACCGGGCAGGTTGAAAATCCGTCATACTCGGCCTGCAGCATCATAAAGGAAGCTGCAAAAGTTAGATCAATTGGATAAGATTTCTGGCCGTTCGGCATCATATAATCAATATTTGTTGTGCATAGAGCAAGAACTACCGGCGCTTGACTGATGTATTCCTGACCAAACGCTGCAGATTCAATCTTCCCTTTTAATGCCTCGTCTTGAATAACAATGAATCTCCAAGGCTGTCTGTTTTTCGCAGACGGAGCCATTCTCCCGGCTTCAAGTATACGTTCAAGAGATTTCTTCGGCACTGATTCACCAGTAAAGCTTCTCACACTTCGTCGAGTTTTTATTATTTCTAACAAATCCAAATATGCCCCCCTTTTTAGGCATTATATGCTTCAATTACCTTCTATTGCTTGACCAAACACCCTGCATTTTCTATGCTTTTCTTGTGAAAAAGCATTTGTTTCTTTTATTTCTACTATGTGTATCGGCATTTTCTGTTTTTTCTGAAAGGCCAATACAAACAAATCCTGCAACTATTCTCGGTTTCATGGAAGATATTTCTTCTTTTTATCCCAGACTAGAAGGGACTCAGGGAGAACGTGACACAATTGCCTATATCACACAACAATTGGATAACGATAATATAGATTATGAGTTACAGGATATCCAAATACCAAGACAGATCCATTCATTTTCTCAGAATATTATTGTACGCATGGAAGGAACATCCAGAGATACACTTCTCTACCTTATTCCAATGAATCATCCAGAGGGAGTTTCACAGAATCAGGACGGTTCAGTGAATATTGCAATCGGTCTTTCAATTATTAAGGAGCTCGCACATAGTGCACTAGATTACAGTGTGGAGGTTGTTTTTCTTGGTGCTGAATTCGGAGATACCGCAGCCTACCCCCTTGGCACTCGTCGGTATCTCCATGATTCCCATTTTAATTACAGAATCGCCGCTTTTTATACCGGATTCAAATCTATTCCTGAACGGGTAATGATTATCCCAGGCTCTGGAGGGACTATTTCACCACCTTGGCTAATCTCACAGATATCATCTTTGTTCAAACGCAGATCAATTCCCTTTCTTACAATGGGCAATATAAACCAGCTGCTTAGATTAAATAGCTTTTCAAATACAAACCCTTCTCATGAATACATCGATAATGAAATTCCCACACTCTATTTTTCCGACACAGAGTATACACCCTATCAAGATTCACTAGATCCAGATGAATGGGTCTTTTCTTTCTTGCGGACCCTCCATGAAATAACGGTCACAGAGAGTTTTTCTTTCTACGACACATGGGACAGGCACTTTCTCTTCTTTCAGGTTACGGATATCTTCTTTGTTATACCTGAACTCTCGTATATCTATTTTATTCTAAGTTTCTTTTCTTTCGCTTTTATATACGGTTTGGTTAGACCTGTCCGCGTCCTGTATAGGATACGGATATTAGTAGTAAGATTCATAAATATTCCCATACTCTATGGACTTCTGTTTGGGTTTCTCTTCCTTGCCACTATCTTTATTACCCAGTTTTTACAATTCCGCGAGTTTCCGCTCCTGTGGGAATACTATCCACAGCTATTTTTCTTAATAAAAATGCTCATTATTTTTTTATTATACTTCCTGTTTTTTAACTTTTTTCATTATCTTCCTTTTAGTCAACGGCCTGATTTTTATTCAACCTCCGCTATATTTATGTTTATTTTCAGCTTTTTTGCCGCACTCTTCTTTAATATATCCTTGACGTATTACTTCATTTGGGGCTTATTTTTCGCAATTATCTTTTCTGTCTCAAAGGGTGTAATAGTACGTATCTTGGCATTCATCATTTCTGCCTACTGGATAGTGAAAGCTGTTATAGATGTGCTGTTTTTACCGGATCTTCAAACCGCTGAATTTATTATACTCAATCCGGTATCAGCCAATTTAGTTCTTGCATTTCTGTTATTCCCGTATATTATGTTTTTTTTGGCACTAATTAACCAATATCACAAAGCAGGCTTACGGGTCATCTTTTACATTCTTCCTGCAATAGTCGGAGTTTTACTGATCTCCATTGTTTCTCTCCTAAGCCTGCTCTATTTTCAGGACCCCTATACCCAAGACAATCAGCAGATTATTCACGCTGACCAAAATTATAATGCAGACACGAATGAAGGGATTCTTTCACTTACATCGGAGACAAACATCGGGAGAACCAATATCCGCTTGTTTAATCGGTCAATTTTTACTGATATCCACACATCCCATCGTGAATTCTCATTTACCAGGGAAACAGACGACATTGTTACTTTCCAACATTCAAGCGAAAGCTTTCTTCAACGTTCCCTCCATCAGCTTAATCTGAATTTTCAGACAGTGCCGGAACGTCTGCGTCTCAGGCTTTCATTCAGCGAGCCGGCTACTATATATGATTGCAATTTCCCTTTCCACTATCTGAACGCTCGGAATGAAGCAGAAATCATTATTGGAGCCAGACCTCCTGAAAACATTACACTAACAATTACTCTTCCCGAATCAATTGATACCACATGCAGTTTTACCTTTATTTTTAGTAATCGTTTACTAAATAATACTTCTGTAGATACAAACTCCGGAGTTGTTTCATCATTACTCACAATCAGGGAGGAGTTTTTACTGCCGTAATATGGATAAAGTGATATTTCATATTGATATAGACGCATTTTATGCTTCTGTTGAACAAAATGATCACCCCGAATACCGCCATCAACCGGTTGTTGTTGGTGCTTTACCCGGAAACCGCGGGGTTGTTTCAACCTGTTCTTACGAAGCTCGGCTGTATGGTATTCACTCTGCTATGCCAATCTCTTCTGCATACAGAAAATGTCCGAATGCGATTTTTCTTCCTGTGAGAATGGAACGTTATCACGATGTTTCGGAAAAGGTAATGTCAATTCTTAAAGAGTATACTCCGGATTTCCAGCAAGTCTCAGTTGATGAGGCTTTTTTAGACATGACTGGGACTTCACGTCTCTTCGGTCCTCCTGAAGAAGTGGCGAAAACAATAAAAAAACGAATTCACAATGAAACAGGTCTTATTGTTTCAATCGGTATAGGCAGCAACCATTTCATTTCCAAGCTTGCCTCAGATTATTCTAAACCTGATGGTCTTAAAATTGTTTCTCCTCAGGAATCAAAATTCTTTATTGAAAAACTTCCTTTAAAAAGGCTCTGGGGAGTTGGTGAGAAAACACTTCAGCGTTTAGAGGAGTTCAACATACAGACCACATCTCAACTAAAAGAGATACCTCTGACACTGCTTAAGAAGATGATGGGTAATTCGGCAGGGGAGTATCTGCATAAGGCTGCACACGGTGAGGACCCAGGGGTTTACAGAAAAGAGCAAAAAAGCAGGTCCATCAGTTCTGAAAGGACGATGGGAAAAGACACCCGCGACAAAGATTTCCTTAAGCGGTGCTTTCTTGAGCTTTCACAGGAAATCACTTTTCGAATACTCAATAGCGAGTATTCATCATCACTAGTATTTATAAAAATCCGATACGATGACTTTTCTACTCATACTGCACAAAAGCATTATTCAGGATATTTCAATGCAAGTGAAGAATTATTTAGTAAAGCATGGGAACTTTTCTTGGAAAAATGGGACAGCTCAAGAGCTATTCGATTGATCGGATTAGGGCTTGGCAAACTGGAAAAATCGGGAACACCTATACAGCAGGAGCTCTTTTCGCAGGAAGATGATAAACAAAAAAAAATGGAACTGGCTGTCTTCAAAATAAAAAAGAAAATAAACAGGAATGTTATCACTAAGGCAAGTCTTCTTAATAAAGGGAATAGAAAAAGAGAATAGAAACCGGCTTACTTTTAAAAGCCAGCCGGTTTTTCACATCATGTTTTGTTTACGATTCCCATTCTTCAAGAAGTTCTCTTGCTTTTTCAAGGTCATTCTGCTGACCTGCATTCCTGTTAGAAACGCGTTCAAGGCTTCGGATTACATTTCTTACAATATTTAGAGCTTCCTCTTGATCAGACATATTTGGTATATTGACTGTGCCTTCGTAATTAAATCCTCTTTCCAAAGGGTTGTTAGCTCGGTTATACCGTCTTTCCATACCGTTTTGCTCTCTATTTCTCCGGTTTGTATTCCAGTCCCGTGCCCAGAGAGATTTTGCAAGCTCTGTCTGGAAATCGTAATAAATGTGGGGAACATCTCCCCTTCTCGCATCTTCTTCATTCAGATCAACAGCAAGCCTTCCAAGAGATACTGCTTTTGCTGCATCTCCGAAAGAAACAGGCCAGCCGGGCAGCTCACGATACAGCTGTCCAAGAACATAGTAGGAATCTGCGTGTTCACCTTCTGCTTCTATTGCCTGAGTAAGGAGGTCTCTCATAGGACCTGCTTTAAAAAGAGAATCCAGAACGCCCTTTGTCTGGCCCCACATTCCAATATTGGATGATTTCCAGAAATACCCGAGGTGATTCGAAGGATCAAAAGCAATTGCCTGATCCGCATATGCCTCTCCCTGCTCAAAGGTTTCTAGAATCTCTTCCTGGGGAGCTTCTTCATCCCGTAATTCATTTCCAATATTCAAAGTGGCTCGAGCCATTCTCCAATATACCTCTGCCTTCTGAGAATCTGTCCTTGCTTGAGATAGAGAATCTTCAAGAATATCAATACATTCCTGATACTCCCCAGCCTCATGAAGTTCTTCAACTTCTTCAAAAACATCTTGTAAATTTGCAAATGCCAACCCTGCAAAACAGACAAGCATCAATAGGATTATCCCGATTTTTTTCATATTTCCTCCTGTAGATTTCATTTTTTACAGTGTGTAATTAAAAAAAGATTAGATTGCAATAGCCTATCTGTCAAGGAACCAATTAATTTTTTGTTATTAAATGAAAGTACATTTCAACAAGAAAAGGTCGAAAAGGACTAATAGCAGGCTAAGAACCTTACAATAAATCTATTGTTAATCCTCTGGAGATAAATTCTTCATACATAACTTCTGGTGTATAGAAAGAAGCAATATAGAATCTACCAATATTCAAATATCTGGATTTTCTGTTTTCTTCTTTACAATATCCCGGAAATATTACACATTTAGCTCATGGATCTGATTCTTCCGGTTTTTTATACAATACTTCAAATATTCTCGCTTGTAGCACTTGGTTTTTGTATGCGCAAGTTTTGGAATTGGTCCAGTCTTTTTTTTGAATATATAAGCAAATTTCTCGTTACTATCACCCTGCCTTTGTTGTTCTTCACAAGGATGGTATATGCCCAGCCTGAATCATTGCTCGATATATGGATTTTTCCTATTTCAGCATTAATTTTTCTGAGCATAAGCACGCTCCTTGGGTATCTAGTTTTCACTATTTTGCCGTTTTCCCAGAAAGGAAAGCGCGCTGGCATTGCTTTGGCAAGTTTTGGAAATTCCGGATATATGCCGATTTCACTTATTGAAATATTCCCTTTAACTGTACCCTTTTTGGCCCAGCGGTTCGGTACAGAGCTTCCTCTTCTCTTTATTGCAGGATATCTATTTCTTTACAGTCCACTGTTATGGAGCATTGGAAATATACTCATTAGCGGAAAAAAGCCGAAACTCAAAGCCTTTTTTTCACCGCCAATATTCGGAATAATTGCAGGGCTTCTTGTGTCCATATCCGGCTTTTCTACAGTACTTACCAATGAAAGTTTACCCTTCCTTCCTATAGTCAGATCTGCTCAGACAATAGGAGAAGTAACTGTACCTTTGGTTCTTATTGCAATCGGCGCGATGATAGCAAACCTCTCTTTTGATAAAACACGGTTAAAAGAACTGCTGGTTGTTGCTTCAGGTGCACTTTCTGTGCGCTATCTTATGCTGCCTGCATTGTTCTTCACAGCATATTTCCTGGTATTACGGCATATGGATTTACCTGCAACACATATTTGGGTACTATTTCTGGTAAACCATGTTCCTCCCGCAACAAACTTATCCATCATGGCAAATAGGGCAGGAATAAACCAGGATTATGCAGCATTTACATTATTTGTGTCATACATTCTTTATCTTTTTGTTCTTCCGCTTTATTTAATGCTGTTTCTTAACCTTCCTGGTATACGTTAGTTTTTTATTTCGTTCATTAGATATTCTTTCACAGGTTTAACGCAGAGTTCAGCAATTTTTTCCAGACACGCCCTATCTTGTACAGAAAAGTTATCTGCAGTATGAGAATCAATATCCAACTCACCAAGTACACTGCTGCCTTCCATGACTGGAATTACAATCTCCGATTTCACCTGAACACTGCAGGAAAGGTAATTTTCTGCTTTTGCGACATCGTCCACAACAAATGTTGCTTCTCTCTCTGCTGCTTGTCCGCAGATTCCCCTGCCAAAGGGTATTTCCGTATGATCTGTGTGCGCACCCACATACGGTCCAAGATAAAGCATTTTTTTTGCCTCATCAGCAATATAAAATCCTACCCAGTCATGTCCTGATAAGATTGTTTGTATTGCTCTGCAAACTTCTAATAGAACAGTTTGATAATCTTGCTGAGTCACTATGTTTTGAACGTTTTCAATTAGTTGCCGATGATTTTCTTCCATGATCATGTCCTTTCTAATGATAGTATCGAAAATGCATACTATGTTAGGATGATGTTACCGAAAAATGATCCCCCATATTTGAAAAACAGCGTAGATTATAAGGAACATTCCACACAGTCGTTTAATCCATAGTGAAGCATTACTCATGTTTTTTGACTCAAACAATTTCACTATGCTGCTCCCAAAGGTCCCTGCAAAAATAATAGCACCGGTATGCCCAATACCGTAAAGCACAAATAGCGCTATCCCAAACCACAATTGACTGACCGACTGTGTAAAGACTATACCGATCATTGGTGCCATAAATGCATAACTACATGGGCCTAAGACCAGTCCATAGAAAAATCCTAGCGAAAAAGCACCCATCTCATTACCTTGCGGAAGTTTGCCTAAAAATGAAATATTCAGGTTGCGTAAAAAAGGAAGGTCCAAAAGCCAAATACCGCACAGCAAAAGAAAGAGATACACGATTATCAGAACCGGCGCACCGACATCGCCGAGCATTCTCCCCAGCAAGCCGGTAACCACCCCCATGAGAATGATCATTACAAGAACACCAAGTCCGAAAAGCAAAGACAAAAAGAAACCCGTTTTTAAGTCCGGCTTTTCCCGATTATTAATATAGCCGATAATCAATGGCATAGAAGCCACATGGCATGGACTGAGAAACACACTAAAGACTCCCCATACCAGGCTGGCCCCTAACGAAACAACAGACAAGCTATAGAGATTTTGGTTCAGCAATTGAATAAACTGGTTCATTGAAGCTCTACGCCTCCCTGCTCTAGGACAGAATAGACCTCTTCAATAGGCAAGTATCCTTCATGCCGAAAATACTCTTCTCCATTTCGATCCAGAAATACTTGAGTCGGGATGACCCTTACTTGGAACATTTCTCCATAGGGTCTTCCTTCATCTGTCCATACATCGTAAAACTCTATTGTCACCTGGTCTCCAAGCTCGCTTTCTATTTGTTCCATAACCGGTACCATGGCCCTGCAGGGAATGCAGTTGACTGACCCCAGTTCAATAAAGGTCACTGTATTCCCTGCTTCTGAAGAACTCTCAGCAGAAGAAACTGATTCAGCATTATTATTTCTATTACAGGAGAAAAACACAATTACTAGAAGCAGTATAAAAAAAAACTCTCTTTTTCATCAAACAAGACCTCCGAAAACCCAACCCGCGGCTGTAGATAGAGCTATCACTAGTAAGATGTATACAACGGTTTTTTTCAAACCAAGTTCTCCACCAATAACAAGCATGGAAGGCAGGGATAAAGATGGTCCTGCAAGCAGCAGAGCTAAAGCTGGACCTTTGCCCATGCCTGCACCAAGAAGCCCCTGGAGAATAGGAACCTCAGTCAGTGTAGCAAAATACATAAATGCTCCAGAAATAGCCGCGACAAAGTTCGAGGAAATTGAATTACCGCCTACTAATGAGGCGACCCAGTCAGTAGGGATTAGCGCGTCATGCCCTGGTCTGCCTAGCAAAAAGCCTGCAATTAAAACACCGAAAAACAGATAGGGAAGTATTTGCAATGAAAAATCCCGTGTTTCCATGACCCATGTTTTTAAATCGTCCTTGGAAAACCATTTTACGAGGGTAAAAGCAAGCAGAAGAGCAAATACTCCGGTAATCCAGTATTTATTTCCGTAGATAGCATCCCAAATCGCACTTCCACCCTCAGAATCGGCCCAGTTAACAAAAACCAGAATGCCGATCATGGAAAACATATACAGCGCCATTTGACCTAGAGACTTTTCTTCTCCAGTTTCCTGATACTTGAACATTCGCTCATCAGCCAATCTTGCTTCATCCTCTTTTTTAAAAATGAAATGCATTAAAAGACCAATAATTACCGCGAAAATAATGGCCCCAATCATACGGGCAAGCCCAAGCTGCCATCCAAATACTTTATAGGAAAGTACTATAGCAAGGATATTGATTGATGGTCCTGAATAAAGAAAACTTATAGCCGGACCAAGTCCAGCGCCTTTTTTATATATTCCTTTAAAAAGCGGTAACACAGTACAAGAACACACCGCTAAAATAGCACCGGATACAGAAGCCACTCCATAGGAAACAACTTTTAGCGCTTTTGGTCCGAGATACCGGATAACAGCCTGCTGGTTAAGAAAAACAGTAATGGCTCCGGCAATGAACATAGCTGGTACCAGGCACAATAATACATGCTCTCTAGCATAATCAGAAAGCATAAGAAAGGCTTCCTGAATAGCCCTGCTAATTCGGGGGCTATTAAATGGAATAAAATAAGCCCCAAGGAATACAAGTACTGTTAAACCCAAAGCCTTATTTTTTGGAGATATTTCTTTAACAGCCATCGCAGCCCTCAATTTTTTCCTGTATTTCTTTGACTGCCTGATCGACGACTTCTTCAGTAATTTCAGATTTCCCCTTCTGTACTCCGAAATCTGTCATAATATATTGGATAAATTGAAGACCTTTATTTTCAAATATCTTTTTACCGCACCCAACAGGACAGCCATCGATGATGATGTTTCCATCAGCCTCTTTGGCTGAAGCTAGGAAGCCGGACAAATCCGCGCCAACTGCAGCGAGGCAGGTCCCGTTTCCCACGTTCTTCTTCATCAGCTTTCTGTATACCTGATCTGCCATATATCCTGTGTTGGCAGCACCTGAACAGGAGTACAGTAGTTTTACTTTGCTATTACTTCCACAACAGCAGGACATATTACATCTCCTTCCTAATAATTTCTGTAACTTGTTCTATTGAAAGCACCTTACCGACTGATTTTACATCATCATCAATAGCAAGCGCTGGTGTCATCATTACACCCATATTCATAATCTCATCCATATCGGTTACCTTCACAACCTCTGCCTGGATGCCTAACGCTTGAACAGCCTCACGGACCTTTGCTTCAAGCTGCTTGCATTTCGGGCAGCCCGTTCCTAATATTTGTAATTTCATGCTATTACTCCTTCAGCCCATATTCGGGCTATTGTTTCCTTGTTTCTTAATATTGAAACATTAAAAGAAAAAGTCAAGTACCTTGCTTGACTTTGTTTCAATATTTTGAAACATTTAGATTATGATAAGCGAAGAGGAACGCGAAAAATCTGAAAGACGGGCACATATGTTCAAAGCACTTTCTCATCCTATGAGAGTTTTCTTTTTAGAAAAACTAAAAGAACATCCTTGGTGTGTCTGTGAACTTGCAGCAGAAGCCGGAATACCGAAATCGGCTGCATCAAAGCACCTTTCGCAGCTAAAAGAGGCTGGATTTGTGAGCGATTCGAGATTGGGCACACGAGTGGAGTACTCTTTAACCGCTCCTTGTGTATTAGAAGTCGCAGCCTGTGCAGAAATAACTGTTCTGGCGAACAGACGGAAACAACTGGGAATATAATTCTTCTATTTTTTTGAAAATTCTTTTTAAATACAAAAAGCATTATACAGATAAAACAGATATATATAGATATGGAAGTACATGAATTAGAAGGTAAACTATTACCAAGGGAGAAGCTCTTTGTTTACGGAGCTTCAGCATTGTCGGATTCAGAGCTCACAGCATTGCTAATTGGCTCTGGAAGCAAAGAAAAGAATGTGTTTAAACTTGCACAAGAAGTAGTTAAACTGATTGATTCCTGCGGAATGCCGGTTTCAGAGGATGCCCTGCTTGCAATCTCAGGATTAGGCCGCGCAAAGGCAGCTAAAATTGTTGCTGCATTTGAACTTGCACGCAGGTTCTACTGTACAGAAAAAGTAAAAGTGGTCTCTCCTTCAGATGTAATTCCCTTAATTCAGCACTATAATAACAGAACCAAAGAACATTTTCTTGCAATTTCATTAAACGGCGCACATGAAGTTGTAGCGATTAGAGTTGTATCTATAGGTCTGGTAAACAGGGCTGTAGTACATCCGAGGGAAGTTTTCGCAGATGTTATCCAGGACAGGGCAGTTTCAGTTCTTGTTGCCCATAATCACCCCTCTGGGAATCTGGAACCAAGTCCAGAGGATTTTGAGGTAACAAAGAGACTAAAAAAAGCAGGCACAATACTCGGAATAGAGCTTCTTGATCATATTATTTTTTCGCAGAAGGGATTTTATAGTTTTTTGGAACATAATAACATTTAAAATATCCGGCATACAGAATTATGTTAAAATATTCCAATCCCTAGATTCCTGGTTTTATTCTACTTAGGGGTTTAATACCATTTCCTTTTATTCCACCATGAGATAATGATTAGTATATTTATTATGGAGGCTGTAAAATTACATTCAGACTATCAGTACCAGAACCGAAAAAACACTATTAAAAGAGGCCAGTATACGAAACAATGAAGAAACTGAAGCAAATAAAAGATACACCCACAATATATGAAGTCACAGTAAAGCTGTACGACCAGGTCATAAAAGGAGGCATCAACAGTTTTTCTGAATTAGTCACAAAAGCCAAGGCATTTCCGGAGTCCAGGTTAAAAACACGGGCATTATACAAATGTTTTTCCCTTATAAAACGGCTTTATTGGGGGTTCTTTAAAGACTTGAACCCAAAGCGCTATGGAAAAATCTGGAATGAATTGGTTATTCCTCATAAAAAGTACAGCTTTGGGGGGGATCTAAAACAACAGATGACGATTTCCAACCTCTATATTGGTATTATCGACATTCACGGGTACACGGATTTTTGTGAAAAAGCCGGAATGAACCTTTCCATGTTGGAGCTGCTCGATAATTCGATACATCAAGACATCAGTAATTTAGCAGCAAAAAAAAACATACTAACCCAACGCGCACGCGGAGATGAAATTGTACTTGTAGGAACAGACTCAATAGATATTATAGAAACAACTATCAATATTTCAGCATATTTTTCTAAAGAGAATAGTTACTTAACAGATGAAACTATGAATGATCATCCTGACCGGCACATAACGCTTCCTAAAATGGCAATATCTGCGGGTATTGCAGGAGGAATGAAATACACTCCTCTACTGATTACTTCCGACGGTGATATCTCCGGATCTGTTGTAAATATGGCTGCCAGACTACAGGGTCGTGCTAATAAGTTCTCAGGTAAGCAAAACAGAATTCTTATTACAAAAACCGTATGCTCAAATTTTTATCAAGCAGCAAAACTAAGGAAAACTAAACTCAAAGACGATTCTTTTGCTGTTTTCTTTAATGCAGGGAGCATAGCATTTAAAGGGGTTCAACTGAGTGTATGTGAAGTAATTGTAAATGAAGAACAAAAATACAGAAAAAACTATGAAGAAAACCTGAAAAAGCTTATCTCATCTATTAAAAGAGGTCTTTGGGAGAAGCAAATACTCTTAGATCTCTCTGCGCTTATAAAGCGGGCCTGCAAGTCTATGAAGCAATTTTCAATTACACCAGATGAAACTTTTGATAAAAATGAAATAACAAACGACACTATTATCGAACAGATTTCATATATGGAATATTTTTTACGTAAAACATGCGACTATTCTAGCGCATTCCTTCACCTTGAAAATGTGCTAGAGATGATGGAAACTGTCCCGAATTTCGATGGCCTAGTACTCAGCTATACTCGCGAAATTCACTCTCAATACGCACAGGTGTTAGTTCGCTTTGAAGCAGCTGTTGATTATCTTCTCGATGAAAAAGCAGAGGACCTATTTAATCTGAAGAACCGTAACCTATACAGGATAGCTAAAAAGCACAATGAATTGTATAAAAAGATGCGGAAAAAAGCGCGGGAAAGTAAAGATCTTAAAGAACAACGCCAGTTATGGCGCAGATTAATCAAGGAATATCAGCAAGATATGGAAGTAAAAATACATTCAAAAAAATAGATTTAGAATTCGGATACCCTCAGTAATGTGATCATAATCTGTGCAATTTCTTTCTGTTTACTCTTCATTTATTACTCCTTAGTAACATGAAAATTGATTTTTCCGTTCCATGCTAATTTATTGATCAATAAATGCTAGGGGGAAAATTAAGGTAATTCATTTTTTTTTTGCATATATATGGAAAGAATTTTATGTCATACATCTATGAAATTGGATTGCTGAAAGCATCCCTTGCTTTTTTTGCTTATTTATTTCTTTCTTGAAGAAAATAATCTTGTTCCTGATTCAAAAGCTATGCTATTATGGAACTGGATATTTCGGAGATTATTATGTTCCCTTGACCTACGACATGTATTCCGTGTAATAATTGACGTATTATCCACTGATTCGGAGATTAAGTGTATGAGCGGGAAACCATCGGGCTGGTCCTTTTTAACAAACCATGCCTATGTCTTTCTCTGTATTTCAAAAAACCCAGGTCTTCTGATGCGAGAAATCGCAGCTGCGGTCGGAATTACAGAGAGGCTGTCCAGCGGATTGTTGCGGATCTTGAATCAGACGGATATATCGAGATCAGAAAACAGGGACGGAGGAACACATATATCCCGAAAAAAGAGGACCGTTTGAAGCATCCTATTGAGACAAACTGTCTAACTTCGAAGCTGCTCCAGACCCTTGCCAATGTTCGGTAAAAATATGGTCTCGATGCTTTGTTAATTTCCGGTTCTAATATGAATCAATAAACCTATAAGGAGAACTTGCAAATGAATATCAATGCATTTCTTGAAAAAGTGTCCTTACCTAAGACGCTTATTTCAGTAATCAAAGACGCTCCGTCAGTTGCAATTGCGAACACAGTCGAAGAGCTTGAGGTACTTGCATGCGGAGAAGGAAAGGACGAACTTACTGTTTCTTACACCCTTCCAGACGGCAAGGAAGTAGAAGAAGTAGATGTGTACCATGTGAAAAACGGTATAAGCGCAAATTACAGAGAAGCATATATGCGGAGAAGAGATCCGAATTGTATGGTCGTAGCAGATGACAGGCCTTCTGACAAGGTCCGTTTTAAAGATCGCTATGGGTATGATTTCAAGAAGCTAAAGGATGAGACGTTTTCCTGGCTTGCGGAACAGGATCTTGCTATTTTTGCCTTTCCAATGGGTCACCCCCGGCTTGGAACAGATGCACTTGCAATCTGTCCTGCAAATGCCGGCTTTTTTGCACTCGGTCTCGGTCTGCTTCAGGCTGTAACAAATCTTGAAAAACTTGACCGTGAGTTTGATCCGAAGACAATTATCTATGTTGCACCGCCTTTCCGGCATACACATTTTGAAGGCAAACAGGCAGTAGTTCACGAACGCGGCGATATTCATGAAATCTTTTCTTATAATCTTTATCCTGGACCAAGCGCAAAAAAAGGTGTGTACGGCGCATTGATTGAGCTCGGTGAGCAGCAGAAATGGGTTACAGCACACTGTTCAGCTGTTAAGGTTGTAACTCCCTATGATAACGAAGTTGTCTTCATGCATGAAGGTGCAAGCGGCGGCGGTAAAAGTGAGATGCTTCAGCCCCCGCATCGAATGGCTGACGGACGGCTTTTATTAGGAAAAAATAAAGTTACAGGAAAGGAACTATACCTTGAGATTCCGCGTACTTGTGACCTCCACCCTGTATGTGACGATATGGGACTCTGCCATCCTGACATTCAATATAAAAGCGGCAAGCTCGGTCTTATAGATGCTGAAAGTGGATGGTTTATCAGAGTAGACCACATTACCCATTATGGGACTGACCCTGACCTTGAGCGCTTAACAATCCATCCAACATATCCGCAGCTGTTCCTCAATATTGATTCAGTTAAAGGCGGCTCAGCTCTTATCTGGGAACATATAGAGGATGAACCAGGAAAACCTTGTCCGAACCCAAGGGTAGTTGTTTCTCGAGATATGATCCCTAACTCTGTTGAGTCTGAAGTATTCATTGATATCCGTTCATTCGGCGTACGGACTCCGCCTTGTACTAAGGAAAAACCCGACTATGGAATAATGGGTATTTTTCACGTACTTCCTCCAGCCTTGGCTTGGCTATGGCGCTTGGTAGCTCCACGGGGATATGCAAATCCAAGTATCGTGACTACTGCAGCTATGACCAGTGAAGGTGTTGGAAGCTATTGGCCGTTCTCTACAGGAAAAAGAATCGCCCAGGCAAATCTCCTGCTTGACCAGTTTACAGAAGCACCGGATACACGATATGTGCTTATACCGAATCAGCATATCGGTGCATGGAAAACAAGCTTCATGCCTCAGTGGATAACCAGGGACTATCTCGGACGCCGCGGTCATGCTTCATTTAAAGGCGATCAGATCACCCCATCCAGGTGTTCACTCCTAGGATACGCAATGGAAAGCATGCGCCTTGAAGGTACAATGATTCCAAAATCTCTTCTACAGGTAGATCTTCAGGAGGAAGTAGGGCCTGAAGCCTATGATGCAGGTGCAAAAATACTGACTGATTTCTTTCATCAGGAACTGAGCAAATACATGAAACCTGACCTATCAAAAACAGCAAAAGAAATAATTGACTGTTGTCTCTCCAACGGCTCTGTCGAAGACTATAAGAGCTTTATTAAAGAAACTGAACTATAATATTCAATATAAGCTTAGTCCGCAAAACGTGGGCTAAGCTTATTTTATTTATACTGACCCGAACCTTTTGGGTAAACCCGCAAATACAAAAAAAAATACGCATTTTGCTGCAAATGCTGAAGTGCCAGGAAAAAAATCATTGTATTGAGTTATAGAAACGAGGCAAAGGAGGCCCCTATGATTCATGAAGATTTTTTCTGTCCAAACCCATGCTGTAAAATGCACAACAACCCAGGTGAGGGCAAGTGGTATTACCGTAATGGTAAATATTTCACCAAAGTACGCGGAGGGGTAATAGTTTCGCTTTCACCCAAAAGGTTCGTGGCACTATCCCATATATCCACAAACCAGGGTCTTAGTTAAGCGGGGTTAGTGAAAAACAATACCTGTATTCTTTTTTTGCATGCAATTTAGCGCGTTCACTGAGTGCAAGGAAGCCGGGCAGATCACCCCCTACTCCGCGCTGGCAGCAGTCGATATTCCACTGAAAATAATCCCTTACAGGCAGATGGCGGATATGCTCTGCAGCATCCAGATCTTCTTGAGAATACGGCCAGATGCTCGTTTCCAACAACCCGCTGCTTTTTGCAGACACCTTTAATCCCTTTCCATTGCTGTCAGTCACGCTGGCCCAGCGTACATCTGTTCTGTTTCCATTTTCTTGGGGCCGCACATATTGATGCTGTACATCCTCTGCAGGCATTGAGAATAAACCAATTGCAGCACCTGTGTTCCTGTCACGGTAATTCTCATGCGGTCCTTTGCCATACCAGGTAAACTCTGTAAAATGTTTTGGTACAAATACAGACATTCCAAACCGTACAAGCTCCCTCTTTGGTATAATTGAAACTTCTACCAGACATTCATTAGAAAGGATTGTATACTCAATATACATTCCCTTCTTTGTACCAGGCAGGGTATAATTGCATTGGATTATAGGATATTCCTGCTCATCCTCAAAGTACATCCGCCGTAAACGCATTTTCTTCTCAGCGTGCTGCCAGCGTCGGTCAATGAGCAGCTTTTTCATGCCCGGTAAGAACATGTCAGAAAAATTACCAAGCCCTCTGTCATTATCAGTATGAGCCCTCCACAGATTTGGTTTCAGCGGTCCTGCTAAAATATTTTCTCCATTTTGATAGACAGCACTGAGGAATCCTGTCTCTTTTGAAAAGACCCAGGTAAGTTTCTCAGTACGTAAAATAAATTCGAGGTCATTTCTTTCCACAGTATATTTGTCAGGACCTAATCCTATTCGCGTGTTTCTTCTCAACTCCGGTTTTTTCAGAATAAGCTGCTTCCAAGCAACCATACTGCCCTTCGCTGCCCAGAAGGCAGGAACATTTCTTTTCAAAGAGACCGTAAGCACATATTCACAATCAGTGTTTACTGACATATCCGTTGTTTCAATCTTCACCTCTTTTTCTTTACCTGGTAAGATCTCGATATCTTCAATAACTCCATGAAGGTATGGTCTTCCGTTTTCTGTAATCTCCCAGTCAAAAAAACACTCTGTAAGATTATCAAAAAGATGCTGATTTTCTACAGTTACCAATACCCTCTTCCCTTTGACAGCAAACCGGAAGTCCACAGGCTGGAACACTTTCTTTACTTCAAAAAGAGCTGGATGGGGTTTTCTGTCAGCCTGTACAATTCCGTTTGTACAAAATATTCCACTTGTTTTTTTCTCGTGGAAATCCCCACCGTACATCCACCGGACCTCTCCCTCAGGACCTGTTTTTCGAATTGCCTGATCAACAAAGTCCCAAATAAATCCGCCTGCAAGTTTTGGGTATTTTTTAAATACTTCAGTAAACTCTGCAAAGTTCCCGAGGCTGTTTTCCATACAGTGTGCATACTCACAAAACAAATGAGGCTTGTTTTTGTACTGGTTGTAGGTATAGGATCCTGAACCGGCATACAGCGCAAGGAGCGAGGTGATTTTCTTTCCCTGGCCTACCTTTTCTGTTATCTCAGGGCTGCCGTACATCTGGGAGAAAACATCGCTTACCGTAAGTTTAGTATCCCCTTCATAATGAACAGGACGCGTGGTATCAACCTTTAACAGAGTATCTTTCATATCGTGAAAAACTTGTCCAAACCCCGACTCGTTTGCTAATGACCACATAATAATGCATGGATGGTTTTTATCTCTTACAGCCATCCTCTCAATTCTGTCACAGCAAGCAGCTGACCAGGATTTTTTCTTTCCCGGAATACCACGCTTCCGGACACCATGGCTTTCAATGTTTGCTTCATCCATAACAAACAATCCATAATGGTTACAAAGCCTGTAAAAATAGGGGTCAACAGGATAATGGCTCGTTCTGACTGCGTTAATATTATTCCGCTTCAGTATCCTAACATCCTGTTCATAGCGTTCCTTGGAAATAACCCACCCAGTATCAGGATCAAAGTCGTGTCTATTTACTCCCTTAATCAGCACAGGTTTGCCGTTAAACAGGAGCACCCCTTCTTCAATTTTAATTTCCCTGAATCCTGTTTCAAAGGAAAGAGAATCTAAAACGGTATTATCACTATTCATTAACGATAGGGTACATAAATACAGAGCAGGATTTTCGGGACTCCATTTTTCAGGCTTTTCAAGTGTACGCTGGAGTGTCCCAATTGCAGCGCCCCCTCCTTTTTCATCAAGGAGTACTTTCTGTTTCAGAACAGTTGTATTATCAGATAATCGTTTTAGAAACACAACAAGAGAAGAATCCTGAATAATATCAGATGATCCATGGATCTCTGCGGTAATTTCAACAGATGCATCCTGGTATTCTTCATCAAACCTGCATGTAAAACGATAATCCCAAATATGTGTCTTGTTCAGATAATGAATACTTACGTCCCGGAATATACCTGCAAAAAACCACATGTCCTGATCTTCTAAATAGGTTCCGTCAGAAAACCTGTACACCTGGACAGCAAGATAATTTTCCCCGGGATTAACAATATCCGTAATAGTAAATTCTGCAGGAAGCATGGAACCTTGGGAATACCCCACATACTTTCCATTAATCCATAGGTAAAAGGCAGATTTCACACCACCGAACCTAAGAATAATCTCGCCGCGCTGCCAGGTATCAGGAACGAAAAAGGTTTTCCTGTATGTACCGACTGAGTTTTTTTTCGGATCAATTCTCGGTGCAAAACTTTTCTTTATTCCTGGGGGAAAGGAGTTTGCCAAATAATAAGGTGTACCATAGCCGTTTAACTCCCATAATCCAGGCACGACAATAGTATTCCACAAAGAGTCATCAAAATACGGATCTTCAAAACCGGGGGCAGCTTTACCTGACACAGATTCAGACCAGTGAAATTTCCATTTCCCGTTAAGACGCCTTTCCCAACTAGACTGCACCTGCTTGGATGCTGTTTCTAAATCCTGGTAATGAGGATCTACCGGTCTCGGGGGAAGTTTGTTTATGCCGAAAATCCTCTGGTCTTGCCATTCCCGTTTTTTAGCCATGTCATCTCCTTAAATGATACTCTATATTGCATAGCAAAAAATGAAAAGATACTTTTTATCTTGATTCTATAATCCATGCTGCAATCTGCTGCTCATTATCTTTTCAAAAACCATGGGTACTCAATATCTTGAGGGAAAATCTCTAGGCTTTAGATTCACAAAACCCTCCAGCTAGTATAGTATTGAGCCTTCACAAAAAAGCAGCAATATTCTTACAAACAGAGGTATTCTATGAGCAGGTTTACAGTTTCAGAAAACCGCTTCCTCCTTGACGGAAAAGACTTCCGCATAATATCCGGAGCATTCCACTACTTCCGGTGTCTTCAAAGCGGGTGGGACGATATTTTATGGAAGATGAAAGCTTTCGGTTGTAACACTGTAGAGACCTATATACCTTGGTCACTCCATGAGGAAGAAAAAGGGGTTTTCACCTTCGCAGATAACCTTGACTTAGAAGCATTTATCCAAAAGGTTGATAACGCAGATATGAAACTTATACTCAGGCCTGGCCCGTATATTTGCGCAGAATTTGACGGCGGCGCATTGCCGGGATGGCTCCTTTCAGATAAATTTCTCAGGATTAGATGCAGTCATCCGGGTTTCATTAACCATGTACGAGAGTATTTTAACAAAATACTTCCTATCATTTCAAAGTATCAGATTGATAATAATGGTCCGGTAATTATGGTACAACTGGAAAATGAATACGGCGGATATGGAAATGATGCTTCATATCTCCATTCCCTTATGGAGATGTATAAGTATCACAAGATTACTGTGCCAGTATTCACCTCAGACCAGCCAATACCTTGGATGCTGGAAAACGGTTCTATTCCCGGGGTATTAAAGACAGCAAACTTCGGTTCCAGAGCCAAAGAGCGCTTTCAAAAACTTGCTCAAATCCAACCAAACCGCCCGCTTTTTTGCGCAGAGTTCTGGGTCGGGTGGTTTGACTCATGGGGGAATGCCCATCATGAGCGTGCTGCCCAGGACACAGCAGAGGCTTTTGACCAGCTCCTTGAGACCGGCGGGTCAGTGAATATTTACATGTTCTTCGGGGGAACAAATTTCGGATATACCCCTGGTGCAAACCATAAGCTTGGAGAACCCTTTGAAGCGGATGTAACGAGCTATGATTACAGTGCATTACTAGCCGAAGATGGCAGCATTACTGAAAAGTATCTGCGTATGCGGTCAGTATTAGAGAAGCACATAGACCTACCGGAGCTACCCAGCTTTGCAAATACTAAATACCTTTCAGAAACAAGTGCAGAGGTTACTGCCGGAGCGGACTTATTCGCAAACCTTGACAGAATTTCACAAAAAGTGAGTTCCCCCTATACCATGGATATGGAAGAGATAAGCTGCTATAAAGGTTTTTGTTTGTATCGGACCAGGGTAACCGGGCCAAGAACAGGCGAAATTGCTATCCCAGGTGTTCAGGATTGGGCAGCTGTTTATCTTGACGCCAAACAGCAAGGGGAAATATTTATAAATGATCCAAAACCAAGCATGAAGCTTTCTATTCCTGCAGGCGAGCATACCTTAGATATTTTGCTTGAGAACCTTGGTCATGTAAATTTCGGGTTCCGTACAATGGACAGAAAAGGAATCACTCAAGGGGTAACCCTGGATGGCGCAATGCTTCATAACTGGGAAATCTATCCCTTACCATTTGAATATACGCATATTCAGCGTATTGAATACTTACCTTCCTTCTCCGGGCAAGGGCCGTGTTTTGTACAGGCAGTATTCAATGCTGATAACCCCGGCAGCGCGTATCTTGACTGCTCATCCTTGGGAAAAGGAAACGCATTTATCAACGGTTTTCACCTTGGAAGGTTCTGGAACAAAGGGCCCCAGCTTGATCTATACATTCCCGGCAGCCTTATCCAGCAGAGAAGAAATACCATAGACCTGTTTTGCTGTAAGCATCTTGAAAACCTGCCGAAAACTCTGCTGTTAAAACCAGCAAGAACATATAGAAGGTGAAAGGAACATACAGAGGTTAGTGTTTCAGAAAGTCCTTGTATAACAAGCTGGGTTGAATATCGCTGTTACCTTGGTATTTTCCGCTTTTGTACAGGTCGTAGTCTCCTTGTATTGAGTGGTAGTATATTTGGCATATCTCTACCCAAGGGTATATCTTCACAGGCTGTACACAGAATATTTCAAGTGTCCAATAGCCCCGAAATCCGACATCTCCGAATCCGGCAGTAACATGAATAAAAACTCCAAGCCTCCCTACTGAAGAGCGGCCTTCCAGCATTGGCACAAACATGTCCGTCTGGGTGTATTCAACAGTTCTGCCTAAGTACAATATTCCCGGTTCAAGAAGGAGTCCCTCTTCGGGTATTGTAATCTTTCTGGTCTTATTCTCTTCTTTCATATCAAGCTGCTCATGCTCATATGCCAAAAGTTGATTGTGGAGCTTTAAATTATAACTGTTCGGGTTAAGCTGTTCTTCAGTAAACGGTTCTATGATTATACTCTTTCCAATCTGCGTTTTTATTTCTTTTCCTGAAAGGATCATGCCTTCTGCCTCCAATTAGCACTCAATTATACCTGCCTTTATTTATAGCGTGTTTTTCAAATTAGTGAAAGAGTTTCCTGGTTTGAAAAAAATGTTTGATCTTTTTCCATGGCATTTGTATATTTTTCCACGAGGGAGCTATGAAACAGAAACATATTATTCCGATATTCCCATTGTCCGCAGTATTATTTCCATACACTTTAATGCCTCTTCATATTTTCGAAGATAGATATAAGGAACTAATATCCGATATATCAGCTTCTGACGGCTTATTCGGTATTGTCTATTCTTCAGGAAACAGTTTCTCGCAAGTGGGAACTCTTGCTAAATACCAGAAAACAGTAAAAAGCTATAGTGACGGTTCCACTGATATTATCACCCTTGGAAAAGAGCGGTTTCATATTGACCATGTATATGAACCCTCTCCGTATTACACTGCAAAGGTTACCAGAGTTATTGATACTGAATGCAGTAATTCAACCGAGATGCAGGATCTTGCAGAAAAATGCATTTTTGCTTTAGACAAGTTTGTCCAAGAAATCGGCAAAGCGATTGACCTTTCAAGGCTGAAACACCTCGATGCCTGTGAACTGTCTTTTGTACTCTCTGCTACAGAAATGCTTGACAACCATTCAAAGCAGCAGCTGCTGGAGATGCTTTCTTCAAGAGAACGGTTAGACAGCCTGTTAAAGTTGATATGGGACAGGATAGCCCAGCAGAAAGCCCAGAATCTTCTCGGAGCTGCAGGGTTTGCAAGCGACCAGGTAAAATATCTGTTTAATTAATATTCCCTTCACCAGAGAAATGCAGATACTGTATTTTTCTTGATTATTCAGCCAAACTATTCTATTCTTATGAATATGAATACATCTAAATTTGACCGGTTTTACCGATTCATCTTATCTAAAGCACATAAAAAAAACATAATCCTTCTCATACTCCTTGTTATAGCCTGCGAAGTATTATTTATGGCTTGGCTTACCCCGCTTTTTAGTGAGGTCACTGGCGGTGAAACTATACTTGATATGCGCTTTACTCTGTTTTTTCCGTATTTAGACGAAATTATGGATTCAATTGGGGTCGAGGGAATTAATGTGTATTCAATAATCCAAATTGTCGATTTCATCTTTCCTCTGGCCTATGGCCTTGCATTATCATTGGGACTAACAGCCCTTTTTTCAGGCAAACCGCAGAATAAATCAATACCGGTTATCCTTATCTCCCTAATTCCAATTATAGGAATGTTTTTTGATTATCTGGAGAATATCAGTATTTTCATTCTTTTGCGCCTGTATCCTTCTGTACCCTATTTCTTAGGTATTGTAATAAACATCTTTTTAATTGGGAAATACCTTTTCCTCGGTATTTCCCTGCTTCTTATTCCTATAGGTTTTATTTACCGGTATCTATTGCCTAAGAAACTGTCTACTTAGGATGAAACCTGCTTCGAAAAGCCCAGTACTATAGAAGTTGACCGATACGGTTTTTCCCAAGCTGGGGTAATTTTTCCTCTTCTAAATCCAAGATAGGTTTTCCAGTAATTACCATAACCTGTTTTTCCGCTTGCTGCTTTTTCATTCTCTTTGCTGCTTCCACTATATCCTCTTGTTTTACACTAAGCAGCCAGTCTCTTCTGTTTTGCCGCATTGTATCAGTAATACCGTATAGCTTCCGCTTTAATGCAACACCGCCCTTCTCAGAGGGCTTCAGCGGCTTTAATTCGCTCCCAACCGAGCCCAGCACTGCCTTCTCCAGCTCATCTGCGGAAATACCTGTATCCGCTACTTCTTGGAGACATGCTTCAAAGTCTTTCAAAGTCCCGGAGACTCGAGGGTCCCTGTAGGATGCAAATATTCCAATACCTTCCCTGCCGCGTATACTTGCAAATGCACCATAGGCTCCGCCGGTCATTCTAATCTTTTCCCAAAATAATCCGGTTTTTAGAATATGGGTAAGTAAATGTTCATGCACATGTGCTTTTGTACCGTATCTTGATGAAGGAAATGCAGATGCCACATATCCTACAGAAGAAGGTATAGCAACTGATTGATAATTTGGCATTTTCGGATAGTTTCTTTTTGGCATTTCAGGTTTTCCAGCCCCAGGAAAAGAATTCAACTGTTTTTCAACAATGTTGTCTGCCTTGTGTAGGTCATCTTCCCAGGAAACTACAGAATAGGAAACGATGTCTGTATTTGTAAGATACTTCCGAATCTCTGAAAAGGCTTGAAATATCCGATCCTTATCCCTCTGCGGGTCAATACTGTTCAGGAATTCAAGCTGTGAAACCCCTTTCCAAACTTCTGAACGGGCAATTGAATTTGAAAATACGCTAGCTGCTCTCATAATAGCATATGAATGTCCGTTATGGATAAAGGAGGCACGGACATCGTTTCTCAATTCAAGAAAGATATTTTTCAACCTCCCCGGTGCTGTAAAATCTGCATTCTTAAAAAGCTTGAAAACCAAATCAGATGCTTGTTCCATATTTTCAGACAGGGCTTTATAACTTAAATAAGCAAAAGAATGTTCCCCTGGAGCATTTTCAGTACCTTGTGTAGATTCAATACGGAAAGAGTATCCCCCGAGAAGTTTTGAAAGTTCGGTTGAAACCATATCATATCCCATGCCAGGCAGTCCGCTGTCGAATACAGCTCTTGCATATAAAGGAAGGTAGGGATCGAGTTCCTGGGGAAGTCCATCTAAGCGAAATGCAGCTGTCACATAATCAATTCCGTTTGTAAACTCATTCAGCTTCAACTTAGTGTTTCCCCTGAATTCTGTTTCAGTAAAGTCAATTGTCTCTACCTGTTCCGGAACATCTGAGATTTTAAGAGATGGTATTTTGTTTTTATCTTTTTCTGAGTCAGGAGAATTCTGAAAATCTTTCAATTCTTCCTGTGCTTTTTTTATTGCAGCCTTTTCGGAGTCAGTAAGATTATTCTGGATTTCCCGAATATTTTTAGCCTTCTTTTTGTTCCGTTCCTCTGCCATTTTCGGATCAGGCACCACTGTTAGTACTGAGTGATGAGGATTATCAAGCAATTCATCTTTTATTAGGTCCTCTAAATACCGAGGATTATCCTGCATCCGCTTTTTTACTTGTTCCATATACTGATTAAATAAAAGTGTACGTTCCGGTTCTGCACCGTGAAGCCAACCGCGGAGCACAGATCTCATAATCCGCAGACCAAATGGACCGGATGACATAAGTTCTTTATTTTGGAACTCTATCTTATTGATTGCTGCTGTGAGAATATCCCGGGGTATTCCATCCTTCCAGAGGCGCTCTAGTTCTGTAATTATCAGGGACTCTATTGCACCCGTTTTCTCAGGATCAGTACCCCGTAGTCCGACTGAAAATACAAGCTCTTTCAATTCAGTCTCGAGACCGCTAATTGGAGAAAGATCCTCTCCTAACTCAGAGTCTCTCAATGCTTTTTCCAATGGAGACCCTGAATGGCCGATCAACGCCTCTTCCAGAATTTCCATAGAAAGCAGCTTTACTGCATCAGTAATTTCAGAGGAAAGCCAGTTCAGCATTACTGTGGTTTTCCCATCAATATCTTCATCCGGTGCAGGATAATGCTTTTCAAGACGCACAGGCTCATGAAACCTCTTTTGCGTAGGTATCCGCATAGGCTCAATATCCTGTTTTGAAAACCGCGATAAAAATAATCTGTCCAAGAATTCCATATGTTTTTCTGTAGGGATGTTTCCATAGAGAATGATCCTGCAGTTCTGGGGATGATAATATTTTTTATGAAAATCGAGAAATTTTTCATATGTCAGCTTTGGTATTTCATCCGGATCCCCGCCTGAATCATAGGAATACGGAGAAAAAGGAAATAAAGAACGGTAAGCCCATTCTGCAACCACATTCTCTTTTGTTGCATAATTGCCTTCCATTTCATTAAGCACAACCCCAGTAAGCTTAAGCTCACCATTTTCATCAAACTCAAGTCTATGCCCTTCCTGGCGGAATACTTCGGGTTTTAGATTTGGGAAAAATACCGCATCACCATACACATTCATTATATTATAAAAGTCTTCTTCAACTGTTGTGCTTGCAGGATAAACAGTTTTGTCAGGAAAGGTAATCGCATTGAGAAATGTATTCAAACTGCTATTCAAAAGGACTACAAAGGGATCTTTTAATGGATAGCGTTCTGATCCGCAGAGTACTGAATGCTCAAGTATGTGCGCAACACCTGTCGAGTCTTCCGGTGCAGTAAGAAAAGCAAATGCAAAAAGGTTTTCCCTGTCATCATTGTGAACATGGTATATCTGGCACCCTGATTTTTTATGTTCAGCTAGAATCCCTTCTGCATGTATCTCTTTTAAATCCTTAATGTTCTGTACAGTAAATCCGTGTAATTCGTCTCCCTGTGTTAAGGTAGTCCTCATTTATTTCTCCAATATAGTATATATTATTCGACAAGCTCGCCCGGCCAGGTAAATGCACTTCCAAGGTTATAGACTTCCCAATCTCCAATTTCTTCCAAAGCATCTTGGGCTATTCCGGCGCGTCTGCCGCTTCTGCAGTATAATATTATTTTATCAGCACTGGAAAATTCATCAGTACTGGAGGTAATTTCTGTATATGGGATAAGAAGCGCTCCAGGAACGTGACCTGCATTATACTCCTCTTGTGTCCGTACATCAATAATAACAATATTCTCCCGGCCCTGATCCTGCCATTGAATGACATCTTGCCAGGTTACCTCATTCACACTGCATGCTGCAGCAAACAGCAGGATAAAAAGCGATGCTGTAATGATGGTTTTCTTCATAACTCTGCTCCTTCAGTCAGATAAAACAGCCTGGATAAACCCAGGCTGTTTATTGTTTACAAAATCTATCTGAATTTACAGAAAGTCAAGTAATGGTGATGCATTCGATAAATAGCTTCTATTCTTCGCTTTCCTCTTCCTCTGCTGGTGCTTCTTCAGGCACCTCGATAATACCGAGTACATCAGTTCTCAGCAGAACCAATGATTGAGACTGGGATTCTGCATCAACACTATAGCCTGCTGCAACATATCCGCCTCTTTCTGAGAGTACAATATCACCGATTTTTGCAATATCACCGGACTCATAATCTCTAACCCATTCAAGTTCACCTTCAGGGGTTAATTTCCATATCCTGGCTGTACCGGAATCTGATTGAAACTGCCCGCCTGCAACAAGGTATCCACCTTCTTCTGTCTGTACTATCGATTCAGCACTTTCTTCATTTTCGCCTTCATAGGATCGCATCCATTCCTGGGTTCCTTCAGAATCAGTCTTCATGAGAAAAACATCTGTGGAACCTGTTGCTGGTGCAACATTGAATCCGGTTACAGCGAATCCTCCATCAGCAGTTTGAATAATATCAATTCCAGCTTCATCTATTTCGCTTCCATATACGTTTTCCCATTGAACTTCGCCATCTGAAGAAAACTTTACGATAAGGATATTGTGGTGTCCAAGATCATTGGAAAAAGTATACCCTGTTACTGCATAACCGCCGTCATCAGTAGGAACAACACCATATGCCATATCATTATCCCCAATTGAAACCTCCTGCTCCCAAAGGGACTCTCCATCTGAACTAATGTTCTGGACAATGATGGAAAACATTCCGAGCTCATTCGCTCTTCCCCCTGCTATCACAAAACCACCGTTTCCATCAGAGCAGCCGGAGTATGCCATTTCCGGAGATTCAGAGCCGTAATAGTTTTCGCTAATAACCTCGCCTTCAGGATCGATTTCAACAACATAAAAGTCATATGTACCGATCTGACCCATTTCAGCAAAGCCAAGGAGGTAGAATCCGTTATTTGAAGGAAGGACCTGGTAAAAGCGTTCCTGGCCTTCAGCCCCGTAGTCACCTGTCCAAAGTACCTCACCGTCAATGGACACCATACCGGCAAACCCATTAATATCAGCTCCCTGGGCTCCATTCAGTCCGGCAACAAGAAAATTACTCTCCTCTGTTTCTAGTAGAGACAATCCAACTGTGTAGTCCGCATCATTGTAGTCAAGCTGAAAAGTCGGCGGCGGCGCGCTCTGACATGACAGCAATACTGCTGCTGCAGCTATAAAAATTGATAGTTTTTTTACACTCATATGTTCTCCTTTCATATTTTGCTTAGTTTTGTATTAGTTATAATATACTCACAAACTGTGTATAACCTTTTTGACGCAGTATGCAGAAATTCCAAAAAGTGCATTCTCAGTTTTTTACCCTGTACATCAGAAATTGCCCGTATCAATAAATAGGGAACTTGGTTTTTTAGAGCACAAAGACCGACAGCAGCCCCTTCCATTTCAACTGCATCAGCATTTAGTGTATCAGCTTTTTGAAGAAAAGTCCTATCCTTTGAAAGATTAATAAATCTGTCTCCTGTAATTATTCTGCCGAAATGAATACTGAAGTTACGGTTCTCCGGAATGCTTCGCGCTGTGTCCAGCATTCTGTTATCACATTCAATTGTACCTATTCTCTGGTAAGGAATTTCACCAATCTTTAAACAAAAGGCAGTTTCATCAAAATCATACTACTGGCAGTCTGTTGCAATAATAATATCGCCTATGATCATGTTCTGTCTTAAACCTCCTGCTGCACCGAGCATTATCACGGCCTCGGGGTTATAGCAGTCACTCAAATACTGAGCAGCAAGAGCTGCAAGTACTTTTCTTACACACGTGGCAGCTATTATATCAGG
>CAYRYS010000020.1:0-41055 GCA_964428555.1 uncultured Spirochaetales bacterium | reverse complement strand
TGAATGCTATCTTGCTCTGCACCAGAGGGAAAAGGCAATACAAACACTCAGCAATTTTCAGAGACTCGGCATCCGAAACCAGCACGTATCTGACCTTATGGACAGAATACGGCATGGCAATCAATAATTTCTGATGGTCCCAGTCCTCTCAGGTCTGACTCCAAAGCAGATCGCCTCTGTGTTGGAGCTGAAAAAGCCCTTTCGAAGCAAGCAAATATTCCGGTGGCTCCAAAATGGAGTCACCGATTTTTTTTCCATGACAAATCTCCCTGAAGATTTCCGCAAAAATCTCTCAGAGAATGTACCTGCTGTATCTACAAAAGTGAACCAGGTAATTACCAGCAAAGACGGCTCAGTCAAACTTCAGATACAAACGCATGACAACAGCATGATTGAAACAGTTATACTCTACGATGAAGCAGGCCGCGCAACCTGCTGCCTCTCTTCCCAGCTCGGCTGTGCGGTTAATTGCGGATACTGCAAAACAGGATCCCTCGGATTTGCGAGAAACCTAAGACCGGATGAAATTGTCGAACAGGTACTCCATGCGGAAAAGCATGCAGGAAAAATAGACAATATCGTTTTTATGGGGATGGGAGAGCCCCTGCACAACTACCAGCACCTTTTTCAAAGCATCCGGGTACTTACTCACCCTGAAGGCAGGGGCATGAGCAGCAGAAGAATCACTGTTTCTACTGCAGGGGTAATACCTGGTATCCGTAATCTCGCTGAGGATGATATTCAAGTACGGCTTGCGGTAAGCCTTACCAGTGCAGATCAGAAGCAGAGAGAAAGTCTCATCCCAATTGCAAAAAAATATCCTTTGCATGAGCTGAAATCCTGCCTTCAGGACTATCAGGAGCATTTCAACAAGCGGATTACTCTGGAAATGGTGCTTTTGGAAGGAATTAATGTAAATATGGGCCAGATCCACGCATTACAGGAATTCGCCAACGGACTAAAAGTGCTTGTAAACTTAATCCCCCTAAACGAAGTTCCGGGTATTCCCTTTAACCGGCCCGAAGAAAAAGAGATACATGAATTTGAAAAGAATCTGAAAAAAGCGGGACTGAAATATACGGTTAGAAAAAGCAAAGGCTCCGAGGTTTCCGGAGCCTGCGGTCAGTTAGGCGTCCTGAAGAACAGCGCGGATCCTTCTCACCCCAGCAGATGAGGACTGCTCTTTTTTTATCTTAAACATGCCTAGTTCCTTTGTATTCTCCACATGAGGCCCTCCACAGACTTCTTTTGAAAAGTCGCCGATTGAATATACCTTAACAACCTCATCATACTTCTCACCAAAGAATGCCAGTGCGCCCTTTTCTTGTGCGTCCTTAACAGTCATTGTTTCCATATTCACCGGAAGTTCTCTCTGAATTTGCTTATTCACAATATCTTCAACTTCCTTTATCTGTTCTGGAGTCATCTTATCAGGATGAGAAAAGTCGAAACGTAGACGCTCTGCAGTAATATTAGACCCCTTTTGACTCACGTGTTCACCAAGAACCCTGCGCAGTGCCTGATGTAGGAGGTGGGTTGCTGTGTGCAGCCTGGTAGTCATTTCTGTGTGGTCAGCAAGACCGCCTTTAAACGCTTTGTCAGCACCTTGTCTGGACTTTTCCTGGTGCTTTTTAAACTCCTTTTCAAAGCCCTCAACATCTACTGTCATATCGTGCTCAGAAGCAAGCTCCTGGGTTATTTCAAGGGGAAAGCCATAGGTGTCGTAGAGTCTGAATGCAACTCTGCCCGGAATAATCCGCTTCGGGTTTTTCAAAAGGTTGGGAAGAAGTTTTTCAAACTCATGCTCCCCTTTTTGAAGGGTTTTGAGGAAATTTTCCTCTTCAGCATCGAGCTCTGAAAGAATCATGTCTCTCCGCTTGCCAAGCTCAGGATACACTTCTTCGTATAATGCAATTACCGCCTTACCGGGTTTTTTCATAAACCGTTCTGAAATAGACAGTTTTCTTCCGTGCCTGATTGCCCTTCGGATAAGCCTGCGCAGTATATACCCTTGGCCAACATTGGAAGGCTTTATCGATTTGTCATCTCCCAAAATAAACACAGATGCCTTTATGTGATCAGCAATAATACGCATGGACATATCTGTTTCTTCGCTTGCACCATAAGCAAGCCCGGTGATCTCCTCGATTGCTCCGAGAATAGACTGAAAGAGCTCAGTTTCATAGACAGACTGTTTGCCCTGCAGGATTGTAATTGTCCGTTCTATGCCCATACCTGTGTCTACGCATTTGCGGTCCAAGGGTTTGTACTCATGCTCAGACACCTTGTTATACTGCATGAAAACATCATTCCAGATTTCCAGATATTTTCCGCAGGAACAACCGGGCTTACAGTCAGGTCCGCATGTATCAAGGCCTGTATCAATAAACATTTCAGTATCCGGCCCACAGGGTCCTGTTTGACCGGCAGGCCCCCACCAGTTATCTTTTCTGCTGAGAAAATGAATACGCTCTCTCGGCATCCCCAAGCTCTCCCAAATATCGGCTGATTCATTATCAGGCGGGACCTGATCATCACCGCCGAAAACAGTTACTGAAAGTTTTTCAAGGGGAATTCCGAGCCATTTCTCATTTGTGAGAAATTCGTAACTCATTTTAATTGCTTCTTCTTTGAAGTAATTACCAAGGGACCAATTCCCGAGCATCTCGAAAAACGTCAAATGGCTTGAGTCTCCTACAGAATCGATATCTCCGGTACGGATGCACTTCTGATAGTCTACCAACTTGTCTCCTGCAGGATGGTCCTCCCCAAGCAAATACGGAACAAGGGGATGCATGCCCGCTGTAGTGAAAAGCACTGTTGGGTCATTTTCCGGAATCAGGGAACTGCCGGATATTTGAGCGTGGCCCTTTTCAGTGAAAAAGTCTATGTATTTCTGTCGTAATTCTTTACCAGTCATAGACCAGATAGTACGGAAGAGACATAATTTTGTCAACTATCAAAGTATTATGTACTGACCCGAACCTTTTGGGTAATACGCATTTTGTCCGATTATTCTTGTCTGGTCGGGCGGCACACTGTGGGTGCAAAATGCGATTTCCGTTGTTAACTATACAAAGTATTATGATGGCTTTTCGTTTTGGGTAATGCGAATTTTGAATTTATTAGAATGATTCAAACTGGGCTTCTGATTCCGGTGTCATAAACTCAGGAAAGGCATAGGCAAGTGAGCCGTTCTTTCTCACCCGCATTTCAGCGAATCCTTTGTCCACAAAATCTTCGAGCTGGGCTTTTGCCTCTTCCATTGACACGTCGCCTTCCAAAGCAACTGTAGACGGTGTTACCACTCCTGAATTCGTCTTTGCTACCCTAAGAATAATATGCTCTAGTGACTCTGTTTTTTCCTGGGGTCTCTGTACTGTCACTGGTTCATACCTATTTGGAACAAATCCGTATTCTGCTTCCTGTCTGTACCTTAGCCTGAGATTTGCTTCCCGCACCTGGGAAGGGAGGGTAAACATATCGTAAATTGCCCCAATCATTCCTAAGCCTCCGGTAATTAGCCAAAGCGCTCCTGTGGGGAATTTACCTAAATAAAACCGGTGCAGCCCAAGGGCTCCGAACCCGGAAATAAACCATAACAGATATGCTATTGTTACATTATACAAAAGATCTCTCCTTATCTATTACTCGTGTATCTTTTAAACCAGATGGTCTTGTAGTATTATAACACAGCTAATACACCATTTCATCTTCATCTCTATTAATTATTATTCTACCCTCTTCTTCGAGCTGACGCAAATACTCAAGGAATTCCTTTGTTGCCTCATCAACCTCTCTGCGTTTCTTCGGACCAAGGGACTTATATTCATCCAAAATGATTGATTTTCTCCGCTCTGAAACATTATGAAGTATCCTGGCACGGACATCATCTTCCTTGCCTTTCAGGATCATTGCAATTTCATGATCAGAGTAATCTCTCAGTATTGACTGCATGTGCTGGTCAGTTATTTTTAATACCATATCGATGGTATAGAGTTTTTCCCGTACTTTATTGGACATTTCATCATCAAAATCTGATAATTCTTTTAATATTTCTTCCTCAGAGGAGATACTCATATGCTTCAGTATCTGGGCGAGAGAGTTTGTGCCGTCTATCTCCTGAGTAACAACCTTACCTTGCCTTCGAATGCGCTCCTTTAAGCTCTGCTCCATCTGATGAATAACCTCAGGACTTACCTTTGAGAGTTTGGCAAGCCGGTGGACCACTTCTCTCTGCATATCCGGAGAGAGTGCCTCAAGCACTCTGCCTGCTTTTTTAGGATCAAGATAGGGCAGAACAACAGCATACACATGGGCTTTTTCATCCTTCAACACCATAAGTATTTGCTGGTATTCAAGGTCGCTTAAAAAAGTAAAGGGTTTATCACCTTCATAGGGCACTGCTTTATTAAAATATTCTTCACCTTTCTCAGCTCCAAAGGCAGAAACAAGCATTTGCTTTGCTGTCTCATTCCCCCCTTTCAAGGTTCGGATATTCTCATGCATAATACCGCCGAATTCTTCGAGGAGTTTCTCTGCCTCCTCCTTTTCAATCCGTTTTATTTTCGCAATTTCTGCGGTAATCTGCTCAACCTCTTCAGGTTCCATATGCTTTAGGATTTTTGCTGCATCATCCTTGCCGATTAAAAGAAAGAGCTTTGCAGCTTTTCTGTACCCTTTTTCACTTTTACCGGTTTTAAATAGGCCTTCTTCTTTTTCAGCACTTCCTTGGGAAGGCTCCTGCTTTGGCTTGGTATCGCCGGTTGCGTTCTTTTTCTTTTCCTGTGGAGGCTGTTCTTTCCTGCCTTTTCCCATTGCTGAAAGATATGCTAACAGCTGCTTTTTCTTCATACTCATACTATGAATAATATCAGTGCTGCTTCACTCAGGTCAATTCCCTGGTACAGGCTATTTTATTCATGCTTCCATAGATTTTTAATAATAATTTCATAGTCAGGGTTGACATTTTTTTTCATTCCCTGTACATATATAACCGCACTTGCCGCTGTAGCTCAGTCGGTAGAGCAGGGGACTGAAAATCCCCGTGTCAACAGTTCGATTCTGTTCGGCGGCAAGCAAAGCACCCGGTATACGGGTGCTTTTTTTTGCCCTATTATGAATAGGAATGCAGACCCGGCAGGAAGTAGTTGACACCCAAAAACGTAAAAATCATTGCAGCAAAAGCAATTAACAGGAGTGCCATTCGTATCCCTGAAGAGAAGCGTTTTGAAAAATCTGTATGGAGATACAAGGAATAAAGCAGCCAAGTTATCAGAGCCCAGGTTTCCTTCGGGTCCCAACTCCAGAACGAACCCCATGCATATGCTGCCCAAATTGCGCCGAAAACCAGTGCTCCGGTAGTAAAAAACACATACCCAATTAAAACTGCTTTGTATGCAATCTTTTCTGCACCTGCTTTTATTGACACAGAAGTCGGGAGGAAGTACAGAAACGCGCAGACAGCGGAAGCAGTAAAAAAAGCTTCTCCAATAATGGCAAAGCTCACGTGAAGTACGAGCCAGTGCGAGCGGAGGACAGGCACAGGAGGAGAAAGCTCAGCACCGATAAGGGGTGAAGAAACGAGGAGGATGCCTATAAAACCCACAAAACCTGTGAGAAACACCAGCCCCGGAGGATAGTCCTTTCCTGAGAAACCCAGAAACGCTGCAATCCCGAAAAGACAAAGCGCTAATAGCACCAAGCTATCATGTATGGAAACGAGCGCAGGAAAGCCGATGGCAAAAGACCGCTGAATAAGATATACACCATACAAAAACGATGTTCCTGCCATTGCACTATCTATTATTATTTCAGGCATTTTCTTCCAAAATATACGAATAAGTGCAGTAACTACCGCAGCAATTGAAAGTATAAAACCAACATTTCCTATCATTCCCTTCACTCCTTTTTTTTGGACATACCTATACGTAAGATGATGAGTAATGAACCTGCAGCAAAGAATACTGCTCCAACCCAGAATGCCCAGTTTCCGGGTTTACAGGAATACAGTAAAAGCACCTGAGTTCTGCGTTCAATACCTGTAAGCAGAAACGGCCCTACAGGCCCTCCAGGCAGGACCTGCTCTTCCCTGCGTCCCTGTTCTGTTGTTATAGAAAACACAGCTGCATCAGTGCCGCTGTCAGTATTTACCCTGAGCAGAGCATATTCGGCCGCAGAGGAGCGGAAACCTTCTCCTGGGGATAAAACACGGCTTCCGCTGTTTGAAGTTTCCAGAACGGCTGTATTCACCTCTGAGAAGGAATAGAGAAATATTCTGCCCTCATCCAATAGCACTGGTGCATTCATGCTCACCGTATTCCCTATGCCTTGAAATGAAAGATCAACTTCCCAATCAATAAGAACCCCTTCCCTGTTTTCCACTTCTCTAAGCCCTGTTACACGGAAATTGTCTTGCTCTCCAATCTGTATTTCAGCACCTTCCCGAGCCGGAAACACTCTGGAGTCTCCGAACACCCCGTTTACCATAAGTCCGGCAGCAAAGAACAGCACACCAACATGGAAAAGCTCAGCAGGGACTTTCCGCAAAGGATTTGCCCCCATTGCCCGCAGCCGCGCGGCCATGGAGTTTCTGGCTGCAGTACAGATTAATAGGTTCATACAGAATACCCCAAGGGCAACCAGAAAGTAGGGAGCTTGTAAGACCCGGTCCAGCATAAGCAGTTCAAGTACTGATGCAGCTCCAGGTCCATAGGCAAACTCATAGTAGTCACTGCTTCTGTTCTGCGGAATAAGCCCGAGGGGAATGAGCATCACAATGAGAATTGTTACAAAAAAAAAGGCTGCACCAGGAGAAGAAAGTGTTTTCAATGTTTTTTTTAATGCATTATTCATTGTTTAAAAACCTCGCGGTATATTCAACCATATCAAATTTTCGTCTGCATCCCTTTGCTGACATATACCGTATCTTACCGAAGATAGGACGTTCTTTCCATGCCCTGTCATGGACCCCGCCGATACTCCACGCAACTCCGACATAGCCGTTTGGGTCACGTCCGTCGAGTTCATATTTATTATTTAATTCAAGTGCAAGAGAGAATGCCTCTTCAGGGTTATGTGTCCATTCTAAAATCTTTTTCGCCCAGTACATCCGTATATACCCTTGCATATATCCGATTTTCGCCATTTCAATTTGTGCAGCGTTCCATATATCATCATGGGTTCGTCCATTCTCCAACTCCTGCTTTGTGTACACATATTCACGTTCATCCTTCCAGTGAACAGAGAGTGTCTTTTTTGCCCAGTCAGGTATGTTTTCAAGAGAATCATACTGAGGGTTATAATAACAATAATTATCAGAAAGCTCCTTCCTTACAATTAATTGTTCAAGAAAGTCCTCCTGGCTTTGAAAATGTTCTCTTACTGAAAGTACTGCAATGGCAATTCGCTGTGCTGCTATCTGCCCGAAATGCAGGTACGGAGAGAGCCGAGACTGTGCACCATTGACCGGGTCATTGGATTTCTCGCTGTAGTCTCTGTAGCCCTCTTCTAAAAAAGCCTCCAAACGCTGAAAAGCAGCGGTGGTGCCGGAATGGAAACCACGTACCGGGTCCGGCCCAGGCATTTCACTAACCATCTTCTGAAGAACATCAAAGTCCATGCTATATTGCTGATTAGCTGTATACGGATGCTTTTTTATTTCAGGAAACCCAGTGAGATACTCATCCAGCTTCTTGTGTATCTTCGGCCTGAAGGTATATGCAGCATATTCCTGCTTATTCGAGGCAACAGAGCAGGGCACAATATTATGGGCATCTACGATAGTTAACGGGCAGGAAGCGTTTTCACCAACTGCTTTCTGCCATTTTCCGCTAATACGCAGGGGAGAAAAATCTGCAGTACACCAAGCTGCATCAACTTCCTTAAGAAACCGGGGCACCTCATCAGCAGAGACTCCAATAAGGATATTGAACCCAATATTTCTCTCCTGTGCTTGCTGTGCAGTTTCTTTTAAGCCCTGAAGCATAAAATCGTACTGCCTCTTTCCTGCTTCCAGGAAGCTGGGAGAAAAGCAGAAAACAATACAGAGTGCCCGCCTTTTCTCAAATGCTTTATTCTGAGCATGTACTAATGCCCAGTTATCCTCAATTCGCTGGTCTCTGCTCATCCAGTACACAGAAGGACCGGTGCCTGAGCTGCCCGGAAACTCCCGGATTACTCTTGTGTCATCAAAACTATGCAAAACCTCTCTCCTTTGAGTGAAAAGATACTAATACACTAGGGAATTATTAAAACTAAATTCTGATATCCCACGCAAACCACAGCATTAGCCAGCCGTTTCAGCAGTCCAGTAGAATTTTTAAACCAGGCTTTGGATTACAACCGCACATTCATCAACCTTGTTTCCTCAACCTTACTCAAATGCTCTTTTCTCTTTTTCGATAAAAAACCTTGCTACACCGTAATATCTGCATTTATACTCTTGATGAGAGGATAATATGAGTAATAAAAAAGATTTCAAAGAAATAGAAGAACAATTAGAAGCAAAATGGGTGGGAAACCTGGGAAGATGGGAATGGGACTATCCCACAGGCAAGGTGAAGGTAAACAAGAAAAAAATCGAAGCCCTTGGATACAATGAAAATGAAATAGATCCGGATGTTTACGGTTTTACAGAAATGATACATCCTGATGATTATGAAGATACAATGCAAAACATGCGGGATCATCTGTCTGGAAAAACTGAGGCGTATGAAGTTGAATATAGGATCCGTACGAAAAACGGGGCTTACCGCTGGTTTCACGATAGAGGCGTTGTCAGCGAACGCCAGGAGGACGGGACACCCAAAACAGTCTCAGGCATTGTTTTTGACATAACCCAGCGCAAGGAAACCGAAGAAAAGCTTGCAAAGTCGCTTGAAGAAAAGAGCATGCTCCTTCGGGAGATTCACCATAGAATAAAAAACAACCTCTCTATGATATCCAGTATTATCCACATGCATGCAGACACCAGAGAGTCTCAAGGGGAACAGAATTTTCTCCGTGAAATAGAAGCACGGATTATATCCATGGGACTTGTCCACGAACAGCTTTACAAATCGACCCATTTCACTTCCATAAAATTCAACCTCTATGTAAAAACGCTCGCTGAACATGTCTTAACAGCAGTTAACCTTGCTGAAAACTCAATACACCTGGAACTGGATGTGGAAAACATTGCGGTTTCCTCAAAGCGGGCTATATACCTTGGGCTTATTATTTCGGAATTAATCGTCAATTCTGCGAAATACGCGTTTGAGCAAAACACAGGCGGAAGAATTTCAATCTCTATTACACAAAAAGATGATACTATTGTGTTTATTTATCAGGACAACGGCCCCGGCCTTCCTGAAGGCTTTGACCCCAAGAAATCAAAATCACTAGGGTTTAGACTGATTGAAAGCCTTACCGCAAGCATGGATGGAACGTATTCAACGGAAAACCAGAACGGAATGAAATTAACAATTGCTATTCCAGGTGCACAGAAATAACAAGCCTCCTAGCCTTCTCCGGGTTCGATCTTCTTATAGAGGTTTATCATCTCCTTAAATGGAGAATCCTCTTTCTTCAGCTCCCGTGAGCCCCTGGTAATTTTACAGAGGCTGAGTCCAAGCTGATTGGCAATATTTCTCTGGCTTAACCCCTGATCTATCATCCGGACTAAAGCCCACCGGGTTGACACCTCCTGTATTTCGTTCGGTGTCAAAAGGCTTTCCAAAAAATCCCGTATTAACGTTTTATCAGTACATTCAGCAAATGCTGTGGATAATTCATCTAGATATGGCATATAATTATCTGATTCATTCATAACTCTGAAAATATATGCACCAATATATACAATGTCAAGTATATCAGCAATGAGTATTCCATCCGGGTCTCTTCAAACAAGCCTAGCTATTCAGCAAAACCAAGTACCTCAAGGTTAGTTTTTTTAATTACAGAGAAAACATCTTTGTTTAACGATATTTTCATAAAAACAGACAATATTCGTATCATGTTACCAGCAGCCTAACAGAAAAAATACTCAGTAAAAATGAAAACACTGGCATAAAACAGAACAAAGATAACCGAAGATCAGGAGGAAGAGAGATGATAAATATTACTGCACAAAGAGATAAAAAAAAGCTGGAAGATGATATTTCTAATATCCTTACCGAGATTGAGGAAAATGACAGGACAATCATATTGGACCAAGGAGAAAACAGCACAGATCCGGATCAAGACCAACATACTGTCACAGTCCTGAAGAAGCAGGAAAACATAGATACCCATGGCCATTCAATACGTAGAATTGTCAGCAGCTTTTGGTTTGTAAGGGACACAACAGTAATAAACGAGCTTGCTGATGAACTGAATGTCAGAGACCAGATTTTTGCTGTAGGTGTTGTGGACAAGAACCACACGGTACTCGGAGTAATTACCAGAAAAGATCTCTTTGATTTATTATCCAAACCATTTGGAAGAGATGTTTTAAAAAAACGGACAGTAAAAGAAGTAGTGCAGATTGTGAGGACCTTTAATTTTAACAGAAACATATTCTCAGTATCAGAAGAAATTGAAGCGGATATGAATAGCCAAAAAACCATATATTACGTGCTCACAAACTGGCAAAACCAATACCGGGGTATTTTTTCAACAAAAGATATGCTTTTATACCTTTCAAATACAACCCGAATGGATATTGCAGCCTCCCAAAAACTGCAGAGCAGGATCGTGAATGCCGAAACCAGACAAAGTTGCCGGGAATTTGAGATGATTGGTATTTCAAATATGGCACGCGGAGTTGGAGGAGACTATTATTACGCACAAAGCTATGCACCCATGAAGTGGCTCTTTAGTGTCTGCGATGTTTCGGGAAAGGGTATTTCTGCCTCTTTTATTACCGCTCTCCTATGGGGAATGTTCAGAATGTATAATTTCTCTTCAGGAATAGGGAGATTCTTGAAAAAAATTAACCAGATCATCCTTGAGACGTTCCAATCAGAGAAATTTGTTACAGGAATGTTTCTAGATATGGATGTCTCCACAGGGGAAATTGTGCTTTGCGATATGGGACACTCATATATCTGGATTTACAGAAACGGCAAATTTCTAAAAGTACAGACATCCGGAAACAATCCGCCCTTAGGCGTTCTTGGCAACCTGACTCCTGAGCTGAATAAATTCTCTATGCAACAGAATGACATCCTTCTGGTTTTCACAGATGGAATAATTGAACAGACAAATCCGCAAGGTGAGGAATTCGGAATGAACCGGATAAAATCTATTTTCACAAAGGTTGACTCAAATGATATACATGAAATTAAAGATAACCTCATTAAAGAATACCATCGGTTTCGGGAAAACCAGGCAATGCACGATGATTTGACATTCATTTTATTAAAATACCACAAGCAATAACATATACCCCTAAGCAAACTCTGGTTCTCACAAAAAGAAAAAAGCATCTAGTTTTCATTTCACCAATTTTACGGTATTTTTACAAAAAGGAGATGCAGTTTGCGTATAACAGAAAAAAGCTTTGGAAAGCTTTATGGTAAAGATATTCCGTTATTTGAGATAGAAAATACGAATGGCATCAGCTTCTCAGCATGCCCGTACGGCGCTGTTCTTGTTTCAGTAATAACTCCGGACAGAGATGGCAAATTTGATTGTATTACATTAAAACTGAGCTCCATTGAGGGGTATACACAAGATAATCCATACTTCGGTGCAACAGTAGGCAGGGTCGCAAACAGAATATCCGATGCAGCATTCACAGTTAACGACAGCAGATACACCCTTGAACAGAATGACGGCAACAATCATCTCCATTCCGGTAAAAGCGGAATCAGCAAGAAACTTTGGAACATAGAACAAGCCTCCAGTGACGAGGGAATTATATTTCAATGTGAGAGTCCGGACAAAGAGGGTGGATATCCGGGAAATGTGCAATTTTCCTGCAAATACAAACTGACAGAAGAAAATGAATTAATTATTGAATACTCAGCTGAAACAGACAAAGCAACACCGATCAACATGACAAACCACAGTTACTGGAACCTTTCAGGGGACCCCACAAAAGCAGTGCTTGATCATACGCTTCAGATTAATAGCAGGTACTATCTGCCCAAGACACAGCATGGTCTGCCAACAGGAGAAGTTCTGCGTACTGAGAATACACTATTCGATTTTACCAAGGAAAAAAGACTGGAGAATAGTGAAATAATGCTTTCCTCCGGCTTAGACCATTGTTATATTGTTTCCTCCGACAAGGAGGTTTTCAGTCGAATAACTCATCCGTTTTCCGGAAGAAGGATGATGATGAGTACCGAGTCACCTGGGGTGCATGTTTACACAGGTAATTGGCTGAATACCTTTGGGAATATTGAAAACACGCATTTCCCCCGGTTTGGGGGTATATGCCTTGAGCCTGAGGAGCTGCCGAATGCGGTTAATATCCGTCATTTTCCGTCAATAATTCTGCAGCCAGGGGAGCAGTATTCCCGGAAAACTCGGATACGTTTTGATACGTTACATTAGACAAAGGGAGGGATTATGAATATAACCCAATTTTTGGATACAAACTGTATATTACTGAACTCACAAGCTGACACAAAGGATGGCGTACTGAAAGAGATTGCAGGCTTGGCTGTACAAAGCGAGGGTCTCAGCCATTTTACAGAACTTGACATTTACAATGCCTTACAAACGAGGGAAACCCTATCTTCAACAGGCATTGAAAACGGTGTTGCACTTCCGCACTGTCAAATGGATATGCTCGATGAAATTGTGTTAGGAGTAATGACTACAAAACAAGGTATAGCTTTTGACTCGATAGACTCAGCTCCTGCACAGCTGTTCTTCTTTATTATCGGCCCTACTGAAAAACGGTATCTCCATGTGCATTTGCTTGCAAGTCTTTCCCGTATCGTTATGAAAGATCAAACAAGAAAAGCTATTCTCAATGCTCAGAGTGAAGAAGAAATAATCCGGATCCTGAAATCTGCAGGCAAACAGGAGGGAGACTATAGCGAAGAAGAAAAAAAATGCCTCTTCACTGTATACATCCAGAACCAGGATTACACAGATACCATCCTTTCGGTTTTCTCACACGCAATGGAAGGCTCGCTTATTGTGCAGGAAACAGAGCGGACATCTAACTTTTTTAATAAGAAGCCGCTATTTCAGTCATTTGCAAAGAAAGATACTAATCCAATCCGCATTATTAAAGCGACAGCACGGAAATCTGCCTGTAATGAGTTAATAAGACAAATCCATACAGCAATACCTGACCTGGAGACAGAAACAGGGATGCTTCTTACTGTGGAGGACCTTATCTATTCTGCCGGGTCTGTTGAACTATAACAGGAGAGGTTGCCTTTTAGGAAAGCACTCCTTCTGCAGCCCGTATTCCGCTTGCCCATGCTGCGGTAATCCCCCTGCTTGTCCCTGCTCCATCGCCAATTAGGTAAATATCCTTTTGCGCCTGGAATTTATCATCCATGAAATGAGGTTTATTCGCGTACAGTTTTATTTCCGGATAATACATTATGGTGCTGGGGTGGAGTATACCGGGAATTATTGTATCAAGCTGCTTCATGGACCGCCAGATATTTCGCAATATTTTTCCCGGCATTGCAAGACTAATATCACCTGGTGTACAAGACTCTAGGGTTGGGCTGAAGTCATATAAATCTCCTGTAAAATTTTCTGCCTTTGAACGCTTTCCTAGCCGGAAGTCCCCTACCCGCTGCATAATCGGCTTTCCCCCGCCCATCAGCATTGCCTGAAGTCCAAGCATTTCAGCAAATTCCTGGCCGCTTGCAAGGGGCTGGGTAAAACGCACTGTTTTCAGCATTGCAAAGTTCACAAGCCCATTGTTTTTTTCCGGATCAGCGAACGCATGACCATTTACCGAGAAATAATTACGCCCATCCTTTGTAGTATATTTTTCCCGCACTACATAGGCACTTTTTGAATTTGTACAAAAAGTACGTACCCTCTCGGGAAATAAGAATTTCGGGTCATAGTAGTCACAGACAATCGGATAATTCCGCTCCTTTGTCTCAACCCGTATTCCAATATCCACGATGTGGTCAACATAGGGTATTTCAAGCTTATTCATAATGCCTTGTAAAAACCGAAACCCCTGTCTTCCTGGTGCAATTATGAGCTTTTTATATTGAATTTCCCGTGTATCTGTAGTTATTATCTTCTTTTCAGGATTCACATCCGTCATTTCCTCTTTTAGAGAGATACCAACTCCAAGCTGTTCCAGCTTTGCCATAAGCTCCTTGATAAGCTTAAGTCCTCCATCAGTACCAAGGTGTGTCTGTAGTACATCCAAAAGAGTTACACCGAGTTTTTCTGCTCTTTGTATATAGGTTTTCAGGTTCTGCTTAGAAAGCATCTCAGGTTGAAGATGACCGATTACCATCTTCAGATAATGCTCAGCCTGATCACGATCCCATTTATCCAGAGGAAAACCGATTGGAAAGGTAAAATTCATCTTGCAATCGTTTCTCAAGCCCCCAGTACTGGTAGCTGATTTATCTATCATAAGTATAGAGCTATTTCTCGTAGTTTCCGCGATGGTGAAAGCAGCACCAAGTCCAGCAGGCCCGGTACCTACTATAACAACATCGTACGATTCATTCTTCATAACGCCCTCCTGAAGCACTAGGAAATAATACAGGAGTTGCTTGGTTGAGTCGAGGGACAAGATGAAGTTTATTACAGGATTATATTTTTCAGAAATGAAAGATAAAAAAAAGCTGCTCAACTTGAGCAGCTTTTTTTGAATAAGCGATTAGATACCTAGAAGCCGGTATAGCACCAGTTCATAGAGTATCACCCAAATACCGACAATTACACAGGCAAACCCCATTGGGACCTGTATACCAATCAGCTTTTCCCGTAGCTGCTCAGCTTTCTCTTTAGCTTCATCATTTGCTTTTGCCAGAGCATATTTCTGGATCATGCTGAAACCCAGGAGAAAACCTACCCCCGCATTTAGAACATTGCCAACAAGCCTGGTTACCCACCAGAGCGGCCATGTGACGAGCCATCCCAGGGAAACAATTGCTGACATAATTCCCCATACTCCCCATACAAATACGATCAGGCCTATCCAGCCTTTGTACGGTTCAAGCTTATCCAGCATCTCCTTTGCCTGAGGACTTTTTTTTGCCACAAGCCCAGGCAGAGCCAAAGCCCCCAAAATAATTAGTACTACACCACTCACAATTCCCATACACATCTCCTTACTTATTCTTTTTTTTATTCTACACCCATTTTGTTCTTTTTCAAACACTTTATTCAGTTTTTATTGAATAACTTAAAAACCATATTATTACTTTATCTGTTATATAATTTTATTAATTACAAACAGACCTGCCGCAAAGTTATTGTATGCAGCAGGCCATCTATAAGAACTAGAGAATCGGAACAAAAGGATATATGAGTCCCCAGACTCCGATTACCACGGCAGCTATGCCAAGGGGCTTTTGATATGGAGTTATTTTATCATACACCTGTACCATCTTCTCTTGAGCATCACCCTCTTTTATCATGTTCTTTACAGTGCTGAATCCCATAAGAAAGCCGAGTCCTGTAGTTACAATAGCACCAAGTATTCCGCTTATCCATCCCACAGGAAACAAACTGATCCAGCCAATTCGAATTAGGACAGTGATCAAGCTCCAAAGTCCATAGACCAGTGCGGCAATTCCGATATACCCTTTAAAAGATTCAACTTTTTTGAAGACATCTTCTGCTTGGGGCATTTTTTCGGAAATCATTGCAGACAATCCAAGGATTCCTAGAATGATAAGCACAATTCCATCTAAAAAATAAAACATGTAAAACCTCCGTTTCTGTTAATGTACATACATTACATTGGATTTTTGATATAGACAAGAATGTTTTCTTTTTTTTTAATAAACGCAACTTATGCCGATAATTATTTGCCCAGTGTAATACAAAAACATACTAAAAGGATGGTATTTTAGCGGTTTATAGAATTCATTCCACGCAAGTATAATATCTGACATATAAAACAAGAAAGCGCCGATAAGAATAAACAATGAGCGAAGAAGAGACACCTCCTGGTTTACTGAAACACCGACAGCACGGCTGAGCATGAGCGATATAATAATCATGTACAGAACAACAGGAACAGTGTTCCTGCCCAGGGTATCTTTAATTTTCCGGAAAAACCAAACAGCAACCAAAACAAGAACAACCGAGGATACAATATCCACATAAGTAATTGCAGATAGCCGGTGAAAAACCAGCACATAGAGAATGTGGGCAGAAAAGAAAAAAGCAACACCAGGCAAAAACCCGTATTTTCTCGGAAGTGTTAAAACAACATCTCCTACAGCAGATAAACAGAGAGCTGCAATAATAACTATACATGTCCACCCAGTTTCAATGCCTTTGGACAAGACAAGAATAAGAGGAATAGCCACCATTAATATAGAGGAAAGGCTTTTAAATATTCTTACATAGAGCTTTCTTTTTTTGCGAATTTCAGAGAAAACCGTTGCGCTTATAAAAACTATTTCTAACAGAATCAAGAGAGATACTGACAGCAGCATAGTACATCCTTTTTTAACTCTGTATTAATATCCAGCGGAACAGAAAATACCGATCCGCTAATACTAATAGTACTGTATCATTTCTATAGCTTCAAGCAATTTCCATTAAACCAGGACACCACGGAACTAGAGTTTTTTTCGGTTTTGCATTCAAAGGCAAAATGTTTTCTGCTATACTGTACAGTAAGGAGTACATGCATGCCATTTTCAGACACACGACTAACAGAGAATGACAAGAAGACCCTACGAAAAAATAGAAGCAATAGGGGTTTATTCGTAGTGATATCAGGCCCTCAATTCGGTGAAACCTTTATTGTTGATAAGTCTCAAATGATTGCAGGCAGAAGCAAGGGATGCAGTATAATTATTGATGATGCTGAGGTCAGCAAGCAGCACTGTATTGTGTATAATGATGAGAATGCCTTTTTTATCGAGGATATGGAATCTGTGAACAAGACATATATAAACAAGAAGCATGTTAAAAAACGTTCACGGATCCATTCAGGAGACCGGCTCATTCTTGGAAATACAGTACTCAAATTCTTAAAAGAGGAAATTGTAGAATAATCTAAATATAGGCTCAGCTGTTTTCTGCTTCAAGCCTCTTCATCATTTCTTCGCCAAGGAAAGCATGAAGGCTTGTCTGAAGCACTCTGGGATTATCTCCTGCCTGAATTCCAAGAACACCTTCCATCAAAATAATCCGCTTAAGAAGTTCCACACCAGTATACCCACCTGAAGCAATTAACCGCATTAGAATAGCCCGGATAATATCTGGTTCATCTCCATTACAGACAAGCTGGACTCCCTGCTGCAGGAAAAATGAATCCAATGAGCTTAGATCGTCTTCAAGCGCTAACAGTCCCTCACGCCTCGCCTTTTCAGCAAGTTCTTTTATTTGCTGAATACTCTTGCTGCATTTCAGTAGATCATCTTCTGTAAAACCCGTGACATCAAAACCATAAACCGGTATATCCATATAGTACTCCTTTCTTCTCTATGTATTATTATATGCAACGTAATTCACAATAACAAATAGTTTATCTTATTCTTTTCAATCCTTCCAAAAAAAATGGCAGCTGAGCATACTCTCAACTGCCATGTGAATTATCAGATTTTACTGAAGCTTCTCTTAATTATTCGGTGTCTTGGTTTGCTTGCGCACCTTGACCCTCATCTTGGTGCATTCTCTGTCTTTCAAGATACTGCAGTACCTGTCGTTCACCAAGTCTTTCAAGCTCAGAATTTCTACGTTCCCGCTCACGGTCTGATACGATTCCCCAGATTGCTTCGTGCTGGATATCAGATTCAAGATCGAGAACTGCCTGGTCGTATGTTACCGTAATATTTCCAATGTAAGAGATAAAATCTCCACCAGTCTGGCTTGCATCTCTGTAAATCAGAATACCCACAAGTTTTACAAATGGTGTTGCATTCGGATAAAGAGGCTGTCTACTAAGCTCTCTATTCCGTACATCTTCAATATAGTTTGGATTGACCCAACCTCTTTCCTGCCAACCGTCAAAAGTAAGCTGTCCAAGAGGGATCTCTCTTCTTTCGTGGTTCTGGTTCTCAATAATTATTGACATAGTATGGGGAAAGTTCTGTCCGTAGATATTGGCTGAAACACTTCTAAGAACACCAACATTCTTAACAACACCAAAATTATCGAACTTGCTTCCGTCACCGGTTTCTCCCTCTTCAAGCGGCTGGAGAGTATCTTCACCGTAGAAACCGTCTCCTTCCTCAGATACTGACGCAGGGACAAGTACATCATTACCTTCCTCATCCTGCTCAATAACTGTTCTGTCTGCAAAAGCAGGGATATCAAAAGGCGGACTAATCATTGCCCATGAATTAAACGGCTGAGTCGGGAAATGAATTCGGATACCCATAACCGTTTCTCCAGCAAAGAACTGTGAGTCTCCTGATACTGGTGCAGGACGGACAAAAGAGTTCGTCATATTCTCAATAGTCTGAGAAGATGAAGCAAGCTCAATATCCCAGTTCGGGATTGCCAAAGAAGTTTTCATCTGAGACAACGCTTCCTCATCAAAGCTGTTACCAGCTACTGTACTAAAATCCATTAAGGTTCTTTCATTTTCCGTAGAACCCTGTGCCGGATAATCTTGCGTTAGCTCAGAAAAGTTTATTAACGGGGCTTCTTCTGCGAAAACCACGTTACCTAATACTAAAAATGCGATACATAAAAGGATGAAGGACCTTTTCATTCAATTGCTCCTTTCAACATAATTGCCTTGTTCTGTTAAAATTATACGGAAGCAATCTCGTTTGTCAACGATTTTTCTTTTTTTTTACAATTTCTAGTCTTCTGTCACCGGTTGTTCTAGGATAAATGCTGGTTCACCCGGTAATTGGCCCATTATTGTAAAAACGATCTCCCGTATACCCTTGAAATTATAGCGAAATGTACGCTCAATGACCTGCATTGCCGTATCTATGTTAAAATCATTCCTGTTTTGCAGGCTGATTGCTTCATGGGAAAAATCAATGTACACTATACCGTCTCGGTATAAAAAGCTCCTCACATCTGTTTCCCTCGGAAGAAACAGCCGGTTATCGATATTCACCGGTCCAAGCAGACTCTCTTCTAAAAGAAGCTCCATCTGTGCCTCTCTTGTCCGTCTGCTGGGAACAGTCCGATATTCTCCATAGAAGCCTTCGCCGCGCTCATGGGGAAAAAAGATTACCCGTCTGTCCCAGGAGCTTCCGAATACCAGGAGCAAGACTGAAGCTATAAAGGTAACAATGAGTAATGATCCGATTATTATTGCATTCTGATAATCCTTCATGTCTATTCAGTAAATCCTCGCGTATTCTCAAAAAAATCTATGAAGTTCTTGATACCATTATACATCCCAACAGCGAGATTGTTCAAGTATTCATTTTCAAGAAACAGCCCTGCTTCATTCTCATTTGTTATAAAACCCAGTTCCACAAGCACTGCAGGCATTCTCGCGTTTCTTACAACATACCAGGATTCCTCTTTTAGCCCCCTGCTCTCTGTTAGAGCTCCTACCTGCTGATCAAAGCCTGTGAGTATTTCCTGGGCAAGCATGATGCTTTCAATCGTATACTCCTCTTCAAGCATTGAATTGAGTATTGGCGCAATGTCGCCGTGCTCCTGCTGGGCATCCGGACCTAAAACATCCCTCCTGTAATCTGGCGGAAGATACCAAACCTCATATCCGCTGGCAGATGTATTTAAAGACGCATTTGCATGAATCGAGAGATATACAATAGCCTCGTGTTCCTCCAAATCAATATCATTTGCCATTTCAACGCGCTCTTCAAGGGTCGGGTAGGTATCATCATCCCTGGTCAATACAATCCGCTTATCAGGATACTGGGCGCTTAGCAAGTCTCTGAGCCGAAGTGAAACATCGAGGACAAGATCCTTTTCAGCGATCTCTACAGTTTCGCCGTCAATAACATGCGACACAGTTGCACCCGGGTCTCTTCCCCCATGCCCCGGATCTATCATTATAATAGCAACCCTTGGAAAGTAGCCGTCACGCTCCTGAGGGAGAAGCGCAGAAGCAAGTGAGGCAAAAGCGTTTTCTGAAAACTGGAGGGTATCTTCTGAATAAGCAACACCAGGTAGAGCTATTACCTGTTCCCCATTAATAACAGCAAAAGGGAACCCGGGACGAAAGGCAATTACCCTGTCCTCCCTTTGAAGAGTCCCAATTCGGCGGTACGGGTCCCATTGGAAATCCAATGCCATTGTATGGACTATTTCCTGCAGCGAAAGCTCTTGGCCACTGAGAACAAGTGAGAAAACTGTGAGTAAGATGAGGAAAAAGCACCATCTTTTTACCATTGTTGAAAATATTCCCTTGGATGTTTTTGATTTTCCAACAGCCATTGTACTGTATCAACAGCCCAAAGGCCACCCTGAATTCCGCCTGTAACATACGCTTTCCAGAAAACCCCTGCAATTACGTATCTTCCGTTTTTTGAAAACTCAGCTCCGCAGTATTTTTTAACTATATCAAGCCCTTTGATAAACGAGGGCCCAAACCATTGGTGTTCAATGTCTGAAAAATCGTCCAGCGGCCATATAGTAATCCCTTTCTTATTTTCATTTTCATAGAGATTATCCAGCTTTTTAATTGATGCAAGAAACTGCGGGCCCGGAATAAAAGCGGAGGGACCAGTCTCATGCTTATCTGAAAGTAAAAACCGCGCAGTATCTAAGCAGCCGGGGGAAAGCCTTAAAACAATTTCTCCAACCAGTCTCTCAGCTTCAGTTGAGGCTGCTTCATAACTCTCCCTTTCAACCAATAGGTTCCCGCATTTTTCTACATTATTTCTGGGAAACACTAGCTTGTCACCTTTTGAGATTCGGGTAAACACCTCTTTTACAGAGCTGTCCGGTTCAGGTTCAGGAATGTTATACACCTCCTGGACAGTCCCTGGTACAGAAATCCACGCGCGTTCAGCACAGAAATGTTGTTTCTTCTGTTGTATGTCCCCTGGAGGAAAACCTAATGCAATCCGGATCGCTGCTGATGTTAGGTCAACTCCTGATGCGATTGGAAAACTCCACCCTGACATAAAGCCCCCTGAAAGTCTGGCAGCAATCTCACCTATCATAGGACCATTCTCTGTGAGGAATACATCCCCTTTTGCAGCACCGGTGTGAATACCCAATGCAGTAACAGCCTGAGCAAATACAGAAAAAACCTCTTTTCGTTTATCAGCAGAAAGGTTTGTAGGAATAGTATGGCCAAGCTCAATAAAATGAGGAGGGAAATAGATATGCCGGTCAGCAAATCCGCATTCATAAACATTATTTTCATAAATTAGTGCATCAATACTGAATTCAGGACCTGTTATATATTCTTCTACTATTACCCGTTTTGAAAAAGAAAAGCTCCGTGCCTCTTGTACTGCATGCTGCAATTCTGTAATAGCCGATGCAGTACGCACTCCTCTTGCACCCATGCTGTCTGCAGGCTTGACAACAACAGGAAACAGCAGACCCGCAGACCAGAATTCCTCCTTCACAGCACTATCATCTGAAGAAGAGTAAAACCGCGGAACAGGTATCCCTGCTTCTGCCAGTCTCTTACGCATGAGCAGCTTATCCTTTGCATGCAAAGCAGTCTTATAGGGTATTCCCGGAAGTCCAAGCTTTTCAGCTATCCAGGCAACGCTGGTAGAAAAATCCGTGCCAGCAGTGAAAACCCCCTCTGCCTTGTTTGCTGCAGCGAAATCTGTGAGGCCATGGAGATCTTTCAAATCGATGTGACCGAAAACATCGGCCAAACCGCGGCCCGGAGCATCAGAATTTCCGTCAGCACAGCATACTTTCAGCCCCATTCTTCTTGCAGCCTTTATTGCAGGTATTTGCATTACTCCGGCGCCTAAAATAAGGAGTATCTTATCTTTCACCAAAGCCTCCACGCTTGCGCACGTATGCTTCAAAGGTATCTCCTTTACCAAAGATCCTGCTGTAAAGTGCAACAATATTGTATAAGAGTCCGGACTTCTTCCCGCGCAATAGGCTAAACCGCTCAGGATGGTGGCCTGTAATCCGGATCTTTTCAAGCTTAAATCCGTGGCGCTCAAGGAAACCTGCAGTAAATTCAGGCTTCCATATTGTATAGTGGTCCGAAGGACTTCTGCGGAGGAATTCTCTTCTTCCTCGCATAGCTGAGATTCCGGAAAAACTGGGGGTGGAGAATGCAAAGATACCGCCAGGCTTCAGGATCCTATTTACTTTATCCAAAACATCACCTAAATGCTTAAAGTGCTCAATTACAAACCACATGGTAACAACATCATACATACCATTCTCAATCAGCTTTTCAAGGGGCATGTCCAGAAAATCATAACACATCGCATTGAACCCCAAGGTACTTTGCACATACTCCACTGCACCTGGGGAAACATCTAATCCGTGCGGCTCATACCCTTCTTTCTGTGCTGCATACAGAAAGGGACCGTAGGCACAGCCGATATCCAATAGCTGCTTGCCTGCTGATTTGTTCTCCAGTTTTCTAATAGCTGAAATCCGCTTTTTCGCAAGTCCTGAAATATGAGAAAAGTCTTCCAAATAGGTCCTGCCGTACTGGGCTTCATAGTTTTCAAAGAAGTATTCTCTGGAATACTCTATTTCCTTTTGTTCATAATTCAGTTGATAGGTCATACCGCAGGCTGAACAGGCGTAAAAAGTTCGGTCATGGAACCGTGCTTCAGCAGTATTGTCTGTGTATCCGCATAAGGGACAGTTTCTCTGCTCAGGAAAACGCATTTTTAACAGCTGGTCTGAAATTTTCAACTGTCTATTCGGAGCTATGGAGGCACATCTCTCCCTCAGCCATTTGGGGTGGCCCAGATATTCAATCAATAGTTTATAAGAAGGGATTTTTACACCGATACTGGGGAATCCGCTAATCTCTGAAAGCCGTTCATGGTATGGACTCGGGTTCAAAAGAATTACCGGCCTCCCTGAACACACAGCTTCATAGGCAGTCATCCCAAAAGAGGTAAAAATAAGATCATAATCAGAAAGAACATCCTGTAAACCAGTGGGCTTTTCCAGCACTGTAGTGCCTGCAGGCGGGTCCCAGAATAGCGCGGCAGGGGGCTTTACTAGGGTAATTTCATTCGCAAGAAAGATTTTTTCCTGAATAAGGAAACGGGCAAATTTGCCGGTAAGCCCTTCCGGATCCTCTCCGCCGAATGTAAGGAGTATTTTCCCAAAATAGAGAGATTCCCCGGGTGCTTTAATTGGAATATTTAGAAATGTAGTGGAAGCGATATTAGCCTCCCCGAGTTCCGGTATTTTGGGAAGGGTATCCAGCAGAAAAGGCATGTACTTTCTTGCATCACCTCCTTCATCTATCCCAATGCAGAGACCATTCTGAGAAAGTCTGAAATATTCAACTAGGCTTGTCTCTTTTTTATCAAAAATAATTATCTGCCATTGGTCATCCGGTTTTAGTAAGGTGACAACACTTTCTCCTGGTATCTGTTCCCCGCAGGAGCGGAGGACGGAGCCGGACTTGGTACGATTTTGCCATATCTCTTCAGGAATATAGATTTTTGCAGCACTGCCGAGGTCTTTTTGTATTTGTATACACCTGCGGAGATGACCTGATCCCCTTCCGCATTCAATAAGAGGTATGATGAGAACAGATCCGTTTATGCTCTCCTGCTGATTCCGAGAATCGGAGCGTGGTGTTTTTTCAGCCATTGCATAATGTCCTTCGAAGCGATTGGTGTGCCAGTATGTAACTCAGCAAATATTCTTGAAATGTAGCGGTAATCAGCATCAGTATCAAGGGTTATCCGTGCATCCGGACACAGGTATTCCTGCGGTGCCTGCGGCCTGCAGACAGAGAACATATCTGGATTATTATATAAAAAGGGAGATACATGCTCTCTGTCATAGGCGCTTTCAGTTAGGTCCAGTGCCTTTTCCAATGCCCCTGTCCTAAGTACCTCCACGCCGAAGCCCAGGGGCATTCCGACAAATCCGCTGTAATCACAATTCTGTTCAAGATGATATTCCCTGATAGCATTTGCACACTCATAGCTTACCAAAGGATTATCGCCGGTTGCACGGATAATATGATCAGTACCGTACTCTTTTGCTGCCAGCACATACCGCTTTAATACATCCTCAGCAGGGCCGACAAACAGGTTAACACCCCAGTAATCAGTATAGGGCTGTAACCGAGAATAGCTTTCAGAATCTGTAAGCAGAGCATAGACATCTGCTTCAACTAGCTTAAGGCGCTGAAGTACATGGTCAATTACTGTCATACCTGCAAGGGGCAACAGTGCTTTTTCCGGAAGCCGGTTGGAACCGAGGCGGACCTGGAGAAAAAGACCGATCATTCCTTATCCACCTCCCAAAGCTCTGTAACACTCTTTGCATCCTGCTTAAATCTGAATCTATTAATACGCACCCATTTTCTGGCTGCACGGAATTCACGTAAACTGCTGATAAATCCTGATCCGCCTTTAAAAAGGTATTTAATGAATTGAAAATAGGGAAGCGCGCCGTAATCTCCACGGAACCGGATTGAGAGATTTTTCAGAAAGAACATTTTATAAGCTTCATCCGGTGTAGTCTCTTCAGAAGGGATCTCTCCTGTATAAGAGACCTTTAATCCGGGATTACAGAATATTTTCTCTCCCCACATAAACGAACGGAATCCAAAATCCATTTTCTGCCAATAGGGAGTTTTCATACTATAATCATATCCGCCTGTAAGAAAAAACCGTTCTTTCTGATATATTCCGGTATAATCGAAAGGGAAAAGAGTCGGTACTATTTCCCCGGACGGCTGGAGGGGGATTACCCGCAAAAGGTTTTTATTAAAAAAGGCAGGCGCCTGGATTGAGGGCACAGTTTCTCCCTTCCGGTTCTGAAGCTGGGGAACAACACAGAGAACATCCTGGTCAATAATTCTTTCCATTAGTCTGGATGAAATAGAGGTATAGGGAATTTCCATGTCATTCCACAAAACGAAAACATATTTATTCCTAGCCTCCTGAATTGCAATATTTACCTGCTCTCCCAGGGAAGTGTGCTCATGAAAGCGCAGAAACCGAACAGAAGTAAACCTTCTGGCAAGCGACTCTAGGTCATAGGACGCGCCGGGTCCTTCAACTGAGATTATTTCTCCTGCTCCAAGTTCATCAAGCTCTTCGAGAACATCAGCGCGGAAAATCTTTCCGCCCCTGTTCGACAAGACAATTGAGAGAACATCTGAGAATTTCGCATCCCTTGCATATTTCTGACCACCGAGAACAGTAAAGGGAACGCGGATACGTTTAAAAGTTGTAGGTATAGTATTCATCACACTCCAAACAAATCTTAGGATAATCTTCAGCTAAATGCTTTTTATAGTATTCCTCACCGTTTTTCCAGATTGATTCAAATGAATCGGTAAACATGTTACCAAGAACATGCTCCTTCCGGAGGTCCTCTTTACATATTGAAACAGAACCATCTATTAGAACTATCATATCACGCTTTATGTGCCAGCAGGGAAAGCGGTTTAAAGGGGAGAGATCTGCAACTTTTTTCTCAGGGAGCATACCGCAAAAATGATCGTATTTTTGTATAATAAGGTCCCCAGTCTCCTCTTTCCAATACCGGAAAAACTCCTCTACCTCAGGCTCATTTTCTTTCATTCTCACTGCTTGGGGATACACATGCCCTGGGAAAAGCTGGGATATCTTTTTTGTAAAGCCTATTGCTTCCCTGTATCCAGGGCCTCTTAATCTTTCATACCCCTCTTCAGATATTGCGTCAAGAGAAACAATCCAGTCAAGCCTAGCCTGGGTATCCATAGTACTGAGTTCTTCTATGACAGTATCCTGCCAACCAATGCCTGATGTCTCAATAACCAGAGAAAGACCCGGGGTACGGACAACTTCACCCACTATCTCTACAATTTCAGGATGAAAAGAGGGTTCTCCCCAGAGGGACAATCCGATAACGGCTTCACCGCAAAACTCGGCTGCCTGCAGAATAATATCTTTGAATTTATCAACAGGCATTGCATCCCGGATGTTCAGAAGATCAGGCTGAATTACAGGATATGGACAATACGCGCACGACTGCGGACAGCCTTGTGTAATCTGGACCTGAATATAAGCAGGCACAGTTCTGAGCATACTCTGGTCCTGTTGCAGCAGGGATATAATGCTCGGACAATCTATTCCGCCTTTTTCATAAATGCTTTTTGTTTGAAGAAAATCCCGCTTGTTTCTGCAGCATAGATTCAAGCGCAAAAGCCGCAGGTCTTCAGGCGAAAGGTATGTCTCAATTTCAAAGGCATTTATGTCCTTCTGAATTATTTCAAAAATACTTGTTCTTGCAACCGGCCCGGTTTCTTTCTCAGCAAGCTTTTTTAATGCTAATACTGCAGCACTAGATATAATTTCCGGGGTCAACCCTTCCGGATACCCGTCAGAAAATGTGTATTCAGCAAAATAGCGTATGTGGTTTTCATACATGCTTCTTGTTACGTGGATATCCAAAAGAGGACAGTCAGCATATGCATAAATAACCGTATCAAAGGATGCACTGATTTCAGCAAGCTTCTCTATAAACGAAGACACAGTGTTTTCCTGAAGTACTATTGTCTGTGTACCTTGGAACTCCAGGTCCGCAGAATCGGAAAAAAGCAGTACTTTATCAGCACCTGGGCACTCATTTCCGAATTCCACAGCCAGCTCCAATGCGGACTTCCCATTAAACACAGGCTCAAGGGCATAGGGGGAGAGATGCAATGCATTTAGAACAACACAATTCGTCATATAAATTCATTCCTAGCATAATTAGGATTTCGGTATTATCCCCTTTGGCAGCACACACCGGCAAAGGAGATTTCCTTCTGATTATCGGACAATCAAAGCAGCAAGTTAACCCTATTCTCCCTCGTTTGCACATGGTTCAGATATAGACAGCTTGACTTTTCGGGTATAGGATTTTAGACTTTCCCGTAACCTTTGTAATCTCCAACTGTATAGAAAGATAATACTATTTACTATTACAATAAAGAAAGGATATGAATATGAGACTAAAACTACTCATCCCAATTTTGTTCACCCTTGCTGCTATGACATCAATTGCTCAGGAAAACGATGTAGATGAAAGGATGCAGCAGCAGCTGGATTCCATGGAATTTTCCTATGAAATTGACCAAAACAATGACTTCCGTTTTCTCTGGCAGCTTGAAGATGAGAGAACACAGCTTTTATGGATTTCCTCCTCAACTTATGAATACATGGGCATGGAAATTCGTGAGGTCTGGTCTCCTGCAATAGTATTTGATGGACCAGTTCCGGAAGATGTTGCAAACCGTGTTCTTCAGGACAGCTACAACCAAATTATTGGAAGCTGGTACTCCCGGACGAATGAAGAAGGCGCGTCAATGCTCATTTTTGCAGCTAAAATTCCTGCAGAGGCAAGCAATGAATACCTTGGCGCAACTGTGAGTGCTGTGATTCATGCAGCAGATGCTATGGAAGCTGCACTGACTGACGGCGAAGACCAGTATTAAAGGCAAGGTTGAATAGTGCACGCAGAACACCTGAACAGAGAAGAACATATACTATCTGTATCGCAGCTGACCGGAATTATTAAAGAGCTCCTTGAGACAGCAGTACCTGCAATTACTGTAGAAGGGGAGATCTCTAATTTCCGGCCTGCGAGCTCAGGTCATCTGTACTTCAGCCTAAAGGACAATGATGCAATTATTTCCTGTGTTATGTTCAAATACCGTGCACGGGGACTTTCCTTCACACCGGAAGACGGTCAGCTGGTAAGAATGAAAGGGAAAATATCCGTTTATGCGAAACGAGGGAATTACCAGATTATCTGTGACTCAATGCAAAAAGCAGGAATGGGTGACATTCTGGCAATGCTTGAACAGCGGAAACAGCGGCTTCAAGAAGAAGGCCTTTTTGATTCCGATAGGAAAAAGCCGCTCCCCCTGAATCCTGAGCGGGTAGCAGTTGTTACCTCCCCAACAGGAGCTGCAATTAAGGACATTTTACGGGTATTAAGGCGGAGAAGCAGCGGTATAAACCTGGTCATTCTCCCTGCTTTAGTTCAAGGTGAAGGTGCTGCTGCTGCTATAGCTGCTCAGATCCGCAGGGCAAACATTTTTAACCTGGGAGATGTGCTCATTATCGGACGCGGCGGAGGGAGCTTGGAAGACTTGCTTCCATTTTCAGAAGAAATTGTAGTCCGTGCAGTTGCAGAATCCGAAATTCCGGTAATTTCTGCAGTAGGCCATGAAATTGATATAAGCCTCTCTGACCTTGCTGCAGACAAGCGCGCAGCAACCCCCTCTGCTGCTGCTGAAATGGTTGCTGCAGATAGAATGGAACTGCTTTCCAAAATTCGGGAGATGAAGAACACCCTGATGCAGACAGTTGAGAACAGGCTTACAAATAGCCGCGCCCTGCTGAAACAATTCTCTCAGGAAAACCTTGAATACAGCTTCCAAACAATGATACAGCCCACATTACTGAGGCTCGATGATGCAAAAGAAGAGCTGGTACGTGCAATGGAAGAGAAAACAAAGGATGCACGGTATAAACTCTCTATTCTCTCATCTACCATTGAATCAGCAGACCCCAAAGGACTGCTAAAACGGGGTTATGCAATTGTCAAAGATAAAAAATCCGGGAAAATTGTTTCCAGAGCATCTGAGACCAGTGAGGATCAACACATAGATTTGCAGTTTCACGATGCAGCAGTACCTGCTGTTGTACAAAAGAAGGAGAAAGAATGAAAAGCTTTGAAGACCGGCTGGAACGGCTTGAAACATTAAGTAATGACATACGCAATGGAGAGGTTCCATTAGAAAAAGCTGTTTCCATGTTTGAAGAAGGCATAACCCTTGCTAAGGGACTTGAAAAGGACCTTTCGAAAATTGAAAGAAAAATTGAAATACTAAAAAACCAACCAGAAACCACAGAAGACACACCAAACCTCGAACTTTTCCCTGAACTTTCCGAAGAAACCGAAGGCTAAGGGAGGCTCTGCTCCCATCCTTCAGGAAACTCGACATAATCGCCAGGGGAAATACCGAGCTCTTCGAACCTTCCCTGGTTTACTTCAAGGGCATAGCGTACAGAGTATTCAGAGCTTACTGTTGCAAGGGATTCAGGACGCATGCGATGTATTTCTCTAATCTCTCCGTCAGCAGAAATAAAGGCAACCGAAAGCGGGATGTAGGTGTTTTTCATCCAAAAACTCATTCTCCTGTCTGCCTCATACACAAATAACATGCCTGAATCCTCATCAAGCTCTTCGCGGAGCATTAATCCCCTGCGCTTCTCCTCCGGAGTAACAGCAAGCTCGACCTGAAATACATGACCATTAATTGAAATATCGATTGTCTCCCTCTGTTCACCGCAGGCAGCAAATAATGAGAAACAGAGCACGCAAAATATGACAGCGCTTATTTTCTTCACACTCCCCTCCTGGGCAGACTTAAAAAAGATTGAGGAAATTTTCCCTTGAGATTTCCTGCAAAGACTCCTCCATTCTTCCTTGGTCCCGGAGCTCTTGGAAAACATCCAGATCAACATATTTTATCTGCAGGTTTCTTTCAAGGGACATTCGTACATCATCATTAATCCATACCATTTCTTCCGGGCCTACTGTGTCCGGCTCTCCGTATTTTTCTGCAAGCGCCCTATACATGGAGTAAAAAGAGATACGGTCCCGGTCCAGCACAAGGATAATGATATACAGCAAGTCTTCATTAAACTGAAAAAAAGCGCGGTCAAGATACTGCCTCCCCTGGGTCTCAATCAGACTCCTGGCAGAATCCGGAAGCATGCTCACATCCGGATCTCCCCTATACGCAAACAGAGGGTCCTCTGAAAGGAGTGTGCGCACTGTTTCAATCCCCATACCCAGCTCAATATTATTAAACCCATTAGGCAGCTGTTGGAGTGTGTTTTCACTGTTTGTCTGGCCGGAGGCACTGTAAAACATGGAGATAAATATTAGGAAAAACACCAGATTTTTTTTCATACCCTTCCCTATTTTGATAACGCAATACTCAGGGCTGTGGAAAGCTTGAGTATATCGTTATTTCCTTTTCTTACCCTGTGGCTGAGTACTGCTGCAATTCGTCTGAGTATTTTTACACCGGTTTCTGCATGATTTTTGCAGAGATCTGTAAAATCCCCACGTTCAACCTCGTACAAGGTGCAGTCCATAGAAGCAGTAATTGTTGCGCTTCTCGGTTCATCTTCAAACATTGCCATTTCACCAAAAAACGAGACATGCTCAGCTGAGAGATTATTCATAGACTTCTCAGCACTGGAAAACCCCTTCTTCCGGATCTTCAGGGTAAGCGATTTACTCACATTCACTTCCCCTTCCAAGAAGAAATACATAGTATTTCCAATTTCTCCTTCTTTCATTATAACCGTGTTTGCAGAGATTTGCTTTTTCTTACAGATAGTTAAAACCCGTCCCAGTTCATCATCTGTCAGATCGTTGAGTATTCCCACCTTTTTTAAAAAATCAAGCTCTTTTTTCTTCTTTGCCATGCCCCTCTCCTACTCCTGCATACTCCGGATAATAAACGCTACATCTGTGTCTTTAATAATATAATCAGGTTTCGGACAGAGCTGGATGTTCGCTTCATTCAGTTCCTGCTCACCAAGGTCTATCTCAGCTTCCTGGAATTTGCGTTTAATGAAATCATCAATTCCTGAAGAATCTTCTGAAAGAATATCATCTAAGCTCATTTTCTTTTCTTCTGACAAAAGGCCGACAAGTATGCCTTCTCCGTTTCTCAGGTAATACTCAGACAACTCTAAAAAATTTTTTCCAACAAACTGCCCCGGAATTTGCTGCTGCATAAGTCCGCTGGAATTCCGGGTTGTCAGCATTTGCCGTACAAGGTTTGAAACGCCGATGGACATAGTAGAGCTTGCTAAAAGGAACCCGCTGAATTCCCCGTTTATTATAATGTCATCCACATTTGCACGAATCAGGTGCTGCTCGTTTTCAGAGTTCACAAGTTCTGCACAGATTGTGATATCCGGGTTTATTGCCTTTAATGCAAAGGATGCAAGGATTGTCCGCTCATCTGCATTAGAAAGCGTATAGGTTCCTGAAGTGTCCGGCACTATTACTGCAGATTTTGCATACTGAATCCCCCCTCTTCTGAGGACCTTTTCATTTGAAAAGTCGCCGCGGACAAAACGGATATCAAGGGACTCATAACGGGTCTTTAATTCCTGAAAGCTTTCAGGGTCCATTGCATTTATAAGAACCAGAGGCAGCTTTTCTGTGCCACGCATATTAATAAAGCTTTCCAAAATACCCTCTGAGTTTTTATTCCACCCGCAGAGTATTGTGTGGTTTTTAAGCGTAATTTCCTGCAAACCTTTACCCTCCCTCATTTTTCTATCTACGAAAATACTTGCAATTGTTCCTGAAAGAATGGAGGTAACAACAACACCGGTTAACATAACCACAACAGCAATTGATCTGCCAAATACAGAAACCGGATACGCATCTCCATATCCTACTGTTGTTAAGGTAACAACTCCCCACCAGACTGCATCGAAAAATCTGGTAAACATATCATTGTCTACTGAGGACTCAGCAAAATATACAAGACCGCCGCCGAATAAGATAATTGCTAATATTGCAGCAACAATCTGAGGAAGATTCTCACGTTTTATATAGAGCAAGAACGCTCTCATTCTTGTGCGGACTTTTCGCCAAAATCCGGTTTTTTTCGGTATTTCCCCAGCACTTTGCCGCTTAGTTGTTGGTCTTTTCAAATCAGCCTTCCTTTAGTTCGCAAAAGAACCGTATTCACAGCAGCGAGTAGCAGCATGAACCCATTCCTGGTACAGTCTTTCCATCTTTCAGTTTTCCAGCTATCTTCCTCTAGGCGCTTTCGAAACTGCTCCTATGACAGTACTCCTCCTTCTAGTATCGGCAATCAAAGGTCGTGCTTTATTGACTTTCTCTTAATCACTAGTATGATATAAGGATGAAGCAGATTACCGTAGTACTATTATTTTTATTGATGATGATAGGTCCTCCAGCTTGGGGTCAAAATGAAAACAGCACTACGAATCCGCTATCTCCGTTTCTCCGCAATGGAGATAGCAATATTACCATCGAAACAACAGCTTCTGAGGATGCAGAAGAAAGTGAAAACCAGAGCATAACAATAGACACAGAGCCTGAGGGTGCTTCAATTTTTCTGAATAATGTCTACTATGGTATCTCTCCGCTCACCATTTCAGACTTATCCCAAGGAAATTATCTCCTACGAATTTCTAAACAAGGCTACCACACAAAACAGTTTTTTCTGAATTTTGACGGTGAGTCCAGCATGCAAATATATGTAGAGCTCACCCAACGGATGGGCATGGTCTTTATTAGAGATGTCTCTGAAAATACAGAAATATACATTAACAATGAATTATTCAGCTCAAATATACAGAGGCTCCCAGTGGGTAACTATACCCTGCGTGTCCGTAAATTCGGATTTGAGGATTATACAGCAACCATTTCGATATTTGAGAACATGGTCACTGAGGTGGAACCTGAATGGGAAGAAGCTGAGTTCGATATCTCAAATCTCCGCGCAACCCGCCCTGTCTTAAACCCTGAAAATCCCGGTGTACTGGGAAGAACAGAAGTCAGGTTCCAGGTAACAGCCCCTGGTTCCGGAAGAGCCGAAATTCTGGATGGATCCGGAAGAGCAGTATTTTCCAGGGAGCTCGGACCCTTTACCACCTGGAATCAGAATTTTTCCTGGGACGGCATTGAACAGGATGGAACAAAGCTCCCTGAAGGGATGTACACAATCCGGATTTCAGCCCAAGAAGCAGAAGGAAACAGGGAAGAAGTACGAGAAACTACAATTGAGGTTGATTACTCAGTACGGATAATCCGCAGGACTCCCCTTTCAGGCACATCAGGAACTCTGCTCTGCAGTACCCCTGATGTACTTCCAATAGGGTCTTCACAGTTTTCATCTTCTATACTTTGTGAATTCGGCGGGCCGGCATCCGGAGGCGGGAATTCACTTTTCCAGCTTTCGAGTGTACCGATTAATTTTGCACTCCGGTTTGGACTGATAAGAAACCTGGAAATCCTAGCGCAGACAGGAACTTTCTTTCGCTCTGATTCCACCACTGCCTACTATGGGAGTGTATCTGCGAAATACCGGCTTTTCCATACCCCTGTTTTTCAATCTGCAGCGGCTGGTCAAGTTACGTACATGGACGGTACCCAAAGGGCGCCTTTATCCAACTTTCGCGGTATATCTCTGCTCTTACCTGTACGTACCAGCTTGGGAGTGCTCAGCTGGGATATAGCGCCGCAGATTACAGTCTCTGACAGGCAAATAAGCTACACTGCTTCAAGTTCTATTGAGCCCGGCTTGTATGTGTGGGGTAATCTGCGCACAGCCATTGGAATAGAAATTGGGAACCTATTCTATACAGCTGTGTCCGGAAATTTGCGGACAACTCCGTTCTCCCAAGGCTTTGCTCTTTCAATGCCCGGCGCACTCGCGACAGAGGCAGGAGTCCAGCTTTACGGCAACCAACTCTATCTTGGACTTAATGGAATTATACATCTGAGTTCTAAAGAGATTGATTCCTGGCTATGCGGTATTGAATTATCATTTTTGCATTAAAACAACGGCTATACGAAGATAATGAGTGTAAAGAACACTCCAATGAGCACAAGCAGTAAAGCAGTCACTGCAAGATAAAACCCCAAAGAAGGCGAACTATGATCTTCTCCCTGATCCTGTTGGAGCATCGCCGCCTCTTTTTTCTTCACTCCCCGCTGCTTAGCACTCTGTTTTTTACTGTCCGCATCCTGCATTACACCCAGATACCCGCAGACCGGGCAGCCGGCTTCGAATGCGCTCTCATCACCTTCGTATCCGCAGGAAGGACACCGTACTGCATCGAAATTAGTGCTGCATGAAGGGCACCGCTTCGCATTGAGAGGGACCTCTGATCCGCAATTTTCACAATAAAATTTATTTCCCATTCTATTACCACTAAATTTTGTTTATAAATAAAGGTATTCTACAGTTCGCAGGATTGCAAGACCCCTTTTCACTATTTCCCTGGATAAAACCGGATTACTACGCCCTGTTGCAGTAAGCTCATATGCATCCTGAAACGCATATAACTCTGCTCCCCCTTCAGGAAGCACGCGGTAATAGGATCTCCCTTTTTTGGGAAGGACCTGTAGAAAGGGAGAGTCGAAGAACGTGAAAAGCACTTTTGCCTCAGCGAACCAGATCTCACCGCTTCTTCCTTTTCCAGCTTCTTTTTCTGCATTACAGAGTATTTCTATGGAAAAGTCTTTATATACTATATTGTGCCTGGACATACAGTCTTTTGCAGAGGACATGGATACAGAGATATCCTCGGGTTCACCGAATAGCCATCTGCACAAAACGTAAATATGTATCATTTCTTTTGGAGAAGTATTACATGCAAACCGGATTGTTCCGGAATCGATTTCTCCATACTCTTGTTCATCAATAAATTGCTTTAGATCGAGAAAAACCGGAAGATACACAAATGGATTCCAAAACACTTCGAGTGCTACAGACTCTGTCTGAACCGCTGAAGCCTCAGGATCCAGGCGCAAAAGAGAGAACCTGCCGTTTTGCGCCTGAAAAAGGATGAATGAGTTTTTACAGAAGGCCTTTTCAATAGTATCATCTTCAATAATGGCTTTGTCCCATTCAATTGTCCCAAAGGGATACACGGATTTCCAATATGCTTCATTATCAACATTACAGCAGGCAGCCTTAATCGGTTTGGTGTTCATAAATAGCAGCCTACTCCATTCTACCTGCTGCAGGTATATTACCTAGATAATACTCTTCCTGCACTCCTGCATCCTGAAATATAGAATACAGCTGAATGTCAGCACTTTGGTTTAACAGCACATTCCGTAAAGCCCCGGGAAGCTGAGAAAGTGATATTCTGCCTTCAAGCAAAAATGAGGTATGACAGAAATTTCCAACAGCTTCAGGATTTGATCCATCGATAGTCCAAAGTGCAATAATATTTCCAGGTACGCTGATAGGAACTTCTAGGGTAAACTGGTTCTGCTCTCCTTCTGTTGTTTCCGGAAACACCCGAAAATAGTAGCTTACTCCATCTTCAAATCTGGACCTGGATACAATATGAAAATATAAATACTCTTCTGTAGGCCATATTTTAATTATTCTCAGATTTGTTCCCCCGATTTCCCAAAAAAGCGATTCTGAAAGATTCGTTCTTGATCTGGTATTATTACTAATTCTGTATATTCTCCGTGGCTGATACGCTTGAGCCCATTGTATTTTTGGCGGAATGTACTCCCAGTCACTAAAAGAATTATCAATTATGATACCAGTACGCTGGTCTGCGAAAAACTCGGAAGAAAAACCAAGGGTATTACCTGAGGAGAGCTGGACCTTATCATCCCCAGATACCCGGACCTGGATTGTTTCTGCTCCGACAGCAAAAGACCGCACAACCAGGTGATACTCTTGTTCATTTCCATACACAAAAAATCCTGCAAGAAGATGCACTCCCTCTGTTAAATCACCAATAGTTGCAAGCCCTCCAGGAGTTAGAGATTCTATCTGGGATGGATTATTCTGAAATTCGGTTATAATTGAATCATAGCTTACCTGCGCATTTAAGGCTGCCGGATTAATCGGGTCTATTCGATAGTAGAACACAGCAGGTTCATTATTATGCACATACACCTGGGAAGCAAAAACCAGACTCACACCGAATAACAAAAAAAGAACAACTGCAATGATAATCCGTTTTTCCATACTATACCTCATCTATTGTTATATCGGCACTGGTATGGAAAAGATCAAGTCAGGGAAGTATTTTTGTAATAAGCAGAAAAGTCAATGCATATTTTCAGAATCCGGTATATAGTATTAGATATAACATTATTTAAACCGCAGGCATGGAGGTAAAAATGGGAAATTACGATTACAAGTCAGAGGCACAAATTGGAGTGAACAGCAGCAGGGTAATGGTGTCCTGGAAATGCAGAAACTGTGACAAAGAAGCCTTTCACGCAAACATCGACTTAAACAGCCTTCCTGGCGGCAAGGAAAGCATGCTTAATAATGCAGACGGACAAATTGGCAGGGCTGTGCAATGGCAGGCGAGCGGTATGTTCGGCAGGATTTTTTATAACTTAACACGGCCTTTGAGAAGGTATCTTCCATCATTTCTTTTCAGAAGAGCTCGCAGCGCCGCACAAAGAGGTGCGTCAAATACAATCCGCGCAAATATGCTTTCAAAGGAACAGAAAGAAGCTGCTATTGAACAAGCATGGGAACAAGCTCAAGAGTCAAATACCTTAGAAATAAATGATGAAGGAATACGCTGTAATAACTGCGGAATGAAAGCAGAGTAACTGTCAGGAGAAGCGGCAGGGTATAAAAAATGCGTGGGAAAGCAGTATGCGTTTTTCCAAGCAACGCAATTACGGTAATACCACTTGTCCTCACCTAGGCTGTTGTGCATTTTAGAGCATGGGTTTGAACAGAAAAAAATCTTCATGAATCATAGGAGCCTCCTTTGACTCGTTTCTATAACTCAATACAATGATTTTTTTACTGGTGCTTCAGCATTTGCAGTAAAATACGTATTTTAATTGTATTTGCGGGTTTACCCAAAAGGTTCGGGTCAGTAAATTTTTATTTGTGTATTGTAACACTGTTATCAGAAGGTACTTATAGAGAGCTATAGTATTTTCCCTCAGCTGCCTTTACCCTTCCAAGAAAAGGACTTTCAATGAAAACAGTAAAGAATTTCCCGGTTTCCCCTGCTAAGTTTCCCTTCTTCTATGGATGGTTTGTTCTTGGAATCGGGACCGTGGGCATTATTATGAGCGTGCCTGGCCAGAGACAATCGGGGGCCGTGTTGTGGGAACAGGGGTTACTCTCCTTCTCTCCCTCACCCTCCTTGTTTTATGCGTATCTGACCGCATTAGCGCAGCCTTGTCTCTTCCCTTTCTGCCTGAAGCAGTAACTTCTTTTGGGGATATCAATGTCTTTGGGTTTTTCCCTGGCTCCCCAGTTCATGGACTGGATTATCGGAATTTCAGGGTGGCGCGGGGCATGGCAGCTTTTGGCAGCTGTGCTCGCGGTATTCTCCCTTTTCGCGTTTTTATTCTTCCGTGACAATCCGGCCTAATTCAGACTGAAAGCTGACGGGGTTATAAAAACTGCTCGGAAAAAGCGGGAGCCCCACGCCGACGCTGCAGCAGCACAGAATTTCACCCTCCCTGAAGCACAGAAGACCTAATCATTCTGGGTATTTAACCTGACTATTACGCTTACAGCGCTCTTAATTACTGCCTTTACATTTCACATTGTCACTATATTCACAGAAGCAGGGCTTACCAGGGAAACCGCGATCCGGATTTTCCTGCCCGAGGCAATTGTGGGAGTAATTGCCCAATTCTTCGGCTCCTGGATTAGTGATTATATTCCGATAAAGTATCTGGCTTTTCTCCAGAACCTCAGCACGGGTGTGCTCTGTTTTGCTATTATTATCCTCGGCCCTGAGCCGCAGATTATACTCCTGGTTGCAGGGATGGGAGTGCTCCAGGGAATGATGGGAATTACCGGTAACATTACCTGGCCGCGGTACTTTGGCCTAAGGCGCCTGGGCGCTGTTTCAGGGTTTGCAATGGCATGGACTGTTGCGGGAAGCGCTGTGAGCCCCTATGTTTTCAATCTTTCCCTGGAAGTAACCGGGTCCTACGGTTTTCCCGCAGCGGTTCTCTGCGGGATGTCATTATTATTGATGATAAGTACCCTGTTCGTGAAAAAGCCTGCATAGGCTTACACCACAGGTTCTGATTTTCCTGTCAGACTTTCTTCCTCTTCCCGTATTTTCCGCATTGTTCGCTGGAAAAGCACAAGGCCCACAAGGAAGGTGAGGAAAAAGCCTGCTGGCTGCGAAGCAAATACGCCGGCAAGACCGATAAGCCTGGGAAGCACAAAGATAAGGGGAATGAGAAAAAGCCCCTGCTGTCCTGCGGCAAGCACTAAAGCGGATTTTCCGTCACCCAATGCCTGGAAAATGCCACCGAAAATGATGACCATAGCAATGGGAATAATCCCCAGGCTGACAAGGCGCATTGCCTGGGTACCCATGGCAATGACCTGCTCATCCTGTGGAGCAAAGAGCCTCATTATCCCGGGAGCAAAGACGAAAGCCGCGGTACCTGCTGCCAGACCCAGAGAGACAGCGGTAATAAAGACAATACGCAGTGTAGAGCGCACCCTGTCAAAATTCTTTGCCCCGTAATTATACCCTGCCAAAGGCTGGAGTCCCTGGGCAAGGCCGATTAACGCCATGAGAAGCAGCATGAGGAGCCTGAAGGTCACACTTATTGCAGCGATTGCCGGGTCTCCGTAGACTGAGGCTGCGTTGTTCAAAAACCCGAAGGAGGCGCTCCCTAAAACCTGGCGGAGGAAGGTAGGAAACCCGAGGTTCATCATATCCTTGTATGTGCTGAGTTTTAGGCGGACATTCTTTATACTGATTGGGTTTATTGTACCCTGTTTTCTGAAATAAAAGGTTAAGAGCCATATTGTGGATATACATTGTGCAATTACCGTTGCAACAGCAGCGCCGGTAACACCCATGTCCAAGGCGAAGATGAAAATTGGGTCCAGGATGATGTTCAAAACCGCGCCGATCATCTGCCCCATGGAGCTGTACATAGACGCGCCCTCCGCGCGGAGCAGGTTGTTTGCTGTCATATTCACAACCTGAAAAACAGAGCCGCCGATTATAATTCTTCCGTACATTTTCGCTGCATTGAGTATTGTTTCGGTTGCTCCGAACCCAAGGAGTATGGGCTGAATTAAGGCAGCCCCTGTTATGGAAAACACGATACCCACAGTAACAGCTGAATACAGGGCAGTAGCACCTACTTCGTTTGCTGCCTGATAGTTATTTTCCCCAAGCCTGCGGGAGATCATACTTGCAGCACCGATCCCGAAGGTAAGCCCAACAGCACCGATAAGCTGAAACATGGGGAACACAATCCCTGTTGCTGCAATGGCAGCAGTGTCCCGGAGAAGGCTTACAAAAAAGGTATCTACAATATTATACACAGCCATAACGACCATTCCGGCTATAGCAGGTGCTGACAGTTTAAACAGCGTTGATCCAACCGGCCCGTTGGCAAGCATTTCAATTCTGCGGGTATTCTTTGTATTCAATAGACTCTCCAGCTTTGTAAATAGTGGGTGTTACTGTATCATATTAATTCATTCAGCCGCAATGAGGAGCAAACCAAACTGTGATCTTAAATAGTGTCTAGACTTTGACACAGAATAAAGCTCCCGGGGTAAGGCAGCAAAAACCAAGGACCTGACATCATCATCAAAAAAAAATTGGACAAGCTGTATTTCAAAAGAACATATTTATTACAAAATTCCGGTAAGTGGACTTATTACGAAATTCATTGTAAAGGGCTCTTCACATTGTCTACTTTCAGGTTTGGAACATTGTAATAGCCTATTGTTGTTTTCAGGTTGCTATGACCAAGGAGCTTTTTTACTATTCTGATGTCAGTACCGGATTCTATGAGGTGTGTTGCAAAGCAGTGCCTGAGGAGATGGCAATGGACGCGCCTGGTTATTCCTGCTTTTTTTGCGGCTTTTTTCAGGATTAACTGGACTGTGCGGGGACTGTATTTCTTTTTTTGAATTGTCTGAAACAGCAAGGCACGTGGGTCTTATCCCTGTGAGAGCTGGAGGAGCTGAGGTTTTACGACTCCAGGCAGGATGGTTATGCGGGACTTTCGCCCTTTTGCTCCGGTGATAAGAAGCTTATTTTTAGTAAGGTCTACATTGCCTACCCGGATGTTTATTACTTCACTTAACCGCAGTCCGCTGCCGTACAGTAACGCAACCATACAGAGATGGTTAGTGTTTGAAATTTGACTCAAAATGGTTTTGATTTCTCTCTGAGTAAGAACCAGAAAAGCAGTCTTCTCTTTTCTAACATAGAGGAGAACATAGGGGCATGTTTTGCCGAGAACTAGGTCATAGAATAGACGTATTGCGCAATACGCCTGCCTTCTGGATACAGCACCTTCTATTGTGGAGAGAAATTGCCTGGGCTTCTCCTCTTTCGCCAATTCGGCTTTCAATGAGAAATATGTAAATTCGTTTATGAAATACAGATACACCCGGATAGTGTTTTTCGCGTAATTCCTGAGTTTCAGTTCAAGTTCAAAGTCATTAATCAATTTCTGTGTATTTTTTGGTATTTCCATACTGTATTAATCACTTTTACTGTATTTATGCTTCAAAAAATGTTAGAATAATAAGGGAAATTGAGAGTTTTCCCGAAATTCGGATAAGTGGAGTTGAACAAAACCGCCTGCGGGCGAGCCGCAGACGGTAAAGTAATTCAAACTTTTTACAATACTTGATAATTCTATCTAATAAAAACCGTCGATAATAAGAAAAGTTTGAATTGCTAAAATAAGCCCATTACATATCAAATAGCCACTATCTATGACTTACAGTTTTAAGCAAGGCATTACCGGGTTATCCTTGAAATAAACTTTCAAGGAGGCGGTTGTGAAAGCAGCAATTTTAGAGGTCAGTTCATTGTTTTGGCAATTGCAAACTTTGCCCGGTTATATACGATTTTTTAAGACATTGCTACTGTCAAAGGAGCAAAGTTTGAATTGCCTTCATGACCGAGTTATTATCCAAATACCAGCGGGACCTTGCCCTGCGCGGGTACAGTGAAAGAACCTGTTATACCTACTACAACAATTTAAAACAGTATCTTGAGCATTACAACCTACCAGCAGACCAGCTTGGCAACGAACAAATCAAAGACTATCTATATTACCTGCTTTCTGTGCGACAATCATCTGACGCAA
>CAYRYS010000019.1:37118-43591 GCA_964428555.1 uncultured Spirochaetales bacterium | reverse complement strand
GGTGAAGAGAAAGATACCGATACCCCTGACACACCGGATATCAGTAAAAAGACTTTTCCAGAGGTCCCGGAAATTGAAGAGGAAGCAAAACCCTATTTTACGGATAAACACTTTTACCAAAAAATACTAAAAGGCGAAGGTCAAGCATCTAAGCGTCTGCATAATCTACTTTCAAAGTTTCTTACTGCAGAAGACAATCAGGACCGCTCTGTTTTCCGCCAAAAGCTTGTTCCAGCCTTCTGGGAAGTTGCATCAAATATAGCTGCAAAGATCTACAAAAAAAACCTTCCCATTCAAAAACAGCTTTTAATCCGTTTCGGCGTTCTTCTTCCAAGCCTTTTAACAAAAGACCAACGCCAAATGATTACTAAAGTAATATTCGAAGACAGGTACGGGGAACCGATTTACTATACTGATGAATGGCTCAAACTCATTGCTGCAGGAAAGGTGCACCCCTCAGCACAGGATGAAGTAAAAACTTCAGTAAAGAACAAGGGGATGCGTACTAAAAAACAGGCAGATAAGGCACGGGGCCAGCGGGATACAGCAAAAGGGCTTGTCCAGTCTAAACTTATGAAGCGCGAAGACCTTGAAAGAGAGCTCATTGAATCTGTAAAAGCACTTGCTGCTCATAATACCCATTCCCGTTTTCCAGAACTGAAAGCACCCTATACGGACGCACAGAAAAAGTCCCTTTCTAATCTTCAGCAAAGCGCAAAAGAACTGCTGTCAGTTGACCGGGAGATCAATTCTGCATTTGACGATCTGGAAAAAGCAGAAGAAAATTTACAAGACCTGGAAAACCAGATGGAAGATGAAGAATTCGAAAACGTAGATAATGAAACTATAACCAATGAATTTAATACACTCAGGCAGATGATAAAGCTCACAGTAGGCAGACAGGGAAACCACTTTCCCTTCCTCATGAAAAACTACTTCAGAGCAAACATCCGTGATATCGGGATCCGAGAGAATATTATTAAACTTATGGCTGAAGTAGAAGGGCTGGACCCTGAAATATTCATGCGAAGCTTTAAAGGAGCTACAAACAGGATCGTACCCAATACTCTCCTTGTGCCTTGTTATGGAGACACAGGAATCTGCTGGGAGCCATTTGAGCGCTATAACCGGGCGACCAGCAGAGGCAGGATTGTTATACCAATGTATCCGAAGGACCTTAAACTCGCTGTTCTTTCAGCACTGGCAGACCTGCGCTGGCAGGTAGCTAAGGAGAAAGCACAGCACTACTGGATGGAAGAAGGGATTACAGGAAAATACTATCAATGGTTCAGTGATAACAAAATGAAAGGGGATGTCCGCGAAGCTTTTATTCAGGATTATATTCTGTGGATTACAAAGGAATGTGAAGGCACTCAGAAACTTGAGAGAGAAGTACGCGGTATTTTCTGGAGAAACATGCCGTTTCCCCAGGATATAAAAGATAAACTTAAAAACCGCGGATATGTTTACAACGAGCTGTATAAAAAGGACTCCAACAGAGCTCTTTCTGACGGATATTAATCCTTATTTTCCGACTTTTTCTGAAAGTCCTGTATAAACAGAGAAAACACTAACAATATACCTGCAACTACAACAGTAGCATCTGCAACATTGAAAGTAGGCCATCTTTCAAAGCCCAGCAAACCGTAAAATTTAACATCAATAAAATCCACAACTCCCTCAGGCCGAAAGATCCTGTCTATTAGGTTGCCCAGTCCTCCACCGACTATTGCCGCAAGCGACCACCTCTGCAACCCTGTTACATCCTGTGACCGGAAATAATATATAAGAACAAAAGCTAATACAATGAGGGGCAACGCAGTAAAAAAGATAGACCTGACCAGGTCGGGGAGGCCGCTTCCGATACTGAAAGCAATACCCGGGTTTCGCGCATGGATAATACGCAGAAAATCTCCTGCTATATTAATAATCTCTGTGTATGGATCTACAAATCGTGTTATTAAATATTTAGTCAGCTGGTCCAGCAGCAGCACCGCTGCTGTAAGGAAAAATGGAACAAGCTTGGATTTCAAACTCTGCTGCATAAGAAAACTCCTATAATCCGGTAGGTATATCTAGAAAAACCGTTTCCACACCTGTTTCGTTCTTACATTTTTCTGAAAGGAGTTTCACTCCCCAGGTTTCTGTCTTATAGTGGCCGCCGAAGATTACATTTATTCCAGCTTCAAGACAGGTATGATACACTTGATGACTGGGTTCTCCAGTAATATAGCAGTCTATTTCCTCTTCAATCGCTTCTTCAACATCCGAGGCTGCACCTCCTGATACTATCGCAACTGTAGAGATTTTTTCATCTCCAAAAGGGAGTACCAATTCTGTCCCTGAATCTCCGGAAACAACAGTATTCTTTATCTCCTCAATAGAACATGGTTCTGAAAGCTTACCCTTATATCCAATCTTACTGCCTCTATAGGTACCAAAAGGCTGAACATCCTTCAGCTCCAATGCTGCTGCTATTCCCGCATTGTTTCCAATTTCCGGATGCATATCAAGAGGGAGGTGGGCTGCATAAAGAGAGATCCTATTTGTCAGCAAAAACCTGAGACGCTCATACATTACTCCGGTAACAGGAACAGGCTTGCCCCAGTACAAACCGTGGTGTACAAAGATCATGTCAGCTTTTAACGCTGCTGCTTGCTCAAAACTTGCCATACAAGCATCTACAGCAAAAGCAATCTTCTGCACTTCATCCCCGCTGCTGCCTAGCTGCAATCCGTTTAGAGAAACATCGGATTTAGCAAAGTCTTCGATAGGAAGAATGGAACGAAAATATCTGTCTAAGTCTGCTGTTTTCATATACACTTCCTTGCTGTCTTGTTATAAGCATATCATAATGGAAAATTGCCCAGGAAAACAACTCTCCATTTGTCAAATAGGGGGAAAACGAATACACTATACAATAGACTATTTTTATAAAAATAGCCAGCTCTGCTTTGGAGGGATGATGAAGAAAGCACCAAGAGAACTAACAGTAGATGAAGTTTCAATTCAGCTCTCATCAGAAACAATTGAGAAGCTCAAAAAAGAGACTCATGAATTCGAAATAATCGGCCAGCCTAGGGCAGTAAAAGCCCTGGAAATGGGTCTGGACCTACATGCCCATGGATACAATATCTTTGTAACAGGCCTTGCAGGTACAGGAAAACGGACTGCAATAAAGAAAATGCTCGCAAAAATGCAGCAGGATACATCCAGACTAAAGGATATTGTATTTGTTTACAATTTTGATTCACCGGAAAGCCCAAAGGTCCTGTATTTTGATCCTGGAAAGGGTAAGCAGTTTAAGCGGAGCATCCACCAACTGGTTGAAAACCTAAAAGGAATTGTAAAGAAGCGCCTTGAGGACCCTGCATACAAGAAAAGACGGGATGAACTGGTTGCAGGTATGGAGACAAGGGAAAACAACCGAATTGCTGAGTTTGAAGAAATACTAAAACAAGCCGGTTTTCAAATTGTCCAAGTTGGAGAAGAGGGAAGCCAAACTACAGACATTGTTCCCCTTATTAAAGGCGAGCCAGTCTCTTTTGAAGCCCTGAGCAACCTTGTGCAAAACGGACAAATGGAAGAAGAAGAATGGAACTCAATGCGTAAGGCATATTTTTCCTATATGGACCAGCTGAAACAGGTTTTCCATGAAATCCAGATTGACAGAAACACAATGCAAGAGGGAATACAGGAACTGCAAATCCAGACTATTTCCCCTGCAGTGCAGCAGGAAACGCAGATAATTAAACAGAACTTTCCAGGCAGCAAGGTTGAACAATATTTATCAGCTTTAACAGAAGATATAAAAGAACACCTTTTTATATTTCTAAAAGAGGAAGAGGTTAAGGACCAGCAGGGTAATCCTGCACTTATCCGGTACGGCGTCAACGTATTAGTTGACCATGCAAATACCGGAAAAGTACCGATCATATTCGAAAACCATCCGAACCAGACAAACCTTTTTGGTACTATCGAAACGCTCACTGAATCCAATGGTGAAACCAGAACCAGTTTTATGATGATTAGGGCAGGATCTGTTATCCGTGCTTCAGGTGGTGTACTCATCCTTCAGGCAGAGGATCTGTTTCAAGATGAGGAACTTTGGCTTGGTCTAAAAAAGGCATTAAAGAGCAGCAGAGTTGAAATTCAGCAGCCAACAGGCCCCTTTAATATTCAGTCAAATCTACTAAAACCTGATCCTGTAAAAATTAACACAAAGGTAATTGTAGTCGGTACAGAGCACATGTATGATGCACTGTATAACCAGGATGAAGACTTCCAGAAACTCTTTAAAGTACCTGCAGAATTTGATCATATAATGGTGAGAGATAATCGTACGAGCTCAGAATATATTCAGTTTATTTTGAAGAAAATACATGATGAGAACAGAAAATTCATTACAAATGACGGGATAGCAGCAGTAATAGAGCAAGGAGTCCGTATTGCGGAAAACAGGGACAAGCTCTCCACACGGTTCTCACTGATAGCGGATATAATCCGCGAAGCTGATTACTGGGCAGGTAAGCTTGATAAAACAAAAATCGATTCTGAGGCTGTAGAAAAAGCACTAACAGAACGGAAGTACCTCTATAACCTTTGGGAAGCAAAGCTGGAGGAACAGATAATCGATAAGTCCCTGCTGATTGAAGTAACAGGCTCTGCAGTTGGTAAGGTAAACGGTCTGGCGATCCACGATAGAGGGTATTTTGCATTCGGCAGCCCTGCACTGATTACTGCACAAACCGGGCCTGGAGAAGAAGGGATTATCAATATTGAGCGGGAAGTCGGGTTATCCGGGGAGATCCACGACAAGGGTGTGATGATAATAGAAGGGTTTCTCCGCAGTATTTTTGCACAAAAATCTCCTCTTTCCATACTTGCAAGCATCTGCTTTGAGCAGAATTATTTTGAGGTTGACGGAGACTCTGCCTCATCCTCTGAATTTTATGCACTCCTCTCTTCCCTTGCACGAGTACCTATCAGACAGGATATTGCAGTAACAGGCTCAGTTAATCAGATGGGAGAGATTCAGCCTGTTGGCGGAATTACAGAAAAGGTTGAGGGATTTTACGAAATCTGTAAAAAATACAATTACACTGGTACCCAGGGTGTTATAATCCCTGAACAGAACATACGGAACCTGGTTCTCAACAGAGAAGTACAAAAGGCTGTGAAAGAGGGCAGCTTTCATATTTTCCCTGTAAAGTCAGTACTTGAGGGGATTGAAATTCTTACCGGTATTTCTGCAGGAAAGCCTGATAACAAGGGCAGGTATCCCTCAGGCTCAATAAACGGAAGAATTACAAAGCGTCTAAAAGAAATTGAACGGCTGAAGAAGGAACATGGATCACACAGTTAGCACCGGACTTTCCAGAGAAACAGCGGATAGAAAGACAGATGCTGAAGATATTTCCCGCCTCTCCTTGGGCGAACTAACCCAGTTTTTTCTGGAAGACCCGGAGATAGGCAGCAATGCTTCAGATTCAGGGTTACGTATAAATCCTTTTACCGGACTGCCGGTTGTTTTCTCATCAAACCGGGCCAGCAGACCGGAGACATACAGCAGAAAAACCGGATGTCCAATCTGCGAAGGAAATATAACTGGAATTATCGACAAGTTCGAGCTTTCATCAGGAGGTTTTGGGTTTATTAATAAAAACCTCTATCCAATACTTATGCCCCGGACAGGTACAGAAGGAGCAAGGGGATTTCATTTTCTGCTTTGGCCTTCAAATTTACACAGCAAACGCTTTGAAACCATGGATATAGAAGATGCTGTTTTAAACCTTTACCGGACTGCTTGCTTAGAAAAGCTATTAGAGGAAGGCGGGTCCCCGGACTTTCCGGAAACAGCGAACAGCAGACACGGGTATTTCATGTTTATCAAGAATTACGGTAACCGCGTTGGAGGCTCAATTGAACATGACCATTTCCAAGCGCTTTACAGCAATACTGAACCTTTAGCCTATAAACACGACAGGGAATACTATAATAAAACACAGGTACCTGTTTCACGTTTCTACATACAAAATACACCCGCTGAACTCGTTGTGTATGAATCAAAATACTGGGCTGTTCTGGTACCTCAGTTTATTAAACGCCCGGGAGAGCTCATCATCACCAGTAGAAATGAGGCTTATTCATCCTTTTTTCAACTTCCCCAGAAGGCCTTACAGGAAATGGCGGAAATTATGCGGTCCTGTTTTAAAAACGGGTACAAGCTATTTCAACAGAGTGAAGAAACTGCCTTTAACTTAATATTTCACACCCATCCGTTCACCGGTATTTACGCTGAGTTTCTCCCCTACATCCAGCCCCTTGGCGGGTTTGAACGGCTCGGCTTCTATGTCTGTCAGCAAACACCTGAAGAAGCTGCAGAACAATACAGAGAAAAGGTGTTTACCGATTAGTCGCGCAAAGTTTGCAATTGCCAAAACGATTCATTACATATGAAATGTTGCTTGACA
>CAYRYS010000019.1:0-37018 GCA_964428555.1 uncultured Spirochaetales bacterium | reverse complement strand
GCGCAAAGTTTGCAATTGCCAAAACGATTCATTACATATGAAATGTTGCTTGACAGGGCAATTCAAACTTTGATCCTTCTTCATGGCATCTTCTTACTAGCTTCCCCTATAATGGCGCAAAGTTTGCAATTGCCAAAACGATTCATTACATATGAAATGTTGCTTGACACAGGATTAATGAGTATTATACTTTTTATTAAGTAGTAATAGTAGAGCAACTGGGAAGGTTGCTTATACTGAAATAGTAATTCCGCAGAACAGTTTCCTCTAATAGGCATTATTACAATTGCCTGCATAAGGAGAATATACGCTGAATTGCGGATTACACTTTTTGTTACCTATATTTACAAAAAATTGTGGTACAATATAGAAAAGTAGTTGAATTTTCTTGGACTATCACCAAAGAAACAATAGGCGGCATCATGGCATACAAAATAGACGAAAAACAAATCGCTCGAGCTATTCACAATTCAATACCATTGACTATCAAAACCTATTCCCTCCCCCATGAAACAGAAGAATACATAGAAGAGGTTCTTGGGGTATTCTGTAAAATTCTAGGCCAGGAAGAACTTAAGCACCGCCTTGGATACTGTATTAAGGAACTAGCAGTTAATGCGAAAAAAGCAAATACAAAGCGCGTCTACTTTGAAGAACGGGATCTTTCTCTGGATAATGAAACGGATTATCAGGAGGCAATGGAAAATTTCAAAGAAGAGACGCTTAACAATATTCAGCATTATTTAAAACTGCAAAAGAAGAAAGGCTTATATATTAAAGTAGTGTTTCATGTAAAAGGAGACAATCTCACCGTTGCAGTAAAGAACAATGTTGAGATAACAAAACGTGAGCAGATGCGCGCCTATGACAGGATTGCCAGGTCTCGGGTATTTTCAAGTCTCGAGGAAGCATTATCAACGGTTATGGACTCCTCAGAAGGAGCGGGTCTAGGTTTAGTAATCCTGATTCTTATGCTGAAAAAAATTGGATTAGATGAAGAGAATTTCGACCTTGACGTAGAGAATGGTGAAACAGTAGCGAGACTGGTTATCCCAGTTTCCGATGTTCATCTGGAAAATGTTGAGGTACTTTCTAATGAAATAGTGAATGAGATAAACGCACTGCCTCAATTCCCTGAAACAATCGTGTATCTACAAAAATTGATCAGTGATCCTGATTCAGAGATTAGTGATATTGCCCGGCAAATCTCCACAGACCCCTCTCTAACTGCGGATCTGTTAAAACTTGTGAACTCAGCTCAGTTCATGCTGCCTCAGAAAGTTGATAACATTGTAGAAGCTGTGAAACTTGTTGGTCTGCGGGGTATTAAAAACCTGTTGTATTCCTATGGAACACAACAGCTCCTTGGGAAGGAAACGAAAGAAAACAAACAGCTGTGGGAACACTCCTACCGCTGCGCCTACTATGCGTACAACCTGGCAAAGAGCTTCAAACGAAAAAAAGATATTATCGATGATATTTACGTTGGCGGTATCCTCCACGATATGGGTAAAATTATCTTTTCCAATGTTCATCCGAACCTTATGGAGAAGATACGAAAATTTACTAAGGAAAAAGAGATTCCCCCTGAGCTGTTTGAAAGCCTTTCAAGCGGATTAAACCATGCAGAGATTGGAGCAAGGGTAGCAGAGAAATGGAATTTCCCTGACCCATTAATTGCTTCAATCCGCTACCACCATAATCCAACAGCAGCACCTAAGGAATTTAAAGACATTGTATTTACTGTATACATGGCGAATTCCTTGTGCAATATTGAAGAAGGGATGCTTGAATACAACCAGCTTGATCAGGATGTATTAAAGGATTTCGATTTTACAGAAGACCAGATAAAGGGAATCATAGAAAAGCTTTCCAGAGCTTTTAATGCCAAATCTACAATATAGTCTTCATAAACCATAGCAAAAAACTTGACTCTCCTCTTACAACATAGTATTTTCTGTATATTGTTAAATATATATGGAGGATAGTATGCCAGTAAAACTCTACTCAACACCGAGCTGTTCGTATTGCAAAAAAGCAAAGACCTTTTTACGCGAAAAAGGTGTAACTTTTCAAGAATACAATGTTGCCTCAGATCTAAGACGGGCAGATGAAATGGTGAAAAAAACGGGCCAAATGGGTGTTCCTGTTTTAGATGTTAATGGAAAAATCATTATTGGGTTTAACCAGCCTGAAATAGAAAAGGCATTAAAATAGAAAGCCATTATTTCTTCTTGTAAAGACTGTCCATTTTCAGACAGTCTTTTTACTTTCCGCAGCAGTGACCGTATAATATAAGGAGAGTTTAACAAGGAGGCAGTTATGTCACATAAAACAACAGTCACATGGAAACAGGACATGGCATTCGATGTCGACCTGCAGGGACACACCATTCCAATAGATGCTGACCCGCAATTCGGAGGCAAAGATTACGGCCCGACACCGAAACCCCTCGTCTTATCCGCACTTGGGGGATGCACAGGAATGGATGTGGTTGCGCTTATGAAAAAAATGCGCGTAAAATGGGACAGCTTTAAATTGGATATTGAAGGTGATCTGACAGAAGATCATCCGAAACACTATAATAAAATACGGGTTGTCTACACTTTTACCGGGAATGAGCTGGATAAAGATAAAATAGAGAAAGCAGTAAAAATGTCTCAGGAAAAATACTGCGGAGTTGCTGAGATCTTAAAAAAAGCAGCTGACATCGAGTATGAAATCCGCCTAAATCCATAATATTTCAAAATCCTCCGCTATTTAAAAGCAGTATTACAAAAAATGTGATACTGCTATAGGGAGGATGAATGAAATACGGAAAAATTATTCAAATACGGCCGAGGATAATCGGCAATAGGATCTGTGCCTGCCTTAGAGTAAAGCTTACAGAGGGAAGCTGTATTGATGCCTATATGCAGGCCCGGGAGTTTAACGCCCTTGTCCCGAAAGATCTGCTCATAGGAGAGGATTCGGCAGTCTATCCTGATCTCCTTGAAAAAATCCATAGGATACTGCAAAAGCTGACAATAGGAAGGGAGGTTTCCGTTATTTCGATTGATAGTGTTTATTGTGTCCGGTTTCCGGATTGGAAAGAAATGGACCTTTCAACGTTTTTGTAACGAATTTACCCATGTGTGCATGAGAATCCCAAATGCAACAGAAACATTTAAAGAGGCTTTCCCCCCATACAAAGAAATACTTACCAACCCATGCGAAGATTCAGCAAGCTCCCTGGCCTCTGGACTTATACCAAGCTCTTCTGAACCGATAACACACATTCCTTGAGAAGGAAAAGTAAATTCAGATACAGGAATGCCCCCTGTCTCTAGGGCAAAAACAGGTCCATACTGACCCAACTCATTCAAGCTCCTTTTTTCCCAGTTCACAATATCTGCACATCCCATGGCCGTGCGTTTCGCCCTGGGATGATGGGGTGATGGTGAATCTGGAGAAAGAAAGACTTTCTCAACACCGAAGCATTCGCTTGTCCGAAAAACTGAGCCTATGTTAAAAGGGGAACGGATATCATCTACGTAAATCCTAATCGGAAAAAGGGATTTCTCTTTGAAAACCTCTGTCTTTTCCGAGACCAGCATATCCCACTCAGCACACTGTATACCAAGATGCATTTGCAAACTATGACGAAGCCCGTTTATGTCCCTTCTCAGGGCACAATCAGCGCCCCCTGCTTTTCTCCCGATTTCTGAAGGCAGCTGCGGATCATCGGCTATGAGGGAAACAAGCTTCTCCAGGTAAGCATGGTCAATTTCTTCAGCTGCAAGCATTTTTTGTTCAATACCTTGCAGCAGCCTGACATACTTTCTGTGTCTAGTAACAGGTTTCAGAGTCTTCAGTTTTTTGATGGTTATCATGCTATTAATAGGCCTGTTTAACTAGGTCATAAAGATCCTCTGCAGAGATAGTACGAACCGTGTGATTCATAAGATCAAAGGACCTTGCATCATCCAATACATTCACCAGATCTTCCAGCTTTGTGTTAAAATCCCGCAGGCGCATGGGTATACCAAGTTCTCCAATCAATTTACGCACAGCTTCGACAGTCACATTTGCAGCTTCCGGTGCAGAGAGACCGGTCATGTCCTCACCAAGAATGTTTCCAATTCTGGCAATTTTTTCAGAAGCAGAGGTTGTAAAATATTCAAGTACATGGGGAATCATAATAGTAGAAACCCAGGATTTAGGGATCATAAAATGTGAGTTAATAGCATAGGAAAGCGCTGTGGCCACTCCTGCAGCATTCATGGAAAGACCAAGAGCTGTCACAAGTCCAGCCTGAGAAGCAGTGACCCGGAGACGCACATTATCCGGTTCGGAAACCGACTCCAGAAGCGATTTTGACAGTAATTCCAATGCCCTCAAGTATAAGGTATCAGTAATAAAGGTGCTGGTACTTGATAGATACCCTTCAACTGCATGGATAAAGGTGTCCATCATAGTAGTTGCAGTATACTTTGGAGGCAGGGTCAGACTCAGCCTTGGATCAATAATTACTGAAGAATTGATTCCTTCGGGAGTTTTTAAGATACGGGAGGTCCTGTCCCTTCCGTCTGTTATTAAATATTCATTGCGGAATAGAAACGGATCCCTACAGGTTGTGGGAATTCCGATAAAGGGAAGGGGATCAACATCCGGAATTAGTCCGTCCAAATAGTCATCAATTGTAGAAAAATCCCCTACAGCCATGGCTACACATCTGGCTGCTGATAAAGTCCGTACACCGCCCAGGCCTATAACAACTTGAGCATGACTGCCCCTTGCAAGGGTTATCGCATCTTCTACATTCACACTTGTGGCATTCGGTACCATCTCATCAAAAACAATTGAATCGATATTCTTCTTTTCCAGCACCGACTGTACGCGGGATATAACATCTCCGTCATAGAGAATACCTTCAGTAATAATGAGAGCCCTGCTCCCGTATCCGGATACAATTGAAGCAAGGCGGTTTATAATATCCAGCCCAAAATAGACCTTTGTAGGCACATGAAATACCAGATCGTTCATTTCCGCTCCTGTCTTAATTCCGATCCTTCAAAAAAAAAGGCAGAGATGACCTATCTCCGCCTTTTCCCCGAACGCTTAGTGCTAGTTTATTAAATATCGAAGGCGTCCATTATACGTTCTGCAGTTTTCTCGATTATTGTATCGTTAATATAATTCGGATCCTCCAGTTTTTGACGAACCTCTTCGACTCTATCTAATCGTACCTCCGGCGCTGAACGCGCTGCTTCAACTGCTTGGTAAACTTCTGCTTTGTTCTTCGCTTCATCGGAAAGACTTATAGAATCGGTCTGATCTTTCCTGACCTGACGTGAGGTTTTGGATGTCTTGTTGTAATTTGAAATAGGATCTATTGGACCTAATCTATCTATAGTCATTTTACAGCGCCCTTCCTTTCACTTTATTTATCGACACATCTGTCTTATATTTTAACGCTTTTTCTGCGGAGATACAAGGACAGAAAACTCTCCTTGGAGTTTTTTTCTGGATGCAAAAATGTCCCTAACCTCTTCTGTACTGCCTTCAATATATTCTTCATACATCTTAGTCATTTCTCTTCCAACTAATATTTGCCGGTCTGGTAAGATTTCGGCAATATCTGTCAAAAGCTTTACTATTCTATGTGGAGACTCGTAAAAGAGAAACTGTTCTCCTGTTTCACCCAGCTCCTTTATTCTTTTTTTGCGTTTTCCCTGCTTTGGAGAAGGAAAACCGTCAAAAATTACTGTTCTACCGGGAAACCCGGAAATACTTACAAGAGAAGCAAACGCAGAGGGGCCCGGGACAGGTATTACCGCGAAACCGGCATTCCTTACTGCGGAAACAAGGAGATTCCCGGGGTCGCTCAACCCCGGAGTCCCTGCATCACTCACATAGGCAACGCTTTTTCCCTGCTCAAGCAGCTTAACAATTCCTTCTGCGCTAAATGCCTCTTTTGCAGCATAACAGCTGATAAGTCTGGCCTGTATTCCAAGATGTGAAAGCAGCTTCTTTGAATGCCTGGTGTCTTCACATGCAATAACATCCGCTTCTTTTAATATCTTCACTGCACGGAGGGTTATATCCTCCAAATTTCCGATCGGTGTTGCAACCATGTAGAGTTCTGCCATAGCTATAATGTATCAGTTTCAGCCGCAAAAGGCCATAAGATTATTATTTCCTGCCACGAAGCTTTTGGATAATCCTAAAAGTAGTTTTTTTGAAAAAAGCGGGGGGGCAGCCCCTATAACAGAGACTGCCCCTATTCTCATTCTTCTAGGAGAAGCTGCTTTTCCTGCTGCGCCTCTTCTTCTGAAAGGACGAAAAACCCCATTGCCTTTTCGAGAGCCTCTGCCTGGGAAGCAAGGCTCTCCGCTGTTGCTGCCAATTCCTCTGAGCTCGAAGCGTTCTGCTGGACAACTTGGTCAAGCTGACTCATTGCTTTATTAATCTGATCTGTTCCCGCGTCCTGTTCTGTGCTTGCTGCACTAATCTCCTGTACAAGGTCTGCTGTCTTAGTAATATTCGGTACAAGCTCCTGGAGCTGCTCCCCCGCCTTTCCCGCGGTTTCAGATGTCTTATGGGAGACCGCGCGGATTTCATCAGCAGCCTGCGCGCTGAGGGTCGCGAGCTTCCGTACTTCAGTTGCAACCACAGAAAAGCCCTTTCCATGTTCTCCTGCACGTGCTGCCTCTATTGCAGCATTCAGAGAAAGGAGGTTTGTCTGGCGCGCGATTTCTTCGATAATATTGATCTTCTCCATAATTACCTTCATTGCTTCCAGGGTATCTTCCATTGCGGCCTTGCTCTCACCTGCACTAGTAACAGCTTTTTTAGCAATAGACTCGGTAGTCCTGGCATTATCTGCATTCTGCTTAATGCTGGAACTCATCTCTTCCATTGAAGAAGAAACCTCCTCAGCACTTGCAGCCTGTTCAGTTGTTCCTTCGCTTAAGACCTGCGCAGCTGAGTTTACGTCCCTGCTCCCGGAGGAGATATTCTGAGAAGAACCGCGGACATCCGCGACAATGGCCCGTAATTTTTCAGTCATTCCCTTCATTGAGCCGATTACCCTGCCAACCTCATCATTTCTTTTCACTTCAGCAAAAAACATGAGCTTCCCTGACTGCAGATCAGAAGCAGCGGCAACAGCCTGTTTCAGCGGAGACAAGCGGCTGGAGATAAACCAAAACATAACAACCACTGTCACAACGGTACCAAGAACGCTGATAATAGACAGAAGAATGATCATATTTATTGCATCCTCCTGAATATCTGAAACAAATATTGTGGAAGCACTGATAATCCCGTACTCTTCATTCCGAGTAAAGGTAAGGATTTTTTCATCACCTTGCCAAAGATACTCAATAACCGTACCCTCTTCTGCTGCGTACATCTCTCTTCCCCATTGAAACTGGTTTATATCTGTAGAAAATATCTGATCCTGGTCAGGATGAGCAATGAAATTGCCTTCCATATCCGCGATAAAAGGATACCCAGTCTCTCCTATCGTGACTTCAGATACAATTTCCGTAGTAAAAACACCAAGGTCTATAGGCATTCCGAAAATGCCGACTACCGTATTTTCATGCTCTATTGGTACTGTTATCAAAACTACTGGTTTTCCTGTTACAGGCGAAAGATAGGGCCGGCCTATCCAGAGCTCACCATCTAAGGTCTGCTCAATATTTTCATCAAAACCCGTACCCTCCCAATGCAGCCCTACAGACCCTCCTCCAATCCCGTCAACAAGAATTTCAGTATCGAATTCTGCACTGGATATGAACAGGTTCTCTAGGTTCCCTGTTTCATTAAAATAGGACGATAACACAGGCTCAATTTCTTCAAAATTACCGGTCCGTGCCGCCCTGTTTGTTTCCTGGAGACCAGATAGAAATTCCGCAAGATTCATTTGCGTTGTATAATAATATTCTAACTGCCGCGCAATATCAGTATCTACATTCTGAAGCTGTTCAACATAGATTGACCGAGCTGAAGAAAATGACAGAAAATATGCTGAAACACTGATAACCGCAGCCAAAAAGATAATGAACACTGCGGCAATAATACTCAGTTCCCTGCGTATGCTTTTTTGTTTTTTCATAATTTACCCCTTTCCCCTTTACATAAATATAATCCAGAAATCCTGCTAAATCCATAGTATTTTACTAATATTTACATTTTCTACAAAAACTCTACTCACATCGAAACGGGAAAGATATATTCAAGGCATCGACACCGAAAACACAGATGCTTTCTTGCAATACAGCCGTGTTTACCGCTATCATCCCCTATATGACATCAATTGAACTCATTGTGCTTGTTATACTTGGAATCCTTTTTTTTGCCCTCATCCTGGTCTTATTATCGCGAAAGAACAGCTACGAAAGCCCTAGTCCTGTACAGCAGCCTGCGTTAAAAAAAGTACGGAACTGCCCCCTTTGCGGAAGCGAATTAGAAAAAGGCCAGCGGGTTAAATCGGTTGTCTACAGGAGTGAAACTGACAGTATTTCACATATTTTCGGGTGTCCCCACTGTTATCCGGAAAACCCGAGGATCCCAAGAACCTGTCCTGTGTGCAAAAAGCATGTCCCAACAGACGGGTATGTAATCGGCCGGCTGTTCCAAAGAAAAGAGAAGCAGCACCTCCATGTTGTGGGATGCACACAGTGCAGAGGACCAAGAAAGTAACCCCAGAGAGTTTACTATATGCACCATAACCTCTGTTGCATGAGATAATAGAATAATGATAGATTTTATAGACAACAACGAAAAAGGAATAATCAAACCATGGATACAATGAAAAGAACAGCAACCTGCGGCTCTCTTTCTTTGGAGCAAAAGGATGAAACAGTAATATTAAACGGATGGGTACACCGGAACCGTGACCACGGGGGAATCCATTTTGTAAACCTAAGAGATAGGTACGGTGTTACCCAAGTGGTAATAGACGCGAACACCTATCCTGAGCTGAGGGATGCTGCGGAGTCCCTGAAATTCGAATACTGTGTAGCAATAGAAGGAATTGTACGGCAGCGGCCGGAGGACATGCGCAATCCTGACATGACAACCGGAGACATTGAAATAGAAGCAAAGAAGATCCAGGTCCTCTCAAAATCTACAGTACTCCCCTTTATGATAGATGAGCGCTCTGACGCGAAAGAAGATTTGCGGCTTCAGTACAGATATCTCGATCTGCGCTCATTTTCCATGCAGGAAAAGATCGCCTTACGGCATAAGGTAATGCTCGCAGTTCGGAATTATCTTTCTAACCAGGGATTTCTCGAAATAGAAACCCCGACACTGATCCGATCCACACCTGAAGGAGCAAGGGACTTTCTTGTTCCCTCAAGACACAAAACAGGCAGCTTTTACGCGCTCCCCCAGTCTCCCCAGTTGTTCAAGCAGATTCTCATGGCATCCGGTTTTGACAAATATTTTCAGCTTGCCCATTGTTTCCGGGACGAAGACGCGCGGGGAGACCGGCAGCCTGAGCATACCCAGATCGATATGGAGATGAGCTTTGTATCCAAGGAAGAGGTTTTTTCTATAACCGAAGGAATGATGAAAACCCTATTTCAACAGACCCTTGGTATTGATATCCAAACACCATTCCAACGCCTTTCTTACGATGACGCAATGAACCGCTACGGATCAGACAAGCCTGACCTCCGGTTTGGTCTTGAAATACAGGATTTTGCTGAATTTGTTCCAGGTTCCAGCTTCAAGGTGTTTAAGAGCGTTCTTGAATCCGGGGGCGCAGTGAAAGCCCTGGTAGCAAAGGGCTGTGCCGGTTTTTCCAGAAAGATGATAACAGCTATGGAGGATGTGGCAAAGCTATATGGAGCAAAGGGCCTTGCCTGGATGAAGGTAACAGAAACAGGACTCGACGGCGGCATTTCAAAGTTCTTTATAGAACAGGACTCTGCAATCAGGGAAAACCTTTCCGCGGAAGTGGGAGACCTGATACTCTTTGTTGCTGATAAATGGCAGAAGGCGTGCGTCAGCCTGGGGGCAGTACGGAACAGACTTGCAAAAGACATGGACCTGCATGGTTCTGTGGATTTCAGGTTCTCTTGGATTGTGGATTTTCCTTTATTCGAATGGGATGAAGATAATGAGAAGTGGGAAGCTGCGCACCATATGTTCACCATGCCCCAAGCACAGTACTTAAACTCAATGGAAGATGATCCTGGCGCAGTAAAGGGAGACCTTTACGACCTAGTCTGCAACGGACTTGAGCTTGCATCAGGCTCTATCAGGGTGCATGATCCAGAAATTCAAAAACGCATATTCAATATTGTCGGTTTTTCGGAAGAAGAGGCAGAAAAGCGCTTCGGCTTTCTCTTAAAGGCATTTCAGTACGGCGCGCCTCCTCATGGCGGTATTGCACCAGGCTTGGACAGGCTGCTTATGCTAATGACAGGGGAGGAAACTATCCGTGAGGTAATGGCATTTCCCAAAAACACCCAGGGTATCTCTCCAATGGATGAAGCTCCCTCAACAGAAATAGACCCAAAACAGCTTGAAGAGCTGAATCTAAAGGTAATTAAAAAAAAGGAAGAGGACGCATAGCTGGACCCTATAGCCGCAGCCTATTCTTAACAAGCGTGGAAACCAATACTCACTTTTGCTGAATATTGGTTTCCACGCTTACATGTAATTCGTATCTATTTTTTCATAAAGCAAAGAAACACCTTAAAAATAGTTATTTTTCTATTGACAGAAACAGGCTTTCCTATCATACTACCTGTGAATTTTTTCACAGGAATAAAGGGATGCAAAGAATACCTGAACCGACATTGACCCGTCTTACTTCACTTTACCGCTATCTTCGGCTTCTTCAACGGGGAGGCAAGCAGAACGCGAGCTCAGCCTTTCTTGGAAACAGCATGGGTGTTCCTGCGCATACTATAAGAAAAGACCTTACGTATATCGAAAGACCGAGCCAAAGCGGCGCAGGATACAACATAGAAGAGCTTGCAGCAGCCATTGCCGCAGCCTTGGGCATGGACATCCCTAGGAAGGCATGTATTGTCGGCCTCGGCCGGCTGGGAGCAGCTGTCTTGAACTATCCGGAGCTTGCTGATAACACAATTCAAATTTGTGCAGGCTTTGATTCTGACACAAACCGCCTTGAGCTTTTACAAACTGACATTCCTGTCTATCCCTCGTATCAGATTCCAGAGATTGTCAGGAGCGCGGGGATTGAACTGGCAGTAATTGCGGTGCCCCCGGAAGCTGCTCAGCTGACCCTGCAAAGACTCACAGTTGCGGGAATCCAGGGAATAATCAATTTTTCGCCGGTCTATCTTGAACAGAACAATTCGGACATAGTTATCCGGAATATTTTTTTAATTGAAGAACTGCAAGTCCTTTCAGCGCGAATATGCCTGAAGGAAGCAATAAAGAACAACCCTGAAAACAGGGAAAAAGAAAGGGGTCGCATATGAACCGCGTATACAATTTCTCAGCAGGACCGTCCGTACTTCCGGAAGAGGTACTAAAAAAAGCACAGGATCAGCTTATATCTTACAAGGACAGCGGAATGTCTGTAATGGAGATGAGTCATAGATCGAAGGTATTCCAGGGGATTATTGATTCAACAGAACAGATGGTCCGGGAAGTCCTCGGTATTAGTGAAGACTACCACGTTCTCTTCCTCCAAGGAGGAGCTTCAATGCAGTTTGCAATGGTTCCAATGAACCTGCTCACAGGCACAAAGAAGGTAGACCTTATAGACACAGGAGCCTGGTCAAAGAAAGCAGCAACAGAAGCTGCAAGGTTCGGAGAAGTCAATATTGCCGCAACCTCAAAAGACAAAAACTATACCTATATACCTGACACATACACGCTTCAGGATGATGCTGAATACGTTCATATTACAACAAACAACACTATTTACGGCACACGCTATACAGAGCTTCCGGATACCGGAGGGATTCCATTAGTTGCTGACATGTCATCTAACATTGCTTCAGAGCCCATGGATTTCTCCAAGGTTGCAATAGCCTATGCAGGGGCACAGAAAAACCTTGGTCCCGCGGGAGTCACCTTAGTAATTGTCCGAAAAGACCTTGTCGGTAAAGCAGCGGATACTGTTCCGACAATGCTTAATTACAAAACTCATGCGGACAAAGGGTCTATGTTCAATACTCCTCCGACCTTTGCCATCTATATGCTCGGACTTGTTATGGAATGGGTCAAAGAACAGGGAGGAGTTAAGGTAATTGGAGAGAAAAACAGAAAAAAGGCTGATCTATTATACAAGTATATTGATGAGTCAAAGCTGTATACCGGAACAGTGGTAAAAAAAGACAGAAGCATTATGAATGTTCCGTTTATTCTGGAAAATGATGACCTTACCCAGGCATTCCTGGACCAAGCAGGAAAAAACGGACTGGTAAACCTCAAGGGCCACCGGTCTGTGGGCGGATGCAGGGCAAGCATTTACAATGCAATGCCTGAAGAAGGAGTTAATGCCCTAATTAATTTTATGCGCGAATTCGAAAAAGCAAACTACTAGAAACACAGGAGATTAACTATGTACAGAATACTTACACTTAATAAAATATCAAACAAAGGACTGGAACTGTTCCCAATCGGAGAATACGAGGTAGCTTCGGAAATTCAGCACCCTGAAGGAATTCTTGTCCGCTCCGCAGACCTGCACAGCATGGAGATACCGAAAACATTGCGTGCAATTGCAAGAGCAGGTGCAGGAACGAATAACATTCCTGTTGATAAGTGTACTGACAATGGGGTAATTGTATTTAACACCCCTGGTGCAAACGCGAATTCAGTAAAAGAACTTGTTATAGCAGGAATGTTTCTAGCATCCAGAAACGTATACCAGGGAATCAACTGGGTGAGAAACAATATTGATAAAGGAGATGAACTCCCTCGGCTTGTGGAAAAACAAAAGTCCCAGTTCAAAGGCCCGACACTCCGAGGTAAGCGCCTCGGAGTTATTGGGCTTGGTGCTATTGGTGTAATGGTTGCAAATGACGCTCTTGCCCTTGGCATGGATGTTACTGGTTTCGACCCCTTTATTTCAGTTGAAAGCGCCTGGGGTCTTGCAAGAGAGGTAAAACGCGCTCCCGGGCTGGACAGCCTGCTTGCTACCTGCGACTACATTTCTATCCATGTACCGCTGAACGATAAAACTAGGGGTATGATAGATTCTGAACGGTTAGCGATCATGAAGCATGGTGCACGGATTCTTAATTTTGCCAGAGGAGGGCTTGTAAACAACAAAGACCTTATCCAGGCCCTGGACAAAGGCAAAATAGATGGCTATGTAACAGACTTTCCTGACCTAGAACTTGCAAAACATGAGAAAGTAATCCCCCTGCCCCACTTAGGTGCATCCACACCGGAAGCAGAAGACAATTGTGCAATTATGGCAGTCCAGCAACTGAAAGACTTTCTAGAACATGGAAATATCCGGAACAGCGTCAATTTCCCTACTTGTACAATGGAACCCTCTACAAACAAGAGGATCGTTATCGCAAACAAGAACATTCCAAACATGGTAGGCCAGATAACAACAATATTAGCAAACCGCAAGATCAACATCGCAGAGCTTATAAATAAACACAAAAACGATGTAGCATATAATATTATTGATATTGAAGGTGATGTCCAGGATGATGTAATCCAGGAAATCCGGAAAATAAAAGGCATAGTTATGGCCAGGCTCATTCATAATGGTGCTTTATCAGAAGAATAAGATATTTTTCTTGTAATCCCCAATTAGTTGTGAAATAATTAATGCGCGCTTGTATTATAGTACAAGCGCACATTGCTTTTACAATCAAACTCATTCAGTTCGCTGAAAATTCGATTACGCGTCGGGTGCAGGATGCAGCATAACAATCCAAGCATAGAGAACTTTCATCAAAGCGAGAAATTAATCTCAATAATAAAGCTTTGTATAATAAGCATTGCACTTATGTATACCTTCATTGTGGTTGTGCAGCGGAACTTCCAAATGAACCTCTATGACAATGCAGCCATTCTTGCCCTAAGCTTCGCAGCTGTGTACAGCCTGACAGCCATTATTTTAATAGACAATAATATATACTCAAAACAGATGAGCTATGTAATCATGTTCCTTGATGTAACAACCATACACAGCCTTCTTTTCTTTTCAGTATACCAAGGAAATACTGCTTCAATTTTTGTGCTTCCCAGCAGTATTTATACTATGTACTATCCTATTATCATACTTTCCATACTCAGAAAGATGCCGATAAACACATGTGCTGGCGGAATCTATGCCAGTATTTCCTATGTTGCAATTATGTACCGTTTATATAGCTCAGGAAAAATCCAGGAACTCCATGCTCAGATATTCGGTAATTTTTATGGAGGAAACTTAAATTTCCTCAATGAAATTATAAAAGGAACCAGCCTATTAATAGCAGGGGTTATCGGATGCATAACTGCCCGCAATCTAGTACGCGCCCATAAGAGGACAAAAGAAATATCCAATAATCTGGAAGAAAATAGACTTCGCCTCGAAGGTATTTCATCTAACATACAGGGTATATTGGTACAATTCATCCTTCATACGGATTCCTCCATTGAGATTCTATACCTCAGCAAAAGCATACGGTATTTTATTGACTTTGACCTTGAAGAGATTAAAAATAATCCTAATGTAATTCTTAACCTTATTGCACCAAACGATATTCAGGAGATTGAGGCCAGACTAGAAGCCTCCAGATGGCAGCCCGGAGCATGGAAGCAGGATTTTCGCGTTCTTCAGGAAGGGAAGCCCGAGAGATGGTTCCGGTTTATCACCACCCCTGTCAACAAAGAAAACGGGAAAGTATTATGCAACTCCCTCATTCTCGATATTCAGAAAGAAAAAGAAACAGAAGAAAGACTCACCAGAGCAAAAGAGGAAGCTGAACAAGCGAATAAAACAAAACAAGACTTTCTTGCCAACATGAGTCACGAACTCCGCACTCCATTGAACGGTATAATAGGAATGGCAGAACTGCTGCTGGATACAGAATTATCTGCTGTTCAAAAAGAATATTTGGAAACTCTAAGGAATTCAGGGGAAACATTATTATCAATTATCAATGACATCCTCGACTTTACTAAAATAGAAGCAGGAAAACTGTCATTAAAAAAACAGGTATTCCTTGTAGAGGATCTGCTAAAAGAAACATTCACCCCCTTTCTTCCAACCACTTCACAAAAAAAGATCAATTTATATGTACGCTATGATGAAAAAGTGCCCAAAGAGATAACAGCAAGCAAGAATAGGTTCCGCCAGATTCTCATAAACATTATTGGAAATGCTGTAAAATTCACCTACACCGGTTATATCCTCGTTACAGTTGGCTTTCAGCAAAACCCAATTCCGAAAATCCGGTTTTCAATTAAAGACACAGGTATTGGGATACCGGAAAAACACCTAACCCGTGTATTTGAGAAATTCACCCAAGTTGATTCCTCTCTCCGAAGAGAATTCACTGGTACAGGTCTTGGGCTCTCCATAAGCAAGCAGCTGTCATCTCTGCTTGGTGGAGATATTTCAGTTCAAAGTGAACAAGGACTGGGAACAGAATTCCTCATCGAACTCCCGGTTACAGTAAACTCATGGGAAAAAAGACGGCACTCTATCACCAAAGTAGTCTGCATAAGCGCAGATGCTACTGAAGCATCGGTGCTTGAGTCGAACCTCTCTTTCTTTTACGACTCTATTACCGTTTATTCAACCTACCAGGATGCCAAGCCGGCTATAGATAAATACGCAGATGTTTTCTACAGCGCAAATGCTCAGGATGTGCCCGATAATCTTTCTAAAATCTGTAAAGCGTCATATCGAATCAACAAAAGAAATTTAAAGCAAAACTCTCTCTCCTCTACAGAACTAGTTCATCCCCTTTACCTCAGCAGTCTTGCAGATACAGTAAAAAGGGATGCTCCCGCGCAAGAACAAAGCAATGAAACACAGAGCAAGACAACCAAATTACAGGTTCTTTTAGCAGAAGATAATGATATAAACCAACGGGTTTTGACTGCAATGCTGGAACGTTCAGGGTGCACAGTCGAGACTGCAAAAGACGGAGCAGAGGCAACTGCATTCTCAAGGAACAAGAAATACGATCTTATCTTTATGGACTGCCAAATGCCAGGAACTGACGGGATTGAAGCAACAATAAGAATTAGAGGGAGCGGAAAAAACCAGAACACTCCTATTATTGCGGTTACCGGTCATGCTATGCATGGAGACAGAGAACGGTTTCTCCAAAAAGGAATGAATGACTATATTGCTAAACCGATAACCAAAAATATAGTACAAGAGAAGTTAGAGAAATGGGCCCCGGATGTGGAAACAAAAGCAGATAACAGTAAAAAAATAAATCTAGACTTTATCCAGCTATATGGTTTTCACATCGAAGACCCCAAGGATCTGTATCAAAATATTATAACAGAAATCATGGCAGAATTAGAGACAGCACTAAATCAAAAAAGTGATGAACACACACAGCACATGCAGGAAGCAGCACGCTTGCTGTCACTTGCCGGAAAGGCTGAGACAGCAGAGATGCTAAAAAAAGGGCAAGCAGATATTCAGGATATATACAATATGCTGAAAGAAGAATGTGACCAACTAAGACATTAAGCTATTAACACTCCCCTCCATCATTCTGAAGCCTTTTATGTTGCACTATAGCCTAATCTCTGTTCAAACCAAGCAAGCTAGTTGAGCAGCGAAGACTATTATGATACCCTTTGCGGAGATTTTACTGAATCGGAGGAAATATGAATAAGAGAATTATCTGTGTTTTAGCAGGTTTTATGCTTTATGCATCGTCGGTATCGGCGGATATTACGGGAAACGGCTTATATGCGCGGATTGAAACAAACCGCGGAGATATAATTGTAGAACTTGCGTATGATAAGGTCCCTATGACTGTTGCGAATTTCGTGGGCCTTGCAGAGGGAACACTGGGAAGTACCCGCGGAGAAGGAACTCCTTTCTACGACGGCCTTACCTTTCATCGGGTTATTGACGACTTTATGATCCAAGGCGGATGCCCCCTCGGAACCGGAACCGGCGGTCCGGGATACCGCTTTCCTGATGAATTCCATCCCCAGTTGCGGCACAACAGTCCAGGCACACTCTCCATGGCAAATTCCGGCCCAGACACAAATGGTAGCCAATTCTTTATTACCCACGTCCAAACCCCTTGGCTTGACAACAGACACGCTGTATTCGGTGAGGTTATAGAAGGACAGAATGTGGTTGATAGTATACAGCAGGGCGACAGAATCGAACATGTTGAAATTATCCGCAGAGGCAGGGAAGCACGGCAATTTCGCGTTACCCAGGAATCTTTCCAGGAAATGCTTGCGGATCACCAGAATTCATCACAGAGAGAACAACAGGAGTCAATGGAAAATGCCTTGCGCCAAATACAGGAGCAGTATCCTGAAGCAGAAGAACGGAGTTCCGGCTTGTTCGTACAAACAGACCAGCAAGGCTCAGGGAACACAGCTGCAGAGGGAGACACTGTGACAGTGCACTACACTGGAAGCCTGCTAAGCGGTCAGGAATTTGATAACTCACGGAGGCGCGGACAGCCCTTCACCTTTGAATTAGGAGGCGGACAGGTTGTCCCAGGTTTTGAACAGGGTATTGCCGGAATGCAGGAAGGTGAAGTCCGGACAATCATTATCCCACCTGAGCTTGCTTACGGTTCACGCGGAGCCGGAGGAGTTATTCCGCCGAATGCTTTTATCATTTTCGAGATTGAACTAGTAGGAATCCAGTAAAAACACCATCTGCGCTCCTTCTTCTTAAGAAAGAGAGAGGGGGCGCCGGTTATCAGTCAGTGTTTTTTCAAGATAATCAGTAGCCAATGCAAGTCTTTTTACAAGCTCCCGCACTTGGTTCCCGCTCAAAAGATTCTGTTCCGCATACAGAAATGCGACCGCGCGTTCTGCAATACAGTCTACTTTTAAGGCATTCATGTTTACCGGCTGCGGATCTGTTTTATGGAGATACCGGTTTGTAAAGTGAGCATAGAGCCTTGATTTTTTTATATCATACTTGATCCTTCGCAGCTCCTCCTCAAGCCCTTCAATATCTCCCCTGGAAGCAGATTCACCTAAGGGTTTGAGTATGAGAAAGGTATATTCTTTTCCAGGCAAGTAATGATGCCTGTCACAGCGTGTACAATAATTCGGTTCCCGTGAATTCTCTTTTTCCGCGTCTCCGCCTATTACAATTAAGGGATCAAAATACAGAGCCGGACATTCATCATCACCAATTTTGTAATACCGGTAGGTGTAAAAAGAGTCTTCAATACAATCATCGTGCTCGCAATAGGCAGTTAAAGGAAAAATATCGGTAGCATTATCCAATAGAAGCTGAGCAGTAGGGTTAAAAATGTCTTTTCTAAAATTCAGGATAAGCGATGGGAAAATAAACACCAGCCCTTTCTTCTGGGAAGCATTTTTTACAACATAGGCAAGCCTTTCATCATAAAAAGACGCCTCATCCACAATCCATGTTCCAAAGTCAGGATTATCCTCAATAAGCTTTTCCAGTTCAAACGAGTCGGAAATACGTGCAATAGATTCACCGCAGCGCTCAAAGCCCCCCCTGTATGCAAGTGCATCATCCGGATAATCCGGAAACCGTGCTGCATCCAAAACAGACCGAACAAAAAACACCTTACGCCTGTCAGCTCCCTCGGTTGTAGTCAGCTTTGCAACAGTTGAATTCTTTTTTTTCGCTACCTTTGCATCTCTCCACACGCGCGCAGAGTACTCTGTCTTTCCGGAACCCATTGGCCCGATTACTAAAATCCTTCTTGCAGGCCTGGAGAAGTCAAAATGACCGAAGGAATGGTGTACCCGTATTTCAGGGAACCCAAGACTTTTTAAAAATGCTTTTGTATCTGTATCCGTGCTCCTAAAAGACATACCTTACCTCCGGGATTTTGGGGAATTCAGCCTACTATCATTTTACTCTTATGACAAGTCGTTCTCCCGAGGGCAGGCAGTTTTTCAGCAACCTTAATACCCCATTCTTTTCGGAAAACATTCCATTCTTAAAGAAATTGTCCGATAATATACATAGAGGACTTTTTTAATTTTATGGCAGATAGACTGAAAGGTATGAAAATAAAGCTCATCCGGCTCGCAAACTATATTCTCCATAGGCTACGAAACAACTCACTGAATTCTCTCAAATCCGTGAAAAACATAGAAACTGCACGCAAACATTTTCTTATCAATCTCTTTTCAAGCATTGGTATATTCTTCATGACCCTCTTCGGTGTTACTGCTTTATATCAAGGGAATTACGGTCATAGCCTCTTTCTGCTCATTATCCCAGGCATTCAAATATTCAATTTTATTTATTTTAAGCTGTCAGGGAAGCATCAAATCCCTGCTATTATCACAATAGTTCTGATGGGTTGCCTCGAGGTCTTTCTCCTTGTTACAGGGGGGATAAATAACACTGGTCCGCTCTGGTTTTATGTATTTCCTTTATTGGTATTTTTTGTCGCTGGCCTGAAGACCGGTATCATTCTTACTGGTATGCTTTTTGTAATTACACTGTGCGTTTTTTACATTCCGAATCTACCCTTTGTCTTTACAGTCTATACCACCGCTTTTCAAGGCAGGCTACTTGCCTCGTTTGTTGCTGTTTCCATTATGTCCGGCGTTTACGAGTTCTCCAGGTTCCGGGTATATACCCACCTCCTTGACCTAAGCTTTAAACTGGACAAAGCAGCACGAACCGACCACCTGACCGGTCTTTCCAACCGCAGAGACATTCAGGAACACATTCAATATGAAATTACCAGGTTCAAGCGCTCTGGCACACCCTTTTGTATTCTTATTTCAGATATTGACCACTTTAAAAAAATAAATGACTCATACGGACACAGCTGCGGAGATGTCATCCTCCAGAATATTGCAGAGCTCATGTCCGGTTCTTTACGAAAGCAGGACCTAATTGCACGGTGGGGCGGTGAAGAATTTCTGTTTTTCCTTCCTGACACGGGGCTTGATGGAGGTGTTATTGCTGCAGAAAAGCTGAGACAAAAAATACGTGACCATGTGTTTTTTTATCAGGACCAGGAGATCCGGCTTACCATGAGCTTCGGAGTCCATGTCTCCAACACTCACGGATCTATCCGGGAGGTAATAATGATAGCAGACAGGTGTCTTTACACAGCAAAAGAAACAGGCAGAAACAAGGTCGTCTCTTCCAAAGACCTTGGAAAAAAGCCAATTTTTTAGGATACGTCCATATATATGGAAAAAAATGTGAAAAACTACTCACCTTGTGCAACAGTGTTGCATTCCTCCTGCCTGCTTTGTGATATAATATATCCATATTTCTTGATTTCTCTATTTTTAGTGGATTACACTTATCATGAGACTGCTATTTACAGGAGGAATATATGGCCGAATGGACAGGAATTATGGAAACCGTTGCGGATGCATTCGGAATGGGTCTGGAGGAAAAGGCGCGCTTTCAGGAGTGCAGGGTAGCACAGCTGGTTGCAGCCCTTCCTTTTCTCGCAAAATGCGAAGATCCTGACAGAACAGCAGCTGCACATTTAGCTACGTACACACTTTCGGTAAGAACAAGAAATATATTCACAACAAAGGAAACAGATGCAGGAGACATTTACCGGAGATTGGAAACTATTAAAACATTTGAGGGCGGGGACCCTCAGGTTATCCGCCGGGGAATGGCACTTTTAGCACTGAACATGCTTTCTGACTATAAGCAGGGTGCTGAAAAAGACAGGGAGCAGGGAAAATACAACCCAGTTGCTGAAGGCCTTTGGGACTATGAAGCTGAGAAGCGTAAGCTGATGAAAGACATCAAGTCTACCCAAAGCAGCGAAATAGACACTTTACTGACAGCTGAACAGGCAATCGCCAGCGATTGGAATTGGTAATTCCATAGCTTAAAGGGAAAAGGACCACACAAATGCCACAAGAACGAGTAAAAAGAAATATACAAAGGAATATCGGGATTGCAAGCGGTATCTTCGCTGCGATAATACTATTATCTAATTTGTATGTCGGTTTCTTCGAATTAGAATACTCCTTTTTAGAGATGCTACCCTCTGTGCAAATTGCGGGTATGTTTATGGTTACCATTTTTTGTCTGATCGCTGGTCTCTGGCACAACATTATTCCCAGAATTATCCTAGTTTCCGTGTTTGTTGGAATGGGGTTATGGGTTTCCTACTCAGAACCAACAGGAAACCTGACAGGGGTCTTTATTTATGTTGTTGGAATAATAATTGCCATGCGTTTTGATCTTTTACGAAAATTTTTCTGGCTAAAGATAGTAACATTATTATCGTTAGAGATAATAGCGAAGCTCCTCGGGGCAGCAATACACTCAGAGATTGGCATAATCCACGGAATATCCGATGCAGTTACACCAATCCTTTTCGGATACATTCTCTGGACAGCCTTTGCGGAGGAAATCCGCATATACGCTGACGAGAACAGAGAACTGAAGGAAACCATGGACCGTAACAGGGTATTTGTGGAATTCGGAAAACGCACAGCCGGGGTTGTGCATAATATGAAGTCCAGGATAACTGCAATCAGCGGAGCAGCACACGTAGCACAAACCCATGTACCGGAAGAACACAGAGCCGCTTTTGCTCTTCATAATGAAGCTGTTGAAGACCTTCAGCAGTCTGTGGACAGTCTCATGACTACTGTACGTTCCTTTCAGCAAGTCACACTCCAGCCCCTGCGGATAAATGAGATAATAAAGGGAGTTATGGTCTTTACAGAAGCTGATATTGATGCAGGGAAACGCGTTCAAATAATTACAGACCTAACCAATGCACCGGATATAATCTATGCCCGGCCTACTGAGGTAGCTCAGGTAATTGACAATGTAATTAAAAACGCACAGGAGTCAATGGAAAGGACCTCCGGATTTAAAGTTCATGTAACCACCAAAAACTTGGGCCAGAGCGTAGAAGTGGCTATCCAGGATGAGGGCGAAGGTATTGAATTCATTCCCCAAAACAGAGAGATCGACGTAACTGAACAGGACATTTTTTCTGTTGGCAGAACCACGAAGATTGACGGCACAGGCCTTGGAATGGATTATGTAATAACTACTATGAGAAGAATGGAAGGAAGAGTGCTAATAACCACAAACGAGGACGGCACCAGAGTTAAGCTCATATTTCCTCTTGGAATCGAGCTGTAATAATAAGTCTGAAAATAAAAAACCCGCCGAATGGCGGGCTTTTTATTTTATAAGGCTTTTTCAAGTATCCTGTTTAAGCGGGCCACAAAATCCGCAGGTTTTTTCATTTCTGCTCCTTCTACAAGCAGGGCCTGCTGGAGGAGGAGGAAAGAAACGTCCTCAATAACCTTTTTGACTTTTGTGTTCTCCAGCTTAGTAACAATCGGGTGGGATGGGTTAATCTCCAGGATAGGTTTTATCTCCGGAATATTCTTCTGCCCCATAGCCTTGAGCATATGCTGCATCTGCATTGTAGGGTCATTTTCATCTGCCACAATACAGGAAGGTGAGCCGCTCAGCCTGGAAGAAGCAACTACGTCTTTGACTTTATCTCCAAGTGCCTTTTTCACCTTTTTCACAACAGGTTCAATCTTTTTCTCCTGCTGTTTATCTTCTTCAGTCTTCAAATCCTCAGCAGCGTTTGATCGGTTCACAGATTTCAGCTCTTTTTCTTCGTATCTGCCAATTGCAGGCACCACGATCTCGTCTACCTCATCGTCCATAATAAGGACCTCTATATCTTTTTCCGCATATGCCTCAATAAGAGGAGATTTCCTTAGGGTTTCTTCATCTTCACCAGTAATATAATAAATTACCTTCTGATCTTCCTTCATATCAGCAACATACTCAGCAAGACTTACCCATCCTTCCCGTTTAGTTGACTTAAACCGCACGAGCTCCAGTAGTGCTTCCCTGTTTGTGTAGTCAGAATACAGTCCTTCCTTTAAAGGCCTGTTATACTGCTCAATAAACTCTGCATACTTATCTTTGTTTTCAGACAGCTTTTTAAACTCCCCAAGCAGCTTTTTGACAGATGTACTGCGTATATTTGCAAGCACCTTGTTCTGCTGCAGGATCTCTCTGGAAACATTCAAAGGCAGATCTTCAGAGTCAATTACACCTTTTACAAAGCGTAGATAAACAGGCATGAGTTCCTTATCATCATCAGTGATAAAAACGCGCTTAACATAAAGCTTTACACCAGGTTGGTAGTCTGCCTGATACATATCAAAAGGGGCGTGTTTCGGAACATAAAAGAGTGTTGTATATTCTAAGGTCCCCTCTGCCTGGGTATGCAAATACAACAGCGGGTCTTCTGAGTCTCCGGTAAGGTTCTTATAGAAATCTTTATAATCCTCTTCTTTGAGCTCAGATTTTGAACGCTTCCACATAGCAGAAGCTGAGTTTATTTGTTCTGTTTTGTCCTCTTTAGTTTCTTTTTTGTCCTCCCCCTCTCCTTCTGTTTTGGTTTCTGTATAATGAAGGTAGATGGGAAACGCTATGTGATTTGAATACTTCTTTACGATATTTTCAATTTCCCAACGGGATGCATACTCTGTTCCTTCGTCATTCAGATAAAGAATAACCGTTGTACCAAAGTCATTTTTATCGATCGGTTCAATATCGTATCCGGTCCTTCCGTCGCTAGTCCACTTCCAGCCTTTTTCTTCTCCAGCCTTTTTAGTCAGCACATCTACCCTGTCAGCAACCATGTAGCAGGAATAGAAACCTACTCCAAACTGGCCAATCAGGTTCGAGTCCTTTTTCTGGTCTCCTGAAATATTCTGTAAAAACCTCCGTGTCCCGGAGCGCGCAATAGTACCAAGGTTTTCCACCAGATCTTCGTCGTTCATTCCGATACCAGTGTCCCGTACAGTGATTGTGTTTGCGTCCTTATTAAACTCAATATCTATCCTTGGAACAAAGTCCAATTTTTTGAACTTTTCTTCAGTTAATGCAAGGTATTTGAGTTTATCCAAAGCATCGGAAGAATTGGAAATGAGCTCACGGAGGAAAATCTCCTTATGTGAATACAGTGAATGGATAATTAAGTCTAGAAGCTGACTTACTTCTGTCTGAAACTCATGCTGTGACATGATTTCTCTCCTTTTTAAGTTTTCTATAAAGTGTAATTATATTTCAGAGCAATAGCCCTGTATTTGCCGAAAAAAAACTATAAGATGTACGCAAAAAAATGCTAAAATACTAGGTACTGGGAAAATATAATAAAACTCCTGTAAAATGGCAAATGTCATTTTCTACAGGAATAAAGAAAAATAGGAGAGTAATATGAGTTTACGGAACAAGGTCCGCTATATGTTTGAGAACTTTATGGCCAGGGGCGGTATTTCTGTATTCATTAGTCTTGTTGTACTTTTTATCATAGCAATGGTATTTTCCATTCTACTGCGTACTGGCATATTATTTCTCCTTTCAGATCCCGGACCGCAGGATGTTTCATCCGCATTCTGGACAAGTTTTATACAAATTATTGACCCTGGCGGGATTGCTGAAGACACAGCTTCCTCACCCTGGTTCAAAGTATCAGCAATACTCACTACTTTTTTAGGGTTGATTATCTTTTCCATGCTCATTGCATTTATTACTGCACAGTTGGAGGTGATGCTGTACAACTTCAGAAAGGGTTCCAGCAGGGTAATAGAGGAGAACCATACACTCATACTCGGATGGAACGAACGGGTGGACGACATTATTGATGAGCTCATTGCAGCAAATACAAGCCGTAAAAATGCTTGTATCATAGTCCTTGCTCCCCATGAAAAAGAAGATATGGACGATACAATTTTTCGAACTTTTCCGGATACAAAAACGACACGGATTGTTACAAGGTCAGGGAACCCTGCTTCAGTACAGGACCTAAATTTAGTGAATGCCCAAAAAGCTAGGTCCGTAATTGTACTTGCTGCATGTTCAGACGGTGCTTCTCCAAAACAAAAAGTAATCTCAGACTCTTCTGTTATCAAAACAGTACTTGCTCTGCACACCTGCTGCAAAGGTGACCAGGTAATCGTAGCTGAGATTTTCTCAGAACAAAAGCGCCAGCTGATAGCAGAATTAAAACCGGATAAGATCCTTGCAATTAATTCAAGAGAAATCCTGGGAAAACTCCTTGTCCAGACCACTCTGTCCAGTGGCCTGGAGATAGTCTATAATGAAATCCTCTCTTTTCACGGATGTGAAATCTACCTTACGAACAAAAACATTGAAGGTATCCCCTTTATTGAGGCTGGATACCACTACAAAGACGGAGTTCCCCTTGGCATTCTGAAAGCTGACGGAGACCTAACTATAAGACCCAAAGGAGATACCATACTCTCAGCAGGGGACTCCCTCCTTCTGCTGGCAGAGGATGACTCTACAATCAAATTTCAGGAAGAAGCTGTTGCACAACCTGCAGAACACCCATTTCCTGTAAAAAAAAGAAAACTGCGGAAGGAGAGGGAGCTGATCCTCGGTTGGCACAACATTGGTTCTGTTATTATCTCCGAGTTTGCCGACTTTCTGCATGAAGGCTCCCAGATCGATGTGATGCTCCCTGAAGGCAGCAAAACAGTAACAGTGCAGCTGGAAGAGGCAAAACACCTTGCAGGAAAGCTTAAGGTGCACCACATTCACGGAAACCCGATGAGCAAAGAAGATCTTTCAAAAGCAAATCCATGGGCATATGATAACATCATCATCCTGTCCCAGGATCCGGAAGACTATTCACCTGAGCGCATTGACTCAGACACCCTGGTCATTCTCCTTCTCCTTAGGCAGCTTCAAAAAGAACAGGCAGTACCGGGAGGAAGAGCAAAAATCATTACCCAGGTACTCAACTCCGACAATCAGGACCTAGTGAAACAGTCAAACGTGGACGATTTTATTATCAGCAACAAACTGATAACCAGAATACTAGCACAGCTTTCTGAAGAACCTAGGCTGAAACAGCTCTATGACCACTTGTTCCAGGAAGAAGGCAGCGAGATTTACCTTAAGCCAATTGAATACTATTTTGAACCAGTGCCAAAAAAGCTTTCTTTCGCAGATATGATGTATGCTGCCTCTAAAAGGGATGAGATTTGTATTGGCCTAAGGATTGCGCAGGACTCTCATGAAACAGAAAAAAACTTCGGTATTATCTTAAATCCGGATAAGAATAAAGGGTTTTATCTTTCACAGGATGACTATCTTATAGTTCTTGCTGAAAATGAGATGTAGTATTTCTAAAACTGCGAAGACAGTCTTTAAGTGTATCTCTATCGTGCTTATTCTTTCAGGAGCTCTTCAAAATCTGTGGATATGTTCCTCAGCTCTGACATACTCTTGGATGTGGACATTGCTGAGTCTACCAGATTGTTTACACCATTCGAAATCTGTTTCAACGTCTCGAGCATCTGTTCAAATGCAGAAGCTTGCTGGTTAGAAAATTTTGCGATATTCTCAGCAGATGTTGCAGATATCTCAGCTGAATCCAGGATGTGTCTGAAAATATCGTTGAGTGCCTGGAGCTGTTTCCATCCCTCCCGGATCATCCCTGTGCCTTCTTCAGAAACCAGAATCAATGTATCGGAAGAATGCTGAATTTCATTAATCTGAGCACGGATTTCATTTGTGGATGTCACGGTATTGTCTGCAAGACGGCGTATTTCATTTGCAACAATTTCAAAGTTCTTCCCCAGTTTTCCTGCTGAAGATGCCTCCAATTCAGCATTAAAGGCAATTATCTTTGTCTGGTCTGCGATATTATTGATAATATTTACGATCTCCCAAACATTGCCGATTTTTTCACCAAGTGATTTTATATTCTGAATTGTCTTTTCGTTCTGCTCCCTAATTTCATCCATCTTTGCAAGATTGTCCTTAATTCCAGCAAACCCTTCTTCAGCATTATTTCTCGTCTGGCCTGCAATCTTGGAAACCTCGTTAATTCTAGTTGCGACATCGCTGGTTAGTTTATTGGAATCCTCCATTGTAGAAACAAGCTCGCTTACTGCTGCCGCCTGCTGAGTAGATGTGGTGGAAACCTGCTGAGAAGAATGGGAAATTCCCTGGATTGAGCGGGTTATCACTTCTGCTGAGGAACGCATCTTGTTTATGAGCTCCTGGAGCCTTATATTGCTCTTTTGTTCTTCCTCATTTTTTTGCTGTACCTGCTGATTTATATCCATAAACCTATTTGCAGAGGTAAAGAAAACTGAAAGTACAAAAGCAGCCATACCATAGGAAGATGTCCATATTCCAAGCTGAACATTCAGGCTCACAGAGAAAATGTCAAATAAGGTCAATAGAATAATACAGGACACCCCGAACAGGAGAACGCCTGAATACTTCACTTTTCTGAATATTCCTGCAATTGTAAGGCCTTGGAGATACAATAGCATCGGGGCTACCAAAAAAATAAAGAGATTATTGTTTACAACATCAACTGCTCTCACAGATGTCAGGAGCAGACAAAATATGGTAAGCCCCCACAGGGAAAGTCGAATTATTCTGCCGACCAATTTGCTGTTATGAATACTTAAAAATGTTTGCACATAAATAATATAGTACCCTATTGCAGGATATAAAAAGCTGATCTGAAACTTCAAAACCCACAGATAGGAGAATGGAAGCATATCAAGTGCTATATTCGTATAAAATGTAGAAATTAGAATACTGCCGATCCCGATAAAGAGATTTTCCTTTTTTGTCTTGTCCCTCAAGTACATAAAAATAAAATATGCGCCTACAACAATAGAAAGCAGACATGCAAAGAAAGCTGCATAGTTAGAGAGCCAGGTGTAGATTAGTCTGTCCTGGTGCGCTCTATAGTAACTGGAGATATATGGGATATGAGAAGCATCGGATTCTTTAGTTGAATAGTACTGAATAGCAATTACATTGTCCTGCCCGTATCTAAGCAGATCAGGAGAAAGCATAAAAGATCGAATATTATTCGGTGTTGGATAAAAGTCATCCGGAGGCATCCGCCCCTCTTCTCCAATAAGGGTCCCGTTCAGGTATATCCGTATAGCACCGGGAAACATTCCCAGATACAGGCCGAGAGGCTCACCTGACAAGCTCTGTAACGGAGTAAAGTGATGCCTGAACCACGCGTAGTTATACTCATCAACATCCATTATGCTCCCGTGAATTGGGAAGACTACTTCATTCCAGTTTGAATCATTATATGCCCTGGCTGAGTACACAGCATTATTGCCGAATGTATAAACCCATCCGTACTGTAGTTCAAGCCGTTCATCCAAACTATTGAGAGTAAAATTTTCAGTTCTTGTTTCCTCATCTCCCTGTCCGCATGCAAACATAAGGGCGCAGAGAAACACTATACACAAAATCTTCTTCAGATACATTAACGAGACCTCTACACTAAATAACGGTTTCTTTTTGCAAAAGCTGTAGGATTATTCTCAATATAACTTTATACTTTCACAGTTTAGACAAAGAAGTATTTTCTGACAAAAAAGACACAAAACAGAAGAAAGCATAGCTCCTCCAATTTCATTACTATCTGTACCCAAAATAGTAAAAACTTCACTAAAATAGCACAACCAGTTTATTAAATTTCCACTTTTTTGAATTATTTCAGCCAAATTCACAGTTTTTTAGTTGAAAGATACGACCCCCCCCGCTATAATCGATCTTGCAAATGGAAAAGACGGACCCTCCACAACCTATTTTACTCAAAACGCAGCCATGATAATACAATTAATTCTACTCATTATTTTAATTTGTTTATCCGGCTTTTTTTCCGGAACAGAAACCGCTTTTACTTCGTTATCCATGGTACAAGTTGGCATGCTTAAACAGGACTACCCAAACAGGGGAAGGCTTATTGACTACATGTTCAGAAAGCCTGACATACTTTTAACCACAATTCTTATCGGAAACAACCTAGTTAATATTGGAGCTTCCGCACTTGCCACAAAGCTGACTATCGATTTCTTCGGAAATGCGGCAATCGGAGCAACAACAGGTATACTCACACTCTTCATTCTTATTTTCGGCGAAGTAACACCGAAACGGATTGCAATCCTGAAAAATGAGTTCATCTGTCTGCACACCGTACGGCTTATCTTTTTTCTTTCCTACCTCTTTCGGCCCTTCATCTATATCATCAGTTTAACCAGTAATTTTATTACCAGGATTTTCGGGATAAAGCAGAAACAGAATCTGTCTTTAGAGGGTATACTTCACATGGTTAATCTTGCTGAGAGCATGGGCATTGTAGAAAACTATGAGACCCAGATGGTAAAAAATATTTTCCGGTTTGATGACATTACCCTTCAGTCAATCATGACCCATAGGACCATGGTTTTTAGCTTGGATGAAGATGAAACAATCCAAAGTGTAATTTCAAAAATCCATAAAAATGGATATTCCAGGATACCGGTATACAAAGATGACCCTGAACAGATAACCGGAGTTGTTCTGACAAAGGAAGTAATGCGCTTAGTCTCTGAAGGGCAGGCACAAAAAAGATTAAAATCCATAAAAATGGAGCCGATTTTTGTGCCTCAATCCAAGAAAGTTAATGAAATGTTTGTACAGTTTAAGCGTGAAGACCTAAACATGGCAGTGGTCATGGATGAATACGGAGGACTCGCAGGAATCGTCACTTTGGAGGATGTAATAGAAGAAATCCTCGGCGAAATCTACGATGAGTTTGAAGTCCGGGAACGCGATAAAATACAAAAAGCTGAGGACGGATCCTACATTCTCCGCGGCGATACACCAATAGACCTGCTTTCAGAAATCTTTCCAAAGCCTGTTTCACACGATAAAACCGTTCAAACACTTGGGGGGTATATAGTCGAGCAGATTGGCAGAATACCGCAAAGAAACGAGGTTATTGAACATGAACACGGACGATTCATTGTACTTTCAATGAAAAGCCACAGAATACTAACAGTACGTTTCATCCCCTTCAAAACAGAAGAAAGTCCTTTATAATACATAGCCTTGCTTTACCTTCATACTTTCTGTTGGAAGTATCAATCAGAAAGAATGAGATCCCCCTTATCAAGTATTACTGTATGCATGCCCTCCGGCAGCTGTGCTGAAATGGTGGGTTCAGTGATAAGCCCGTCCAAATGGATAAGCGCAGGAGCATCTTTATCATAATTTGCACCAATTGCGACATGGCATGTCTTGTATGCCTTTTCGTCCACAAGCATATTTCCCTGTATTTTTGCATTCGGGTTCAACCCAATCCCAAGCTCGCCGATATTCCTCGCATTTCTCGCATACTGCTGCGCTTCTTCAGGAGAGAATTTTCCGCTTGCCTCCAGCTTCATTGCCTCTTCTTTGCCCTTTAATAAGCTGTTGCGCAGCTTTTCCGCTTCTTCTCCGCCATGAATTGCTGTTACAAAACCATTCTCTACCTCAGCACAAATAGGCTCAGAAATAGCAATATCTCCGCTATCAAGACTAATGCTGCCGTCAAAAACGATGACTCCATTTGCAGTATCCAACTCCGGCGAAACAAATGCTTCTCCAGCAGGCAGATTACCGCCCCTTCCTGCTTTTGTAAAATCACCGTCATCTATAAATGCTTTTCTGCCTGAAACACCGAGGCTAAGGTCTGTACCGAGGGGGCTTATGATATGTATCTTTTCCGCATTGTCCAGCACTGCACCGACAAGGGCAACTTCTTTCTTCATTTTTTCATAATCCACAAGCACAGTATTAATGAATATTTCCTGAGTAACACTTGGGGACCAAAATGCGCGCACCTTCTTTACTCCATGGAGCAAATAATGAAAGTAATTATTCCATTTTATGCCATCAGCTTCATACCCATTCTCAAGACCGTACTTATCCTTCCCCATTTTCTCATGTGTCATGGAGATGACAATCTCCGGGTTTGTACGCAGAGCCTGATACACACTCGGATCCGCATAGTTTACCTGCGTTTTCACAGGCTGGCATATAAGAACAGGCTCCCCGCCTTGTTTACTAATGGCATCATACAAGGCAAGAGATACAGCATGAACTTCTTTACCAGGGTTTGTAATAATTATTGCACGTTCTCCCGGCTTTACAGCAAGCACTGTTTCAACAGCAACTTCAGCAGCTTGCTTCAGCTTAGTTTCTATATTATATATTTTTCCGAAATACATATTTTCTATATCTTTCTCCTTCTATCTATTTCATTGTAAGCAGGATTCTGCATATGGTCAACGAGTATCAGTCGGACGATAGGTTCGACCCATAGGCCTATATTGTCTTCAAGCTTTGTTGACTAAAAGTTCAATAATCCGTATGGTCATACTTGACAGAAATATATCCAGTACATAATCCATTATATAAGTGCAATAATTATTCCAAGGACTATTCATGACAGAACTACAAAAGGAAATTAGTCAGCGTCTCACCTTTGCTATTATCAGCCACCCGGACGCTGGAAAAACAACGATAACAGAAAAACTGCTCCTTTTCGGCGGACAAATTCATACCGCAGGTGCGGTAAAGTCAAAGAAAAATTCCAGAAAAACCATCTCGGACTTCATGGAAATGGAAAGAGAGAGAGGTATTAGTATTTCCACATCTGTAATGGGGTTCCTATACAACAACAGAAAAATCAATCTGTTGGACACCCCAGGGCACGCAGACTTTTCAGAAGACACCTACCGCACCCTGACTGCTGTAGATTCAGCGCTTATGGTTATTGACTCTGTTAAAGGTGTTGAGGAACGGACAAGAAAGCTTTGTGAAATATGCAGAATGCGGGACACTCCGATTATCACCTTCATGAACAAGCTTGACAGAGAAGGGAAAGACCCTATTGAGCTGTTGGACGAACTGGAGGAAGAATTACAAATAACTGCCTGCCCTATGAGCTGGCCGGTTGGGCAGGGCCAGCGCTTCCGAGGTGTTTATTCTCTGTATGAAAAACAACTGATCCTATTCCATGCTCACCAGACCCAGGAAGCAGAAGATGCGGTTATTATTGAAGATTTAGACGACCCTCTCCTTGATCAGAAATGCGGTTCTGCTGCAGATGCTTTACGGGAAGAGGTTGCCCTTGTTTCAGAGGTATATCCGAAGTTTAATAAAGAAGACTATCTATCCGGCAAAATTACCCCGGTATTCTTCGGAAGCGCAGTAAATAACTTTGGTGTACGGGAACTTTTAGACTGCTTTGTAGATATAGCCCCGCCTCCTGTTCCACGGCCTGCAGAAAACAGAAAAGTATCCCCGGACGAAGAAGCTTTTACAGGGCTAATCTTTAAAATCCACGCAAACCTTGACCCGCGGCACAGGGATAGAATCGCATTTCTCCGAATCTGTTCCGGAAGATTCGAAAGGAACAAACGCTATCTCCATGTTCAAACAGGTAAGGGTTTTCAAACTGCAAATCCCACTGCATTTATGGCGCAGGAACGGAATATTATCGATATTGCCTATCCCGGAGATATCATCGGAATACATGATACCGGTAGTTTAAAGATTGGAGATTCCCTATCCGAAGGGGAGGATGTACGATTTACCGGCATTCCCAGATTTGCCCCTCAGATCTTTAAAAAGGTAGTTAACAAGGACCCGTTAAAGTCTAAACAGCTAAACAAGGGATTACAGCAGCTCTCAGAAGAAGGTGTTGCACAGGTGTTTACTAAAATACTTTCCAGAGAAAAGCTTATCGGTGTTGTCGGTGCTTTACAGTTTGAGGTTATTCAACACAGGCTTGAGCATGAGTATAAAGCAAAATGTATTTTTGAAGGCATGGATGTATCAGCAGCTTGCTGGATAACAAGCAAAGACAAGAAAAAACTGAATGAGTTTATAAAATACAATGAACACAAGCTAGCCCAGGATAAAGACGGAAAGTACGTTCTCCTTGCGCATAATCAATGGATCATCAACCGTCTGCAGGAAGAAAACCCGGACCTCATTTTCCAGTTTACCAGCGACGAATAGAAAAGCCGATTGAGGTGCCCCCTCAACCGGCTTATTTCAATATTAAAAGTAAACTATTCCAGACCCGCAGGATTTATAACCAGCACTCTGCCGTTATCAGTACCCACAAGAATCCTACCTTCGTACACAGAAGGCCTGGTAACAACGTTTGCGTCTACATTAAGAGAGGACACATCCCTGCCTGTATCAGCTTCTGCGATAATGAAATCATCTGTCATAGTACCGTACAAGAGCTCACCTCCTGCAACACCCGGTGGACAGCTTACATTCTGTATTGGAGGATACAATTCCTGACCATTTTCAGTATTCAAAGCATACACTATATTATGCCGCAGATCATACATAAATATCCCGTAATCTGTTACAACTAGGTCATGAAATACCTGCATATTTGCATCAGGATCAACATCCCTATCCCAAACGAGAGATCTGGAATCCAGATCAACACAAACAACAAGCCCCTTCCTGTTTGCAAGATAGACCCTGCCTTCATGCACCACTGGTGAAAGCGCACGAATCTGATCCGCAGGAGTCTCAACTTCACCGATCATTTCCCCTGATTCATTATAGAAGAACATATCTCCCCGCTGGTTACACATGATAATTATCTCATCATAGTATCCTGGGGTCATTCCTGCTGCCCTTGGAATCGCTATTTCTTCATAGGTTTCTCCTGTCTCCAGGCTCACCAGGTCAATACCACGGTTCCTTGGAAAAAGCAAACCCCCTGGGAATGGAACAACCCGTCTGCCAAACATGTGATTGTCTGAGCTAGGCAGGCTGCGCTGCACAAGCTCACTGCCTGATTGCGGATCATTTACTACCATTTCAATACCGCCTGTAAGTACTACCCGACCTGCGGCTGCAACCGGCTGATTATTCCTGTTCTCTGTATTTGCAGTTTCATTGACCCAGCTAACAGCTCCTCCGGATTCAAAACCTATCAGTCTGCCGTCTGCACTTACTGCAACAAAGACATTTCCAAACCTTAGTATTTCTCCGATAATCGGCGAGTCTGCAATATGATAATCTCCTTCAATGGGGCGCGGCTCAAGTTCTATTATGCGCATTGCAGGAGTAGATTCTGATATACTCTGAGTTATTCTCACATTAGCATACCCATCTCTTTCTGCGCGGATGCGAACATTGCTTCCCTCGAGATACGTACCTGAGTGTTCTCCAGTTCCCACAAAAACATTCTCTATATACAGGCGAGCATCATTAGGGCGGACCCGGACTGTAAAAGCGTATTCCGACGGTTCCGGTGCCTCTTCTTCTACTGCAGCGGCTGCTTCCTGTTCCTCAGTCTGCTCTTCCCGGACCTCTGTTTCCTCCGGTTCTTCAGGCAGTGCGGTCAACTCTATCTCTACTTCTTCATCACCAGTAATGTCAAAGGTCTCTTCAAATGCCTCAAAGCCTTCTGCTGTTACAGCAAGTGCTATTTCCTGGCCAAGTTCAAATTCTCCGGAATATGGATACTCTGCTTCCTCTCCATTTATTGTAAGGACCGCGTTTCCAGGCTCGACATCAATTTCCAATGCTGCAGTTTCAGGAACTTCTTCCTGCAGTGTCTGCTGTTCTTCCCCTTCCGGTTCTTCAATTTCTTCCTCTTCTACCGGCTCTTCAGGAATTTGCCTGAGCCTTACTTCATAGGCCTGGCCGCGCTCTTCAGGAACCTCCAAGTACAATGTCTCAGAAACATAGTCCTGGCGAGCAACCAAGATCTCCAGTTCTCTTCCCGGCTGAAATACACCGGAGAGCCTGCCCACAGCGGTTCTTGCATTGTTCAGTACTATGGTCGCATCTTCAGGATACGCAACAACCTGCATACGGACCAACCGCTGCGGAACCGGGGCAGCTTCCTGTTCTTCTTCGGTTCCTGCCTCAACAGCAGCTTCTGGGGCAAACCGAAATATTTCCATTTTTTCTATTTCTTCTAACGCTGTTTTCCGTTCATCTGAAATCTCTCTGGATTGCGCAGCCTCTTCCTGCATCTTAGAAGATGCGTTATGAACTGCAGCAGATAACTGTGCAAGCTCATCAGCAGAGATAAGTTCTTGGACAGGTTCCTCTTCAACATCTTCTTCCTGCTCCTGAGTATCTTCAGCTTCATCTTCTTCAGCTGCCTGCTCTACCCTGGCAACGATCTCTTCCACAGTCTGCTGAATCTGCTGAAGCTCCTGATTTGCCTCCCGAAAGCTCTCCTGGTTCACGCTCACCTCTTCATCTGCGCCGAATGTTGGCGCGGATTCCTCTATCTGCTGTATAACCTGTTCAACAGCCTCTCTGGCATCTCCTGCCCGTTCCGTCAAATCCTCAACATCTGCAGCTGCAGGAGGCAGCATTGAAACTCTACCCTCCCTTACAGCAAGTGTAGTTCCTCGTGTTTCAGATACACTTACTCCAAACTGAGTACCCCGGACTCCCATAGTTGCTGTCTCAGTGCGTACACGGAAACGCTGATTACCAGCAAGACCTTCCACTTTACAAAGCACAGATCCCACAGCTACATCAATACCAATTCTAGTCTGTTCGGGCGCCATCAATACTGACTGCAGGAGAACTTCAGTGTTTTCCTGTACCCGAACTACTGCAGTTTCAGCGAATTGAAGCTCACAATATGCATTATCTCCCACCATTAGGATATCTTCAGTAGTAACCGTATCTCCGATATCAACATACATCACCTCTTCCCCTCTGCTGATTTCCACATCACCGGAAAGGAAGGTAACAAGCGCCTCTGAGTATTCAGGAGAATCCACAGGATCAAGGTCCTCAGTCACTTGTACGGTCGGTACATCCACGGTTACCGGTTGAGTAACAGTTTCTTCCTCTTCACAGGAAAATACTAGGCTGATTAATACTAAACAGATAATCATGCAAATTTTTTTTACGAGATCCGAACGCATATTATTGACTCCTTCAGAAATTATACTTAATTATATCTTATACTATTAATTAGATTATATCATCCTAATAGGTTTTTTTCTTATTTATATCGTCTATTTCAAGAAAAATGATGATAATATTCATAGTATTTCGTATTGTATTCTCCTCCATAGACAACTACAATACAATTGAGGTGATAGATGAAACACATATTTATTCTTCTGTTAGTATTTTCAACTCTTTTCATGGTCAGCTGTCTGACAACACCGGCTGGTCTCTACTATCCTGATTTTGATGAAGGGATTCAGGCGCTCTCCAGACAGTTAAAACAGCAATACTCTTCGCTGCCGGGCAGTCAGCGAAGGCGGATCGTAGTCCTCCCTTTTATGAATCAGAATGGCGGAATATCCTCACTGGGCCGCCGTATTTCAAATGCTATGCAAGTACGTTTGTTTGATAATAGAATGTTCAGCTTTATTGAACGGGAAAGAATAGATGCAATTCTCTCTGAATACGAGCTTGGTGCCTCAGGTCTTATTGCGCAAGAGACAATGCAGCAAATCGGGAACATTCTCAGCGCTGAGATAGCAGTAACCGGTACAATAACACCGGAAGAAAGCAATAGCCAGGACAGTTTCGCAGTGTATGGCAGGATCGTCGATATTTCAACAGGCGAGGTATATGCCTCAGGATATATACGGCTTCCCTACAGCAGAGAACTGCGGAGTGATTACATGCTTGCTTTTTAATTTCTTTATGAGCCGAGAGTTCCCAAGCCTAAGTTCCTTGACAAAAACAGAGAGAGAACGAAATAGTCAGAACTATACAATAAGAGTAAATTAAAATATGACGAATAGCCGAATTGAACTGACATTGTTCAAAGAACTGGCAGAAAATGCCTCCCTCCCAATAGCTGTCTCCAACAAAGAAGGGGACATACTCTTCCTAAACAAAGCCTTCCACACACTCTTCGGGTATTCCTCTGATCAGCTCACACATATTTCCCAATGGTTTGAACTTGCATACCCTAACCCAGGATACCGTAAACAGGCACTCGCTGAGTGGAGAGACTATTTAATAAATTCGGATGCAATGATAAAAGTTGAATATACTGTATGTACAAAGGAAAAAGGAGACAGGATAATA
>CAYRYS010000018.1:0-45851 GCA_964428555.1 uncultured Spirochaetales bacterium | reverse complement strand
GAAATGATGGGCTATACCGGTCATCGAGTGATTTTGTTCAAAGAACAAAATAGTACCGAGATGAAGGGTAAATGTTAACGTCGGGGTAATCTAACACAGCAAAGCTGGCGGGTTTGGGTTCCTCTCGATAAAAACTGCCTAATGGCAGTTCACTCGAGGAGCGTTGTTGCGCTTGACCGAAGGACGGTTCCTGTACTTCGATACTAAGGCTACGCTCAGCAGCCGCGAAGTATTTGTGCTGACTCGCGGATACCGGTTTTATCAAACTGCTTGAGAATAAGGTTCTTTTCCTTTCCAAGCTCAGCAATTTCTGAGTAAGAAAGCTGGTTTAAAAGAAAGCCTTGCTGAAAATTAAGGTGCTGGTCTCCTGTTCCGTCATTGCTGTGGAGGTAGATTGTATTGACCTGTGAATATACCCTGGAAAGCCAGTTCTGCACAGAGGTCCTTCCAAAGACCAGTACATGGCCTATGTCGCAGGCAAGCCCGAAATTCTCTGCACCTACATTTTTTACAAGCCGGAGGAGGATATCCGGTGTATATTCAAATGTATTGCATATGCTGATCCGGATATCCGGATATTTTTCTGTCTTCTCTTTCCAGAATTTGGCGGATTCAGTCAGCCATCCTAGTTCATAGACTGATAGATTTATCATGGGGAGAAAGGTGGAAAGGAATATGACCTCCAGCGCTCCGCAGGCCCTGGAGAATTCAATACCCTGGTCAACTTTAATTGATGTCAGCTCCCGCACTGCCTTTTCCGGTGAGCCGGGATTCAAGTCTATGTACGGACCGTCAATAACAACCAGCCTGCCCTTTGCGCCAGCCTTGACCTTTTCGATATCAGCAGCATAATCAGATTCCAGATAGTTCGGATACAGGGGGTTTTCCACATTTAAAAGGTCAAACCCTTCCCCGTATTCCGGTATTTCATTCAGGTCTAATCCGATCCCGAGCATACTATCCTCCAAAAAGAAAAGGCTTGCTCTGTGTATTGAGCAAGCCCTATTGTATTAAAAAGCTGTATCCTTGCATAGCTTGTTATCTATTCAGAAAGTTCCTGGATAATCTTTTTCGCGAAAAAATTGCAGTGCCCCCCTGTTCTGGCAGTTACAAGGTCCTCATCAACTGCAACATCCTGATCAACATACACTGCTCCCATGTTTTTCGCATCTGACACGCAGTTATTATGTACAGTTACTTTACGCCCCTTTATAACCTCAGCAATAGGAGAAACCATCCAGATTCCATGGCAGATAATCCCTTTGAGAATGTTTTTATCCTGAAATGCCTTTTTCAGGAATTCACACGCAGGGGGCAGCTTATTTGGGTCTTCGGAATAGCGGAGCCTGTCTGAAACCATACCCGCAGGTACAATAATCGCGTCATAATCCGAGGGGTCACAGTCTTCAAAGCTCTTATTACAATAGTATTTTGCTTTGTACTCATGCCCTTCAAACACAAGGCAGTCCTGGCCCCAGAGCCGGGAAAAGAAATCCACCTGCGCGCCCTCTTCAGGGAAACGGAGGTTATAATAGAATATCTCATTCTCATAAAAGTCGCTTTCTATAAATATGCCGATCTTTTTGTTTTCTAACTTCATTGCCTTACCCCATCTTATCCCAGGATGATATAAGTATCGGAAGACCCATAGTGTCCTTGGGATCAAAGAGGTATTCCCAGAGGTTTGCCATTCCCACGGATCTGTAATCCTGATCATCTTCCCAGGTACGCAAAACACTTAATCCTTGGTCAGAAAGCTCTTGAGCACCCTTTTTCGCGTCATCTGTTTTGAAAACCATGAGCATTATCATTGCTTCTGTGTCTTTCAGCATTTCAGCTGCCTTTCTCAAGGGAGGCGGCGCGTCATCTGGGAGTGGATCAAAGGGCTGAACGAGATGAAGGTGTGTCTCATGGCAGACATATCCCCGGTTACCAGCCTTTGTTTGAACATCCTTATCCAATTCTCTGAACTTCATCCCCATTTTTCCGGAAAAAAGTTCGAGCGCTTTATCCATATCTCGGACCATGACTATCACCCTATCCAAACCAGTTACTTTCATACATTCCTCCTAAATAATTTACTTTTCATATTTCGCGAATCCAATAACATGGTCAAAGGTATCCTCAGGATATGTCATAATTTCCTCAAAATTCTTTAACCCAATAGACGCGTAATCATTGCTCTTTTTATACTCGTGTTCTTGCACTGTAATTCCAGCAGCTTTCAGTTTGCTGCGTGCTGTCTCTATATCATCTACTGTAAAAGTCAGTGCCATGACCACATAGTCTTGAGTCTCTAATAGCTCAATCTTCCTGCGCATAGGCGGGGGAAGAGAATCCTGCAATGGATACCTAGGCGCGATTAGGTGGAGTCTTGCGTCCCAGCAGATGCAGCTGCGTATCCCATCCCTTTTTTCAATTTCAGGGTCCAGCTCTTGAAATTCAAAGCCAAAATTTTTCTGAAAAAACCGCATATACTCATCAATGTCCTTTACCATTATGATAAACCTGTCCAAACCAGTGATGAATGAACTGCTTTTTACACTTTGCCGTTTCTTGTAATTTGCAAATGCTATGGATAAGCCAAAGGTATCTCTTGAGTCTAGTACATACTCAGTAAAATGGACCATTCCCAAAGAATGATAGGTTTCATCATCTTTATATTGATGAATAATAGAAAGCCCAGCCTTTTCAATACCTGAAAGCAGCTCTTTCTCATTTTTAAAAAAGAAGGTAAAGGCTAAGACCATCATGTCCCTTTTTTGGACCCTCTCAGCGTGTGCTTTTATAGGTGGAGCCGCGTTATCTGCTAATGGAAATACTGGAGCAATGAAATGCAGGTTTACATCATAACAGACACTTGCTCTTACTCCTGTTTTATTAACTGCTTCTGAGTCAAATTCAAGAAAATGAAGACCAAGCTTTGCTGAGAAAAAGCTGAGTACCTTATCCATATCCTTTACAAGAAAAACCAATCTATCAAGTTTTGGATTTTTCATGATATCCCCTATGTTGTGGTAAGCCCGCCGTCAATAACTAGATGCCCTCCAGTAACAAAGGAACACGCATCTGAACAGAGAAAAACCACAATATCAGCAACCTCTTCAACAGTACCTCCTCTGCCCATGGGCTGCCTGGAACGGATCCTGGCAAGTGCTTCTTCAGATAAAGGAAGGTCCATCATTGGAGTATCGATTTCGCCAGGACAAATAACCATTGCCCGGATCCCACGTTTCGCGTTTTCCATTGCCGCGGATTTTGTTATACCAATTACACCGTGTTTACTTGCGTCATATGGCGAGACTCCGAAAGGTGTGGAGATAAGCCCGTGGGTGGATGAGTTATTCACAATGACTCCCTTCCCCTGTTTCAGCATTTGCCGTATCTCATATTTCATGCAGAGCCAGACTCCAGTCAAATTTGTGTCCAAGGATTCCTGCCACTCTGAAAGCTCCATCTGGTCAATTGTTCCCAGTTTGTTTAGTATTCCAGCATTATTAAAGGCAAAATCCAAAGAACCAAAGGCTTCCACTGTTTTTTTTACTGCATTTTCAACTTGTTCAGGTATTCTAACATCTGCTTGGATAAATAGTGCTTCTCCGCCCCCCTTCTTTATCTCTTCAACAACAGCATCTCCTTCAGGCTTACGCCTTGCTGCTAATGCTACTTTTGCGCCTTCTTCAACAAATGCAAACGCGGTTGCTTTTCCAATACCAGAGTTACCGCCTGTTATAAACGCGACCTTTCCAGCAATTCCTTTCATCTGAATAACTCCTTTCCTACATTAAAACAAACCAAAGGGTGCGTACACCTCTGATTCTACTTGAACATCAATAAGACATGGTCCTTCCTGCTCCAATGCTTCCTTAAATGCCGGAGCGAAATCTTTCAACTCTTCGATCCTATACCCTTTTGCTCCGCATGCTTGTGCGTAAGCAAGATAATCAGGATTCAGAAAGTGATTAAACACCTCTTTCCCATTGTAATTTTTTTTATGCATCATCTTAATTATGTTATATTCCCCATTATTAAAGATAATCCAAATAACAGGTATCTTGTTTTCTACAGCTGTCATCAATTCAAACCCTGCCATCTGGTAGTCTCCATCTCCGCATCCTACAATTACTTTCCTGTGAGGCGCCCCTTTCTGTACACCAATAGCCGCGTTTACATTTGCTGCCATAGGTCCAAAGATGCCAGGGTTTTGATAGTTTTGCCCATTGTTAAGTTCCATATTCGAAGCTAACCAGAGCATGTGCGAGCCAGCATCTCCGAGAATAATTGCATTCTGCGGAATCAACGCTGAGATCTCTCTGCTTAATGCTGCTGGATGGATCTTATTCCCGGTATACTCAATATCCGCGTTAATGTGCTTCTCTTTTTGAACATCTGCTTTTTTGACATGGATATCTCTATTCTCAAGTTCCTTTGCTATACCAGCAATCGCGGGTTTTATGTCTGACAGAAGGAACACATCTGCTTTATAGACCCTGTCCTTTGCCTGTTTGTCTATATTTATTTGCAAAAGCGTTTTCTTATCATAAATACCCTCAGCCCATCGCCAGGTTTGCCACTTTGAAAAAGAGTTCCCAAGAGCTAGCACGACTTCTGCATCCTTTAAAGCCTTTTTTGCTCCAGGATCTCCTGAGGCACCTGTCATTCCAAGACAAAGCGGGTGGTTCTCAGGAAGCATTCCTTTGGCGTCCATGGTAGTCATAAAGGGTATTTGATAATTTTCAAGGAAATCGATACAATCTTTTTCAGCATGGCTTCTCATACAACCATACCCAAGAATAGCGATAATTTTTCTCTTTTCCAGTATTCCCTTTTCAATTTCATCAGCATACTGTTTCACTAGTTCCTGGTCAGGAGCAGGGGACACTATCTTAAATACAATATCCCGATAATTAGGCACTTCTGTTTTACTAATGTCAAAGGGTATATGGATATGCACAGGACCAGGTCTGCCTTCGTATGCAGTATTTACTGCGTCTTCAAGGATATCGCAGGTTTGTTCAGGTTTTTCAATGAGATAGGTCTTCTTTGTAATAGCTTCAAAAACCTTTTGAGAGTCCGGCGTCCGGTTCAGTCCAGTGGTTTCTCCAAGCCCGCCCTTTCCAACACCCTGGGCGGTTTCATACCCTGTTATTGCAAGCACTGGAATAGAATCTGAATATGCTACTGAAAGTCCGGAGATAAGGTTAAACGCGCCAGGTCCTGGTGTTGCAAAACAAACACCTAGTTTATCAGAGAACATAGCATAGCCGCATGCCATAAATGATGCTGCTTGCTCATGACGAACAATTATTGTATCAATCTGCTTTGAATCAGCAAGTGCAAATAAAATATCAGCATCTCCTGATCCACTACCTCCAAAAGCAGCATCCACACCAATAAGTTCCAGGTTTTTTATAATTGCTTCACATATATTCACAACTTTCTCCTTATTACACCTTTCCCAAGGCAAAGGGCGGATAGACTTCACTTTCCACACTGGCATCTATCAGAACCGGCTTGTTCAGGTCCAATGCTTTTTGAAAGGCTTCTCTGAATTCTTCTATCGTATTTACCTTGTATCCGAGAGTATTACATGCATCCGCGTATTTTACGTAATCAGGGTTATTGAATTCCATGTACGCGTGGGTTCCGAACATGTTTAACAGGAATTTCTTAATAACATTAAACTCGCCGTTATTAAAGATTACCCAGATTACAGGAATATTGTACTGTACTGCTGTTAAGAGCTCAAACCCTGCCATTAAATAGCCCCCGTCTCCGCATCCTGATACAACCACCTTGTCAGGATTCGCGCATTTCACACCAATCGATCCGTTTACATGGGAAGCCATTGGTCCGAAGCTGCCAGGGTTTTGGTAGCGCTGGTCTTTTGTAAGGTTCAAGTAGCAATTCAGCCAAAGCATGTGCGCACCTGCATCACCAAGAACAATTGCTTTTTCAGGAAGCATATCTGACAGAGCCTTTACCAGCTCCCCAGGGTGGATCTTCTTTCCTGAATATTCAATTTCAGTATCCGCAAATTTGTTTCTCAATAGCCCAGCCTGAGCTTGTTCCTTTTTCACCGGTTTTTCAGCAAGGACCTTATTTAGCTTTTCCAAAACCTGCTTTGCGTCACCAAGGACAGGAAAATCCGCGGAATACACCTTACCGATTTCAGCTGCATCAATATTTATATGGACCAATTTCTTTCCATTATAAAGGTCCCTCTTAAACCCAAAAGTCGCGTTTTGCGCGAATGAATTACCAATAGCAATTACCCCTTCTGCTTCCCCAAAATATGCCGCAGCACCCGGGTCTCCGGATGTGCCGTACACCCCGAGGGACAGAGGATGGTCTTCAGGAAATAAGCCCTTTCCGTCCATTGTGGTGGCACAGGGTATTCCAGTAATATCAACAAACCGCCTAAGCTCCTGGTGTGCTTCTGCCCGGGTAATTCCATACCCTGCTAGGAGCATGAGCTTTTTGCCGGCTCCCAATGCTTGTGCTATGTAATCGGCAGCTGTTCTTATCTCTTTGTCAGAAAGCTCAGGCTTATTGCTCTTTATAGAGATTTCCCGGAAATTATCCACTTCCGCTGTTGTAATATTCTTTGGTATGTGAATATGCACAGGGCCGGGCCTCTGGTCATAGGCAATAGTTACTGCTTCCTCAAAAATATCACATAAATCTTGTGCGTCTTCTAATATGTATGACTTTTTCGTGGTTGCTGAGAACATTGCAGCCGAGTCAGGTGTCCGGTTCATTCCGGTAGATTCGTTCAAAGCACCCTTTCCCCGTGCCGGTTTTGAGGTATACCCGGTAATTGCGAGAAGAGGGATAGAATCATAGTATGCTACTGCCATTCCGGAAAATAGGTTAAACGCCCCTGGTCCTCCTGTGGCAAAACATACCCCCAGCTTCTGAGAAAACATTCCATACCCGCAAGCCATAAACGAGGCTGCCTGCTCATTTTTTACAATAATTGTTTTTATCTTCCGGGATTCCTTGAGAGAGAGAAGCATACTCGCGTTTACCTGGCCGGACCCGCCGAACACATGGTCAACCCCAATCGATTCCAGCATTTCCACAATACTCTGATTAACATCCATTATTACATCCTCATTACACTCTTTTTACCTGGTACTCACCAGTTACTGCTTTTCATTGAACTTGCCCCGGATCTTAACCGGCGGATTTTTTGAAAACCGAATGCCGTTCGTTGCAGCATCTTCCAGGGAGTATCCGTCAAAAAACAGATAGATCCGGTCTTTCGGCACATTGGTAAGCTCAGAAAAAATGGCGATATATTTTTCAGCAATAATATCTTTCTGCTGGTCTGTCAGCTCGAGACTTTGAATTGTTATTGCAGGCATAGGCTCTTCCTTTTTTTTATTTTTACTATAGGTGATGACAGCTCCCCGGCAATGAAATGCTGCCAGGGACTGTTCGTGTGTTACGCTCTTTCCTAAAGGGTCTCTAGTACTTCCGCGATTTTCTTTCCATATGCTATTGAAGACTCCACGCTTGTTCCTGTTACCAAGGGCCAGTCATAGGCTACCTCAGGGTCTTCCCTGTTCGCGTCTTCCCTGGCAATACATTCGCCATCAGGGCCTACCGCATCCCGCACAAGGTGCTCCAAAGGATAGAGAAAGCCCGGTGTGTGTACATCTGTACCATTGTTATCCGGTGTGGCGCCGTACAAGTCATAGGTAAAGTCCCATTCAGGGCCGTAAAAGTCCCAGGAAGCAGGGTGGGCGGTAATCCGTTTTCCATAGATGATTGCTTTGTCATCGTTTTCCGGGTTCCGCAAGAACACCAGAGCTGCGACAGCGTAGCAGAGCGATCCAATAAGCTTGTTTGCTTTATAGGCTTTCCATATAAGCTGATGCACATGCCATGAGTTAGCCATATCTATCATAGCTCCGAGTCCGCCTGTAAGAACAATCGCGTCATAGTCGTCCATGTTTGCTTCACTGAATTTCAGCGGGTTTTCCCATTCATCGCTTGCTACCAGTTCCTTAATCCTGTCACATACCTCTTTGGGGTTAGTATACGCTTGAATGACAGGATCAAAAAATTCCGGATCCACACTTACTTGTAAGGGAAGGGGTTTCTTTCCAAGGGGAGTTGCAAGGGTAACATCGTGCCCTGCTTTCTTAATAATGTCCCAAGGGGCCTGCAGCTCTTCTCCCCAGCTTCCGTAATTTGTTGCAAGAATTAGTACCTTTTTTTTCGCCATTTTTTTCCTCCATAAAATGCTTTTTTTCATTATCACCGTTTTTACAGCACGGTCCTACCGGTTATTCCGTACATCCATGAGGATCTCGTCGATCCTTGGATTGTCATAGTTCATTTTAATTGGGCTAAAGACATCTATTGCCTCAGTCTGCCCTATTGCAATAAAAGAGTGCTCCGCGCCTTCGGGTATAAAATAGCCGTCACCTGCGGTAAGGCTCGTCGCCTTTCCTTCAATAGTAAGGTCCAGCTGCCCTTTAATGATAAACCCGAACTGCTCCTGAGGATGGGTATGTGTCTTCACCTCACTTTTATCATCCATGTCCCAATGAATGACATTCATGTTTTTTCCGATACCCAGGACCTGCATAACCACACCCTTGCCTAAATCATGTTTTTCAATTTCCTTATGAAAACAGATCATTCTTTTCTCCTTACTTTTTTAGTGCATTTATTTTCACACAGAGCATAGTAATATCATCTGACTGCTCCGCGTTTTTTACAAAAAGCTCCATGGAATTCCGGACCCCTTCTATCAATGAAAGGGGCTCCTGCCAGGTGATAGTATTCAGGGTATTACGGAACCTCTGGTTTCCATACTGCTCTTTCTCGCTGTTCAAAGCCTCGTTCACACCGTCAGTGTATAAAAGCAGGGTGTCCCCTTCTGTAATTGGGAACTCTTCAGTCTTGTATTCAACACCTGGTATACCACCGAGTACAAACCCTTTATGGGGGTCCATAAACTCAAAGTCCTTTCCCGCCTTTTTCAAAAGCGGCGGATTATGGCCCGCGTTCGCGAACCTGCACACCCCTTGTTTTAAGTCGAATATTGCAATAAAGACAGTCACAAACATGCATTCTGAATTATCAGGAGCAATATACTCATTCACCCTGGTGAGCACTTGGTGGGGCAAAATACCGTTACATGTCTCCCGCTTCAAGAGTGTTTTAGATATGACCATAAACAGGGATGCAGGAATACCTTTGTCAGTAACATCCCCAATTATTATGCAGAGCTGGTCCTGATCTATAAAGAAATAGTCATAAAAATCTCCCCCAACCTGCCTTGCGGGTTCCATTGTTGCATGTATATCCACAAACTCATTAATTGGAAGCTTGTTCGGCAGCATGCTTCTTTGGATTGCCTTCGCGATCTGAAGCTCGCTTTCCATTTTTTCTTTTGAGGAGATTACTTCCCGCATATTAACTAGGGTACGCTTGATCGTTAGCTGAGTCAGTTCGTATAACAGAGAAGGAAACTGCTCTACCAGCTCTCTAATCCGTTTCTGGTCTATCCAGGCAATGTCCATGTCTGATTCACAAATCGCGGTAAGGGTACGCTCCTGAAACGGTGAAAAGATTCCGGTTTCCCCAATAATCTCGCCCTTGCCTGCCTGTTTATTTATCTCCTTGAGCCTGAGAATTCCTGTTTTGATATAAAAGAGTTTATCAGCTCTATCTGACTTATTAAAAAGCACGTGGTCTTTTTTCAAATGTTCTGACTTCATATACGGAACAAGCCAGGAAAAGTCTTTATCCACCGCTGTGTCGGTTGCTAAGTCATTGTTTAATTTGGGAAGGATATCTGTTTGCAGGGAATGGATAACATTCACCTCCCCTTCTAAACGCTTAAACTTCTCCCTCCGCTCTGTTATCTGTTTATTGTAATTAAAAAGATAAGCAAATATGACAAGGCCCACTACATTGGCAAGAATCATGGGAAGGGCAATGTTCTCTACCACAACCCTCGCGCTTTGAAAGTCCTGTGAGAAGAACAAAACAAGGACCATATGATAGGTCTCAATGCAGAAGCCGATAATTCCTGCAAGCAAGGGGGAAATGAACTGGCCTTTTTTCCAATAGTGGACAAGTCCGCCAACAATTCCTGCTGTTACTGTTGCAACAGCGCAAGGCAAAGCAGTGAGAGCGAAGGCAGGGTTAAAGGTGCCGTACCAGTAGCGGAACAGAGCACCGAGAAGGCCTGCTCCAATACCCGCAACTGGGCCGCCGAATATACCTGCAATCAATGGGGCCATGTCCCTGGCATTTGCGATTGCACCGAGGATAGGGATACCGCTGACTGTTGAATACATTGCGAGGCTACCGAAAACAAGAACCAGTACAGTATTGCGGATAGCTGTGTGTTTGAAGTTCTTTTCTTTATCTTCTGCAACAGCGAATGCGCAGAAAAGGTCCATCTGAAAAAGAAAAACAGAAATAATCAGGAGGAAGCCCACATATTCTAAAAGGCTGATAATATTAAACGCAGACTGCCCCAAACTGGTTAGAAGGTTCATGTTTCCTCCGGTATATCTGCTTCATCTGTTTCACAAAACTCACACTCCGGATCCACATAATTGATGATAAACCTGCGTATAATGAGCTGCACAACATGAAACCCAAAGGAAGGATTCTGATAATAAAGCTGGATTATTTTTTCATCGCTAATTGTATGAATTACCGAGTCTATGGTGCACAGTCCTGTTGCTGTTCTGGTCTTATAAGGAGAGAATATCCCAATTTCTCCAATAACCTCTCCAGCAGGGACCTCTCTGCCTATTTCTTCAAGATACACACTCCCTGACTCAATATAGAATATCTTATCCGCTGTATCTCCTTTCTTGAAAATGACATCACCTTTGGTATATTTATGCTTTGACATAAAGGGAATTAATGACTCAACAGGAAATTTTCCGGTTTTCGCTTCTTTTACCTTCTTGCTTAATCTGTACATCTGAATAAGACGGATTATGTTTAAGGGAAATAAAAAGATATGGAGTATAAGAACAGGCAAGAGCCCGCCGAAAGCGCCGTAGATAATGAACGAAATATTACTGCAGATAGCAAAGATGCGAAGGGGGATCATTGTCTTCATATAGAAGCTGGCAGCTACAAAAACTGAGGCAATATATCCTGCAATGTCTATCCACGTTATTGTCATGCCAGCTTCTTTTTCATGGTCATTATGTTTTTGTTATCCCTATAGCTGTAGTCCACAGAATCCATGATCTGTTTTACTAAATAAATTCCCAGTCCGCCTATCTGCCGGTCAGAGGCTGGTACATCAATATCCGGGTCGTCCTTTTCCAAAGGGTTAAACTTCTTCCCCTCATCTGCAATGATTAATGTAAAAACCCTGGATTCGTTTAACTCATATTCAATGGTTATTGTTCCTGGTCCTGACTCATATCCATATTGCATAATGTTTACCAGGAGCTCTTCAATTACCAGCTCTACTTTGTCAATAATTGTTGCCTGGACACCGGCTTCTTCCAGGAACCCGGAAACTTCCTGCTGTACTGGAAATAGTTCTTCTTCTCTTGCTTGTACAACAATAGTTTTCATCTATGGTTTACGCGTTTTTAATTGTCATATAACTGCTCAGGCCGCTCATATTAATAACATCCAGAACAGATTCATTTGCTCCGATCAGTTCAAGGTCTACTTCAGTCCCCACTTTCTGTTTCGCGAAAATAATTGCCCGAAGTCCGGCACTTGATATGTATTCAAGGCTCGTCGCGTCGAAAGCAATCAAATTTATATCTTTTCCAATTAAGGTCTTCAGCTCTTCCATCAATTCAGGCGCTTTCGATGTATCCAGTCTGCCTTCAAGCACAATGTCTGCCCGCTCTCCATTAATTGTAATCATATCTTTATCCGCCATATTGATTCGCCTCCTGTTTTTATTTGCCGATTAGTACAGCTATAGATCTAGGCCCTACTAGTATTTCCTGCTGATTCTCTAAAAGGACCTCTTTTCCCTTTGGATACACATCTTTACCGGACGGCAGGTCTGTGTTCACCGCAATATACCAGGACATATCATCACCCAACCCCGGTACAGTGAATCCGTGCATCTGCCAATCCATATTCATTGCCACATAGATAAGGTCATCCTGAACAAGTCCCTGCTTCGCGTGTTTTCCGCATAACAGAAAGGCAAGCATCCTGCTGTTCTCTGACCAGTCAGCCCACCAGGCCTTGTTTCCGTGCCAGGTTATATCGGCCCATCCTGAACCCATGTAGTCCTTGTTCTGAAAATGATACTTGTTTCGGAATGCGGCATGGTTTTTCCTTAAGGCAATGACTCCTTTTGCAAAGTGAAACAAGTCAGCATTCTGTTTTACCAGGCCCCAGTCTAACCAGGAAATCTCATTGTCCTGGCAATAGGCATTGTTGTTCCCCTTTTGACTGTTGCCGAACTCGTCCCCTGCAAGGACCATTGGTATGCCCTGGCTTACCATTAATATGGTAAAGAAATTCTTTATCTGCTTTTTCCGCAAAGAAACAATGTCAGGTTCATCGGTAAAACCCTCTACCCCGCAGTTCCAGGAAAAGTTATCATTCCCTCCGTCTCTGTTCTCTTCTCCATTTGCTTCATTATGCTTTTCGTTAAAACTCACCAGGTCCATCATGGTGAATCCGTCGTGTGCAGTAACAAAATTGACTGAAGCAGCAGCTCCCCTATTCAGGTGTGCGTATAAGTCAGGTGAGCCCTGGACCCGCTGCCCTAGGGCAGGGAGTATTCCCGCATCCCCTTTTACAAAGCGTCTGACATCGTCCCGAAACTTCCCGTTCCACTCAGCCCACCTGCCGAATGCAGGAAATGAGCCGACCTGGTATAAGCCACCCGCGTCCCAGGCTTCAGCAATGAGTTTACATTTTCCCAGTACAGGGTCGTACGCAAGGGTCTCTAATAAGGGGGGATTGCTCATCGGCGCGCCAAAGGGGTCGCGGCCGAGGATGGAGGCAAGGTCGAACCTGAATCCATCCACATGGTATTCAGCTGCCCAATAGCGCAGGCAGTCAAGGATCATTTGCCTGACCACAGGGTTATTACAGTTGAGTGTATTTCCGCACCCCGAAAAATTATAGTAATACCCTTCCGGAGTGAGCATGTAATAGGTCTTGTTATCTATTCCTCTATAAGAAATATAGGGACCGTTTTCATTTCCCTCTGCAGTATGGTTGAATACAACATCCAGAAGTACCTCGATTCCATTTGCATGGAGTTCCTTAATCATGTTTTTCAGTTCATCAATCTGCATGCCGTACTTTCCGGTTGCAGCATAGCCTGCTTTTGGCGCGTAAAATCCTACATTACTGTAGCCCCAATAATTGTACAGGGTCTCCCCAGTTACCGGGGATTTCCTGGAATTCTCAAACTCATCGAATTCATGAATAGGCATTAGCTCCACGCAATTAATGCCGAGCTCTTTTAGGTAGGGTATCTTTTCCCTGAGACCTGCGAATGTTCCAGGGTGCTTTACTCCTGAAGAGCTGTGCCTGGTAAAACTTCTGACATGCATTTCATAGATGATCAGGTCCTCCATCGGAACTTCCAGGGGTTTGTCATCTCCCCAGTCAAAGTCGTCAAAAGCGATCCGCGCCCTGTGCTGATACGGGTCTTTCCAGTCCGGTACTTCTCCCCAGACGTCCCTGCCGCCAATGAGCTTTGCGAATGGATCCATGAGGATTTTTGAATTATCAAATAAATGGCCTTCTGAGAAATTATGTGGGCCGTCAAAACGGTATCCGTATTCAAGGTCTTCGTAATCCAGGTCAAAAACAATCATGGAATACACATTGCCGATTTGGAATTCCTGGAAAAATGGGATCTCAGCAAAGGGCCTTTTCTCTCCTTTATGAAAAAGCACAAGAGTACAGGAGTAGGCATGCCTTGAGAAAACAGTGAAGTTCACACCCCCGGGTACAGTTGTTGCTCCATGGAGAAGCGGTTTACCTACCCGCAGCTTTGTCCCTTTGTATTCATGGGTTGGAAAAGTGTCTACTCGAATCATAATACTCCCTTATGACAGCTGGGCTATCGCGCCTTTTTTGGTGTCCATTACAGGAAAGAGATTATTAAAGCCCGTCATGTCCATTACTTCCTGGATCTCCTGGTTTAAGCCGATGAGTACCCCATTGCCGTCTTCCCTGGCAAGGGTTTTTGCTGTCATCAATAAAAGCCTGAGACCCGCGCTTGATACATATTCACATCCTGACATATCAAAGATTATCTTCGCACCTTCATTCAGCAGGGGAGTTACCTGCTCTTCAACCTTTCCCGTTGTAGAGCTGTCCAGCCTTCCGGTTAACGCAATAACCGTACAGCCCTGTTCCTGAGATATTTCCACTTCCATAGCTTCTCCTATTTCTTCGGTTTAATAGTGACCTTGATCTTCGGCCGATAGTCCAGGCTTGGAAGCATTACAGTCAGCTTATCAGCATCGAACTTGTTCCAGGGTTTTCCATCTAGGGTAACATCACTGATATAGATACTTTTTTTTGGAAGCATGTCAGGTGCGACACGGAGGATGTTGTCAGGAAAAGCGTCCACATGGGGCTTGAAATACAGATCAAGATGGTTCTGTGTGTTCAAAAGGTTTGTGTATACAGCACCAAGGTAGGCAAGCTCTATGGAATGGTATCCGCTCATTGAGTGACTCCCTTTCTGCCGTTCTGTTCCCAAAAGAAAGGGTGTACCGTTATTCAAAACATTAAAATAGATTGCCCCGTCATCGTGGTCAAGAAAATAGGTATTATAAAAAGCAGTGGATTCCCTGGCGTATTTTAGATACTCATCCTTTTTCAGGATTCCATAGAGAATCTGGTATGCGAGAATTCCCTGTTCCTGCTGCCACCAGGCCTTTCTGTCATGCCAGGCAAAGCGGTAAAAACTCTCCCCCTGCTTTTTTTTACGCTCCATGACGTCATACCACCCCATTCTCTGCTCATCCATACCCACGCCGGGCATGAGCTGAGCAATTTTTTCAGCGAAATCCACATATTCCTGTTTTGGGATGTATGAGTTAATGCGCATGAGGTTCCAGGCAATCTTCAGATTATGCCCGACAACAGCCCTGTCCTGCTGCCACCCCCAGGTTGAATCGTGGGACCAGTCTTCATAGAACTTTTCCTGCACAAAGGGGCTGTTCTCATAATCCGGAAAGTACTTGGTAATACAGTCTGCTGTATATTCCAGAAACTTCATGAATTTTTCTTCTCCGGTTGCAAGACAGAGGTTAATAAGAAAGGCAGGGGCGTGGTCACCTACAGAGTTCCAGTTTTTTCTCCCTTTGTTCTGACGGAGGCTTTCGCTGTTCGGGTCAAGGGTAATCGGGTCTATGTGGGAAAAGTATCCCTCCTTTTCTGTATCCAGAAAAAAGCGGTCAAACAAGTCCAAGGTCAGGCGTATATCTTTCAGGATTTTCGGGTCACCGTTTATTCGAAATGTCTGCGTCGGTCCTGCCAAGGCATAAATCTGTTCATACATAGGGATCGCGTCATAGTCGTCCCCAAATTCAGAGGTGAATATCTTGTGCTCCCTTCCGTCTTTGACATCTATTCCGTGGTACCAGTAGACAATGTTTTCATCTACATCGTAAAAGCGCATATGTTCCCGCAGATACTCAGTCCCCTTTTCCGCAGCTTCAAGAAACACATCTTCTCCTGTAAGCAGAAAAGTTGACGCGAACCCGTACACAAGCCGGGAAATGGTATCAGTCTCCTGAGTGAAATCGCCTTTCCGCGCACCAGTAAGTGTGAGCTGGGTTCTGTAGTCGCTGTAGTTTATGTTATCAGGAGATTCAAACTGGTTCTGTACAAAAAAGGCGGCAATACTCCGTGCCTGGTTAATCCACCAATCCTGTTCTTCAAATCTGTACTTCTGCTTCATTCCCCCTGAATTGACGCCGGGGAAATCCATAACCTTTGCTTCAAAAACATATTCACTGTCTTTATTCGGGTAAAAAATCCCATACACAAAGACCATTTGCCCGGGTTTTAACAGATCTTCGATCTGTCCAGTACAGTCTCTGTAGGGTTCATCCAGGTTGCGCATGAATCTTGCATAAAGGTTTGCTCCAAGTACTGCCTGGTATTTGCGACCGTCTGAAGTCTGTAATGTAAAGTAGTTTTCCTCTTTTTTGAAAGACGTTACGTATCCGGCAATCATGTCGGAAAATTCAAAGTGAAGTTGATTCTCCATGTTTTCTCCTAAACATTTTCTTTATTTAATTTATTACCCATACCTATTTTATATTCAGTATCAATCCACTCTTTATTAATTGCAAGGCTTTTTTTTAGTTAATTACTACTGTCTGATTTACAATATTTTTATACAAATTACTAAGATATTCTATGCTGACGCACAGCAAGGGAAGAGAACATAGAGGTGAGAGATAAGGCTGTACTACACTGCTCTTGATTATTCTTTATGAGTACTCTATTATTCTCATGTTAATTTTCTATTAAATATATCTTCATTTCTGTCATTATCTCTAATATCTCTTTACTATTAACTCTATTATCCATACACTTATATTAGGATCAAAGATATGGAACATCAGCTTACATTTAGAGATATAATTTTTAAAGCATTACCTATAATACTCATCCTCATAAGCATAATTGTTATTTCAATTACTATTTACGCAGTTATAGAAGGAATGCTTTTTCGGGCAGCTATTCTTGGTATGACTATAATACTTCAGCTTATTGGAATTATTTTGCTAGCAAAAAAGCACTACTTAAATGGTGTCAACTTTGGAGTTATCCTTCCCGGTATTTTATTTCATTGGCTGAATCTTTACAGCGCAGTCCTCGGAAGATTTGGAGGAATGATTTCAATTTACCTTTTATTACTCTTTCCATTCTATATGATCCTCACAAGCCTCACAGCAAAGCACCTTGTTCAGCTCCTAAGCGTTGCTCTTACCGGCTTTTTATCCACGTATTTCTGGTTGTGTTTTCTTGAGATACCCGCAATTTCTGATGGGATTAGAATGCTCAGGCTTGCAACCTGGTCTACTTTTTTTCTTATGGTCACGGTATGCTTTGTTATCTATTTTTTCCTCAAAGGGTATGAAACTCATACGAATCGAGTTCATAATCTGCAGATTAAGCTTAGCAAGAATGAAGAGCGCTTTCGCAGATACTTTACCGAAGGGCCAAGCATAAAGCTCATCATTAATCCTGAAGACGGGAAAATTATGGATGCAAATAAAGCTGCGATTAAATTCTATGGATACCCGTATCCAAAACTAACCAGTATGTATATTCAAGAGGTCAATCAGCTGCCAGAGCAAAAAGTGAATAATCACCTATTTAAAGCAAAAAAACAATTAGAAAACCATTTCTACTCCCACCATAAACTTGCAAACGGCGAAATACGCTATGTTGAGGTTTTTTCTATTCCCATAGAATTCGAAGACGGTATTCATTTAAAGTCAACTGTCCATGACATTTCTGATATTATCCGGTACCAGAAAGAGCTGGAGAAAACGATTGAAGAAAAAGACTTCCTCATGAAGGAGATGCACCATCGAATAAAAAACAACCTTGCAATGATAACCTCGCTTATAAATCTCCAGGAGAATAAAACAAAAGACAGAGAAGTAATTAATAGTCTGAAGCATAAGATAAATGCTATAAAGCTCATTCATGAGAAACTACAGACTGAAAACAGTTTGGAGAACATTAGAATAGACCGCTATTTAGAGGAGCTGCTCACAGCAGTTTTCTCCGGAATTTCAGAAAAGTATGTTATTCTTCAATGCGAGATAGAAGCAAGAGAACTGAAAACAGACCTTGCAATTCCACTCGGTCTATTGGTCAATGAGATAGCCCTAAACGCGATTAAGCATAGTTTCAGCAAAGGTAAAACCAATGTTTTCACAGTAACCGGTAAAACAGAACAGAACAGCTATTGCCTTCAGTTCAATAATAACGGTACTCCAATTCCGGAGAGTGTTGATATTGAACATAGAGGATCTCTTGGCTTGCGCCTAGTGCAGGTTCTTGCAAGACAGATCAGCGCTGACCTTGAAATAACAAGGTCACCCCATCCGGTATTTACTATTACTATACCGTTATAACCCAATGACCCCGTATTTTTATTAAATAATTGTCTCAGTGGATTGCAAAGAAAAGGCTGCCCATAGCAGGCAGCCTAATATAAAAGCATAATCTATTTATCCTATCAATGATAGGCTACCAGGGTGCGTCTAAGGTAAAGATCGGCGCATTTGTTCTGGTGCTCGCAAAATACAGATAGTCTCCTGCGTGTATTATGTCACTGGTGTTTCCATCAGTAACATAAGCATCAGTGACCACAAGTACTGGATTATTTGGGTCTGTAATATCATAAATATTCAAATAATGTGTTTCATCTACATATAAGTAATATTCATCAGCCCATATCCTATTTGCGCTAGAGTGTATGAAATCTGTAATAAATGAATCATCATTGCGATTGTAAATTCTGATTGTGCTTCCGCTATCATCATATGTACAGACAATAGAGCTGTTTACAGCAATTGCCTCCTGCCATCCCCCGGATGAGTAAGTTGTTATTAGAGAAGGAGAAGATGGAGTAGAAATATCTAGATGATGAAACCCAGTAGAACCATCAACAACATATAAATCACTTCCATTAGCAACCAGCTGTGTGACATTTGAAAACTCTGTATTCAAAGTTGTTACAAGAGAAGGAGCACTTGGAGTTCCCACATTGTACACCTCTATGCCAGTTGATCCGCCAAGGTATGCATAGTTCGTTGTATAGGCAATTGAACAATAATCATTCATTGTGGGACCTGTATTCACTTCACTTATTACCGTGCCGTTTGAGGCATTCAAGACCTTCAAGCCTTCAACTAAATCAGCGACAAAGAGATAGGCTGCCTGAGCAACAACATCAACTGCGTTTGGCACATCTGCAGTCCAAAGAGGACCACTTCCAGGTGATGCAGTGTCAAAACTTCGTACTCCACCAGCTGCATCTGCAAGGTAGAGCATAGTGCCATACACATCAACTGCCTGTGCCTGGCCTTGAGAAACAGTGCTGAGAATAGCTGGACTAGAGGGTGTTGAATAATCAATAACAATTAATTCAGCTTCATCGCTTGTAGCATAGATATTATTTCCACTGAAGCGAAGATCACGTATTGTATACACTGTATCAATAGTAGAGACTTCAGTTGGTGCTGTGGCACTGGTAGAAAGATCAAACACCCGAACCCCAGGTTGTTTGGAAGCAGAACCTTCATACGCCACATATAGGTAGGCACCATTCAACTCAACATCTGTAGGACTAGTTCCAGTCGGCAGAGTTAAGGAACCTTCATAACTTGTAGATGTTACTGAAGAAACATTATAAACATCTACATTATAATACACAACATAGGCATGTCCATTATATACAACCAAATCCTCTCCGCTTCCTGAGTTACTTAAGGAATTTTGCCAGGTGTTTGTAGATGAAGTTATAATATTCAGCCCCCCGGACATGGAGTCAACAGTATAGGTATACGTCCCATCATAATAGACTCCCTCAGCAGTATAATGATCAGGATTAGTGTCTACGCCGGATTGGTAATCTGGGAAGGAACTGAATGTAAGGGGTGAATCAAATATATACAAGCCATTTATGGTTTCATAAATTGGCTGTTCAGCAGCAACATATGCGTTGGTTTCTGTAACATGAACATCATGAAAATCTACAGAAGTCGTATCATACTTTTGATCATAATCTAAATTCGCAGGATCGCTTATTCCAAATTGGATCAAATCTCCGTTACGAACCGCGTAGAGGTAGTTTAAATTCGCGTCTAATCCTTCAATACTGTATTCATCGTAAAATCCGATAATACTTGGATTCCCTGGATTAGTTATATCAAAAGAAATAATTCCGTCATAGTTACTTACAAAAGCAGTATTACCAGAAACAGCTATGCAATCTCCGCCTCCAGAGTTAGAGGAGAATGGCAGTGTATAGAAACCTTCTTCAATCTCGTCAAGTGCAATCGTAAATTCCACGTCTGTCTCTTGGGAATCTATATGATCTGGAGCGACAGCAATTGCCCGCAGCCGGGAAGTAGAAGCAAAGGTGAGGGTTTCACCAGAATATGCTGTGCTTGCGATTGTTGGTTCTGTTCCGTCTATTGTGTAGTAGACTGTGGCATCTGGAGTTGCAGAAGAAAGAGTGAATAATACAGGTCCATTGTAAGTACCTGGGGATTTACTGGGCACAGGAGCTTCTACAGTTGGAAGAACAGTAATTGATGGTTCAATAGTACATACAGCTCCTCCAAAATCATTGACCGCGCTTACTCTGTACACATAGGTATTATTTTCCATGGCTGTTGTATCAGTATAAGTGGTCACATTCGCGCCTGTCTCATGGATTTCGCTATATGATCCGCTTTCGAGCTTCCTCTCTATGCGAAAACCCCGTTCAATGTTTGAATTGTCAGTCCAGTTCAACTCAGGTTGTGTACTCGCATTGAGAGACACAGATAATCCTGTCGGTGCTTGCGGAGCATGGCGGATATCCCCTGTATCAAGGAACACATTAATAGAAGTTGACAAGTTTGCGAATATCATTACAGATTCTACGACATACGCAGCAGTCCTGCCTTCGCTGTCCTTCAGCTCTATAGTAAGCAGATAATTCCCCGCTTCACAGGAAATTGGAAATGTATCAGCTATTCCATTTGAACAATCAACATCCAATACACTGGAAATATCTTCAGTAGAGTCATCCGAAAGGTCAGTAAGTACAGCTGTAATAGTCCCGCTTGGCACCTCTGTTTCAGGCCAGGTAAAATAAATGGTATAAGATCCGGTTCCGGAAACAGGGTTTAAAGTGATAGTAAATGAATTCGTTTCTCCAGATAGAACGGTAATCTCCTTTGAACCTTCAATTACATTGGTTCCATAATTGTTATAACCAAAGACCTCCAGATTCCATGTTCCAGCATCTAAACTTACAGTATGAGAAGTTTGATACTGATAAGTCTCCTCTATTAATTCTCCAGTGCTAGTATTTGTTAGTGTATAGTCAAAGCGATCAACACTAAGATTATCAGAGCTTGGCATACTTGTTCGTGAACTATAAAGGAGGGCATCGGATTCAATTATAAAGGTAATCTCACCCTGATTTAACTCGTCAGCACCAGGTGTCATTTGGAATGGGTTACAACTGGAGATTATTATAATAAAAGTAACTGATAGGATTCTTATTATATATGTATATATAGTCTTCATTGCTGACCTCCTTAATTTGTGTTTTCTACGGTAAAACTCAAGCTGTTAGAGTATGGATATCCCCCAACAGTACACACAAGAGTAAGGTTATATGTTCCGGGAGCGAGGGAGCTTCCGATTGTCAGCTGATCCAGAGAGCTTCCTTCATCCATCAAAGAACCGTTTAGATACCACCTATAGTATTCTGGAACATAGCTTGACATAAGGTCAGCTTCTATTGTCATATCCTCTCCTTGAGTCAGAGTTATCGTTTCACCGGAAAATGTAATTGATTCCTGTGTAGGCAACCAATATAGAAATGAAATGTCCACATCTTCAGCCTCTTGATATGCATATACAGTGAGAATCACTTCATCACTGCGTGTATACACACCATCAGTAACTTCTACCCTCACAGTATAATCTTGGTCACTAACAGGCCATTTCGTTATCGCAAATAATGAATTATTATTATATTGGTCAATCCCGTCTACATACCAGGCATAGGTCAGAGAATCACCGTCAGGATCTGTTGCAGTTACAGTGAAAACAGCTTCTACCCCATATCCAACCTGCAGATCTCCTTCATTAATTGCAACCGTTGGGGCGCTGTTATCTGTACCGCTACTGGAAACAGTACATAATATACTATCTGAGGAACTTGCAGTGGAAGTTTCAGCAGTAATAGATATTTCATACTCAGTATCTGCCTCAGGGGTCTGACTAAAGGTAAAGGTATTTGTATCAACTTCCTGATCAATTCCATCAACAGTCCAGGAATAAGAAGGCTGCTCAGTACCAGCATAACCACCAATATCCGCAGTAAACTCACCGGATTCTCCGAAAGCTAATGTTTCAGGACCTAAGATACTTACAGTCAAGGAATCTCCGCTGGAGCCTATACTTACTGATTCATAAACCTTTGAATCAAATTCCGCATCGCTAACAGTAAGCTCAATTACATAGTCTCCGCTTATACTAGCATAAAAGCTTGCAACAGATGCAAAGGGTTCAGCAATTTCCACCCCTGATCCCTCAGGCTCGGAAAGAATTGCCCATGAATAGATTAGTTCATCTCCTTCAGGATCATAGCTTTCGCTTCCATCTAGCTGAATTGTATGTCCGTCATCCATTACTGAAATGAGGACCTGTGCAATAGGTGCAGAATTCACTGAAGAACTCACATCCTCACAACTAATGGAGATAAGAACGCCAAGAATAATTAAGACCATAATAAACTGTCTTACCATTATATAACCTCCACCTCTTACAAAATCGATATGTAATGATTTTATCTACTTTATAGAATGGAGCTTTTATATAATATGATATAAATATAACACAGATCATTCTTGTTCTTTGTTAGAAGTTTATTAATTTCAGCAATATACTGCTAATGCTATTTTAATGTTTCCTGAATAATCCAAAACAAAGGGCATCCATATTTTTTCTATGTACTATTTCTACTGCTCCCTGTTAAAGTAAGGCCATTACAATATCCTACACTATTGTGTTTTCATATTTTTTTTACTACATATTTGTAGCCATATTCACCTTTCTATGCTTTTCCATATAAGGCGCTTTTCTTCTATCTCTTTCCATAACATAGACTTACAATTTTTCCTCTTCAATTGGCACACTAATTGCTTTATTACACCTATAACAACGCAATCATTTTTGAAGGAGCATAAAATGGCCGAAATAAAAACCCCAAAAGATGTAATGGAATTGATCAAAAAAGAAGAGGTAAAGGTTGTTGACCTTAGATTCATGGACTTTCCAGGACTTTGGCAGCACTTCTCAGTTCCGGTGAGCGAAATCGATAAAGATACCTTTGAAGAAGGTCTCGGTTTCGACGGATCCTCAATCCGCGGATGGCAGGCAATCAATGAGTCTGACATGCTGGTAAAACCTGTTGCAGAATCTGCATTTATTGATCCATTCTTTAAACACAAAACCCTTGTTCTTGTCTGTAATATTTGTGACCCTATTACAGGTGAGGACTATTCAAAAGACCCAAGGAACATTGCACGCAAGGCAGTTGCATACCTGCAGAATATTGGAATTGCTGATACAGCATTCTTTGGACCTGAGGCGGAATTCTTTGTATTTGATGATGTACGGTTTGATCAGAATGAACACGAAGGGTATTATCTTTTAAACTCAGTTGAAGGAAGATGGAATACAGGAAGAGACGAAGGACCGAACCTTGGGTACAAACCCCGGTATAAAGAAGGATACTTCCCTGTACCTCCAACAGACTCAATGCAGGACTTACGAAGCGAAATGATGATCCAAATGGAAGAGATGGGCATCCCTGTTGAGTGTCAGCACCACGAGGTTGCAACAGGAGGGCAGGCAGAAATTGATATGCGCTTCGCGCCTTTAGTTGAAATGGCGGACAACCTGCTGAAATATAAGTACATTATTAAAAACACAGCCAAAGCATACGGCAAGACAGTTACCTTTATGCCAAAGCCCTTGTTCAATGACAACGGCTCAGGTATGCATGTGCATATGTCCTTCTGGAAAGACGGGAAAAACCTGTTTGCAGGAGACGGATACGCAGGACTTTCTCAGGAAGCAATGTGGGCAATCGGCGGAATCCTGAAACACGCACCTGCACTTCTGGCATTCACAAACCCGACAACAAACAGCTATAAACGGCTTGTGCCTGGATTCGAAGCACCGGTAAACCTTGCATATTCTTCACGGAACAGAAGTGCTTCAGTACGGATTCCAATGTATTCATCCTCTGAAAAGGCGAAACGCTTTGAGTTCCGCTGTCCTGACCCAAGCTGTAACCCATACCTTGCTTTCTCAGCAATGGCAATGGCAGCCCTTGACGGAATACAGAACAAGATCGATCCGGGTCAGCCGCTGGATAAAGATATTTACGACCTTCCTGCTGAAGAACTTGCAAAAGTACCAAAAACACCTGGCTCTTTACGGGAAGCTTTGATGGAACTGGAGAAGGACCATCAATTCCTGCTCAAGGGAGATGTGTTTACTAAGGACGTAGTTGAAACATGGATTGACTATAAAATGGAAAATGAAGTAAAGGCCCTTGATCTGCGGCCGCACCCTTGGGAGTTTGCTTTGTACTATGACATATAGGCATTGAATAGTTCTGCAAAGGCAGAAGTGTTCAGATTATATAATTTTGAAATGGGGTTGGAGGCACCCGGCAGCCTCCTATAATAATCGTCCTGGGAGGGGGCCGCGGCAGGCCCCTTCCCTTTTTTTGTATTACTAGAAACATAGTGCAATCTGATTTTACAGAATGTATGATATACTCCTTGCAGAGGATTTGAATGGATAAAAACACTGAACCAATAGATCCGAAAGATGTCGCAGGGAAAAGCTATAAAACGGTGTTTCCTGCGACAAACCTTGAAGAACATCAAAACCGGCTCCAAGGGATAAGCGAGAGCAATCCGTCTTCTGTTCTCTTTACTTGGGAAGATGACAACACCCTGGATATTACGGTTATTTCATTTAACTTTCCTCAGGTGTTTGCTGTGCTCACAGGACTGCTCTCTGCAATGGGAATGAATATCATTTCCGGAGATGTGTTTACCGAAGAGCCAATTAAACAAACAAAGCAAAGACAAAAGAGGAAGGTATCCCGACGGAAAATTATTGACCGCTTTCGCGGATTTTTCGAGCCTGTACCGGATAAAAAAGCGTGGGAAAAACAGTTTCTACAACGCCTCTCATCGCTCATAGACCTGTTAGGACAGCAAAAATTTGACAGGACCCGGCAAAAAATAAATCAATGGATTGCAGAACAGCTGATCAGCAGGCAGATAACACCCTCCCAAAGCCTTTCTCCTGTTGAAATGTCCATCGATAATTCGGATCCTGAGTATACACTGGTTTCTCTTCTTTCAGAGGATACCCCTTTCTTTCTCTATACCTTTTCAAGTGCTCTTGCACAAAAGAATATTTCTATAGAGAAGCTCCGCATATCCACAACTGATAACCGTATTGAGGATGACTTTTGTTTAACCGGGCAGTTCGGAACCCAAATTACAGATAACCGGATACTCGAAGACATAAAACTCTTCGCACTCCTTACCAAACATTTCACCTATTATTTGGATAGTGCCCCAGATCCCTTTGCAGCATTGTCCAGATTCGAAAAAATCGTACCGGATTTAATCACCATGAAAACAGAGGCTAAATGGCTGGAGCTGCTTACAAACAGGAAGTCAGCAAGGGACCTTGCGCGCATACTCGGTACTAGTCAGTATCTATGGGAAGACTTTATCCGCCAACAGTATGAGACCCTCATCCCTCTGCTTTCACAGGAAAACAAAAAAGGTAGATATGCACTTTCTATAGATAAAATACCTGTCCGTTTGGAGAAGTGCCTTGAAAACTGCCAGACCATAGAACACAAGATCTCAGCATTAAACACATTTAAAGATAGAGAGACCATGCTCATGGACATGGACCATCTCCTTATTCCGGAGTCCGACTTCCTCCTCCTCTCTAAGCGTCTCTCACGGCTTGCTGAGGCTGTTGTAACAAAGGCCTTTGAAATAGCATACAATGAATTAACTTCAGAGACAGGATTCCCTACTACGATTGCAGGAACCAGAGTACCATACGCACTTTTCGGGCTTGGTAAGCTTGGAGGAGAAGCACTGGGATATGCTTCAGATATTGAAATACTTTGTATCTATTCAGACTCAGGCGAAACAGATGGAAACATGCAGATCCGAAACAGCGAATTTTTCAGTCGCTTAGTTAAGAATGCTGTCAGCTATATCCATTCCAAACGGGAAGGAATATTCAGTGTAGACCTCCGCCTCAGACCGTATGGTAAATCCGGACCCCTTGCAAGCAGCCTGGAGCGTTTCTCCCATTACTACAGCAGAGATGGGGAAGCACATTCCCTTGAGCGGCTTTCCTTGGTAAGGCTCAGAACTATAGGCGGAGAGGAGCAGCTTGGGAGACAGGTTGAAAATATTCGGGACGAGCTTGTCTATAGAGAACGCAATATAGAGCTAAAGGAGCTTCGGTCCGCGCGGAAAGTCCAGCTTGAGAAGAAAACAACACCAGGCAACCTAAATGCAAAGTATTCAACCGGAGCTTTAGTTGATCTTGAGTACTCAGTCCAGATTTTACAGATCATACATGGTGCTGAGTATCCAATCCTTCGAACACCGAGTATCCACAAAGCATTAGATGCCTTAGCCGAGCTGGAGGTAATCAGTCAAACAGATGCAGATCAGCTGGTACAGTCCTATCATTTTCTTAGACAGCTGATCAATGCACTGAGAATTCTCAGGGGGAATGCGCTTGACCTTCAGCTGCCTAAAAAGGACTCTGATGAGTACCTTCATCTTGCAAGGAGAATGGAGTATTCTTCCCAAGGTGAGATGAGCGCAGCAGAAGTTCTCCATACTGAGTTTGAAACGCGGACAGCAGTAATCAGGGTCTTTGTGGAAAACTACTTTGGAAGAGAATCACTTCCAGGCCCGGAAGTAGGAACAATTGCTGATCTGGTACTTGGGAACCAGACTTCCATGGACTTTGTAGAATCCGTGTTAAAACCAATCGGTATTCAGCACCCTGAACGGGGATACATTAATATTAAAAAGCTTTCTGGAGAGGGCTCGGAAAAGCAGCTTTTTTCAAAACTTGCAGTACTTGCTGTACAGTTCCTCCGCGAACTCCCGGATCCAGATATGGCACTGAATAACTGGGAGCGATTTGCACATGAAATACATGATCTTGCAGAGCATTATTCTCTTCTGTTAAAACAGCCAACCAGAATGAAGATCCTCCTCTCGGTTTTTTCATACAGCGGCTTTCTCAGCAATACCCTATTGCACAATCCTGAATTTTTCACCTGGATTACAAAACCTGAGCATATTCAGAAAATGCGCTCTTTGGCGGATATTCAAAAAGACCTGGAGGCTCTGGAAATCCAATCTGGCTCTAAAGAGGACTGGCTGAAACAACTGCGCATTTTCAGAAGGAGAGAAGTACTGCGTATTGCAGCAAGGGACATCTGCTTCAATGTAGAAACAGAAGAGATTGTTGTTGAGCTATCCAACCTTGCTGATGCAGTACTAATTACAGAAACGAAGCACCTGGCAAAAGCACACCCTGAATTACACCTTGAGGATAATTTATGCATTCTTGCATTCGGAAAGCTTGGCGGTAGAGAGCTCAACTATTCCTCTGATATCGATCTGCTTGTTTTGCTTGAATCGGACTCAGAAATATCTGCTGCAAAAATAAACTCCATTATTCGGGAATTAAGGTCGGACTTGTCAAATTACACTCCTCAGGGGTATGTTTACAGAATAGACTTCCGGCTTCGGCCCTTTGGAACAGCAGGAGAGCTGGCCTACTCAGTACAGAGACTGCATAATTATTATCAGGTTCATGCAGGATTGTGGGAAATACAGGCTGCGATAAAGCTCAGGGCAGTTGCAGGAAACAAAGCACTGGGTGAGAGTTTCCTCCAAGCCTTGGAAAAAGAGATTAGAAGACCCAAAACTCCGGAATCTGTTATCACCTCTATTGAGAAAAACCGATATATAGCAGCACTCTGTAATAGAACAATACAGCAAGGCGGTATTGATATTAAAAACGGAAGGGGTGGAATACGAGATATAGAATTTCTTGTTCAAGGACTAATTTTAATCTATGTAGACACCCATCCGGAAATACTTTCCGGAAACACCGTAACTGCACTAAGTAAGCTGGCGGCTCATAAAATAGTAACAGAAGAAGAAGAAGCCTTTCTCCGTAAATCTTATATCTTTTTCCGAAAAATAGAACATCTGCTACAGATTTACGAGGACCAGCAGGTGCATTCTGTACCTGACAATGCACAGGAAATAGCAGCACTGGCAAAAAGACTGAATATCCCCCAAACAAGCCCTAGGAACTTTATGGGTGATTTAAACAAGAAAATGTCAGAAGTTTATACGGTTTATACAGAATATTATAAAAGGCTTTCAAACACAGAGAAAAAATAACCCCTGCTCCTCATCCTCTTTTTATTGAAAACACAAAACACTGTTTTATGGATTGACAATTATGTGCTGTTTCGTTAACGTTCCCAATACAAATGGTTAACAGCAAAAAGCGCGGAATATTAACAAAACTCAGAAACACACAGGAATGGATTACAGGTGAGCAGCTGGCAAAAAAACTTGATATATCCAGAGTAGCAGTATGGAAACATATACAGCATCTTAATAATAGCGGTTATGATATTTGCTCATCTTCCAGAGGGTATTTTCTTAGGAACAAAGAGCCTCTCTCTAGACCATGGGAATTCTCCAGCTTTGCTGACCGGGTAGAATGGAAACATGAAACTTCTTCAACCATGGAGGATGGCAAGAGAGCTGCGAAAAAGGCAGAAATAACCCCACGGTATATAATTGCGGATATACAAACCCAAGGACGGGGAAGAAAACACAGACCATGGCAATCTGCAGAAGGCGGCTTGTACCTAAGTGCGGTCTTCCGCTCGAGACTGCCCATGGCTTCAATAGCAAGGTACCTTTTTGCTGCTATGATACTGGTCCGTGCTGCAGTAAAGAAAACCAGCTCCATAGAGCTTGACCTGAAATGGCCGAATGACTTTTTGATAGACAGTAAAAAAGCTGGGGGTGTACTGCTGGAAGCCTCTGGCGAATTTGACTGTCCGGACTCAATAATTCTCGGGATCGGCTTAAACGCAGGCACAGCACCTCGGATCAAAAAAGCTGCTTGCCTTGACCAGCAAAACCTCTGGGAATTATATGATGCTATAATAGGCGAACTTGAAAAGATTCACGAAACAGCTTTATCAGAAAAGCTTATCTGTGAATGGAAAGCAGGAAGCAGCATATTCGGCAGATCAGTATTAATAAAAACAGTACCAGGCGAGATCCAAGGAACTGCAGCTGATGTCACCCAAACATGCGGACTGGTAATTGAAAGCAAAGGCAAAACCATGGCCATACCATGGGGTGACTGTTTTTACTTATCCTAATTATATTGCAAGGAGCTTTACATGGAAAACCAAGAAGCTAAAATAAAAAAGATCGTAGCAACTGCGCTATTAATATCATTAATAATTGCAGGTTCATACATTGCATTTCCCATCCCTGTCTCACCTGTTCCCATTGTGCTGCAAAATTTCTTTATTCTGCTTACAGGATTAATACTTGGTCCTATCTGGGGAGTTGGGGCTGTCAGCATTTATCTTCTCCTCGGCACCCTTGGGCTCCCCATTTTTTCTTCAGGCGGAGCAGGCATTGAACACCTCTTCGGCCCAGGAGGCGGATTTTTATTTGGATATCTTTTGTCAGTATTTATAACCGGTATTATTTATACCATGACAAATAAGGGCATTTTTCCTGCCCTCATTGCATCTGCTGCAGGCACTTTTGTCCTCTATATCTGCGGTGTACCCTGGCTGAAATTCAGCCTTGGAATTACTTGGCAGCGGGCATTGGCTGCAGGAATGGTGCCATACCTTATCGGAGATGCACTAAAGGTAGCTGCAGCAGGAACCATAGCTCCTAAACTGCTTTCTGTTATTAAGCTGGAACGTTCATCGTGAACAGCTCCCCTATTCTCTCAGTAAAAGACCTGGTTACCCGATTTTCTGACAATACCTATGGCCTAAAAGGGGTATCCATGGAAATTACATCAGGAGATTTTCTCATTATTTGCGGCCAAAACGGATCCGGTAAATCACTTTTCTGCAAACACCTAAACGGCCTGCTCCGGCCGACAAAGGGAGAAGTGTTTTTCAGGGGAAAGCCTGTTGCTCAAAACCTCAGAACTGTAAGAGCAGCAATAGGAATGGTCTTTCAGGACGCGGAGAATCAGATTGTCGGACAAACAGTAGAAGAGGACATTGCATTCGGTCCGGAAAACCTTGGAAAAACCGGCAGCGAGCTTAGAGAGCGGATAGAGTCGGCCCTTTCCATCACCGGACTTACTGAACATAGGCACCAACACCCCCATACCCTTTCAGGCGGAGAAAAGCGCAGACTCTGCATTGGCGGTGTATGGGCAATGAGACCTGATGTTTTGGTTCTGGATGAGCCCTTTGCTAACCTGGATTACCCGGGAGTACAAAGGGTTCTTGAACTGATAATAAGGGTCCATGAAGAGGGGAAGACGATTATCCTGGTCACCCATGACCTTGAAAAAAGCCTTGCGCATGCGAACCGCCTCGCGGTATTCCATGAAGGCAGGATTGTGCTGGATACCAGTCCTGAGAAAGGTATATCCCAAGTTCATACATGGAATGTTCGGACCCCATACGGGAAGGACCGCACCTTGGAGAGCTATTCATGGCTTTCATAACCAGGTTTTTTCACTATTCTGATAAGAATACGATTATCCACAGCCTTGATCCAAGAGTAAAGATCCTCTTTCTCATAGTATTCGGTATTACTTCCGGGTTCTTAAACATACCCGGTCTTATCGTGCTCGCCTGCAGTATTTTTCTAGTCGGGTGGATTAGCAAGGCCGCATTGAAAGAATACACAAAAAGCTTTTTATTACTCCTGCCTTTGCTTACTGTTATCATTCTTCTTCCCTCAATACCCGGAGGCCATTCTGAATCAATAACTGAGGTTCTCGTTTTCCAGGTTGATGTAGAAGGAATGCTCCGGGGAACAGAAATTGCCTTCCGCCTCTTTGTACTATTCTTAGCAGGCCACACGTACACCACAATAACACTAACTAAAGATACAGCAGCAGTAATTACATGGGCATTAAAACCTGTGCCATTACTTCCGGAAAGAGAAGTCGGTTTTATTGCAGGACTAACCCTCAGAATGCTTCCGACAGTGTTTGACAGTTACCAGAAATTAACAGATGCACGGAGAGCCCGCGGCAGCGAGTACAGACCTCAGCCCATGCGGTTCTTCCTCTATGGTATTCTGCCTTTCCTCATTCTTTTGTTCCGAAAAGCAGACAACCTTTCAGAAGCAGTTTCCGCACGCAACCTTGATTTATCAAAGACGCAACCATTTACTCCGAAGGGTAATGGTAAAGAAGCACCTGCTATTATAATACTTTTCTGTACAGTATTAGCAGCGTTTAGTATTGATCTTTTGGCTAGGCTGTAAGACTTATTATGAAATACGCTTTTGTTCCATAAAATTACGGGGAAAACGTACTGCTATTTTTGTTCCATTATTAACATCGATGGTCATTGTACCTAACAGCTGCTGAACAAGGGTTTGCACCAAGGTCATACCAAGGGACTCTGATTTCTCAAGCAGCTCAAGGGAAACTGAATTAGACCCATTATCTGAAACAACACATTTCCAGCTATCCCCTTCTGCATACATTTCAACCATGATCTTTCCTGCATCCCCAGGCGCGAAGGCATGCTTAATTGAGTTTGTAATCAACTCATTGATAATAAGCCCGCAGGGCACTGCTGCTTCTATTCTCAGATTAACATCCTCTATCCAGATCGATATTTGAATATTTCTAGATTGGCAGTCATGGGATACCAAAATATGATTGCTTAATTCTTGGATATAATTATGGAAATTCACCTTTGCAAGGTCGTCTGCCCTGTACAGCCCTTCATGTACAGCTGCCATCGAGTATATCCTGTCCTTGCTGGACTGAAGAAAAGACTTCATATCCTGAGATTCTATAGAATCCATCTGCAGACTAAGAAGACTGGTAATAATCTGGAAATTGTTTTTCACTCTATGGTGTACCTCGCGCAGGAGTGATTCTTTTTCAATCAGGGAGTCTCTCAGCTGCTCTTCAATTTTCAAGCGGTCTGAAATATCCCGGAGGACCATGGTAACGTATACTCCATTACTAAACTCCACAATTTTACAGGAGATTTCTACCGGAAAAGCAGGCCTGTCTTCCGGAAAAATTGTTGTGACAACCAATCCGCAGCAATCAGTATCTTTGCATCCGGCAATTCTCCGAGCTATAAGTGCTTTGTCTTTCTGCTCTACATACTGGCTGAAATCAAGGTTTTTCAGCTCATCCTCACGAATACCGAGCATTGAATAAATTGTAGCATTTGCATCTACCGGTTTTTCATCTTCTACAGAAAACAGAATAATACCGTCATTACTTTCGTTTAAAAGCGCCTTAAAGCGTTCTAAATTGCTTACTGTTTTCAATAGCTCAGGATAGTAGTTTTTCCCAAGGGAACGCTCCCCTAGTCCAATCAGTTGTTCCTGTAGTTTTTTGCGGGATTCATTGCTGCTAAAGGCATCGTTCATAGATTTCTATTATTTCCTGCTTAGACAGTTCTTTTGGGTTCGTACTCAGACACGGATCCCTTAATGCATTATCTGCAAGCCGGGGAATATCCTCTTTGGTAACCCCTAGGTCTCCCAGGGTTTGATAAACCCCTGCTTTATGGGCAAGCAGGCTGATTTCCTTAACTAATATGTCCTGGACTTCATCGTCTGTCATATTAGCCTCATCCAGGTCCATTACTGCAGCAATCCGTCTGTATCTGTCAGGTACTGCAGAAAAATTTGCACGTACCACTTCTGAGAGCAGGATCGCGTTGCACTCTCCATGGGCATAATCCAGATACCCGCCAAGACTGTGGGCCATAGCATGGGCTGCTCCAAGAATTGCATTGGAAAAAGCAAGCCCTGCTTCAAGGCTGCCGCGCATAACCTTACTCCGCAAGGTTATATTCAAAGGATCCTGCAGCACCTTCGGAAGATAACAAAAAATAAGTCGGATTGCTTCAAGAGCATGGAGGTCTGTTAATGGAGAATGAGCAGTGGAAACAAAAGCCTCTACTGCATGGGTCAATGCATCCAGACCTGTATGAGCTGTTAACGATTTGTCCATTGTTGTGGTTGTTTCAGGATCAACCAGGGAAATATCAGGAACCATGGATTTACTGACAATTGCAATCTTCCGTTTTTCCTTTGTATCTGTTATTATTGCAAACTGGCTCATATCAGCAGAGGACCCTGCTGTTGTGGGAATACAGATAAGCGGAGGCCCGGGTATTGGTACATTGTCAATTCCCTCAAAACTGAGAATCGGCTTTCTATTGGAATGCGCAATACCAATTCCTTTTGCACAGTCCATCGGACTGCCGCCGCCGACTGCAACAATTGCATCGCACCCAGCGCCAGCATAGACCTCTGCACCCTCAGAAACCTGAAAATCCCTAGGATTCTGATTCACTGCAGTAAAAAGACTGTAGCTTACACCAGCAGCATCAAGAGAATCTAGAACACGCTCAGTCCATCCCTTAGCTACTACTCCTTCATCACTCACTACCAGTACTTTACTCAACCCAAGGTTTTTTGCATAACGCCCTGTAAGATTAATAGCACCTTTCCCGTACACAAATTCCGGTGCTACAAATTTCCTAAGGTCCAACTCTTCGATAAAATCAAACTGATTCATCTGCCCCCGCTATTTTTTTGCTTTTTACTGTATAATTTTAATTCACACGCTTTCTATCTATGAATATATCAATAAACTGTAACAAAAAACAATAGTCAGCAGTTTTTTAATATTTGAATTCATATAATAGTACCTACAGGTTTTAGTATATCACAGGTTTCAATTATTCGTCCATTTTCTTTATAAATTAAGTATTTGAATAATTGATATAATGTTTTATGATTAGCCTCAGATGATTACCCCAAGTACCTGCCTACTGAAGGAGAAACACATGAAAAGCAGCAAAGAAATAAGAGAAAAGACAGAAGAGCTTCTTTCCAGAATGACACTCGAAGAAAAACTCGGCCAAATGCTCCAGCTATCCGGCAAAGATATAGATATTACCCCGCTCATTCACGACTTACATGTCGGTTCGTTCCTCCACACACTTGGAGACAGAATACTGGAGGCACAGAAACAGGCTGCAAAGACACGATTAGGCATACCCCTTCTCTTCGGGATTGACGCTATTCATGGTCACGCTTTTTGGCCGGGTGCAACAGTGTTTCCCACCCAACTTGCGATGTCCTGTGCATGGGACACAGAAATAGTCAGAAATGCTGCGCAAATAACCGCAAAAGAAGTCCGAAGGACAGGCTTGCACTGGACATTCTCTCCTGTTTTTTGTATTACCCGCGACCTCCGCTGGGGACGGGTAAATGAGACCTTTGGAGAAGATCCCTACCTTATCGGAGAATTAGGGGCAGCAATGGTTGAAGGGTACCAGGGAAATGACCTTGCGTCCCTTGACTCAGTTCTTGCGTGCGCAAAACACTTTGCAGGGTACTCAGAAACAATTGGAGGCAGGGATTCTGCTGAAGCAGAGATTTCACACCGGAAAATGCGCAAAACTTTTCTCCCTGCATTTAAACGTGCAGTAGATTCCGGGTGCAGAACAATTATGGCAGGATACAACGCCATTGACGGTATCCCCTGCAGTGCAAATCCTTGGCTTTTAAAAACCGTACTCAGAGATGAATGGGGTTTTAATGGAATGGTTATCACTGACTGGGACAATCTTGGAGAAATGGTAACACGCCAAAAGGTATACAAAACCCACGAAGAGGCAGCAATACAAGGCATCCTCTCAGGCAATGATATGATTATGGTGACCCAGCATTTCCTCGATGCAGCCAGAGACGCAGTAAAATCCGGGCGGATCAAGGAATCACTTATAGACGATTCATGCAGGCGAATCCTCAGCGTAAAATATGAGCTCGGTCTCTTTGACAACATGCGGTATACGGACTTTTCAAAAAAAGCACAGCAGGAGATAGGCTGCAAAACCCACCAGGAAGCAGCATTGGAAGCTGCAAGGAAGTCCCTTGTGCTTCTAAAGAATGAAAACAACATCCTTCCCCTTTCCGGGAGTGTTACAAAAATCGCGGTTATCGGGCCAAATGCGGATAATGTACAAGCCCAGCTCGGAGACTGGAGTTTCGGATCAGGGCAGGCAGACTTTGAAACCGAAGGACATCCAAGAGAAAATATTACAACGATTTTAGACGCATTCCAAGACTGGTCCAGAGAGGGCCTTTCCCTGCGGTATTCACGGGGATGTGATGTTCTTGATCCAATGGACGAAGAGATTGAAGACGCGCTGGAACTTGCAGAATGGGCAGACATTGTAGTCTTGGTATTAGGTGATGACTTGCCCCTTATCGGAGAGATGAAGGACAGAGCTTTTCTTGAACTTTCAGGAAGCCAGATAGAACTCTTTACACGAATTAAGGCCACCGGAGTTCCTGTGGTAACATTTTTGCTTATGAGTAAACCCCTTGCTGTTCCCGGAATAGCCGCAGAGAGCGATGCAGTTTTTGCAATGTTTAATCCTGGTATGCATGGTGGAAAAGCTGCTGCTGAAGCAGTCTTTGGAAAACTCAATCCTGAAGGCAGACTAACTGTCTCCTTTCCTAGGACAGCTGGAGGGCTCCCTGTGTATTACAATCAAATACCGGGGTGGCATGCTGAAGACTATGCTGACTGCCCAGGCTCTCCATTATATCCCTTTGGCTATGGCCTGTCCTATACCAGCTTTCGATTCCGAAACCTTGCAATTGGAAAACCGGAACTAACAGAATCTGACACTTTGAAGTTTTCGCTGCAAGTTGAAAACACCGGAAGTGTAGAAGGAACCGAGACTGTTCAGGCATATGTATGTGACCAGTTTGCATCAGTTACCAGGCCGCTGATCGAGCTAAAAGCCTTTCAAAAAGTGTTTCTTAAACCAGGTGAAACAAAGACTGTTTCAATGCAGATTGAAGTATCCAAGCTCTGTATAGTAGATCAAGATGAAAACTATGTTGTCGAACCTGGTGATTTCACCTTGTTTGTAGGACCTTGTTCTGATAAAGAAACCTGCTTGTCCAGGGATTTCACAGTAATACCATAGACCATTGTAACTTTTTTGAAGATTTCTCTTGCTGAGGCAAAAGGCTCCTAGTACATTATACAAGGTGATGAAAAATACCAGCTTCCTCGCGGCATACCGGAGAAAGCACATACACAAATGGAGGATTACCGAATGGAAATACATAACGAGGAATTTAATATACACGAAGCAATAGCCCAAGAGAACTACATTAGTGCTGTTGGATATATTAAATCTTATATTTCCGATGAAAAACTGCGGTTTGAGTATATCGGTCTCATTGCAGAAAGCCTTGTCTCAAAACTACATGCTGCAAAAAAAGTAAAAGATACAGAAAGGGTGCTCTATTACCGCTCTGTTTTACTATGGATGTTAAAAGAAGTACCGGACCTGGCAAGAATTTACAAAGATCTGTACCGCAATCCTGCAGGAAAAGACCCTTTCCGGGATTTCTTTGCAGGACTAAACAGCATTTTTGCTACAGGACGGCAGAATGATGAGTTTAGGGAAGATATGGAAAAAACATTTGACGATATCCGGGAAAATGTTAAGTCTGCTGCAGATAATATGAAAGAATCCATGAACAGCGAAGACCCGGTTGGAGATGTGTTCCGGGAAGCTGAAAACAATTTGAAAACCGGTCTGAAACAGGCTTCTGACTTTTTTGAAGAGCTTTCAAAACAAAGGCAGCAGCATTCCAGAAATGTAACGCCTGATGATGAAAAAGGTGAAGAGACAGAGCAGGAAGATGATAACACAGGGCCCACCATGTACTAGTAAGATTTACTATCATATAAATCATGCTGCATAATTGATTTTTTACTTGCAATATTAGGAGAATCCTTGTAAGATTTTATTAAACTCAATCTTCTTAGGAGTTACAATGAAAACCGGCATTTTTTATGTAAAGTTCCGCACCGATCTAGACGCACTCGAAAAAGAAAACCACTATCTATCAGGGATGATCCGGGGACTGACAGCTGAAGCCTTTAAAATGAATCAGTCCTATCCTGTGCTCGCTCTTGAAAAACGTATCGTAACCCAGGGAAAAAGCACATATACAGATACCTTTTTTCTTATTCCTATTGAAAAGGGTCAACAAATGCTTTGGCTCTCATCAGAACTATTTGTATATGCTGGCCTACGGGCAAGAGAAAAATAGAACAGAATTTAAAACTCCCAGTTTATTTGGGAGTTTCTTCCATATTTAAACCAAGTTACCATATTTATAAAACCGTTTAGTACACGCAGTAACCCTTCAGTGTAATTATTTACAGTCTAAGCAACGAACTAATCCCTTGGCAAGGTACAGCTGAATATATTACACTTAGGTATGATGTATCTTCAATCCACTTACCTTCTCATTACAAGGAGCAACAAAAATCTTCGCACATAAAAACATAATAAGAATAATTGACTTAAAAGAGGTATCACAATAGATGAAATTCACAGAACTCGAACTATCACCAGAGGTTCAGAAAGGAATCCAAAATGCAGGATTCACAGACTGTACCGACGTACAGGAAAAAACGCTTGTCCATTCTTTAAACAATAGGGACGTATGCGTTCAATCCCAAACAGGCACAGGAAAAACCGCTGCTTTTCTTATAACAATGCTCCACGGCATTCATACGGAAAAAATCCATAAAACAATTATAATTGTACCCACACGCGAGCTCGCCTTACAAATTGAAAAAGAAGCAAGACTCTTGGAACCGTCGGGCAATCTTAACATTTGCTGTATATTCGGAGGCGTTGGATACGGAAAACAGGAACAGTGTCTGAGAAATAATCCCAACATTGTTATCGGAACGCCTGGAAGACTTATGGACTTTGAGCAGAAGCGGCTTCTAAAATTCTCAGAATTCGATATGACAGTTATAGATGAAGCAGACCGCCTTTTTGACATGGGCTTTCTTGCTGACATTCGGAAAATGCTGAAAAAAATGCCCCCTCCGGGAAAGAGACAGACAATGCTTTTTAGTGCAACCCTTACAACACGGGCAAAACACCTGGCCTGGGAGCATATGAATGACCCCGCAGAGGTAATTATTAACCCTAAAGAGATTGCAGCAAAGAATGTTGAACAATGCATATACCATGTACAAAAGAATGAGAAAATGCAGCTTCTCCTAGGAATATTAGCAAAATACAATCCTGAAAATGCACTTATCTTTACAAACACAAAACAGTCTGCATATGAAGTATCCAACCGGCTGGAAGAAAACGGAATACCAACCGAGTATATTATCGGGGACCTGCCCCAGAAAAAGCGCTCTAAAATTATCGAGGACATTAAAGACGGGCGTATTAAGTTCCTGTGTGCAACAGATGTTGCTGCAAGGGGTCTTCATATTGACGATCTTGACCTTGTCGTGAATTACGATCTTCCGGAAGACCCTGAAAACTATGTACACAGAATCGGCAGGACAGGCAGGGCAGGAGAAAGCGGCCACGCTGTATCTCTCGGATGCGAACAGTATGTATACAGCCTTGAAGCTATCCAGGAAATGCTGGAAGAGAAAATACCGGTTGAATGGGCAAATGAACAAATGTATCTCCAGGATAAATCAGAGGGTATGCGCTTTAACCTGCGGGATGAAGATAGAAAAGGTAAAAAAGGAAACAGAAGAGATTCAAATAGAAAGCGTAGTGATAATAAACGCAGCAAAAAACCAGAGGGGAACAGAAAACAAAGCAGCACCAAAGAAAAAATTACCGCAAAAACAGACCAGAGGAAGCAGCGGAAACCGCAAAAACAAGCAGCCCAAAAACCCGAATCCAGGAAAGCTACAAAACAGAAAGAACAGGCCCGCCCACCCAAGGATTTAAAAAACTCTAGAGATATCAATAAACGGGTAGAATATTATAAACAAAAATACGGTGAAGATTTTACAGTAAAAGAATCATCAGAAACTGCAGATAATCAGCCGAAGGCAAACAAATCAATCCTTCAGAAAATCATCTCAGTCTTTAAATAATTCCTAATTATTTGACCTGACGATTCTTCTAAAAATACACAGTACGGAAAAACGCCTTCTTTTAGGGGCGTTTTTTTAATCCAGAATAGAATTGCTTTAGCGGCAAAATGTACTTGCAAATACAGAAAACCCGCTTTAAGCTGAAGGATAGACAATTAAGTACAAAGAGGAAATACCATGGGGAAAGATGAAAAGAAAAAGAAAAACAAAAAGAAGAAGAAAAACCCGAAAACTTCAGATGTAGCCAAAGCATTAGCAATGGCCAAAGAAGGCAATAAGGCTTCAGAAGGTCATATCAATAAAAAAGGGAAGCTAAAATCCAACTTTTATAATGATGAGCTTGAACGCCTTCAAACAGAATTAGTAAAACTGCAGGAATGGATCAAACATAAAAAGCTAAAGATTGTCGTTGTTTTTGAAGGCCGCGATGCAGCAGGAAAAGGCGGTGTAATAAAGAGGATTACCCAGCGCCTGAATCCCAGAGTCTGCAGGGTTGTAGCACTCGGTACACCGACAGAAAGAGATAAAAGCCAATGGTATTTCCAAAGATATGTACCCCATCTCCCTGCTGGCGGAGAAATGGTCCTTTTTGACAGGTCTTGGTATAACAGGGCAGGTGTTGAACGCGTAATGGGCTTCTGTACTGACGATGAATACAAGGAATTTCTCCGCTCCTGTCCTGAATTTGAGCGAATGCTTGTAAGAAGCGGCATTTTGTTAGTTAAATACTGGTTTTCTGTAAGCGACGAAGAGCAGGAACGAAGATTTCAAGCAAGAATAGACAGTCCTGTAAAAAGATGGAAACTCAGCCCAATGGATTTAAAGTCCAGAGAATATTGGGAAGAATACTCAAAAGCAAAAGACAAGATGATGCAGCATACTGATATTAAACAAGCGCCTTGGTATGTAGTAAATGCAGACGATAAGAAACGGGCACGGCTGAATACGATTACTCACCTTCTTGGAATGGTAGATTATGAGGACCTGACGCCTCCTCCTATTGAGCTCCCCCCGCGTCAGAAAAGCACAGGATATGTACGACCGCCGCTTTCTGATCAAACATTTATTCCGGAAGTATATTAGGTGTCTATGAATGAAACGGACTTTTCCAAACACCGTACAGAGTCTTTTAACGCAGTATTTCAGTCATTAGTACATGAGCTTACTAGGGCAGCACCCAAAGCAGAGACCTTACTCTGGGTAAAATCAAGCCCTTTACTACAAAGTGTCCGTTTCAGCTGGAAGGTTGAAGCATCCTCCCGGGATACCGAGGTTTCGGATAAAGAACGGGAATATTTCTCAGAAGTTGCTGAAACCCTCCATATCGGCATTCCAGTTACGTATACAGAAGATGATGAAGCGTTCCCGTTTACCAGACAGTCCGGAGCATTGGATGCTGTAATCATTGTTAAGCTGCTTGCAAGGATCATTCTCTCTGTTTTCGTTCCAGCAAAAAAAGCAGAACAGGAAAAGGAGAAAATACTAGAAGAAATTGATTCTTATCAGAAAACAGCGGAATACTTATACAACAGCTATTGTTCAACTGAACTGCAAAACATAGAATCACTCATAGCCTCAGGCGCTGCCTTGGAAAACGCACCCAAAAAAGAGATTAATGCGCTCTACCATGTTGCACAAGCTCTGACAGAAATCGAAAGCCTTCCAAAGCTTCTCGGCTCTATTGCAAAAAAGATACAGGAAGCACTGCCGGCCGGCCGGGTTCTCATCTACCTGCTGGATCAGGAAAATGAAGAGATACAGTTTTTTGTAAAATCCGGTAAAATGAATCTTGGTATTTCCGCGATCCCATATAAAGAACTGATGCAGGGATTAACCGGCTGGGTAATAAAAAATAAAAAACCTGCCTTTTCTGCAAAAAACACTGATGATAACCGGGAATCCACATTAGTAAAAAACAGACGCGAGGAAGCAGAGGCAGGCTCGATAATTGTAGTTCCTATTATCTACCATGGTAATGTGCTTGGTACAATAACAGCAATAAACCATTTCAGCTCTCCGGACTTTATTCAAGAAGACATTGACCTCTTGATGAGTATTGCAAGAAATACCGCTGCTGCAGTTGCTAACTCAATGATTCTTAAAGAAAAGGACCATACCTTAAAAGCAAACCGGGCACTCTATAAAACCAGTAAAGCCCTGAACTCAACCAGCTCTGCACATGACTGCCTGCAGACTGCAATGAACAATTTGGTAGACGCCCTGTTTGCAAACCGGGTGGTACTCTTTTTACTGGAGGAAGGCAAGATAACAGGATTTTATCCTGCAGGACCCGGTTCTGAAAATGTAGTGCCTATTAGCTATGAGGAGCTCAATGAAGGACTTTCCGGCTGGGTAATGCGGCAGAACAAACCGGCTGTCTCAAAGAAGGACGAAATTGACCCAAGAGAGAGCATCCGCGTACAAAGACGGCGTGCAAGTACGAGCAGCGGTTCCATTATTGTTGTGCCAATCCGGGTCAACGGAAAACCGAAAGGTACCATAACAGCCATAAACCTTCCTGAAGAACCGGACTTTACAAAAGAGGATGTCCATGTACTCATGGGTATTTCTAATCAAGTTGCTAGCTTTCTTGAGCGCAGACGCTTAATTACGAACTACCAAAAGCAGATTTCCAATATCTCTTCTTTGTATCAGGTAAGTTCTGCAGTAATGGAAATTGAAGACTACAAGAAACTCTTGAAAACCATTGCAGATACTGTTGCAAAAGCTCTGCCCAGCAGATGGGTCGCAGTAATCCCTGCTGATGTTGAAAACCGTATTATGGGAGATGTCATAATCAGCGGTGAACACCCACAAGTTGATGTAATAGAGGAGTATGCTGAATTCGATGAAGGCCTTTCCGGGTGGGTTATCAGAAACAAAAAGCCCGCAATTTCTCCGAAAGACACGCCTGACCCCAGAGAACCAAAACGTGTTAGAGAACGCAGAGAAAGAAACAATTGCGGTGCTATACTAGTAGTGCCTCTCATGCATCAGGGAGAGATCCTTGGAACAATGACTGCTGTTAATTTCATTCAAGACCAGAACTTTGACCAGGATGACGCTGACCTAATGATGAGTATGGCTGCACCTGTTGCTTCTGCGCTGCAGAACTCTACCCTGCTTCTACAGTATCAGAACCAAATAAAAGAACGGAAAATAGCAGCAAAAAAACTAGAGCAGGCATTGGAAGAAAAGGAAATTCTCCTTAAGGAAATACACCATAGAGTAAAAAACAATCTTCAGACAATTTCCAGTCTTCTGCATCTTCAGCAGAACTATATTAATGACGAAGATTCATTAAAGGTATTCAAGGACAGCCAGTCCTCTATTAGGTCCATGTCTCTTGTCCATGAAAAGCTCTACCATTCTGAGAATATTGCAGAGCTTGACTTTAAAGAATATCTGGATCAGCTTGTATCATCGCTTTTTGGCTCATACAATATTAGAAACCAGAATATAAGGTATGAGATCCAAGCAACCAGGAGTAAAATAGGGATAGATCAGGCTATTACCCTCGGTCTAATTGCAAATGAGATTATTTCCAACTCTCTTAAATATGCATTTCCTGAAAACCGTGACGGCTTGATAAGCATAGAATTGCATAGGAGCGAAAAAGATGGATGCTGCTTAAAAATTGAGGATAATGGAGTAGGTTTTCCGGAGGATTATGATCCGAAACAGACCAAAACGCTTGGTCTTGTACTTATTCACAGCCTGGTCAAACAGCTGGGCGGCAGCCTGGACATTCACCACAACGGCGGCATACGGTACACTATAGAATTTTCGTGCAATAATAAATAACTCGCTTCCCCGGATCGCTCTAAGAGAACATACTTGTGTTTTTCCTTGGAATGTGGTACATACATTTCATGGATACAGCAAAAATCATCGGTATTTGCGGCGGCTCTGGATCAGGAAAAACAACAATTGTTAGAAAGATATCAGAGATTGTCCCGGACTTTGTCTTTGTGCCCCAAGATAATTATTATAAATCCGCAGATTTCATCTCTAACAAGAATATTACTGCATTTAACTTTGACCACCCTGAAGCATTTGACACTGACCTGCTCCATCAGCAGCTTAGTGAGTTGAAACACATGAAAGAAATCCAAATGCCTCAGTATGATTTTGTGCATCATAGAAGGGGGGAACAGCCCCTGAAGAAAGAGCCGAAGAAGATTATTATATTCGAAGGAATTATGATCTTTTTTGACAAACGAATCCGCGACCTAATAGACCTAAAAGTTTTTGTTGATACCCCGGATGATATCCGCTTTATCCGTAGGCTCAGACGGGATATTAAAGAGCGGGGCAGGACCACAGAATCTGTTATTGAGCAGTACCTGGAAGTTGTACGGCCGGGACACTATGAGTTTATAGAACCGACAAAAGTGTATGCGGACATTATAATTCCTGAAGGCGGTTTAAACACTAACGCACTGCAGGTACTTGCCTCTTTTATGAAAGAGATTATTCAATAATACCCTATTCAGCTTCCTTTTCTCCCAACCAGTACTACAACACTCCTTGGGCCAGCGTGATAATAATCCTGGACAGGCTCAGCTTCACCTTCGGTGAGAAAATCCTTTTCCCTAGGAAGGAATGTATCCACCACCCTGTACCATGAAAGCAGCTTATCTGTAGGTAGCATGACATTCTTTGGTTCACTGTATGCATTATAAATAAAAAGAAGATGGTAGTCTCCGTTTTCAGAGGGTACTTCATTTCCATCCAGCTGAAAAATGAGTAAATGGTTTTGCTCATCCTCCCAGTCCGGGTCTTTCAGGACCTGATTATACCAGCTTATATCTGGAACTCCATTATTATCCTGGTTATCTCCGGTTAAGAACTTCTTCCGCTTCATTGCAGGGTAATGCTTTCTAAACTCAACTGCTTTTTTGAAAAAATTGAAGATTTCCCTATTATTATCTACTGCATCCCAGTTAAACCAGCTTATCTCATTGTCCTGGCAGTATCCGTTGTTATTTCCGCCTTGGGTCCGGAGGCATTCGTCTCCAGATAGCACCATTGGGGTACCCATGGAGAAAAGGAGGAGACACAAAGCATTTTTCACCAAGCGCTTTCTTAGTATGATGATGGAAAGGTCCGTGGTTTCTCCTTCAACCCCACAGTTCCAGGAAAAATTATGATCTGCGCCGTCGCGGTTGTCTTCCATATTCGCTGCATTGTGTTTTTCATTGTATGAATATAAATCCCAAAGCGTAAACCCGTCATGACAGGTCACAAAATTGATACTATTATACGGGGACCGTCCGTCATCTGAATACAGGTCAGCAGATCCTGAAACACGGCGTGCAAGGTATTTCACCTGCCCAGGGTCCCCTTTTACAAACTGCCGTACAGTATCCCGGAATTTACCGTTCCATTCGCTCCAGCCGGAAGGAAAATTACCAACCTGATAGGTAGAAATATCCCAAGGCTCTGCAATCAGCTTTGTTCTGCTGACAACAGGGTCCTGTGCAACAGCAGCAAAAAAGGAGGACTTATCATGATACTCCCCTTTCATCCGCGCAAGCACAGAGGCTAGATCAAAACGGAAACCGTCTACATGCATCTCTGTTATCCAATACCGGAGAGAATCCATTATCAGTTTTAATACCGGGAAATTCTCCACATGAAGAATATTACCGCTTCCTGCATCATTCCGGTAATACCGCTTTTGCTGTTTATCTTCTCCAGTGAGAAAATAATAGGTGTCATTGTCTATTCCCTTCATACTCAAGGTCGGCCCCAGTTCATTTCCTTCCCCTGTATGGTTGTACACTACATCCAGAATTACCTCGATACCTGCTTTATGCAGCTCCCTGACAAGGGTCTTGAACTCATCTATTTGGCAGCCGGGATAGGACCCGGTTGAATAGGAACTTTCAGGAGTAAAAAAACCGATTGTATTATACCCCCAGTATTCTGTTAATCCGTTTTCCACGAGATATGGGCGGATAAAAAACTCCTGAACTGGTAAGAGCTCAACTGCGTTTACCCCAATTTCCTTCAGGTAGGGGATTTTCTCAATAAACCCAAGATAAGTACCAGGGTTCTCTACACCGGAATTGGTATTTGCTGTAAAACCCTTTACATGGGTTTCATATATGATCAGCTCTTCTATCGGGTGGTCAAGCGGCTCATCTTGCTGCCAGTCAAACTCATTGTCCCAAACAATACATTTGGGCATAAGAGAAGCACTGTTTCTGCTGTCAAGGCTCAAGTCCTTATCTTTTGCATCAAAGCTGTACCCGAATAGGATGCCATCTTTATCTATTGCCTTGTGTGTAACAGCTTTTGCATATGGGTCCAGCAGCAGCTTGTTTGGATTAAACCGGTGGCCTTGTGCAGGCAGATATGGCCCTTCCACACGGTATCCATAGTATACGCCTTTACCGATAGCTTCTACAAAAACATGCCATACATACTCAGGCCCCCGGGTCATAGGTATAACATCTGTTTCATTTTCGTCTTCCGGGTCTTGAAACAAGCATAAATAGACTGCTGTCGCGTTCTTGGAAAAAAGGGCAAAATTTACCCCATCCGGCTTTACATCAGCCCCAAGGGGATAGTGCTTTCCATGGTGTATTTTCTTGGTTATCCGCTTTCTCACATCTGACCTCTATTCTCAGGAATATTCGTTTCAAGTATAATAGAAGAATAGGGTTTTGTCTCCAGAGAATGGGGTAAGAGCTCCTGTAAATTCTGCTTTAATTGCTATTGGTACATTTAAAATTGGCTCTTGCGTGGCGAGCGAAGGAAGAGAGTAAAATGTGGAGCAAACCGCTCATCGA
>CAYRYS010000017.1:0-46175 GCA_964428555.1 uncultured Spirochaetales bacterium | reverse complement strand
CAACAATACAGAGCGGTTTTTGCATATGCTCTCAGAACAGGAAGAGATGGTTTCAACCGGTATCGGCAGCGGCCTTGCGGTACCGCACATCAGAACACCGCGGCTTACACCAGCCTCCGACTCGTGCATTGTCCTGGGTATGTGCCCGGAAGGGACCGGTTACGCGGCATTGGACAGAAAAGCAACCAGACTTTTTTTCTCTTGTGCCTCCCTTCTGAACAGCTTCACCTGGAAGCAATGTCTAAAATTCTCATGCTTTTTAAGCATGAGAACACAGTAAATACCCTTACAAACATGAAAAATCAATCAGAAATAATTTCCAGTATTTCTGAAATTGAGAACACAGACAGATAATCTCTGTAAAACAGGAGAAAGAGATGAGAAATACCGAGTTTTTTCCACAAGGTTAGATAACACTGGACTCAGGTGCTGATTCACAAAAAACGGTTTTAGAGGAAATCGCGAAACAAGCAAAGCAGAGCAAGCTACTACAAGATATCCTGGAAGCACTCATTGAGTATGTTCATGGGTCTATCTCTGTTATTGAATCGAATAATGCGGGATACTACCTCCACAAGCTGCCCCTGTTTTCCTCTTTCTGGTCAGACCCAGGAGACTCTTTCTCGAAAATTATTCTCGCTATAGTAGATAAAAATATGATGAATGAAGCAATTCGGCGGATCAACCTTCAGAAGGATGATACTGACCCGAAAGGCTTGTTAATAACTGCGCAGGATATTATCTATTCAGAGGGAATCCTCGAATTCTAGGAGATCGGTACACACGGCGCAGAAATAGGGACAACAGTGATTACAACAATAACCGCAACCTGTATATTCTTTGAAATAATCGGGCCTGTTTTAACAAAGATCGACCTGCAAAAGGCAGAAGAAATACACCAAAATTAGTTGGAAGCCTAAGGTTAGGTTTTTTCATATATAACTTCTTTACCAGACCGGGCTGTATGCTTTCGAGAACAGGCAGCCCGGTCATCCTTTCACCGGAAAGCTGCGGCAAACATGGGAACATCCATTTAACACACTATTCTTTTTCCTGCCAAAATGCACCTTGCAGGCGGACCGTCTCACCAGCATCCTTAAACAGACAGTCTCCCCTTCCGATCAGGTCCTCTGCCCCTTTTTCTCCGAGTATTATCCGTGAGTCAGAAGCAGATGCTGTGCGGAATGCAATTCGCGCGGGAAAATTCGCCTTAATTAAGCCGTCAATTACATCTGCTGAAGGGCGCTGTGTGGCAAGTACTACGTGTATACCCACCGCACGGGCCTTTTGCGCAAGAAGTATGACCTTCCGTTTAATCTCTCCTTTGTCCTGAAGCAGAATGTCAGCAGCCTCATCTATTATAACAGCAACATATGCAAGCTTTTTCTCTTGTTCTGTGTTATAGGATGCAATATCCCGGAACCCCTGCTTTTCCAGGAATTGATACCTTCCCTCCATTTCATTCACAAGCGTGGTCAATGCTGCTTCAATTTCAGGCAGGTCCTCTAATACAGGGCAGGCAAGGTGTCTGCTTTTATCATACACACTGAATTCCACGCGTTTTGGGTCTATCAGCACCATGCGGAAGGCCTGCCTATTCGGTGAGTACAGAAAGCTCTGGATCATAGCATGAAGGAATATACTCTTCCCTGATCCGGTAGACCCTGCAACCAAAAGATGCGGATGGGCAGCAAGGTCTGTAAACAGCTCTTCCCCTGTCAGGGTCTTTCCAAGGTAAATGGGAAGTGCCTCTGGACGTGCTGTCAGCTTGCTTTCAGCATCTGAAAAGAAGACTGTATCTTTCTCACTTCTTTCACAGAGGAAACCGACCCTTGCCATTCCGGGAACAGGGATAAGGGGCCTTGTACCGTGTTCTTTTAAGCGGAACCAAAGCTCATCCTCCTGTTTTTTCACCTCCTTCAGAGTACCTTCCTGGTCCACTGAATAAACAAAGAGATAAAAAGAAGGCCCGATGATCATCTGCTCGTAGGTTACAGGAAGAGAGAGGACAGAACAGACCTCGTCAATATGGTATTTTGCGTTTTTCGCAGCAGGATCATCAATTTCCTCCAGCCGGACACCTTCATCCCCGGACTGCTCATCATCATCTGCCTCTTCCGGGGACTCTTCCCCATCTGTTTCTTCGGCAGCTTCCCCTTCTGCTTCTTCTAGCGGTTCTTCCTCTTCAATTACATCATCAATTTCTTTATCGGGCTTGGAAACAAGAGAAAAATCCATGGAAACACTCGGCTTTTTCTCCTGGGCATCTTCAATCTTTTTTCCAGGCTTCGATGCCCGGGGCTGCTTTATTTTCGGCTTGCTTTTAAACAAAGCTTTGAAAGGAATGAGCAAATGCTTATGCTTGATTCGGAAAACAAAGAGAAGGTACTCAAAAAAGGTCACACCAAAGACCACCGCGAGGAAAACACCGCCCCCAAGAGCACTAATATAGCTGCCAAGCGCTTGGATAAGAATGCCTCCGTACACGGCTTGACTAAAAAGGCTCAGCATTGCAGTAAAGATAATTACCTCCAGGTATCCCCAGACAATACTCCGGAACACATGGTAGGCGCGCTTGCCTCCCCAATACCTGCGTACAACAGAACCTGCTGCAAGAAAGGCAGGCAAAGGGTACAGGGCAGCACCAATAAGAAGGTAGCAGATATAAAAGATAAACCCGAAGGGATAATTAAGGAGTACGATGATCATAGTAATTATCCGCTGTTCTCCGTTTGGAGCCGGATGGATCCCAAGGAGCGGAAGCACGGCAGAAACAGCGAAAAGCAGGGCAGAGTAAATAGTAATTGAGATAATAATTTGAAGTATGCTTTTACGGAAAAGGAGAGCAAGGACAATTGCGGGAAATATTACAACAAGGAGAATTCCTGTTAACAGATATTGAGATGACAGCTGGGCGCCCTGCATAAGGGCGGAGATAAAATACGCGGCATATACAAGGGCGTCCTTCAGCTCCTGCATATTCGGAAGTGGAGGAAGCTGTTCTATGGAACTATAAGCAATATTAAGAATAAGCAGCACTGCTACCAGCATCATTGAAAAAAAGGTTGCAAATTTAATCCTGTTCCGCGGCGCGTCTTTCATATAATCCTCCAAGAATGAAATCAAGTGTATTTTTATTTAATAATTTTCTACATCTACTCTCTATCATCATACAAAATAGTGATGCTCAGCGCCATAAAAAATTCATTTTTTTACTGTGAAACTGCAGAACAAGGAGGATAATTAACAGTAGATCCTGGTTGATTGTCAGGAATCACGATTTTATTGGCAATATTTCCAAATTTCCTTGTAGAACGGTCTGGAAATGCTGCTTCTGAGATTCCCGAGCTCTCCGCAAACTCAAGAGAAGTTTCCCAGCGGGCCAGGTGAGGTTTTTGAAAGCCTGCTTCAGGAGAAGATCCGCTATTTTAAAACAGAAGAGACCGAACATAAAATGATCACCCAGGACTGCGGGAAACAATAGTCCGGCCTATTTATAAAAGCCTTTTTCCAATATTCTGCTGTATTCTTCAACCTCCTGCCGAAGCAGAGCAACCGGCAGGGGGGCTTCTTTTTTCCAGTATGTACGGACAAACCTCTCACCTATCCCCTGGATCGTCATAAAATAGATGTCCACCGCTTTTTTTACATCAATATCCGGTCTAAAGCCTGAGAAGTCGACCCCTTGTGTGAAATCCTGTATCCGCTGACTGTACTCTAGGGAAACAGCCTGTTCAATTGCGGCACGGATCTGCCCCTGGGATGAATAATATGCATTTGTAAGAAATAATGCATACTCAGAGCTCTCCTGGTAATACCGCGTTTTCAGCTCAATCCACTGCAAGCCCCGCTCAAAAATATCTCCAGACAGATTTTTGAAATTCCTTTCATAGTACTGCCCGTAGTCAGCCATAGCATAGTGAACACAGAAGCAGAAAAGAAGCTCTTTGCTGCGAAAATAGTGAAAAAGCATGCCCTTCCCTATCCCTGCATCTTTGGCAATCCGGTTTGTGGAAGCTGCTTCAAAGCCATGATCAGTAAACTCAGCTAGAGCAGCTTGAAGTATCCGCTCTTTTTTGTCAGTATTTAGCCCATGAAAATTCGGAAAGTCCTTCTCCTTTAGTTCAAGTATATTCATCTTTCATCTTTCTGGTTTGCTATAAATTTAAGAACATTCTTATCATAGTATTCTTTCCCTGTCAGGTTGGACGGATCAAGACTGCCGGGAATAACAATGAGGGATGTATTAAGGTTTTGTGCCAAGCGTTTGCTCATCTTGACAAAAAAAGCACCTCCTCTGTCGCCGACCATTACCAAGGAAGGTACATCAAGCTCAGCCAGCCTGTCTTCTGTGTCCACCTTATTAATCACCTTTCGTGCTTGTGTTACCTGATCAAGATCCATTCTATATGCAGCCTCCTTGAAATAGGCCTGCCCTTCCTCACCGCCGGGAAAGGCATATCCTTTACCAAGCAAATTTGCCATTTTTTTCCTTGGCATTTTCTTAAAAAATGCATAACTGATTTTTATCGCCCAACCGAGGAACTTCTCGGTCATTGTCCTGAGCTTTCCGAAGGTGTCGCAAAGCACAAGGGAAGATATCTTTTCAGGGTATTGCAGGGCAAACTCCTGGGCAATTACACCGCCCATACTTACTCCAAGGACATGGACTTTTTCAATTCCCATTGTATCTAAAATTTCATTCAAGTCTTTTGCCCAGTCAGTGAGTGACAGATCTTCCACAGGCTCAGATTTTCCATGGCCGCGCACATCCGGTGCTATACAGAAAACCCCCTTTTCCGGATAGCTCATCAACTGAGGTGTCCACATACAATGGTCAGCGCCTAAGCCGTGAATCATAAGGATAGGAACATCATTATTATTTCCTGCCGTATACACCACTACCTTTTTTCCATCCCGCATTGTATAACTTCCCTGTTGCAGCTCCATAGAGCACCCCCATAGTTCATATACATAATTTTTCTGTAGACCACCTGGTCTATTCAAAATATACTATCATCCTCCCTTATCAGTCAAGAGCCCTTTTATTATTTCTTGACAGGAACAGGATTGTGAATACCATAAAGTGAGAGAAAGGAGAGGACATGTGATAGCAGTAATAGGAAGCGCTAATATGGACATCACCCTTACAACGGACCGCTTTACAACTCCGGGAGAAACACAGCCTGCCCTCTCAATCTCAAGAGGCTTTGGCGGAAAAGGCGCGAACCAGGCAGTTGCTGTGCATAATATTTCAGGGAAAGCACCGGTTTTCTGCGCAGCCCTGGGTGACGATCAAGAAGGAGAAGCAATTCTCAAAGAGCTGAACACCCATGGAATTAAGGGTCCCCTTGTATTAGACGCCGCAGAAACAGGAAAGGCATACATTGAACTGACAAAAACCGGCGAGAACCGAATAATTGTCTATCCCGGTTCAAACGAAAGGCTCACTCCGCACCACATAACCGAATTTCTCAATACCTATGAAGAGAAAACATCTATTGCATTGTTACAAAATGAGCTTCCTGTGGACACTATCCAAACTGCACTGAGCGTATTGAAACAAAAGAGTATTTCCATAGTCTACGACCCTGCGCCTGTTAAAACTATCCAGAAGAATTTTTTAAATAAAATTGATTACATTACCCCGAATGAAAGCGAGTTGGAGGGTCTGTGCTCAATACTGGAAATACCAGGGGATACTATCTTTAATAAAGCAGAAAGATTACAAGAGGAAACTGGAATATTGAATATTGTGCTCAAACGCGGAGCAAGAGGATGCGCTTTTCTCTCTAAAGAAAACAGCTGGACAGAGTTTCCTGCACCAAAAGTAGAGGTCACAGACACAACCGGAGCTGGAGATGTTTTCAACGCAGCCTTTGCTGTTGCTTTAAATGAATCTATGAACATAAAGGATGCACTGAGATTCGCGGTCTGTGCCGCAAGCCTCAGTGTTCAAAAAGCAGGGGCCCAAAGCGCGGTTCCTAACCGGAGGGATGTAGATTCATTCTTGAAAAAGAACTGCTAAAGCAGCCTAATCCCTTTTCCTTCACAGTCAATAATTACATCTTCAGGCCAGGTACTCACCTGGACCTCTCCAATGTGCCGCTTTTGCAGGAGAAGCATGCAGATCCTGGACTGACCGATCCCGCCCCCTACTGACTGGGGAAGCTCATTGTTCAAAAGCCTTTTATGCCAGGGAAGCTCCTTTCTGGAAACACAGCCGCGGATCTCAAGCTGACGCATTAAAGCTTTGGGGTCTACCCGGATGCCCATGCTTGAAAGCTCAAAACTGCGGTTTAAGATTGGGTTCCAGACAAGGATATCGCCGTTCAAGCCCCTGTACCCGTCTGAGTTCGGGGTTGTCCAGTCATCATAGTCCGGCGCTCTGCCGTCGTGGATTTCACCGTTTGACAGCTCACCGCCAATTCCGATAAGGAACACTGCTTTTTTCTCTTTACAGATCCTATCTTCCCGTTCTTTTCTATCAAGATCGGGATACATCTGCATCAGTTCTTCAGTGTGTATAAAGGTTATCTCTTCAGGAAGAAAAGGCTTTGTATTAAATTTTTTCACCACCCCCTGTTCAGTTTCTCTCAGTACAGAGTAGATAGTTTTTACCGTATTTTTCAGAAAATCCAAGTCCCGATGGGAGTCTTTCATCACCTTTTCCCAGTCCCATTGGTCAACATATATTGAATGGATTGCTGTATGGAGGTTGTCTTCATCCGGACGCAGGGCATTCATATCTGTGTAAATGCCTTCACCTGGTGCGATATCGTACATAGAAAGTGCTAACCGTTTCCACTTTGCCAAGGACTGGACAATCTGATACTCCCTGCTCGGCACCTGCAGAACTTCGAAGCTCACAGGACGCTCAATGCCATTTAGATTGTCCTGAATTCCGCTTGCAACATCCACAAACAAGGGTGCTGAAACACGGTGCAGACTAAGCTTTTCTGCGAGAGTGTCCTGAAAGGTGCGTTTTATAAAATGTATTGCCTGTTCCGTCCGTAAGAGGTCCATAAAAAATCCTTAATTTTATTTTGCCCAATCCTACCAATATCTCAGTATGGCAGTCAAGAAGAGGCGCAAAAAGGGTACTCGAAAAACTCGGCATTGTAAGATATATTCTTTCTATCTGATGCATACCAAAATGAAGGCGGAAGAACATGAAACATATTATCTACTCCTTATTAGCTGCTATGCTCCTGGTAGTTTTCTCCTGTTTCCAGGAAAGTCCGGAGTCGCTCCCAGGTGACACAGGGGGAGCAGCATTTAATACAGGGTTTGAAACACACCAGATCCGCTTTCTTCCGGAAGAGGAACGAGTCACCGTGAATATTGCGGGGGACGTACTTCTTGCCCGGGGCCCTGGAGAGCAGCTCCGAGAACAGGGAATATCCTTTGCTTTTGAACTTGTCTTACCTGAATTGCTTGATGCTGATATTAGTTTCTGCAACCTTGAGAGCCCTGTCGCGTTTCAAGGCGTACAGGGCAGGGAGAAACCTGAGTACATTACCATGCGTGCCGCGCCGGGGACCCTCTTAGCGCTGGTAGAGTCCGGGTTTGACGTTGTCAGCCTTGCAAACAACCATATGACAGATTACGGACCCGCGGCACTTCTTGAAACCAGAGAAAACTTGGATGTTCTCGGAATTACACACACAGGCGCGGGGAGCAGCTTAGAGACAGCCTGCGCTCCAGCCCTTCTTACAAGAGAAAATATCAGCTTCGCTTTCCTTGCTTTTGCGGAAGAGATCTGGGCTGTCAGAGCCGCGGATACAGATACACCGGGAATTGCTCCATACAACGCGGAATTAATTGAAAATCAAATACGCTCAGTTATAACAGAGTACAATCCGGACTATCTCTTTGTGTCCCTCCATTGGGGGTATGAGTTTGACTATTTTCCTGCTGAGTATCAAATGCGGGACGCCCGGCAGTTTATAGACGCTGGGGCCGATGTTATTATCGGACATCACCCCCATGTACTTCAGGGCATAGAATTATACAACAATGGGATCATCTTCTATAGTTTGGGTAATTTTTTATTCGATATGGATGACTGGCCCCAAACAAGAGATTCAGCTATGTTCAGACTTACCGTAGCCCCAAGAAGACTTGAAACCCTGGAAGTAATACCTATTTCAGTAATTCCCGGGGAATTCCGTCCTTCCATTGCTGAAGGAGAAGCACTTTCCCGAATCCGGACAGCACTCATAGAGCGTTCTCAACAGTTCGGAACAGAAATTATGGAAACAGAGGAGGGCATTTTCATCCCCCTCCACTAATATATCAATACTCCTCAGAGTCCGCGTCTTCAGCTGTCTGTTCTTTTTCTTCAGCCGTTTTCAGTGAAACCCCGGTTGACTGTTTTGCAGTTTCTTCGAGTTCAGCCTCGGAGTCCTCTTTCTGACTCGTTTCTTCAGCATCAGTTGAAGCACTGTTTTTATTGCTGGTCTTCTGCCTTCTGTTCTTTACATTGAGTTCAGGCAGCTGCTTGGACTGCTTCTTTTGTGCCTCTTCATCCCCTGTATGAAAATACTCAATCGAGCTTTCCAGGCTTTCAGCCTGGGATGCAAGTTCCTCTGTGGTAGATGCCATCTCCTGGCTTGCAGAAGCATTCTGTTGAATAACCTGGTCCAGCTGGGACATAGATTTGTTTATTTCCTGAAGTCCTGAATCCTGCTCTTCAGCAGAGGCGCTAATCTCTTCTACCAATTCTGCTGTCTGACGGATATTCGGTACCAGCTGATCAAGGCCTTCCTTGGATTCTTCGGCAATCTGCAGGGAATCCTTGGAAAGCTCATTAATCTCTGCTGCTGCTGTTCTGGAGTTTTCAGCCAGTTTACGGACTTCCGCTGCAACAACAGCAAACCCTTTGCCTGACTCGCCAGCTCTGGCAGCTTCAATTGCCGCATTCAGTGCGAGCAGGTTTGTCTGACGCGCAATCTCTTCAATTACTGAGATCTTATCCGCAATATTCTCCAGTGCATTCATCGCCTGCTGGGAAGCTTTTCCGCTTTTCTCCGCGTCCTTTGCAGCCTTTTCAGCGATTGATTCAGTCTGCTGTGCGTTCTCACTGGTCTGTCGCACTGTAGAGCTTATCTCTTCTAAGCTGGAGGAGATTTCCTGTGTGGATGAAGCCTGTTCAACCGCGCCTTGAGAAACCTGCTCAGAGGTTGATGAGAGCTGCTGGCTTCCCTGGGAAACATAGGTACTCCCTGTTTTCACATCTGCTATCACGTCCCTGACATTCTCCACCATAATCCCAAGATAAGAGAGGACCTGTCCGATTTCATCTAAACTGCGCTCTGAAAGGTCTACCGTTAAGTCACCGCCGGATATTCTCTCAGCCGCATCGATTGCCTTTCGAATTCCTTTGTTCACTGATAAGATTATCCAAAGAGCAACAAGGATTCCCGCAAAAAAGCTGATTCCCGCAAAAGCAAGCATGAATGTAACAGCAGAACGATAGTTCTCTGTACTTATCTGCCTGTCAGCAGCAAGGTTTTCCTCTGCAATAGCTTCAAGTTCTCCAATCGCTGCTTCAGCCCTTTCCTGAACTTCCCTGACTTGGTTCCCGGATAAATCGACAGCCTGCTGATATTCACCTGCACGCAGTAAATCAATCACCCTCTCGTGAATCGTGATGTAATCATTATACGCGCTCTGGACATCCTGAAAACTTTGCCTGCCTTCTTCAGTAAGCAGCTCCTGGTAGCTTTCCATGGTGCTCTCCATGCCTGATTCAGATTCAGCAGCAATATCAATATACTCCTGCCTGACTTGCTCCTCTTCGCTTAAGAGAGTGTTCTTCTCTGCTCTATTGATTTCCAGCAGATACTGCACCATATTACCGGAAAGCCGGAGTTTTTCAGCTGAGACATCTACTATAGAATTAATCCGTTCATTCATTCCATTCAGCCTGAATATTCCCAAGGCAGTGGAAACAAAAAAGAGTATCAATACAATTGCAAACCCTGCAATTAGTTTTGTTTTTATTGTTAATTTCATAATCGCCCCTTTGTTATTTATAAAAGGAATGTTTTTACTTTCCTTTTCAATACTGTAAAAACTAACATACTAATACCGTGTAGCATTTTAAATGTATGAGGAAGGATTCACGATTTCTGTTAGAAAACAATGGAATATTAATATCTTAAAATACGCAGAAATACATTGCTCTAAAAAGCTGTATTGATTTCTTCAGACTCTCCAATATAGTGCACGATCTTTTTATAACCCAAATCAGTCAGTTTGGAAACCGCGACATCGATTACTTTCCTGTTATTGGCATAGTGATAAATAATTAGTAAATCAGATTTTTCTAAATAGAGATCAGCTTTTTGTTCAATGTCTTGCAGGGAAACAGGAAAAGAAGCAGGAATTGTTTTCTGTGTATCCTGACCGCAGCACAATGAAACGAGTTTTACATTCCGCTTGTTTCTTACTAACTGCTCAAATTGGCTTTTTGTAATTCTTTTTAACACGTCGATTCCTTACCCAGCCAATAGATTTACTATTGGCTGGTAATCTCATGTTTTTTCCTATTTAATTTCAATTGCTTCAACAGGACACTGGTCAGCAGCGTCCTGGGCGTCATCTTCTTTATCCGCAGGCACAGGGTCTGTATACGCTACAGCAACATCCCCTTCCATTCTAAAAACTTCCGGACAAATATCTGTACATAAAGTACAACCTGTACATGTATCAGGATCAACAATAGCTTTCATATGTAACTCCTTTATCAAAGATTGTCATATCGCACTCTAACTGAAAATACTAAAATCTCCAGTGTTAATATCATCTTCAATCTTACTTTTCTCTACATTACCCGATATTTCCGCGGTTCGGATCTACCTTCATCTCATCTACAATATTAGTTCCTTCCGGGACCTTATTCTTAATCAGATCATAAACTTTTTGCTTTTCCTTTTCTGTAGCAAGTTCTCCGACAATATGAATGGCATCCTCTTTAGGCTTATTTCCCTTTCTAGTGTAAACAGAAACAAGGCCTTTATCATCAATCTCAGGGTTTTGCACAATTGCTTCTATCATTTCTTCGTTTATTTTAAATCCCGCGCTGCTCAGCTCCCCAGGTGCTCTTCCTCTTACATAAATTGGTGTACTGCTCATAATATGCCTCCTTTTGCATTCTGTTATTAATGTACACAAATCCCCCTTTTCCGTGTATATCCGTATTCGGTACGATATTGACAAAAATCACACAAGGAACTGTCCCTTTTCTATGTTCTTCTGTCCCCTTTTCATGAACGTAACGCTATTACTTATATTTACTTGACTTTTATCCGAGAGTAATAGACAATCAAAAAGAAGGAGAAATATGCCATTTGCAATATTAGTTGTCGATGATGACAAAGATTATTTAGAACAGATTTCCGAAGCCCTGGATGACTATACAGTAATAACTGCATCCTCAGCAAAAGAAGCCCTTGAAATCCTGAGAAAACCTAACTTGATTGAGATTGTGCTTCTGGATGTGATGATGCCTGACATGCGGGGAACAGAGGTCCTTAAAAGCATAAAAACAATAAATAAAGACACCTATGTCATTATGCTTACAGGCCATGGTTCAAAAGACGTGGTAGTAGAGGCCCTTCGCGGTGATGCTGATGAATATATGGAAAAGCCGGTAAAGATAGAAAAACTCAGAAAGCTAATAGAAGAAGTGATTACAGCACGGATCCGAAACTACGATCCAATGAATTTCATAGAAAATATTAAATACTTTTTACAGAAAAACTATGACCGCCAGGTCAACCTGAACGATGCAGCAGAAATCTTTTACCTTTCCCCAAAATACCTGAGCCGGATTTTTAAAGAAAAAACAGGAATTGGGTTCAATTCATACAAACTGCAGATAAAACTTGAAAAGGCTAAGGAACTGCTTACAAATACAGATGCCACAGTAAGCGAAGTCGCGTATAAACTAGGCTATGTGAATGTTGAGTCATTTATCCGGTTTTTCAAGAAGTATGAAAAAACTACACCGACCCGGTATAGGAACACTATCAATCAGTAAAACTGCACAAAGGACTAGTATTTATGAGCAGTATTAAAGATCAAAAATCGGAGGCATCTGTTTCCGCTGCCTTTGATGTATTACCCCATCCGGTACTTATTTATAACACTGAGCAAACCATTACCCGCGCAAATAAGACAGCAGAAGATACGTTTGGCATAAATCTTATTGGGCTGACTGAGACAGACCTTATAAATAAGCTCAATTTCACCCTGTTAAACGGGCAAAAAGCGAAAAAGCAGGATATGGTCTCTTATAAAGCCCTATTCTACAATGAGGAGAAAGAGGGATATTATGAATACACCACTCTCAATGGAACAATTAAACACAGTGTTGCGAAGGCAAGCATAATATACGAAGAGGGAGAGAAATCTGGCACACTAGTTACATGGCAGGATATTTCCCAATACCGTTCGCTGGAAGATAAATTAAGAGCAAGCAGGAGGATGTTTAAAGACCTGATAGACACAATAAACGACTGTATATGTATCTGCTCAAAAGATTACTCAATTACCTATGGGAACCCTGCTTTTTATACATTATTTCCTGAAAGCAAAAACCAAAAATGCTATAAACTGATTTTCGGCTTCTCAGAACCCTGTACTCAATGCAGATATTCTACTAATACTAATAATAAAAACAGCTGGGAATGGCAGGACGGGAATAGCGGGAGAATCTACAATGTAACAGAGTTTTCCTTAGAGAATACCTTTGATTCTCCTTCTCACCTCATTATGTTCCACGAAATAACTGAATACAAAAACAGAGAGACCCATTTAAAACAGAACGCAGAAGCGCTTGAGAACAGTATTCAGGAAAAAGCAAGAGAATTATACAAAGCCACAAAAATTTTAAGCCATATTTTCTCTGAGTCAAATATGCTTATCGCGTATCTTGATAAGGATTTCAATTTTCTCCAGGTCAACAATGCATACGCAAAGAGCGGGAGAAAATCAGTAGAGTATTTTTACGGCAAAAACCACTTTGACCTGTATCCTGATGAAGAAAACAAAGCAATCTTCAAAAGCGTAGTGGAAACAGGAGAGGGATTCAGCACATACGCAAGACCATATACATACCCTGACCAAGATTCCAAAGAAATACACTATTGGGACTGGACATTGAATCCAGTCAAGGATGAAGGGGGAAAGGTTTCAGGCCTCATCCTCATGATCCTCAATGTCACCCAGAGGGTTGCAGCAGAAAAGGAATTACGGAAAAAAGAAAAGGAGTTGCACCTTTCCAAGCGATTGTCGCATATCGGAAAACTTGCTGCTACTATTACCCATGAACTTCGCAACCCACTTGGAGTAATAAACACAGCTGCCTTCAATTTAAGAAGAAAGAATAAAGACCCAAAACTGGAAAAAAGTATCAACACTATAGAGAAAAAGGTCATGGAAAGTTCTCTTATTATTGATAACATTTTAACATATACGAATATAAAGAAACCGAAGAAAAAGCGTGTGAGTATTCATAATTTTCTGATGGACTGTATTAATTCAGCGGCTATGAAATACCAGGAAGCGAGCACAGAAATAGTTACTAAGATTGAAAATGTAAAACACACGTATATAATGATCGACCCTTTTCAGATTCGGGAAGTAGTAAATAATGCTTTTACCAATGCGTTTGAAGCAACCCCGGAAGCAGGCGGAAAAATCGCAGTAACAGCTGAGTCTTGCAGGATAGAAGATGAAGAGTGCTGCAGTATTTCTATTACAGATAATGGCTGCGGTATCCCGAAAGAGATCCTTGAACGCGTCACTGAGCCGTTTTTTACCAGTAAAGATAATGGAACAGGCCTTGGCTTGGCGCTGTGTAAGGAACTAGTTGAGAACCACGAAGGGGAGCTTCAGATTCATTCTGAAGAAAAGAAAGGGACAAACATTACAATTGTATTGCCAATGGAATGATATTATGCAGAAACAATTATTAATTATTGACGACGATCAGGAGCTTTGTGAAGAACTCACAGACATACTTATCGATGAAGGGCTTACTGTAATTACAGCAAACGACGGCATTCAAGGAATGGAGCGCATACAGAATAGCAGCAACGATCTCATTCTACTGGATCTAAAACTCCCTGGAAAAAACGGTATACAGATCTTGAATGAAATGGACTCGAAGAAAAATGCTCAGCCTGTTTTTATTATTTCAGGGGGATTCCCTGGAGAAGATCTCCCTGAAACGCTTACAGATTACCCTAATGTCAAACAGGTATTGGGAAAACCACTCAACATTCCCGAGCTAATTCAAAAGATAGATATAACATTAAACCAGTCAAACAACAGAGACAAGTAGAAAATAGTCAAAGGTTATATCCACAACACAGCTGAAGAAGCATGCAATGTGTGCTAGACTTTATAGTGCATTCATCATAAGCATAGTAAAGTAAGAGTAGCCAAATGAACAAGAAACAGACAAACAACACAGAACCCCCCAAAAACTTCCAATGTTCGGTATGCGGATTTGTATACACTCCTGAAGCTGGAGATCCTGAGGGCGGGGTTGAACCTGGAACCATGTTCAAGGACATCCCTGCAGCATGGCTATGCCCGGAATGCGGAGCAGGGCTTTTTTCTTTTGAACCTTTAGATTCTAAATCTTTTGCGAACAACTGAAGACCGGATTAAGGTAAGTATCAATCTGTAATTAATGAAAAACCTATATGTCCAATACGAGTTCACTCAATGGACGTTTTGGAACATGGTGAATATCATCTTCGTCTCTGAAATACTTCACCTTACCCTCTTCCGCATCCTCCAGCACTACCGTCTCTGCAGGTTTCCCCAATGCCACAACAAAAATGACCTTATACTGAGAGGGAATCTCGAGCTGTATCCGCAAGCGTTCTTTCTGGACTGCACCTATAATACATCCGCCCAACTCTTTTTCGACAGCACTTATTAGAATACTCTGCGCTGCAATGCCTGCGTCTACCTCCGCGTGGCGTGAAAGGCGTTTGTCCATCATTATAATAATGTAGCCGGTCGGCCGTTCATCTACTGCAGGCCCTTCCCAGTCTTTTAATCCGGAAGCCCATGAGAGGGCCTTGAATATCTCGTCATTCTTCTCTTTTTGCCAGGAAAGGACATACCGCAAGGGCTGAACATTCCCTGAACTCGGGGAAAGCCTTGCACTATCTACCAACTGTATAAGCTCTGCTTTTGACAGCTTCTTTTCCTGTGAAAACCTGCGGTAAGAGCGATTTCTCCGTATCAGGTCTTTTACTAATGTTTGTTTTTTATTTTGCAACACGTATTCCTCCATATACTGCTTATAAAACGTATAAACCAAAGAGTAAGCAGCGGTATATTCAGTTATCCATCTATCATTATACCATGTAATGTAAAAAGTGAAGCAGGAAAGATAGATAACTTCATAATTTAGTCAGGAATTCCTAAAAAGAAGTAGCAGAACTGTAAAGTTTGTGACATACAGGAAGAAGAAAATACAGATCAATATGAATAGATAACTTTAATCGTTCATATATTAGGTATGCTGGAGATACAAGAGTACTCAGGAAATATTTTCCTTAAAACGAACATTAGTGAGATTGACGCTGAAGGGCTCTTAGGAAGAATACATATTTCATCCAGCACAGGCGAAATTACCCTCTGTGAATCTGAAGGGGAAATTATAGTAGATAATTCAACCGGAGAAGTCACTATTGATGCATCCCAAGGGGTGTTCATTATCTCAACATCAACCGCAACTATTATTGCTGAAGACGTACAGCTGTCACAGGGTTCCTTTTTCAGAACATCTACCGGAAATATCAATATCAATGTACTAAACAAGATAAGCAGACTCGCTCTTAAGTCCCTTACTTCCACAGGAACTATGAAATTTGAGAAGAAAGGGGATCCGGTTCTTACAGCCAAAGGGGAGGCGGAATTGGATTAGAAATTATCTCTTCAACAGGCAATGTCTCTGTCTATTAGCTGGCAGGACAATTTTACTGCACCTAATTTTTAGTGTACATATGCAGTGAAGTTCTATATAATTTTTCTATGCTAAAAAAAAGGTTCGTTTTTTGTATCCTTTTGTTTGCAATGCAGCTCTCCCAGCTTCATGCTGAGGAAGCTGTTTTTTCAATTGTAAACGATGTATTCACCTGGGACTTTATGGATGAATGGGATGATCACTATACCTATGGAATCGCATTCACCTATAGTAGCAGTTCTTGGTCAGGGGAAGTTAGTTATGAGTCCTACACCCTGCGGCCTGAAGCACCGGAGCAGCAGGGAACCCGAATTGGCTCTGTTTGTGTAGAAACCGAATTCACACTCCTGGAGCACACGCTGTTTTACTGGGTATCAGCCCGGGGGGTAAGCAACTTCTCTATACGGAGTTTCGGAAATTACGGGGGGAGATGGCTCCAGCAAAACTGGCATACTTTCCTCGGTATCCAGCGCCCTATACCCACGCAGTTGGACAGCGGGGGATTTGCAGCAACAGCAGGATTCGAGCCCTCTCTCATATTCCCCTCTCTTGTGCCCATGACAGCATCAGTACATTACGAAATCTCGTTACCGATCTCACACAGAGTAAGCGGTGAAGTAACCCTGCTTGCTCCGCACCCGCACCTTCGTGCTGAACTGAGCGGAGGTTTTGCTGCAGGATACTTCACATACACTCAAGTCCCGTTTAATCAAACAGCACAAGCCCTCACCGGTCCGTTTATTCACACATACATAGAAATGTGGCCTATAGGAATAGACAGGTTGTTTTATTTTTTTGAAAAGTGGGGTATTGGAGAAGTACGGTTTTCACTTATTTTGCCGGAAAGCCAAGCTATCAACACACCTGGACTCCCTGTGCTAATGACACTCGGGAAAGTGATAGACAGACCCGGTTTTTTTACATCCCTAACAGCCTACCCCTTTCTTACATCTATAGCTCAGAGACTCAGAATCGGCGCAGGTGCGCTGAGCGACTCAGGGCGGATTCCTTCCATGTACCAATACCCAGTAAATGAACGCTATTTCTCAGCAGGCATTTTCTGTGAAACAGCGTATGCTGTAAACACCGGGGTCCTCACCTTGGAACCGTATATCCAGATAGGCGGCCAATACATGCAGCACAAGTACTACCAGGTCAGTATCGCAGCAGCAGTTCCGGAAGCTCTCAGGCACAACCTATGCTTTCTCGGAACTATTGGTTTCCGCATTGGCAGAAGATGGCATGAGCATAGGAATACCGGCCTTGATATTGCATTTGCATATATCCCGGGTATCGCATCATTCGGAAGCAGCAGCTACAGTCCAACCCCATATACACAGCGAGTAATTATCTCACTGTTTTCTGCAGCAGGGCTGTCCTCAGACTAATCTTTCTTCTCTGCCTGCATTGCAAGTGCGATAGAACCAAGCATACCAGCATTATCACCCAGCTGCGGCGGAACAACAAATGCATCAATATGTCCGAGGATTTCAGCTGACTGCACATATCCGTTCAAATACTTCTGCAGCGCTTTTCTAACCATGGGAAACAACTGTTCCTGGTGCATGACTCCGCCGCCCAGAATAAAGCGCTGGGGTGAGAGGGTTACTGTAAGGTTTGCTAGGCCCTGGCCAATATAGGATGCTTCTAAAGGCCAAGCTTTGTGGTCATCGGGCAGTTCTTTTCCCGGCTTTCCCCAACGCTCCTGGATCGCAGGGCCTGCACACAGGCCTTCAAAACAGTCTCCATGGTAGGGGCAGGTTCCGGGAAAGGGATCAACAACAGGATCCCGCCGAAGGAGGATGTGTCCCATTTCAGGATGCACCAGCCCGTGCATCAGTTTGCCTTCAACCATTCCTCCGCCTCCGACACCTGTTCCAATGGTCATATACACAAAGGTAGACAGGCTTTGTGCTGCCCCCCAGGTATATTCTCCAAGCGCAGCAGCATTTACGTCTGTATCAAACCCGAAAGGTACTTGCAGATCTCCAGCTAATTCCCCTGCTATATTCGTATTTGCCCATCCCTTTTTCGGGGTAGTGGTTATGTATCCGAATGTGTCCGAATTAGGGTTAGGGTCAACCGGTCCAAAGGAACCGATCCCCATTGACACAATATCATCTTTATATTTCCTGAAAAACTTTTTTACAGATTCAAGGGTCTCTTCCGGGGTTGTAGTGGGAAATTTAGCAGTATCAATAATTTCTTCAGGTCCGGATGCTATCATACAGTTAAATTTTGTACCCCCAGCCTCTAGGCCTGCATACAGCTTTTTCATAAGTCTACTCCTTTGGTAACGAAATTTTCTTCCATCCTTCTATAATACTACACGAAAACACGGTTCTTGTAATTTCATTTTTTTAAGCAGTTAAGATTCTCTTTTTTTTTCAAGAAATATGGAAAAGTTGATCATTTTATCATAAACTTACTAGTATGAAAAACACAGTATTCTTTTGCTTTCTCTTTCTTTTTGGAATTTCCGCTTTTCTTACCGCAGATAATTTGAGGCTGATAGACAGAGAAATACCTGAGCTTCACGTGAATGAACCGATTAGACACCCTGGAAGCTATTTATACGGTATAGCTTCTGATCAAAGCAATATTTATTGTGTTGATTATGAAACAGACAGGATTTACCGCGTAAACGGAGACAGAACTACAGAGGTCTCGAGTCTGGATATTTCCTACTGCAGGGGAATGGCCTATTTCCAGGATCAGTTTTATATCCTGGCCAGCGGAAGACTTTATACCCTGGAACCGGAGACTGGCAGAACAGAAGAAATTGGAAGCCTGAGGGTCACACAAGAATCCAGACCAACGGGAATTGCTGTTGACTCCGAATACTTTTATATTAGCGACCAGGCTGATGCTCAGCTTAGGGTGTACGATAGAAATTCATTAGATATAGTATCTACCTGGCAGCTACAGGAAAACCCTAGAGGTATCATTTTATACAATGGGCTTGTATGGGTGCTGTACTCCCAAGGTGCCATTGTCCGGGGCTATCACCCGGAAACAGGAAGGCAAGAGGCGCGCTTCCTTGCACCAAGGGTCAATGGTCTCCGGGGAATTACCATCCATAACAACACCTGGTTTTTTGGAAGCCACTCCCAATCTAGAATTATCTCAACCACGGTAGAATTCGGGGAAGATTATATAAGAAGTAACCCCCACCGTGTTGTCATCAGAATGAATAACATAGTTCGGAACAATTATCCCGGCCCACTTTCCTGGCTGGAAGTACGGGTTATCAGACCCAGAATCACAGACAGACAGGAGATCTATTTTCTCGAAGCACCGGAACCGACAAGGATTGCTGAAGACCCGTTCGGGAACCCTGTTATGTTCTACAATTTTGAGAATTTTGCTTCAGGCAAACATGAGCGGTTCGGATTTTTAGCAATTGCTGATCTGTGGGATATTCAATACCAGGTCGAAAACTTCGGTTTTAATGCATATCAAAGCCTGCCGGAGGGATTTTACCGTGAATTCACTGAAGACCACGAGAACCTGGGAATGGACACGCCTATTATCAGGGAAGCTGTAGCACAGATAAGAAAAGTTGAGTCAAGTGTACCTGAAACAGTACTCAATATTAGGGACTATGTTCTTGACCATGTTTCATACATAGATGACGGTGCCTGGGCTCGGGCTCCTGATGTTCTATCCAGGGGAACCGGGTCATGCTCAGAGTATTCCAGTGTCTTTTCCGCAATTGCACGGTCTTTCGGAATCCCCACGCGCTACGCCTTTGGTACATTATTTAGTGCTGATGATGAAGAAGCCATGACCTACCGTGATGAACACTTTCACAGGTGGGTAGAGGTTTACATCCCTGACATAGGCTGGGTCCCTGTAGATACGAACAGAGAAGACAGGCAAAACGGTGAATATAGACAAAACCTAGTTTTCGGCTACGATTGGAAGGTACTCCAGCACTCAGCACGCTTTTCCGATGACGGCAGCTTTTTAGGCACCAACATGATGCTCCTTCATAGATGGTCAAGAGGCAGGAATTCGGCAGAGAGCGGAGATGTTTTTCGAAGCCACTGGGCGGAGTGGGAAATAATGAACCGGTATTAACACGCTATTTGCTGTCAATTTTCAGTGTTTTCTCTTTTATCTCTATAGATATATAAGTAATTTCATATTATTCTATACATAGAGGTAATGGGTTTATGTTTAAAAATTTTAGTCTGCAGGTAAAACTCGCGCTCAGTTTTCTGCTAATTCTTATTTTGATGTTCGGTATGTTCACAACAGCGTATCTGACAACAGCCCGGTCAAACCAGTCAGTAATAGATGTCCGCGACCGGGTACTTCCCAAGGCAGTTGAACTCCTTACAGTAAAAGACCACATATTAAGAATGCAGTATTGGATCGTGAACATTTCCGCTACACGGGCAACTGCAGGGTTTAACCAAGGTATGTCTATGGCCTCAAGCCACTATCAGGAAGCAAAGACTATTCTAAACTCCCAAATCGAGCTGTATAATGAAACAGGAAACAATGAGCTGGTAAACACCCTGTTTGAACTGAAAACCCTTCTTGACCGCTACTACCAAAGGGGACTCCGAATGGCTACTGCCTATATCGAAGACGGAGTAGATGCAGGGAATGAGCAAATGGATGAATTCAACTCCCTTGCTGAAACAATTTCTCTGGAAGTAGATACGATTGTAGAAGCCCAGTTTACTAACCTGAATACATCCCTCTCCAGCTTGGTTGATGAAAACAAGCTTGCCCAGCTTTTAATCACTATCTTTTCTGCTGTTTCCCTGGTTATTGCTGTTCTTATTTCATTGCTCCTTTCCAGGTCAATCAGAAAAAATATCCAGGTACTCCTGGAACAGGCACACTGCATTTCGACAGGAGAGCTCTGCAGGCGCTTTAACAGTGAACGAAAAGACGAGTTCGGTAAGCTGATAAATGACTTCAATGAAGGAACTGAAAATATACGTGAATTGTTGATGGATGTGTCCAATGAAATTGAATCAAACAAAGGGGTGGTTGAAAACGTTGCTGCATCTGCAGAAGAAACATCTGCCAGCTTTACAGAAATAAGCTCAAATATCCAGTCACTTTCCAAAAGCTTCCAGTTTCAAAACCAAAAGATGTCCAGTGCAGTATCAGCAATTGAAGAGATTTCAGCCAGCCTCGATTCTTTAAATCAGCGCATTGAAAATCAGGCATCTGCTGTTAACCAGTCATCATCTTCTATAGAAGAAATGAGTGCATCAATCCAGAATGTTGCCCAAATTTCTGAAGAACGGGAAAAGGCAATTCTGAATATCAGTGACTTGGTAGAAAGAGGCAGTGAGCACATGGACACTACCAATTCTGTAATTAAAAATATCAGCTCGCTGGCCCAGGAAATGTCTGAAGTAATTGAAGTCATTAATGCTATTGCAAGCCAGACAAACCTCTTGGCAATGAACGCAGCTATTGAAGCCGCGCATGCAGGGGAAACAGGAAAGGGGTTTGCTGTTGTCTCAGAAGAAATCCGGAAACTAGCAGAGAATACTGCAGAGAATTCAACACAGATTACCAATACCTTGGAAAAGATCCAGGACATGATAGAAAATGCAAAGTCAGCATCCCAGGAAAACCAGGACACCTTTGAAAATATTCGCAGCGAGGTGTCATTGTTTGCTGACTCCTTTTCAGAAATAAACAGTACTATGAAAGAGCTCTCAAGCGGCACAAGCGAACTTATCAGCGCAGAAACTGAACTTTCTAATATTACCGAAGAAATCCGCTCAGGTTCAGGAGAAATGACATCTGGAGCCCAGGAGGTCTCAGGTTCCATGACTGAAATAAACGATATTTCAGACCAGGCCCTTCACGGTCTGGAAGAGATTAATTCTGCTGTAAAAGAAATCGGAAGCTCCATGGTTCAGCTCCAGGAAATGACAGCAAAAAGCAGGGAACAGACTGAGGAGCTTGAAGAGCGGATCTCGAAATTCAGCCTATAGAACCGGACTTGAGTTCACCCTATTTTCCGGATAGAAATGGTAACCGGAATATTTGCTCCTTCTTCCATTGAGATAACAGCCGCTGAGTACGGCTTACCCGGAAAAACAAGGTTTGAAAAAACAGCCTCTCCATTGTTGCAAAAGACTTCCATACAGGGCAAGTCCAGAAATACTGAAACATCGACTCTCTTCTCTTCACTGAGTTTTACTGACTGGTGCAAGGACTCGGTGGGCAAATGTCTTACCACCCCTGAAGCTGATCTATTTATCGTAAGCGTATTTTTTTTCGGCTCATACACCAGGGAGACCATTTCAGAAGTACTGCTGACCAAACGCAGAAGCTGCCTTCCCCCTTGTTTGCGGAATTGAACATCAATTCTGAACGGTCCATCCGGAAGAGAGACAGACTTTCCTGTTTCCTTATCATCCAGATAGAGATCTTTTTGGAAACCCTGCTCTCCTGTACTCACCACATCAGAAGAAGGGTATTGATAAATCCGGTATTTCCCTTCGCGCTTTCTTAACTCCAGCTCTCTCGGCATGCTCATAACACCGCGCCAAGTATCTGCAGGCACTGACTCAGCATACTCCAGGTTTGCCATCCACCCGATCAGCAATTTACGGTCATCCGGAAGGTTCGACCAGGTCTGAGCTGCGTAAAACTCGCCCCCATGGTCAAAAAACGAGACACCTCCGTCATCTGTCACAGAGAATACACCATTCCCATACTTTCCAATGAAACACACCACACCGCTGCCTGTATTGGGATTTCCTTTCATTACACCAACGATTAATGCCCAGCGCTTTCCCTCGGGAGTTTCAAAACAAATCAGATCCGGACACTCGAATATCGGCGGATCCGGATTATCAGGCCATGAAAAGCTGCTGAGGAAATTCCAGTCAATTAAATTCCCGGATTCGTAGAAGAGAACCTCTGTTCCTCCAGAGACCACCATGTTCCACAAGCCGGTTTCGCGGTTTTGAAATACCTTCGGATCACGAAAGTCCTTTGTTCCCGGGTTTGGGATAACCGGATTGTTTTTATACTTTGTCCACACCTTTCCGTTTTCAGAATACGCAAGGCTTTGAGTCTGGATATTCTCTTTATTTCCCAATATCCCTTCTATGGGAGATAAAAACCTTGCACTAGTATACAGGACCGCAAGCCCTGCATCAGAAAACAATCCTGTTGTATTATTTCTGTCATATACCGCAGAACCGGAAAATACCATTCCGTTATCATCCGGAGCAAGCGCCAGAGGGAGCATTTCCCAATCCTTGAGGTTTTCCGACACAGCATGGCCCCAATGCATGGGCCCCCAGATTATGTTTTTCGGATTATATTGAAAGAATAGATGGTATTGTCCGCGATAAAAGATCAGCCCGTTTGGATCGTTCATCCAATTTTCAGGTATGGAAAAATGAACTGATGGGCGGGGAATTTTCTGAAGACTCATAATGGCAATCCTCCGTAAAATTAGTATACTCTTTTTACAGGATAAAAAACAATGTACAGAAGTTTCCGGAAAGATTTGAAAACCATTCTCCGCATTTTTCTCATTACTACTGGTGTTATAATATCTTCTTCCTGCTATATACTCGGTCAGGCAGGCCCGTTTCTCCAACACCACCTTTGCGCAGAGCCGATAGACAGGCTGATTGAGAACAGCGCTATCCCATGGGAGGACCGGATCTTCCTGTCCCAAGTGATTGATATTCGAGAGTTCGCAATTACTGACCTCGGACTTGCAGACACTGCAAACTACACTACCTATTTCCGGATTGATAGAGACTATCTTGCTGCGGTTATTCAGGCTGCCCCGGAATTCAATACAGAGCCTTATATGTTCAGCTACCCCTTTTTCGGCGAAATGCCGTACCAGGGCTATTATAATATTGAGCAGGCCCTTTCAAGGGCTGATCAATTGAGAGAACAGGGGCTTGATGTATACATACGCAGGGTAGACGCCTTTTCCAGCCTCGGGTTTTTTACTGATCCCCTTTTCAGTTTTATGGCAGATTACAGCCCTGACCGTCTTGCAGAATTGATTATTCACGAACAGACCCATGCAACAATTTTTATATCCGGCCACTCAGGGTTCAATGAACAGCTTGCCACATTTATCGGAAGAAAAGGAGCCCAAGAGTATATTATCAGCAGATACGGCGAAGACAGCCCAGAATACCGCCAAATGACTGCGCGAAAACATGACTCACAGCAGTTCAGAGAAGATATCTCGCTGCTGACCCGTGAGTTAGAGGAATTATATGCATACAATTACCCTGAACAGGTACTGCGCGGCGCGAAAGCTGCTGCTATCCGGGAATTTCAAACACAATTTTTACAAACCTATGACAGTAATTACCACTCTGCACAGTACCGGGGGCTGGGCACTATGGAAATTAATAACGGGTTTCTCTCTCTTTTTCGGGTGTATGAAGCAGCAAGTCCATTTTTTGAGGCATTGTACCAAGAGTCCGGAAGCATCCAGGCTATGATACAATACCTGCAAAGCAGACCTGAGCTGCATCATGATCCGTGGAGCATTCCTGTATCCTAAATAACCAAGCATTAATTTAATAATTGTTTAAGAAAATGACTGAAATTTCATCTGAACCAGCCTATAATTTGTGTTACAATAGAAGTAATGAAAAGCAAGTGTATAATAGGCATTAATAAGCTTATACTGATTTCGCAAATAAGGAGATACATTATGAAAAAAAGAATAATTGTTCTACTCTTGCTGTTGTGTTTCGTTTTCTCTGCTTCAGCAGAGAATTTTGACACAAAGCAGTTCACACAAAACAGAATACGTATCGGACAGACAGTCGAAGGTACACTATCAACAAGCGATGGCTCAGGAGACAGGGGATATGAAGACTTATATACATTCACCGCCTCTTCAGGTCAGGACCTTGAAATTAACCTTACCGGAAACTTTGACACCTACTTGTATGTAGTTATGCCGAATGACAATGAAGAATATAACGATGACTACGGCTCCACCCGTCGGTCTTACATCAGTTTCACCGCACCCATGAGCGGGACCTACACAATCAGGGTAACAAGCTACAGCCCCGGAACAACAGGGAGCTATACCCTTACTCTTGACGGTGACGGCGGTAGACCTGAAGCTGAAAGAGAACCGGATAATGCAATCAGGTTTGGGCAAACCGTAAGCGGTGAGCTGACCTCAAACGACGATTTTGGAGATAGAGGATACGAAGATACATATCAGTTTCGGGCTAATGAAGGTGACAGGATTGAACTGAATCTAACAGGTAATTTTGATACCTACCTCTACCTGGATACCCGGGAAGGCACAGTAGCCTCAAATGACGACTATGGTTCTACCCGGCGTTCGTATATCTCAACAACTGCACCAAGTACAGGCAACTATATAGTACGGGTAACATCGTATTCCTCAGGCACAACAGGAAGCTATGAACTTACATTGAACGGTTCCGGCGACAGCACTACATCCGAATCCAGCCAAATCGAGATTGGGCAAACCGTAAGCGGTGAGCTGACCAGTTCGGATTCAATGGGAGACAGAGGATATGAAGACTATTACACATTCAGAGCACGGGAAGGACAACGCCTTAATGTGGAAGTAACAGGAGACTATGACACATACCTTTTTGTCGATATGCCGAACGGTCAGACTGAATACAACGATGACGCAGGCTCAACCAGAAGGTCTTTCCTGTCATTTGAGGCACCGCAGTCAGGTGAATACACTATTCGAATATCAAGCTTCAGCAGCGGCGAAACAGGGAGCTACGAGGTTCGGCTTTCAGAGTCCGGGTCAGCAAGCAATGCGGAAACAGAACAGCTAAGAGAAGGCAGACCGGTGACCAGATCTCTCACAGAAGATGACTATCATGGAGAACGGGGATACGAAGACCACTATGAGTTCAGGCTCAGAGAAGGCCAGAGAGTTACTGTCTCTGTTACCGGCGACTTTGATACATATCTTTTTGTTGACTTTCCGAATGGAGAAGGTGAATATAACGATGACTTTGGAAGCACAAGTGAGTCAAGGGTAAGTTTTGTCGCTCCGGAATCTGGAACCTATACTGCAAGAGTGACCTCATACTCAAGCGGCACAACCGGTGCATATGAAATACGGTACACTGAAACAGAAAATCCGAATGCACAGAGAATCTCCCTAGGAAGCAGCACTCAGGGGTTCTTAAGCTCTTCAGATGCAGTAGGAACCAGGGGATATGTAGACCTGTATGAATTTCAAGCACGGCGCGGACAAGAAGTTCGTGTCAATCTGACAGGAAGCTTCGATACCTACCTTTTTGTTGAGTTCCCGGATGGAGAAGAACGCTATAATGACGACTACGGCGGAACGCGGCGGTCATATCTTACTTTTACTGCGCCAGAATCAGGCACATACAGGGTACGGGTAACCAGTTTCAGCCAGGGGTCAACAGGCGGCTATACCCTTTCTTTGAACCAGGAACAGCCACAGGGAGAAGCGGAAAGCATTTCCTTGGGAACAACAATAGAGGGAAACCTGACAAACTCCGACTTTGAAGGCTCCAGAGGATATGAAGATACATATACCTTCAGAGCACGAAGAGGAGAGGATATTGTAGTAGATGTAACAGGAGATTTCGATACATACCTATTCGTTGACTTTCCTTCAGGAGAACTAGAATATAATGATGACACAGGAAGTGTGAGCCATTCCAGGGTCTCGTTCACAGCACCTGAATCCGGGGAATATACAATACGCGTAACAAGCTATTCCTCCGACACAACAGGGTCCTATGTACTCCGCCTGAATGATGAAGCCCAGGTAGATACCAGGGCAATATCGATGGGACAAAGTGTTAACGGAACCCTTGAATCCGACGATTACATGGGAGAACGGGGCTATGAAGACCGGTATACAATCAGTCTGCAGGCAAACCAGAGATATGAGGTCACACTTACCGGAGATTATGACACATACTTATTTGTAGACTTCCCGGACGGCGGGCAGGAATACAACGATGACCACGGCAGTACACGTGAGTCTTATGTCAGTTTTACTGCTCCCACATCCGGCACATATACAATCCGGGTAACCAGTTATTCTTCAGGAACAACAGGAAGATACGAACTCATTATTGAAGAACAAGGAAGGCCAAGAGGCGGGAAGCAGCAGCTTTAAAGACTAGCAAACGGGCGCCGTTTCGGCGCCTTTTTTAAATTCCTAGTATTGACTTTTTTTATATGTACCGATAATAATAAAGTATGAACAGTAACGACGGCAAACAAACAAAGCAACTCGCCGCCGCGGCAGCTGCAGCATAACGCTGGGACTGCCGGTATACGTAGTGAAAATACAGCCGCAGTTCCATACAGGGACCGTGGCTTTTTTTTGTATGAAGAAAAAAACCGCGGTGTAAAACCGCGGTTTTTTTATGGAGGATGAAAAATGAGACGCAACATTGTACATGACGGAGCAGGTGAACTGAAATATGAGATCCGGGAAATTGTGGAGATTGCACACAAACTCCGAGACCTTGGCAGAAATATAATCTGGGAGAACATTGGTGACCCAATACAAAAGGGAGAGGCTTTTCCTGAGTGGATAAAAGAGATTGTAATAAAAACTGCAGCAGAGGACTCCAGCTATGGCTATACTGCAACCATTGGAGAGCCGGGAACTAGGGAGTGCTTAGCAAAAATCGTAAACGGCAGAGGCGGCTGCAAAATAACAAAAGATGACATAATCTTCTTTAACGGACTAGGAGATGCAATTGCCACGCTCTTTGGCTATATGAAGCGCGAGGCAAGGGTATTAGGTCCATCGCCAGCTTACTCTACCCTCTCTTCTGCAGAAGGCGCCCACTCAGGGTATCATCATTCAACCTACAAGCTGGACCCGGATAATAGCTGGCTCCCTGATGTTGAAGATATCCGTAACAAAGTGATGTACAATGACTCTATTGCAGGTATTCTCCTAATCAATCCTGACAACCCGACAGGAGCGGTGTATCCCAAAAAATTGCTTGATGAGATTGTGCGGATAGCAAAAAACCATGACCTTTTTATCCTCTGTGATGAAACATACGCCCATATTGTGTACAACGGAACCTCCACTCTCCATTTGAGTGAAGTTATAGGAGATGTACCTGGCATAGCTTTGCGGAGTATTTCTAAGGAGTTTCCATGGCCGGGTGCACGATGCGGCTGGATGGAAGTCATGAACCGGGACAAAGATGAGAATTTCAACAGATATATCCGTTCTTTGGTGGATGCAAAACGCCTTGAAGTTTGTTCCACAACTCTACCACAAAAAGTAATCCCAAGGGTCTATAACGATCCACGGTTTTTAACACACCTGAAAATGAGAAACAAGATGTTTCAGGAGCGCGCTCAAGAAGCAGAGGAGGCCTTAGTAAATATACCCGGAATAAAAGTCATCCCACCAAGGGGTGCATTCTATCTGACCGTACTCTTTGAAGAAGGCATACTAAACAGCTCCCAAAAGCTGAAAATTGAAGAAGAAGATATAAAAAATTATGTAGAAAGCATCACCTACAATGTTGAAGTAGATAAGCGTTTTGTATATTATCTTCTCGGTGCTACCGGTGTCTGCGTAGTTCCTCTTACAGGCTTTTGTTCGGACCTTAAAGGGTTTAGAATGACCCTCCTTGAAACAAATGATGCATTACGGAGAAAAACTTTTAATCTTGTCGCTAATAGTATAAAAGAGTATCTTGGCGGCTAAGGAAGAACCATGCTGGAAATACTTAACAATCCAATTTTTATTTATTTCTCTTCTACAGGAGTGGTCGGAATACTTCTTCTCATTGCAATCCCGAAAATAATTCATAACTTTGAGCAGCAGCGTTTGAAAAAGTTAACAAAACACTCGAAAAGAACGCAAATACTCGGATCTCCAGCATCTAGAAGGGAGGCACGGGCTAAAACTACTGAAAATTTAGAAAACAGTATTGAAGGACGATTTTCGATTATCAGAAAACTCTTTACACTCACCTTTCTAATAATTTGGATCTTCGTTATGGCTATTCCCTTTCTGGGAAGTGTTCCGATAACTATTATTTCAGTAATTATATCCGCTGCAGGAATTATTATCGGTATTGCTGCCAGGCCGTTTCTTGAGAATGTTATTGCAGGAATTATGCTTTCCTTTTCTCAGCTTCTCAAGCTTGGAGATACAGTAATGATAGATAATTACTATGGTACAATCGAGGACATCTCCATCTCCCATACAATTGTTAAAGTATGGGATTGGAAACGCTATGTAATTCCAAATAGTCTGATGCTCCAAAAGGATTTTATAAATTTTTCACTTTTCGACAGATATGTCTGGGCACAGGTAACCTTCAATGTTTCCTATGATACAGATATAGAGAGCCTTGAAGAAGAGATACTGAAAATAGCAAACCAGTGTGACAACCTTTTGGACACTGAGCCCCCGCGCTTTTGGACAATGGAACTGAATAAGGAGAGCATTGAATGCTGGGTAGTTGCCTGGACAGCTTCACCTGCTGATGCGTGGTTTCTCAAGACAGAACTCCGGAACCGTATAATCAGGAAACTCAAGGAACTGAGGATACAGACACATGTTACCAATATGAATATCGCAGATAGTAAATTTCATAATTCTACTAAACAAAATGATGAGCCCTCTTACTAAAGCCATTTCTTTTTCTTGAAGAAAATAAGCATCGAAACTGCAACAACAAGCATGACCCCGAGCACAACAAAATAACTCCACCTCCAGGTAAGCTCAGGCATGTATTGAAAATTCATACCATATACACCTGCAATAAAAGTTAAGGGAATGAACATTGTTGATATTAGTGTAAGAAGCTTCATTACGCTGTTCATGCGGTTGCTTATCCCGGACATATAGGACTCTGTTAATCCGGTTATTATATCCCGGAAACTCTCAACATGGTCCATGACTTGTACTATATGATCATAAAGGTCCCGAACATAGAGCCGGGTTGACTTAGTAAACCACTTTGTCTCTTCCCTTGAGAGCTTGTTCACAGCCTCCCGAAGCGGCCATACCGAACGTCGGAAAAATATCAGTTCCTTCCGGAGCTCGTGGATAACCTTAACCCGCTCCGGTCTCGGATCTTCCAGTATTTCATCTTCAAGTATTTCAAGCGCTTCGGAAATATGCTCAAGTACAGGATAATAATTATCAACAACAATATCCATTAAAGCATACATGAGATAATCAGATCCCATTTTCCGTACTTTGCCAAAGCCTTTTTCAATCCTCTCCTTTACCGGGCCGAAGAGCTCTCCAAAGCCTTCCTGGAATGTTATGCAGTACCCTTTGCCTGCTAAAATGCTCACCTGCTCAGCGGCAATCCTCTTTTCCTCAGGGTGAAATGAATACATCCGCATCACAACCAAAACCTGGTCTTGAAGCAATTCAACTTTCGGCCTATGTTCTGTGTTCACTACATCCTCAAGCAAAAGTGAGTGAATACTAAAAGCCCTGCCAATAGTCTCTATTGTTTCAATATCCTCCAACCCCTGTACATGGAACCAGCTGACCCTATCCGGATCCTGCCATTCGGGTATATCATTCTTATCAAGATCTTCACAGGTCCTGACATCATCCCTTGAAAAGGAGATAACCGACAGTTTTGACCCCCCTGCCTCAGGTGTTTTCGAATACAGGAGCGTACCAGGAGGAGCACCGACTTTCCTCAAGCTTTTTTCAAATATTTTGGAATACCGCATCTTCTCCTCCTAAATAGAATATAGATACAGAGTATCAAAACCGCTGTGTGTGTCAAATACTTTGTACCCAGAAAAGTATGTACTCGAATAATGAATAGGCACTGACACGAAGCTTTTGGATAAGAGTTAGAGAATAAAAAAAGCCTGAATATGGAATATCGTCACAGAAATGATTATGCTTAAAAATGGAGGCAATTATGAAAATTAGTAAAATGCTTTTTGTGCTTATAATATCAATGCTCTTAACCGGCTGCCTGGATGTTCTCCAATCAGTTGATGAATCAAATGGCGTGATAACTGTTCGGTACAGAATTACATTAAGTAAGAGTATCTCAGCCATGGCAGAATCCATGGGAGGATCAGACGGAAGCTCCCCTGAAGAAGACTTTAGTTCAGAACTTGGTTTAGATGAAATTGAGCAGCAAATTCCGGAAGGAATTGATTTTGATATTTCTGAAATCGATACTCCCCACGATATGGGAGTGGATGTGATAATGCGCGCTGACAGAAGACAAGCAGGTCAGTTTCCCCAGTGGTTTCCCAGGATAACAAACACAATGGTAAGGATACCACTTTTCCCTTCAAACTCAGAAGACCCTACTGCAAGCCCAGACCCCCAGGAAGCCCAATTTGCTGAAGCACTCCTAGGTTCGAGAAAATACCGGCTCATTATTTCCCAGGACATCTGCCCGCCTAATCCGGAGTTTCTCCTCGCAGAGCAAGGCGGCAGGGAGCTTGAACCAATAGAAGGCATAGAACTGGGAGATGTCTATTTGATAGAAATCCCACTCATGCTGTGGTTCACCCCGGATCCATTGGAACTACGGGTACAGTAAGGAAGTCAGTAATACGACCACGCTCCTCGAGTACTGCCGCTAGGCAGTGTATCGAGAGGACGGAGAACCAGCCTGCTTTGCTGCGAAGAATATTCCAGGTGGTATATTTTTTTCCGTCATCTCGGTACATTTTCAACTGCGTTGAAAACACTCGATGTCCGGGTAAGAATGCAATCCAGCACTCAATTTCCCCTGAGTGCTGGATTATTCGATAAGCGTTTTTACAAGGTTATTTTTCCTGGAAGTTTTCCTGAAGAAAATCCAAGTCTAATTCCGGATACAGGGTGTATTTTTCAAGGAGCGCTGAGACACGGTCCCGTGCTTCTTTGACAATCCCTTCATCCAGGTTGTATTTTGCTTTACTTTGTTTTCCGTTTTTCAGGGTCTTCGGACTTGTGTTGGAAAGGATCAGCTGAAAGATCTTTGCAATTTCCCGCATTTCCTCTGTCCCCATTCCCAGGCTTGTCAGCGCAGGTGTTCCCACCCGAAGCCCGCTTGTATACCATGGCCCGTTCGGGTCAAAGGGGATGGAGTTTCTGTTCAAGGTAATTCCGCATTCACGGACAGCGCTCTCTGCCTGTCTGCCATTAATACCAAAGGGCCTGACATCAATAAGCATAAGGTGATTATCAGTTCCGCCGGTAAGTATTTCCATGCCCTCCGCGAGGTATCCTTCAGCAAGGGCGTTTGAGTTTTCTACAATCTTTGCAGCATAATCCTGAAATTCAGGGGTATTTGCTTCTCTGAATGCAACCGCTTTCGCTGCGAGCACATGGGGCAGCGGTCCGCCGAGCACCATTGGACAGCCTTTATCTACGGTGTCCGCAAATTCCTTATTTGTCAGGATAATACCGCCCCTGGGGCCCCGGAGTGTTTTATGCGTGGTAGATGTCACAACCTGGGCATGTTTCACAGGATTGTAGTTTCCAGTAAACACCTTTCCTGCAACAAGTCCGGCAAAATGCGCCATATCCACCATGAGCACAGCACCGACCGAGTCAGCAATTTCCCGCATTTTCGCGAAATCGATCTTTCTTGGATACGCGGAATACCCTGCAAGGAGGATCAAGGGCTTTATCTGCTTCGCCATTGTCTCAAGCTCCTGGTAGTCTATCAAACCGGTTTCTCTGGAAACCGTGTATGTGTACGCGTCAAAAAGCTGGGAGGAGATGTTGTACCTGTATCCATGGGTCAGGTGACCCCCTGAGTAGTAGTCAAGCCCCAGAAGACGTTGGTTACCCATCATTTCCCGAAGCTTTGCCCAGGCTTGGTCATCCAATGCAGTAAGACCTTTTACATCCATTTTTTCCAGGTACGGGTCCTGGATATTGTGGGTCAGAATTGACCAATACGCAACCATGTTCGCGTCAGCACCTGAGTGGGGCTGTACATAGGCATGGTCAGCACCGAAAAGGTCACATGCCTCGTCGCAGGCTGCCTGTTCAATTGCGTCTACATTGTCGCAGCCGGCATAGAACCGGTGGTATGGAAAGCCTTCTGCGTATTTATCTGTTAAGAGGTTCCCCATCGCAAATTGGGTCCCCAATGATGAGAAATTCTCACTTGCTATCATTTTTAAGTTGCTTCTCTGGTCAGCCAGCTCCTGAACAATCGAAGAGGCTACATCCGGAGAGGTTTTCGAAACTTCCATTAGGCTGGAAAGCATTCCGATAAACTGGGTGTTCTCCACGTTTTTCGGATCTTTTGCAAGGTATTTTTTAATCAAATTCTCGGACATACAGTGCTCCTTACTGTGTTTTCAAGTCCTGCTGCCCAGGCGCGCGGCAGAAAGGCGTACTCCCCGATGGTCGTTTCCATCTTATTCTGCGCCAGTCGTAGATATGTCCTTCATAGTACTTTGGGAAGCTCATTTTTTCAAGAGAGGAAGGAGAAATTCAGAGGTACCCATTGGGCTTTCCCGAGTGTTTCATAGCATACCGATTATTATAGAAGATGACAGAGGGCAGGCAGAGAAACTGCCCCCCTGCCCTTTGCATTATACCGCGGTTTTCTCACGCTGTTCTGCTTCAAGCCGGCGCTTGGCTATTCTCGGATGTGCCACAACACCCGGACCTGCTATACAGCCGCCTGGACAGTTCATTACCTCAAGAAAGTCAGCATTCATTTTCCCGGACAAGTACGCTTTAATCCCAGCGAATGCCTTCCTGTCAAGTCCGTCAATCTTCTGTACTTCAGCAGGTTTGACAGCCTCCGCGATTGCCTTCGCAACCCCGCCTGAAGCAGCAAACCCTGCGCCGAGAGGCTCAGCTTTCCCGTCGGCAAACTCCCCTTCTTTGCAGTCTTCCACCATTATATTTTCTGAGAGCAATAGCGCGCCGAGCTCTTCAAAAGTAATAACATAATCAATCCCACCGATATCCCGTGCCTCAGCGGTCTTTGCTGTACAAGGCCCAATAAAACACAGCACTGCACCTGGGAACAGCTTTTTCGCAGATTCCCTCGCAAATACCATCGGCGAAGGGGTAGAAGAGATCTGCTCAGAGAACTGTGCAAGCTTTTGCTTTGCAGCCGCAACCCAGGCAGGACAGCAGGAGGATGCCATACACCCTGTGCCTTCTTCCATTGCTTCACTCAGTTCCAAGGCTTCATGCCCTGCAGTTTCATCAGCACTTTTCCCAACATCGAAAACAGCTATAAAGCCTGCCTGGTTCAGCGCAGAAGCAAGCTGGGTTTTACTGCCGGGCAGCTGTCCTGCAGCAGAAGGAGCAAGGAGCGCTACGACTGGGTTTTTAGCTTCCAGCTCGTTTTTCAAGTCCCACAGCTGGCTTATTTCAGTAATGGCGCCGAAGGGGCACGCTCTGGCACAGAGTCCGCATTCAGTACAAGCCTGTTCGTCAATAACAGCCTCATTCCCGCCTTGCTTTTTTATCGCCCCAACCGGACACACAGATTCACAAGGGGCAGACACCTTTACAATCGCGCTGAACGGACAGAGACTGATGCACTTTCCGCAGTTTACACATTTTTCCTCATCAATATGAGACTTCCCGTTTTTAAAATACACAGCACCCTTGGGGCAACCGCGGAGACACGGCCTGGCTGCACAGCCCCTGCATCCTGAGGTAACTTCTACACCAGCACTTTTACACCCTGAACAGGCATCAGTAATTACCGCGATTTTTTGCTCAGGAAGCCCTGACGTACGGTATTGGGGGGCTGCCAAAAATGCAATCGGATAGTCTTCATCATCTTTATCAGGATGCACACCCATTGCTGAAAGCACCTTCTTCCTGGTAATTATTCTGTCATGAAAAACACAACAGGAGTTCGGCTCTCCTTTTGACGGGTGGAGATAGGAAGGTATCCTGTTCAGCTGCGTTCCCCCTTGCGTATCTTTTCTTGCAAGAAGGACGCTCCGGTAAATCTCTCTTCGTAAATAGGTTTGATTATTTTCTCTGTCCAGCATCTTCTAACTCCTGCGCGTCTATCGCTTCAATAACCTTCTCCGGTGTAGCCCTCGGGATCAGCCGGTCCCCAACAAACACAAAAGGAGGGCCCTGATGGTCCGGTTCTTTGCAGAGCCCCAAACACGTGGCACCTTCTAAAACAATTCCCTTGCCTTCGGAAATTAGATCTTCACACCGCATAAGTATTTCCGAAGCACCCATTACATAACATGCTGTTCCAATACAAATCTTAATTTTCGTTTTCTTCATCACCTTCTCCTTCAAATCTATTCATCTACCGCTGCCGCGGATTTCTTTTCAGATGTACTGTATTTCTACCTTTTTCACATAATTCTTTTCCAAGGCATTCGCGATCCTCCGGATAATTGTTCTGCGGATTCCAATTTCCTCAGGCATATTCGGGTCTTGGTGCGCCTCGTTAATCCGTGTACCAATGAGAAACACTACTTCGTCTGAGTCCAGAATGTACCGAAACAGCCGTGAAGCCCCGTGGGATTTGAGTGACCTCAGGTCCTCCCTGTTTTCCGCGTATTCAGCTGTCTTTGACAGGGTCAGGATGCCTTCTGTTACCAAATCAATTCCCGCAAGCTCCGCTGTGGGCGGAATTCCTGGGGCACAGTCTGAAAGCCTGATTTTCACTTCTCCCCCTGTTTCCCTGGCAATAATATTTGCTGTGGTCCCTCCTGCGAGGATCTTTTTCCCTGGAAAATTAATTACCCTATCCACAAGCTGCCTGTCATTTTTACAGTCCAGAGGCGGACCTGATGCAATAATCAGCTTTCGCGGGTTTCTGGCAAACAGGACAACACAAGAGATATCGTCCTTAGCCTGGCCTGAGTCAATTTCCCTTGCCCGCCTTACTACTGCGGATGAGAGCTTCCGTGCTGAGATATCCGGATTCTCAAGCAGCAGACCTTCAATATATTTACACACATCTGCTCTCCGCCATCCCAGGGGATACCTTTGCTGCCCCATTCCTGCCTGGTTCACCCCGTCTGAGAAGAAGATAACCCTGTCCCCTTCTTTCAGGGCAAACTCCGAGGACCGGATAATTTCTTTTTTATAGGCAAAACGCTGATCAAGGTGCACCTCTTTGCTTTCAATTTGTACAGGCTGTGATTTTCTAAAAACCAAAAGCTCTGGATTATCATACTCTGCTGTTCTGGCATTTCCATTTGAGTCGACAGTAATAGAAGTAAAGGTTGAATAGGATATTTTCCGCTGTGAACATACAGGCAGGGTGCGCATGACAATCCGTGCTGCCCTGTTTACATCGATATTATTTGACACATATTTCTGTATCATATTTCCGCAAAGCCTGGAGAGCATATTTGCCTTTACACCGGAGCCCAGTCCGTCTGAAAGAGTACAGGATACTGAGTCCCGGCCATCACCAGCCCTTGAAAGCAGGACTGTATCACCGCATATTTTCTGGCTATGTTTTCTCTCCTGGGCATATTCAACCTCAATGAATGGCATCAAAGTCCTCCTGGTCTTCGTAGAGTTCAGATATAGAATCCAGAATAATTTCTGTTTCAGCCGCGTTTTCACCGAGCAAAGAAGCAATGGTCTGCACACTCTGGAGGCTTTTTTGGATCACCTCCTGGCTTTTTCTGACAATCGTGTTCTTTCTCTCCTGGGCAGCAGTAATATCGTTAAAAATTCCGCCGAACAAACGCTTCCCCTCGATCTCAAAAACAGTACTCGCATAAATCCTCGCCCCTGACTGGACCTTCCGCTTTATAACAGGCATTTCTGTTTCAAGAATCTCTGTAAACAGCTTAGAGACAGTCTCTGCCTTTGTTATGGATACCTGGGAAAGGTGTGTTTCTATCTCAGCATCAATTTCAAGATCGATTCCAAGAAAACACGAGAGAAACTGCTGATTACACTCAATAACCCGGAAGTTGTTATCAACAATAACAACAGAAAGCGGAACAGAACGGATTAAAGCATTTACCTTTTTTTGGGCCATTTTCCGCATATTGGTTACACACATCTGTGGTTCAGCTTTATCAGCTAACAGTGCTTCAGCAAAATCCCGGCATGTACCATAGCCGCAGCCCCCGCAGTTAAGCTGTTCAGCAGCTGATGCTTTTCCCAGGCTCCGAAGTGCTTCATCAATCTGAGCAGTACTAAAATGCTTTGGCCTCACGCTATCAGGGTGAAAAATCTGGGCACAGCAAATCTCAGGAGAAAGCTGCAGCTCCGGGTCCGGTGCGCAGGCATTCATCCTGATAGTTTCAAGCCTGGAAACTGAGGGCTTTGTTCCGCACCCTGCAACACAGCCTCCGGGACAGGCAAGGAGCTCGAAAAAAACCTGCTGTTTCGGCGGGTCGTCCCGGAGATCTTCCAGCACCTGAGTAACCATCCGCATTCCTGAAAAATGGTAGAAACCAGTATTCTTTATTCCGTATTGACTAATTGATTCCAGCATCCCGCCGTCAATTGGATATATCCTGGATAAACCTGTCTCTGAGCCTCGGAGACCGTTAAAAAACGGACCGGATACTCCCTTGCGTTTCACGATGTTTTTTTCTTGTGACTCGAAGATTTTGGAAAGCTCTGCAAATAACAGGGCTTCACCGATTTCAGAACCAGCTATTTCACTCTTTTTGGCAATACACGGGCCTGCAAACACAATTTCACAATCTTTACCGAAACGGGTTTTGAGCATCCTTCCATGGGTCCCTAATGGTGAAAGAGAAGGCATGAGATTGGGCACAAGCTCAGGGTAATACTTCTCTATGAGAGAAACAACAACAGGACATGCTGTTGAGATTACAGCAGGGGGTGTCTGCCGGTGGGCCCCGAGATACGCGGCAGCAAAACGGCTGACCATTGCGGCACCTTCTGCTGTTTCAAAAATACCTGCAAAGCCTGCTTTTTCAGCTTCCTGAACCAAATCCTTAGTATCTGGAAACTCCATAGCAAAAGAAGGAGCAATAGAAAGATACACAGGTTTTCCTGAAGCAAGTTTCCCAGTTGCCCCTTGTTTATGGTCAGCAACCTGTTTCGCGCCAGCTGGACACACGGAAACACACTTCCCACACCCAACACAAAGTTCAGGGAGAACAGTGGCTGTGTTATTCTTTATTTGAATAGCCTTCACCGGACAGGATCGGACACATTTGTAGCAGTCCCTGCATTCAGCAGGCTCGGTAAATACTGGTGCACCCGGCTTCTTCATACTCTTGCTCCATTCCATTCCAAAGCTTCTATTACAGTATCCAGAGAAGCATTTTCATAGATCTTTCCATTTATCCGGATATGCGGACCATTCGAGCAGCTCTCCATACACAAGCACCCTTTTAAAAACACTTGTTCATTTCTGTTGTTTTTTTCGATCCATTTTTCAAGCACACCTAACAAATCGGCGTTTCCCCTTGAATAACAGGAAGACCCCATGCAAATTACAATCTCGTTCATTTTACCCTCCGATTCAGTCAACTATCTATAGCGATATTTTTATCGATATTTTTTTATCTTTTACCCTTGCCAAAGTAGTGAAAAACATGTACATTGTCAATAGATAAATGATTATCGATAGAAAGTTATCGATAACTTTCTATAAATAAAAAGGAGAAAACAATGAACAAGGAGCCATTGTCTGTACCGCTGCCGACAATACGGAGGATTCCGGCATATCTGCATCAGCTGCAGGAGTTTCAGAAAAAGAAAGTTGAATGGGTATCAACAACCGATATTGCGCAGCGCTTGGAACTTAAACCAATTCAAGTACGAAAAGACATGGCTTTTACAGGAATAACCGGTACCCCCAAAAGGGGATACAAGGTAACAGAGCTGAGAAACGCAATCCTGCAGTTTCTGGGCTGGAACAATACCAGTGACGCTCTTTTAGTCGGCGCCGGCGCTCTTGGCTCCGCGCTCCTGGGCTACCACGGTATAACAGACCATGGATTAAATATTATCGCAGCCTTTGATAAGGATCCGGCAAAAACAGATAAAAAAATCCACGGAAAAGAAGTATTTCCAGTCCATAAATTGCCGGACATTGCAGCACGAATGTTTATACAAATCGGCATAATTACAGTTCCCGCTGCTGCTGCGCAGGAAACCGCGGACCTGCTGGTAGAATCGGGAATAAAAGCAATATGGAATTTCAGCCCTGCAAAACTAAAGGTCCCGGAGGACGTGGTTGTCCAGAAAGAAGACCTTTCTGCAGGACTGGCAGTACTCTCAGTAAAACTGAGAAACAACATTACAAATCCAAAGGATGAGGAGTAACCAATGACTAGGAAAAAAGCTGAAGCAGTACAGGAAACAAGAGACCCAAAAGCGGAATTAGATACTCTTATTTCCCGTGTAAAAAAAGCACAGGAAACATATGCTTCTTTTTCCCAGGAAAAAGTAGATAAAATATTCCGTGAAGCAGCACTTGCTGCAAACGCGGCACGCGTCTCCCTCGCGAAACTTGCCCATGCTGAAACAGGAATGGGAGTAACAGAAGACAAGATCATAAAAAACCACTTTGCTAGTGAATACATCTATAATAAATACCGGGACATGAAGACCTGCGGAACTATTGAAAAGGATGAAGCAGGAGGTATTGAAGTCATTGCTGATCCAGTGGGAGTAATAGCAGGTGTTGTTCCAACAACAAATCCGACAAGTACAACCATCTTTAAAGCCCTGCTTGCATTAAAGACAAGAAACGCGATCATCTTCTCCCCCCACCCTAGGGCAAAACTCTGCACCATTCAGGCAGCAAACATTGTACTGGAAGCAGCAGTAAAAGCAGGGGCACCTGAAGAAATAATCAGCTGGATTGAAGAGCCCTCAATTGAGCTTTCCAACGCGCTCATGACAAGTCCGAAGGTGAATGTAATCCTTGCAACAGGCGGACCGGGTATGGTGAGAGCAGCATATTCTTCCGGTAAGCCGGCCCTTGGAGTAGGTGCAGGAAATACACCTGCAATAATAGATGAAACAGCGGATATACCGACAGCTGTTGCCTCTATTCTACTCAGTAAGACATTCGACAATGGTATGATCTGTGCTTCAGAACAGGCAGTCGTAGCAGTTGATCAGGTATACGATGCAATTAAAAACCGCTTCCGTGACTCAGGGGCATATATTCTGAACAAGGAAGAAGCGGACAAAGTTCGAAACACTGTTTTTAAAAACGGTAAGCTGAACGCAGAAATTGTAGGCCAGACTGCGCATAGAATCGCGTATATAGCAGGTGTTGAAGTACCTGAAAATGCAAAGGTCCTTATTGCGGAAGTTGTAAAAATCGGTAATGAGGAACCTTTAAGCCATGAAAAGCTCTCTCCTGTTCTCGCACTGTACAGGGCAGATACTTTTTCAAATGCTGTTCTAAAAGCCAGAGATCTTGTACGGCTGGGCGGTCTTGGACATACTAGCCTGCTATTTACTGACCCTGAAAACAATGAAAGGATCTCCGAGTTTTCTCACACCCTTGAGACAGGACGGACATTGATCAATGTACCTGCGAGCCAGGGAGCAATTGGAGACTTGTATAACTTTAGACTCGAACCGTCTCTGACACTCGGATGCGGAACATGGGGAGGAAACAGCGTGAGTGAGAACGTAGGACCAAAACACTTGTTAAACTATAAGACTGTAGCAAAACGACAGGAAAACATGCTCTGGTTCCAAGCACCGCCAAAGGTGTATTTCAAGCGCGGAGCTATTACCGAAGCAGTTAAAGACCTTGCAGGAAAACAGCGGGCATTTATTGTAACAGACAACTTTCTTGCACAGAGCGGAATGGTAAACCGGGTTGTTGACGCACTTGAGACCCAAGGCATTAGATGCGAGGTATATGCAGATGTACAGCCTGATCCAACACTCAGCACAGCAAGAGACGGTGCGGAAAGAATGCGCAAGTTTCAGCCTGACCTGATTCTCGCATTCGGCGGAGGGTCTCCTATTGATGCTGCAAAGATCATGTGGGTCCTTTATGAACATCCGGAAACTGATTTCCAGGACATGGCACTTCGGTTTATGGATATCCGCAAGCGGATTTACACCTTTCCTGAAATGGGAATAAAGGCTGACTTTGTTGCAGTGCCGACAACATCAGGAACAGGCTCAGAGGTAACCCCATTTGCAGTAATTACTGATGATGAAACAGGAATGAAATACCCCATAGCTGACTATGCACTTTCCCCAAAAATGGCGATCTGTGATGCAAACTTTGTGATGAACATGCCGGCTAGTCTGACAGCTTTTTCAGGGATTGATGCTCTGACACACGCACTGGAAGCAGTTGTTTCAATGCTCGCAACAGAGTTCACTACTCCTTACGCTTTGGAAGCAGTAAAGCTGCTTATGCAGTATCTTCCGAGGGCATACAAGAACGGTGCCGCAGACCCGGTTGCCAGAGAAAAAGTGCACCATGCTTCTACCTTAGCTGGTATGGCATTTGCGAACGCCTTCTTAGGAGTATGTCACTCAATGGCACACAAACTTGGCGCGAAGTTTCACCTGCCGCATGGTTTAGCAAACGCGCTGCTTATCTCAGAGGTTATCCGGTATAACGCAGACGCTGCTCCGACAAAAATGGGTGCGTTCCCACAGTACACACACCCGCAGGCAGCAGAGCGGTACGCAAGGGTAGCAGACTATCTAAACCTCGGCGGTACAAGCGTGATTGAAAAGGTTGAAAAGCTGATTACTGCTGTTGATCAGCTAAAACAAGAACTGGATATTCCGGGTTCCATTAAGGAAGCAGGAGTAGAGGAAAAGGCTTTTGAAAACGCATTAAGCACCCTTGCTGAGGATGCTTTTGATGACCAGTGTACAAGCGCGAACCCAAGGCTTCCGCTTCTCCGTGAAATAGAAGAATTGTACAGGAAGGCGTACAAATAATACATGGCCTCCAAAGTCTTGTACTAGACTGATAATTGATATAGGGCTGTCCAATGAATCTCTTGGGCAGCCCCCTTTTCATTTTTCTGTTGTTTCCTGTTCCTCGGTCACAGCCCCTGCCCAGACTTCTGTATTCGGAAAACTCAGGTGGAATCTGGTTCCTTCTCCAGGAGTGCTGTCGCAGATTATACTGCCTTTCAGTTTAAAGGTGATAAGATTATATACAATATTCATGCCTAGACCTGTGCCGCCTGATCCCCTCTTTGTAGTGAAAAAGGGTTCAAAAATATGCTTGCGCACATCTTCACTCATTCCTTTCCCATTGTCCGCATAAATTAAATGCAGTTCAGAATCCTGTTCATACACAGTAATCTCTATTTTAGGTGTGCCTTCAAAGCCGCCAAATCCGTGGACTTTGGAATTCACCACAAAATTAGTGACTATTTGGGATAGAATCCCGGGGTTTCCGTATATCTTCATCTCATCGTCACATTCGATATGTATCTCCGGTTTCAGCTTCTTCAGCTCAGGCCTGAGTGACAGAATAATATCGTTCAGATATTCCCGCATATTGAATGTCCGAGAGTCCCCCCTTGTCCGGTCAACAGCTACTTGTTTAAAGCTTGCAATCAACTCGGATGCCCGACGGAGGTTTCGAACAATCATCTGGGTAGAATCACCTGCTGTTTCCAGAAAATCGTTAAAATCCTTTTGACGCATTTTTTTTGCCTGGTACAGATTATTCAGCTCTTTCAGCTTTTCTTCAAGATGGGTCACAGCAGTCACACTGATCCCTACCGGTGTATTTATCTCATGAGCCAATCCTGCAACAAGGTTTCCAAGGGCAGCCATTTTTTCGGATTCAACAAGAACTGCCTGGGTCTCCCTGAGCATACGGAGAGATTCCTCCTGGGCCATATTCACTTCCTGAAGTTCCTTAGTACGCTTTGCTACCCGCTCTTCAAGCTCCTGATTCATGTTCTGAAGCTTTGTCTCAGCTGCAGTCCGTCTTGTAATCTCCTGTTCCAAAGAACGCTTACGTTCCTGGATCTGGGATGCCATTCCATTCACATCTGTAATTATCTGATTGACGTCAACATGCCTGTCCTCAGGCAGCCTTATGCCATAATGCCCGTCAGCAATACTGCGGATACCGTCAGAGAGGCGGCCCAAAGGTTTCTGCAGTCCGTCCCTCATTACAAGCACCGTTCCAAATGCACTGGAGAAAACAACCAGGAATATTGCTATTACATAAAATATTATAATGCTGGATTGTGCTTCGCTTATATATCTGCCGGAGAGAATAAGCTCTAAGCTGCCGACAGGGACTTCACTATTTGCGTAGTACACATCCCGTATAATTCGGACATCATCTGCTGAGACATTCTCTTCCTGAATAAAGAGTTCTTCATCCAGGTCGCTATAGATCCTCAATCCTGAAATATACTCGGACTCAAGATATGTTTCCCCCAAAAAATCGATAAGCGGCGTATCATAGTTCCAAAGAGGAACAGCGAGAAAGTCAGCGAGATTATCAGCCATCTGACTTGCCCGCTGCTCAAGGGCCTGCTTGTTCTGGGATGAAAACAATACATACGAGATTGTAGCAAATCCGCCAAGTATTACAAGATTTATTATAGTGAGAGTGATGGTTAGTTTTGTGGTTAAGGTAATTCTACGCTTCACATTCCATGCACTTACTGTAAGCTAAACACATCTTACATCAAATAGACATATTACGCTATTGTATTTTTCAGATTGAAACTGAGTACAAAGCATCTGTTTATTGGATATACCTATTGAGAATCTCTTCGTATGTGCCGTCTTCCCGTACCTCTTCCAGCACATTCTGCCACTCCTGTATAACATCCTCAGGCGTAGACCGGGAAAAAGCAAAATACAGAGGCTCCCTGCGCATAACATAGGCAACCTCCATGAGAGAAGGATCAATACCCGACTGCCGTGCCCGGTAAATTCCGCTTAAACGGCCGGAGAGCCACAAGTCTATCCTTCCGTCAACTAGCTTTCTCGCATTCAAGCTAGAATTGGCTACTTGGTCCAGGTTTGTAAAACCGCGCTCCAAAAGAACTTCGCCGGTAGAAGTATTTAACCCAGTACCAATAGACCTCACATCTCTTGCATCCTCAAGGGAACTGATCTCCAAATCAGATCCAGCCCTTTTAAAGAATACAACTTCGTAATCAATCAGCGGACCAACCCATTGAAAATTATTCTCCCTCGGCTCGGTGCGTGCCATAGAAAAAAGTGCATTCCTTTCTCTTGACTGAGTAATGTTATAAGCCCGTGACCATGGGAGAACCCGAATATTATCCGGGTGGCCGAGCCTTTCCATCATTTCCCTTACTAACTCAGTGGAAAACCCGGTAATCTCTCCATCCTCCTCATAGTTAAAAGGCGGATAGTTTTCTGTCATAATCTGATAAACCGGAACCTCACTTTGTGCAAATACAAAACCTGCTAATATCCCCAAAAAACAAAGAACTAGTATTACTTTTTTCATACCCTTTGCCTCCTAAGCAAATTGTAATCGAAGACAACTAATAAGTCAATTATATCTAAAAAAAGAAAGGAAGTTTTAAATAATATCGAGGGTCTGTAAACACAAGATTAGAGCTTAACAGCGTCTATTGATGTATTTGATTTTTGTGCTTCCTTAGTACGATACATTGCATTGTCAGCAGCATTTACAAGTTTTTCCAGGTCTGTGTGTTTCTTTGCATCATATTGGGTCAATCCCGCGCTAAATTGCATTGGAAACCCAAACGGATGGTCTTGAATTCGTAAAGAATGGAGAATTCTTTCAACAACAATCGCAGCAGAACGTTCGGTAGCATTCGGCAGAATTATAATAAACTCATCCCCACCGAAGCGGAAAACAGTATCAGACTCGCGGATATTTTTCCTAATAGCTTCTGCTATTGTAGATATCAGAAGGTCTCCCATTGCATGACCAAACCCGTCATTTACTTTTTTTAAATCATCGACATCAATAAAACAAAGCACCATTGGATTGGCTTCTCTCTCACTCATTTTCATCTGCTTTTCTAAAATAGAAAACCCGATCCTCCGGTTGTAAAGCCCTGTTAATCCATCTGTGTAAGATATCTTTTTCAGTTTCTCCTCTGTCCGCTTCCTATGGGCAATTTCTTCTTTTAAATTTTCGTTCAGTCTGAGCATGTTTGCAAAAAGAGCACTGATAAACAGATGCAGGCATCCGCCCATGTATAAATACGGAGAGAAAAAAACATCTGCCGGAGATCTTAAAAACGAAAGAGCAACAAGGTTTGCAGCAAGCAGAAAAACAGCAAAAACCAGGCCTTTTTTCATATTATAAAGGCTGATAAAAGTAAGAGAAATTGGCGTTATAAGCATAACGATAATCCGCTGTACCTCTGTTGATGCAAAAAAAAGCAGGAGAAAGTAGACTACTGTAATGGCTGACATGAGAATATGACGCACATTTGCGGGAATCGCTATCTTGTTCATAGCTTTTACATTTTCAGATAGTACTTTTAGGTCGCTTTTCATAAATAATTTCGCCTTACTTATCAGGTAATTAGGAAGTATTATATAGTATTTATTCACAAATTTGAAGGAAAAAATTAGTATTTCTTACCTTGTAAGCAACAGAATACCGAACTGACGCAGCCTCAAGCTATGCACTGTTCAATCCTTTAACAAACCTTTCCCTTGTCGGCCAGGTTGGCGCAGGAGGCATCAGTGAAACTAGGCATACTCGTAATAGGAGGAAAGCTCTGCTACAGGCTCTTCAACGAAGCACCGCCTGTAACACAGTTTGAACCATATCCTTTTGACGCATTCCAGTTCAGTATATTCGGGGCCCTGTCCTCATAGCTTTATGAAAGCAGAGCCGCGGCAAGGGCCGCGGCTTAGTTTTATAGTTCTTTGAGGATCTGTCCAAGCCTGGACTTCCAATCCAAAGGAAACCAATGTCCGAGCTTGGGAATAACATCCAATTTGACTCGCAGACCCTCCAATTCCTGAAAAAATGACTTCTGATCTTCCAGTGCGTAGTCATTCTCTCCAGTAACCACAAAGATGTCGACTCCAGACTTTTCCAAGGAACCGATCTCCCTGGGGCCAAAATCGGGCAGCCCGGGACAAAGACACACACACGAGAGTACGGGAATGTCATCCTGCATTGCAGCAAGCAGGGACACTGCTCCGCCTTGAGAAAAGCCTCCCACAACTATTGAGTTGTAGAGTTTTCCGTTTGCTTTCTCAGCAGTAGCCAGACCGCCTCGAACAGCCTTCAATGCCTTTTTCTCATTATCCCAACAGTATCCTGTATAGTCTGCA
>CAYRYS010000016.1:0-47805 GCA_964428555.1 uncultured Spirochaetales bacterium | reverse complement strand
TATTTATGTAGAGCTTGATAACTATAACCAGATTTCCTGGAAACAAAATACCAGTTCAAATAAACCGCGCTATTTGCTGTGCAACCGTAAGGTTGGCCGTAGTTTCTACGGGAGAACTGCCAACTTAGCTGCACCCACGGACCCCGAGTGATTCCGCAAAGCGGAATAGTATCGAGGGGAGAGGAAAATAGCCAGCTTAGCTGCGGAATTAACACAAAGCGCTGCCATTTTACCTGCATCTCGATACAATCCAGCCCTCAAATCTCTTGAGAGCTGGATTACTCGATGACCGTAAAGCAACTACGTCCATGCCTGTGGCATGCGCGGCGAGAGAGGGTATAGCGCAAAGGTAATGTATCATCTTCTCTAACCCTATGGCAGGTTTTCTCGAATGACTTTTCCCATGCTTATTCTTGGTTCTACGGAAAAGCCGTGTTTTCTGTAAAAATCTATAACCCCTTGGTTTGTATCCAGAACCTGTAGGTTTATCTTAATGCATCCAAGCTCTGCAAGGGCTCCTTGGGCATGTGTTAAAAGTACGGTCCCTATTCCTCTGCCCTGGTTTTTCAGGCTGCACGCCAAGGGAGTAGATCCAGCCGCGTCTGCCGTCATATCCGGCAATCACTGTGCCGAGGACCTGTTCATCATCGGCTGCAATAAAAAAAGCCCGTCATTTGCCGTGAGTTTTCTATCAATTACCAATTCCGGATTGTTTCTGCCTTCAGCATAGCCGAATACGTCTGTCCACAGGTGTATGACTTTCTCCCTGTGGAAGCTGTCTATATATTCAACAATTATCATTTCTATTTACCTTTGTTTATTTGAAAAAATATATATCCTGGTAGCGGTGAAGAGTAGTATAAGAAGACTGAGGAGCACAACCCATGACCAGTTTACCGGATCAATGAAGATATCTTCAGCATCTATCCTGTCCCAGGTCAGGGCAAGAAGGTGCTTTCCTTGAAAAATAAGCAGGATACCGAACAAGAGGGCGGCAATAAGAATACTGAAACCAGCGAGCCTGTATTTCATTTTTTAATCTCCTTTCTCTCTCAATCTCTTTATTATACCTATTTTTATAAAGATTATTCATAAAGATATGACTATTTTGCCGCTGCTGTGCCTCTTGGATTTATTGGTGTTTTGCTTTATATTAATCCCCTTATGAACAGTCCAATGAGAATCCGCGCAAAGTACCTTGTTTTTCTGGTTTTTTTCTTTTTTCCTGGCTTCGGACATGCTCATCCCCATGTATTCGTAGACTCCTCTTTTACCCTAATTGGAAACGGGTCCTCAATTGAAGGGGTCCGTGTGAAATGGGTGTTTGATGAAATGTTTACAGCAACGATTACTCAAAGCTTTGACCATGACGGAACTTTTACGTTTAACGCAAATGAGAAAGAGAGTGTAGAGCTTGGTGCTTTCATCAACCTAAGGAATCACGATTTCTTTTCTTATATTGAGGTAAACGGCTCTGAGCAGATTGTTACTGAATACGAGGACTTTGACACATATCTGGAAAGCGGCAGGGTTGTATATGAGTTCACCCTTCCCTTGGACCTCCAGATGCCTGACAGCCCTTTGGTGTTACGCTTCGGGAATTTCGATGACAGCTATTACACTGATATAATCTATACAGACAATCCCTATGAGCTTCGCCTGGGTACAGGTCTTACTGCTTCTGTTGTCCGGGAACCTGAGCCTTCTCTGGCATATTACGGTGGGACTATCGTTCCTGAGCTCTTTGAAATTACCATCCGGAGGAATTAAATGAAAAAAACGGTATTTGTATTTGTAATTCTTTTTTTGGCGATATTCTCTGTGTTTTCTCAGGACAATCCCTTTTTTTCATCCGGCAATGAAGGGGGAGCGCAGGAGTCAAGAGAAGAGAGTACAGGGGGTGATGCACAGGCCAGGGCCCGTGACCTCAGGTCCTCTGCTCCTGGACTTTTTTCAGGAATTCTTGCACCGATCCAGCGCTTTCAGCGCGGATTAAACTCAGAACTTTCCAGGCTTTCCCGGGTTATCCGGCAGGAAGGAAATAACACTGCTGTGTTCCTGCTCCTGGGTATTGCCTTTCTCTATGGACTGATCCATGCCTTAGGCCCGGGCCACAGAAAAATGGTGATCTTTTCCTATTTCATATCTGAAGACGCAAAGGCCCGGGACGGTTTTATTGCAGGGAACCTTATGGCCCTTATTCATGCCCTCTCAGCCCTTGTTCTTGTTTCAGTCTTTTTTCTCATTTTCCGTACAGGCGTTTCTGGCGGCTTTGCAAGTGTGAGTGAAACCATTGATTCAGTGAGCTATGGGCTTATTGCAGCAGCAGGGGTGTTCCTCCTCGTTCTGCATCTCCTTGAAATGCGGAAAAAGCAGGACCACGATCCTGATACCGATATGGAGAAAAAGCCGAAGAACCTCCGTACCCTTATTCCTGTCATTGTTTCTGCAGGTCTTGTGCCGTGTCCTGGAGTTCTTGCTTTGCTTGTCTTCTGCATTTCCATTGACGCATTCTGGCTGGGTGTACTTGCAGCGTTCCTCATGTCCCTCGGCATGGCTGTTACAATTTCCGGCTTCGGCATACTCGCTATTTTCGCGAAAAAGGGAGTGGTGAACGTTTCTATGAAGAACCAAAGGATTGGTGCGGTCCTGCATCATGGTCTGGATATTGCCGGCTCTGTACTCATCATCATTTTTGGACTTCTCATGCTTGCCGCAAGCTTGTCATAGACTCAAAATTTCCAATTATTACCTGTACTTTTTTCTCTGCACAAATTAAGCTTTAATCATAATCTATCAATAAATAGGTGCTGATTATGAAAACAACAATGAAGTCTATTATAAAAACATTAGTGCTGGTGACTGTGATCATATTGTTTCTTATTTTTCTTGTGCTTGCATGGTTCACTGTTAATGATTACCGGCCGGATGATGTAATAAATCTCGATGTATACGGAAATCCCGCACAAAGCAGGGCTTCAGAGCTAACTGTTATTACCTGGAATATCGGATATGCAGGGCTTGGGGAAGGGCAGGACTTTTTTCTGGACGGCGGTATTGCTGTCCAGCCAAGCTTGCAGGAAATGCAGGAAAACCTCCTGGGTATCGGCACATTCCTTGAGCAGAGTGAAGCTGACGTGTTTCTTCTTCAAGAGGTTGACAGAAACAGTAAGCGTACAAACAGTCTTGACCAGGTAGATCTTCTTGCTGAAGCAGTTCCAGGTTCTCAAATGACATTTGCATACAACTATAATGTACCTTTTGTTCCTATTCCTCCAACACAGCCCATGGGAAGGATAGAGGCAGGATTGTATACCCTGAGCAGGGTAAGGATAAGGCAAAGTACCAGATATCAGCTTCCGGGTTCTTATCCTTGGCCTATGAATACAGTGCATCTGGATAGATGCATCCTTGTTACACGTCACCAAGCGCCTAATTCCCGAGAATGGGTGGTAATAAACCTCCATTCTTCAGCATATGACGCTTCAGGGAATTTACGGGAACAGCAGTTTGAGTTTGTTAATAACTTCATGCAGAATGAGTATATAGAAGGCAATTACGTTGTTGTCGGCGGAGACTGGAACAGCTTGCTTCCCGGTGTTTCGCCTAATGAATTTCTATCTGCCGAATTGCCTCCGGAGTATTTAATTCAGATTCCTGAGCACTTTACTCCTAACGGGTGGCAGTGGTGTTTTGATCAACACATACCTACAAACCGCAGTCTGGCAGCACCCTATGAAGAAGGCCGGAATTTTGTGACCATAATCGATGGAATACTCGTCTCTCCCAATATAGAAGTTATCGAATACGAAACAATTGATATGGGTTTTTCCTATTCAGATCATCAGCCTGTGCGGGCAGTCCTTTCTGCGGAGGAATAAGTTTTATAGATTGCTATTAGGAAAAAGTGTCTTTGTCCGGGATTTGGTATGTTTTGTATGTATGACTGCGGAATTAGTAGTAGTCATCTTTGAATTAAAAAAATAGCAAACTTTTTGTTGACATTGAAGAAGAACTGTGAGAACATGTAAACGATTTCAGAAGCACCTTATAAAAAACTTACCATGAGTTCAATAGAAAGGATCAATTATAAATATAGGCATATAAAGAAAATATAAATTGAATATTGGCTAATAACTAAAAACGTTTTCATGAATATCATTATAAGGAGTATGTTAAATTGAGAACTGCGGCTTGCTTTGCTTTTAGTGTCAAAGATAATTGGATAAATGATCCTGCAGGGTTGGTATATATAGATGGAGAATATCATCTTTTTTATCAGTTGAACCCTTATGGATTGGAATGGGGAAATATGCATTGGGGTCATGCGGTAAGCGAAGACTTGATAGAGTGGAGACACCTTCCAATATCAATATATCCGCATCCTGAGCTCGGTATGGCTTTTACCGGTTCAGTAGTGGTTGATATTGATAATTCTTCCGGCTTATTTAAAGACACGAAACATGGACTAGTAGCATTGCTGACAACAGCACTGTCGGTAACAGGTACAGATGCATTGTATCAAACTCAGTCTCTTGCTTATTCCTCTGATAGAGGAGTTACCTGGAAATGGTATAAAGAGAATCCGGTTATTGATATGCCCCATTTGGATGATTTTCGGGATCCAAAAGTGTTTAGATATGAGCGAGATAATTGCTGGGTAATGGTTGTATCTGGTGGCAATAAAGTACTCTTTTTTAAATCTGCGAATCTAAAAAATTGGAATAGAATCGGTGAGTATTCAATAAATGTAGGAGAGGGTGTATGCGAGTGTCCTGATTTAGTGAAGATGAAATGCGGTGAAAATCAAATGTGGGTTTTATTTTTTTCAATTGGCAATGACAAAGATTCCAGAAAGTCAGGAGTCTATTATGTACCGGGAACATTTAATGGTACCGAATTCCAAGCATGGAACACTGACATATCTCCGATGGATGTTGGACCGGATTTTTATGCATTGCAGTCTTGGTACGGATTATTAGAGGAAACCATTGTCATTGCCTGGGCAAATAATCCGGCTTATTCGCATCGAATTCCAAAAGTATTTCCTGGACGTGCTGGTGTCTTAGCTAGAGCACGGAGCCTGTATCTTCATGAAATATCTGGATGCTGTATGCTTCAGCAGCGACCAGCTCATTGCAGTACAGAACTCCAGAGAGTAGCTCTGTCAGTTCAGGCGTTAGAAAAGAATTCTGACTGCTATGTAATAAGCGGGGACCAAACAATAGAGCTCGTTTTTGAATCAGGTAAAAGCGAATTTACTACATTGGAACTCTTTCTTTATTCGGGTGAAAAAATGGAATTTAGTTTAACGTATGTTCCAGAAGAGAATAGTATCAAAATAATTCGAAATGCTTTTGTCGAAGGCGTTAGAGATACATTTATAGAACATGAAAAAGAATTCGCTCTCATTGAAGGCAAAGAAGATTTTCAATTGCGCATGGTGTTTAATAAAAAGCTGTTGGAATTGTATTTATATAAAGGATTGGTAGTTGGTACTTATCAGCTGTTTATTGAAAGTCAAAGGTATAAGCTGATTACAAAAACAAGTAGAAATAAAAAATCCCAGAATGTTTCCATGGATGTAAATGAATTAATCCCAAAAAAAACTAATACAAACCATGGAAACAGCTCCGGGGAAGGAGGTGATAATAGGTAGCCTTAACATTCCCATTATACCTTATACTTAGTATTTAAAAAAAAACTAAAAATGTAAACAAAAATTTAGGAGGAACGTAATGAATTTTACAAAAAAACTAATACTGATACTTATCGTACTATTCGTGGCAGCTAATCTTGGGTTTGCTAATGGACGAGGAGAAACTGATGACGCAGATCCTGTGGTTCGGATATTTGGACCATTTGGAGGTCAAGATGAAGCAAAGTTTAATGATTGTGTTGTAGCATTTGAAGAGGAAACAGGTATTGATGTTGTATATGAGGCATCTCCTGACTTTAATACACAGATAATGGTCCAGGTTGAAGGTGGAAACCCCCCGGATATCGCAGCTCTGCCGCAACCAGGTCTTATGACACATTTCGCTGGTAGGGGACATATTGAGCCATTGCCGCAGTCTGTAATAGACAGGATAGATAGTAACTACGCACCAGCATGGAGGGAACTTGGTTCATATGAAAACAATGTATATGGAGTATTTCATAGGGTAAATGCGAAGAGTTTTGTATGGTATCCAAGACAGCCTTTTGAAGCGAGAGGCTATACGGAACCTCAGACCTGGGATGAAATGATGGATTTAATGGACCAAATTGTTGAGGATGGCGGTGTTCCATGGAGCATTGGAATTGAAAGCGGTGGAGCTACAGGATGGCCTGCGACAGACTGGCTGGAAGATATTATGCTTAGAACAGCAGGGCCTGAGATGTATGACCAATGGGTAAATCATGAAATTCCTTTTGACCACCCGGTTGTAGTGAGAGCTGCTGAAATAATGGCAAATATCTGGTTGGAACCGGATTATGTCTTGGGAGGAACAAATAGTATCCGCGCTACAAGTGCTGGAGATGCGGTGTTGTCTCTGTTTTCTGACCCGCCTCAAGCGTGGCTTCATAGACAAGGGAATTTTATTATAGGAAATATGCCGCAGAATGTGCGAGAAAATATTGAAGAGTTTGTAGGAGTATTTCCACTTCCTCCAATTGACACGGAATGGGGGACTCCTGTACTTGGCGGGGGCGACCAATTCGTAATGTTCAACGATCGTCCGGAGGTAGTTCAGTTTATGGAATACCTTACAACTTGGGAAGCCTGTGAACCATGGGCAGAACAAGGAGGTGCACTATTTCCTCATCAGGATCAAGATATCAGTGCCTATTCAACGGAAATTGACCAAGCATTGGCACAGATTCTTCTACAGGCTGAAGTCTTTAAGTTTGATGCATCAGATCAAATGCCGGCAGAGGTCGGTGCAGGAAGCTTTTGGTCCGGTATGGCAGATTTTGTCAGTGGCGTACCAATTGAAGTAGTACTTGAAGAGATTGAGGAAAGCTGGCCTGAAGATTAAGGGAAATTATTTTCCGAAGCGAATGAATGCTGTACACCGTTGCGGTGTACAGCAATTCATTAATAAAGGAGTTGTATAAATGCAAAACAAACTTGATTACCATTCACAGAAGGATGAGATAGCAAAAATTAGCATACCGCACACTATAGGCAGTCTTTTAGTCTTTATTTTTGTACCTTGTATTATGCTCTTTTTACTACGTTATGGCTTTATTGTATTAAGGGACAGCGATGCGCCCCGTTTTATAACAACGATTTCTGCGATTATTTGGGGAGTCGGCGGAGTGGGAGTGCTCTATGCTGTGACCAACTGGGCTTTGTCGTTTCTACCGCTAAAAATACGTGATAAAGTTGAACCATTTGTTTTTGTCGGGCCGGCAGTAATTATTATAACCTGGTTTTTACTGCTGCCTGCTTTGCGGAGTTTCTATTTAAGTTTTTTTTCAAAATGGGCTAATGACTTCAGTGGTATAGAAAATTATATTTATGTTTTTACAAATAGAACTATGATTCAGGCTTTTTGGAATAACTTACTATGGCTGGTTTTTGGTACTGGCATAACCGTAGTTCTAGGGTTGACTATCGCCCTTCTTGCTGACCGCTCTTCCCTAGAAAAAACATTGAAGAGCTTTATTTTCCTCCCAATGGCTATTTCAATGATTGGTGCAGCGATCATATGGAAATTTGTCTATACAATTAGTCCGGATTCATCACAGCAGATTGGACTTTTAAATGCTATTGTCGTTGCTTGCGGCGGTGATACGGTAAATTGGTTAATTATGAGACCGTGGAATACGTTCTTCTTGATAATTGTATTTGTATGGATGCAGACAGGGTTTGCCATGGTGATACTTTCTGCAGCTATTAAAGCAGTACCTGATCAGCTGCTTGCTGCCGCTAGAATTGACGGTGCCAATGAGATGACTATCATATTTAAAATAATTATTCCCTATATAAAGCGCTCATTGATAACTGTTTCAACAACTGTACTAATCGCAACATTAAAGACTTTCGATATTGTCTTTACAATGACCCAGGGATTGGATGGAACAGAGGTGCTAGCCTCTCAGCAATATAAACAAATGTTTAAGTTCTTCCACTATGGCCGGGGATCCGCAATTGCGATAATAATCTTTTTAGCAGTAGTACCTGCAATTGTATACAACCTAAAGCATTCAACAATATGGAAGGAAAAATAATTATGTTTAAAAGAAAAAAGACCCTAACCGGAGAACGATTATATAGAAAGATAGTTATTAATACAATTTTAGTTATTATTGCAATAGTATGGACTGTTCCAACTCTTGGATTATTGGTCACATCTTTTCGAACTCCTGAAGCTATTCATAATTCAGGGTGGTGGACTGCTTTCGCTGATTTAGGAAGTTTTAGTCTGGACAATTATCAGGCAGTCATTTTTGGTGAATACTCTGACTCCGCAGGAAATGTGGTAACAGCAAGTAGTATAAATATTTCTACTGCGTTTCTAAATTCACTGACTGTAACAATACCTGCTGTAATTATTCCAATATTAATTGCAGCGCTTGCCGCATACGGCATTGCTTGGTTGCGGTTTCCAGGCAGGAAATTCTTTTTTGCGGCTATAATCGGTTGTTTGGTTTTTCCTTTGCAAATATCACTTATTCCGATTCTCCGAGATTTTCAGCAGCTGCAGATAACTGGTTCTTATCTTGCAATATGGTTTGCGCATACGGGATTCGCGCTTCCTCTTGCTACCTACTTATTATTTAATTTTATCAGTACTATACCAAAGAGTATTATTGAGTCTGGAAAACTTGATGGAGCAAGCCATTTTACCATTTTCTTTCGATTGATCGTACCTTTATCTGTTCCAGCATTAGCTGCATTTGCAATATTCCAATTCCTTTGGGTTTGGAATGATTTGTTATTAGCACTAGTTTTTCTTAGCGGCACTGGTGGAGCAATGGAAGTTCTCACCCAAAGACTCTTGAATATGGTTGGCCAGTATGGGCAGGATTGGCAGCTCCTTACGGCAGCAGCTTTTATAAGTATGATTTTGCCGTTGATTGTATTCTTTACCTTGCAAAAGTTTTTCATCCGAGGTCTTGTTACCGGCTCAGTGAAAGAGTAGTTCGGACAGATTTATTTTAAGGAATAAAGGGAGTGATTGTAGATGATGCGGATTCTAATAAAAAAGACTATATTAGATATTTATGAAAATCTGATCCCGATTGTTATATTAAATATTGGTTTCATATGTTTTGTACTGGTGGGGCTATTTATCCCTCGTGTGCTGAGTTTTCACATAGTTTCTCAGCTTAGCGGGTTCCTGATTATGACTCAAATTATCAATATATATTTAGGATTCGCATATAACCTTATGGGAGAGTATGTTAAAAGGAAGAATACCTCAATTAATATAAAAAAAATTATATACAAGTCATTGTATTCCGGGTTTACCTTTGGAGGCTTAGTATTTCTTTGCATACTTTCTTTTACCATTGCTGTTAGCTTTTATTCTTCTGCTTTAGGCATACTTGGACTGCCTTTTCTTGTACTGGTTTTGTGTGTGTCAGTATTGTTTCTATTCGGACTACAGTATTACTACGCTTACTGTTACCGTTTGGATTACAGCTGTAAAAAAGCAGGCATACACTCTATTATCTTGTTTTTTAAAGAGCCTTCAATAAGTATAATTATTGCAATACTGATTTTAGTAATATTGACACTATCATTATTAACTGGTTTGATTTTCCCTGGTATTGCTTCAATTTGTATTCTACACCATAATACCTTAGAGTTCTTGAGGAGAAAACAAAAATATATAACCCGTCAGGAGCACAAAACAAATAGTCAAATTCCATGGACCGCCCTTTTTCCAGATGTACTTGAAGAGCTGAATCATTGTACTATACGGAATATTCTGTGGCCCTGGAAAGAATAAAAGCTATATAATCGTGATAGTATAGCAAATAAAAACAGGTATGGATTCAGAAGATTATGGTTACTATTAAAGATGTCGCAAAAAGGGCAGGAGTTTCGCCAGCAACAGTATCCCGAGTATTAAATGGAAAAGGCTGGGTGTCAGAGGAAAAAAGACGTTTGGTGAACGAATGGATTGTAAAGTTGGGATACCAGCCAAATCAGGTTGCTCAATCTCTCATAAGTAAACGGTCGTATATGATTGGAGTTATAATAACTGATGTGTCTAATCCTTTTTTTGGTGAGATAGTACGCTCAGTTCAAATGGAGGCATTCAAGATAGGGTTGAGTATTGTACTGTATAATACAGATACTGATGCAGAGCTTGAACGCCGGCAGGTTGACTCTGTTCTTCGCAGGCAGATTGATGGTATCATGATAGTCCCTTGTAAGAAGGAATCTGTTACAATGCGGATTATTAGCAGGGCTAAAATTCCAACAGTTGTTATTACACAGGAGCATGATAAATTTGATTCCATTTCAATTGACCACTTGAAAGCTGGTGCTGATGTGGCAGCACATCTAATTTCCAATGGATATTCTAAAATTGTCTATATTGGTGCTAAAACTGATAAAAAGTATATAGGTTTTTATAATCAGGCTATTCAGATGGGGCTTGCAAATGAAGATATTGATGTTATAGAGGTGTGTTACTCAAGCCAGGATTTGTCATCAATTTATGATCAAGTAAAAAAGCAATTTCTTGATTATGCAAAAAAGCAAGTTGGTGTTTTTGCTCTAAACGATATTGTTGCTTTGACTGTGATAGATGTAATTACAGATATTGGATACCATATACCTGAAGAATATTGTGTTGTTGGTTTTGATAATACCTATCTTTCCCGTGTACATCGGCCGTCTTTGTCTTCAGTCGCTCAACCAATTAGTGAGTTAGGGCATAGAGCAGTAGACATACTTTCACAAAGGATTGAAAATCCCACGAAAAAGATTGAACATATAACCTTGCATTCAAGGCTCGTATTACGTCAGTCTTCCTCGTTGGAGGTAAAGGCATGAGAATAAAAAAACAAACTAAAAACGTTTACATAGTTGTCATAAATTTCAATATAATCCTAAGAACTCTCTGGTTTTATTTTCTACCCCCAGTTCTTTATCTGAAGTGTCATGCATGAAAATGCATGACACTTCCCTTCTTTTCACAGACTATCAATGTATTAAAATACTATAAAATAGCGTGTTCAGGGCAGACTGCTTTGCATACATAGCATTTTATACATTCTGATCCAATGTGTACTTTTGTATCAATGGCAATTGCAGCTATTGGGCATTGGGCTTGGCATATTCCGCAGAGCTTGCATTTATCAGGACTCACTTGTGGTGTTTTTGCAGAGATGAATGCGATTCTTCGTGCGAGCTTTGAAAGAAGCGGCTCTTTGGGAATATTAGCGTTCATATCGTACAAAGAGCGGTCAATTTTTCCGGATCTAATTCTGCTGCTGATATTCTCGGTCCATTCTTTTAGTTTTACTGGGGGAGTGAAACCTTGTCTCTGTGTAGTAAACTCCCGAATGTTTTTTTCTTCCGTCATTTCAGGGGAAGGCAGGGCTGTGGTATCAAGGACCTTGTATCCTTTTGGGTGGAGTATGCATTTAAAAAGAACTTCAGCAGGTAAAGCAGCTTTTTTGTCTTTCCCCTGCATAATACATAAAAAAACAGCAGTATTATTTGCTTCAGGCAGCAGTGTTAGAACCTTATCCCATATCTGCGGAACATTTTTATGGTAGACAGGTGTAAGAAAGAAGATGTGGTTGAACTCATCAGCCTTTTCTAAAACAGGATCAGGTATTTTTATAGTACAAGCGGAAAAGCCGTTTTTTTCCAATTGTTCTGCAACAGTCTCTGCTGCTATCCGAGTATGTCCATAGGCAGAAAAATAGGCTATTAGGTTTGAATTCATAAGGAAAGTATATCATATTATCTCATTGTGTAAAAAGAAAACACTCTTCCTGTCTGTACTTCGTGTAAAACTGTTAATTCCTCACAGGCATTTCCGACAATATAGTATACAAGGAGTTATCTATGAATTTATATTGTCCACATTGCGGAACATATGTACTTTCCAGGCAGGTTAAACAAAGCAGGATAGATGAAGCAATACACGATGAAGTTGTTTACACTGTGTGCTGTAATTGTAATTATATCTTTCATTCTTATGTTGATCTATTAGACCTTCAGATAAGCGGTCAAGTTCGGTAGCAGTAGTAAATTGCAAGGTGCAGCAATCATAGTTGCTTGAATCTTCCAACTCGCCGTGAAGGGATACAGCATGGGTCCGGTTATTCACATCCATTTTTGAAAAAATATTTGAGACATGGGATTTTACAGTGCGTTCTGAAATAAACAGGGCATCTGCAATTTCCTGGTTAGTCAGTCCTTGGGAGAAAATAAACTAAGTAATGGGTATTAAAAACAATAAAAACAGAAAGGATCATTATAGGAATGTAGAATGTAATAGCAGGAAACGGTTTTGGGATAATATGGATACCGGTAAGTTCAGTACTAAAGTGTAGAAGAAAAACACAATAAATCCCTGTTCAAATTACCATGCCCTTAAAGAGGATTTGGAGTATTGGCATTGATTCAACAGCATAGCAGGATACGGAAATAATCGACCACATAGCGATAGAAATAACCATTCCGAAAAATAAACGGTTTTATAGGTGATTCAGGGCCACTGAGGAGCACTAGATAACCCAACAATAATGAGATAATAAAAGTTAAGGATGCGATTATTATCAAAATAGCTATTTATACATAGTATAAAGAAAAAGTGTAAAACGTCACGTAATTTTTTTTATAAAAAAAAGAAAGTGCTAATCTATGCTTTAAATATGATAAAAACAGTAATGTAATAAAAATAGGAGGATAGTATGAAAAAAGTATTGATACTTCTTAGTTTGCTAATAATGGTTTTTACAAGCTGCGATTACCTGCAGGGTCAAGGGGACCAGCCGGTCCTGCTGGCGAAGACGGTCTTGACGGAGAAGATGGTGAGCCATTCTATGTGTTAATAGATGACAACACAGCTTATAGCGATGGAGCGGTAGTGGTACATAATGACACAATATCCGGAACATAAAATATACAATATGAACAAAGCGAAAGAGACAAACCAGGGCCATGGGGTAAATACACTTCCTATGTTGCCCTGAACTCTTCCATAATTCCCTGCACTTCCTTGTCATCAAGGTCATACCACTTGTCATATACCTGTGCTACTGCATGAAAATTCTTAGGTTTTTTTAAGGCGATTACTTCATCCACCAGTGGCTTTACTGCTTCCATAGCTCTGGGTCCTGCCACAGGAACTGCAGCTATAATTTTCTTTGCCTTTTCACTTCTGCAGCATTTGATTGCGGCCCTCATAGTTGACCCCATAGCAAGTCCGTCATCCACAAGAATAACTGTACGCTCGGAAATAGTAGGTAGTTTACGGTTATTCCTAAGTACCTTTACCCTGCGCTTTACTTCCTGTTTCTGTTCCTTCACAATCTGCTTCCTGGATTCTTCCCCGATTTTCCGCTTAGCAAAGGGATGAACAAAGGTGCTTCCATCTTCAGCAATCGCGCCGAAACCGGACTCCGGGTTATAGGGCAGGGGTAGCTTTCTGATAATAAGCAGCTCAAAGTCCCACTTTAATTGCCGCACAATTTCTGCAGCAACCGGAACCCCGCCCCTTGGTATTGCTAGTACTAAAGGGTTTATAAAGTGTTTTAATTTTAACACATTTGCAAGCTGTTTTCCTGCATCTGTCCTGTCTTGAAAATTATCTGCCATATACAGAAACTAATGTATAAATACACAAAAAGGCAAATTAATATTGTAGTTAGATTGTTTTTTTCTTCCTGAGTAATTCTGCTTTGTTGCTGAGGAAAAACACTCGATGAGCGGGGTAGCACTATCATTTAACTCGCATCTCGATACTATTTTGTTCTTCGAGCAAAATAGTATCGAGGACCGTATTTTTTCTGAAACACTCTATCCTGTAACACTCCGTGTTGCTACAAGGTTCACACCGCTTCCTTCAATGTCCTCAATTAAAACATCACCCATTTTTACTGGTACTTCCAGCTTCATGGTATAAAGCGTATTCATAAGGGGATCAATTAATTCTTTCAGGAGAGCGGAATCTGTTTTTACCGGGACCCTTGGAAGTATTTCTGAGTTCACTGCAATAGTTGCGGTTACAACACGCTTAGGCGCACGAATTTCCTCAGTTCCATAGATTATTCCGCGCTTACAGCGGTTTCCTGAAATCGAAATATCATCTTCATTTGTCCATTCTGCTGTTAAGTGGCAGCCGATTGGGCAGGATATGCAAATCATCTCTTTTTTCATCACTTCCTCCTATATTATCCCAATTTCGAGCTTGTTGTCCTGAAGACTAGTCATCTCTTCAAACAGGTCTGGCTTTAATGTAAGTTCAACCATTTCTGAGGGCTGAATATGAGAAACCCGCTTTTCCTTGATAACCTTTCCGTCAAGCTTTACCTGTACAGTAGCTTTGTTTTTCACAATGAGCGGACGGAAGAAGAATTTATTCTCTTCTTCAGGGTTGTATTGATTTGGTACTACATAGCGGACATTCGGACCTGGGGTTGTACGGAACTGCTGCTTCGGCTGGTCTTTTTGAAGGTATTTTACAACGCAGGAACCGCACCTGATTGACTCCTCTGTTACATAATCCACCAGGTCATGTACATGAAGCACGTTTCCGCATGAAAAAACCCCTGGTACTGTTGTCATTAATCGTGAGTCCACAATCGCGCCGTTTGTTACAGGGCTTATCTCTGCACCGAATTTCTTTGTCACTTCATTGTCCGGTACAAGACCGACAGAAAGGAGTACTGTATCGCAGTCAATGGTAAAACTGTTTTCATGGTCAGCAATACCGTTTTCAAGTGGAGTTACAACTACAGATTCTACTCTTTGGTTCCCGTGAATCTCTGAGACCACATGGGAAAGATAGAGTGGAATGTTAAAATCATTGAGGCACTGCACAATGTTTCTTGTCAGACCAGCAGGATTGGGTTGGATTTCGATAACTGCTTTTACATTGCTTCCTACCCAGGTCATTCTTCTTGCCATAATCAGACCGATGTCTCCTGAGCCTACTATCACAACTTCCTTGCCTGGAATGTAGCCGTCCATGTTAACAAGACGTTGGGCAAGTCCAGCGGTGTAGACACCGGAAGGTCTTGAACCCGGTGTGCCGATATTGCCGCGGTTTCTTTCTCTACAGCCCATAGCAAGCACAACACTTTTTGTGGTGAATTGTAGAAATCCGTGCTTTGCTGAATAGCCGTAGACTGTCTTTTCAAAACCTTCTTCATCTTCAACCTGCATAATTGTGGTTTCTGTAAAAATGTCGATCGGCATGTCCTGGACAATATTCACAAAGCGCTCAGCAAATTCAGGTCCTGTAAGCTCCTCTTTGAAATACTGAAGTCCGAATCCGTTGTGGATGCATTGGTTCAGGATCCCTCCAAGGGCGCTTTCTTTTTCTACAATTGCTACTGTGTATCCGGCTTTTGCGATTTCTGAGGCAGCCGCCATTCCAGCGGAGCCTCCGCCGACTATTAGGGCATCATATTTTTTTTCTTTCATTATTTTGCCTCCTGGTAGCTGTCAATCTTGTAGTCACCGACTCGTTTTTTTACAACATAACTTTCTCTTCCCCGTTTTGTTATTTCTTCAAGGGGAAGGCCGGTTTCTCGTTGTATTATCTGAAGGATTTTATGAGTACAGAACCCGCCTTGGCATCGTCCCATTTGTGCCCTGGTGAAAAACTTGACTCCGTCTAATGTAATATGTCCACGCTTTACTGCGTGGACTATTTCCGCTTCTGATATCATTTCACATCTGCAGACTATTTCTCCGTATAAAGGATCGTTTTTTATCAGTTCATCCGCTTCCATTGGATCCGCGTCTTTGATTCTTGGCACTTTTTCAACAAAAGGATCAAAATTGTTCTTTTCAGTCAGAATACAGCCGGATTTTTTCAGGAGGTCCTTTACATAATCTCCTATTGCAGGTGCTGCAGTTAGTCCTGGAGACTGAATGCCTGAGACCTGTATAAAATGAGGAGCCTTATGGGAGATATCAATAAAAAAGTCGCCTGAGTCAAGGGCCGGTCTGAGACCTGCGAATGCAGTGATAATATCCCGCGGTGATACTTCCTGTATAATCCGCTGGGCATTGTGCAGGATCATCTTCAGATTTGATTCTTCTGTGTCCACATTTATTTTGCTTTCAACTTCATCTGCTGTGGGCCCTATAAGGACTGTACCTTCCACTGTTGGAATAATTAGCTGGCCTTTTGAAACACGGCTTGGAGTTGGGAATATTATCCTGGAAGGACAGGCTTTCGATGCCCTGTCTAATAGATAATATTCTCCTTTTCTAGGCGTTATAGTGAATTCCTCAGCTCCGAATATCTTTGAAATTTCATCAGCAAATAAACCAGCAGCATTTATAACATAGGTTGCGTGAACTTCTTCTCCATGGGAGGACTTTATAATATATTCATTTTTCTCGTGGTTTGCTTCTGCGACTTCAAAGTTTGTTACCAGTTGTACGCCGTTATGAATTGCGGATTCCACAAGGGAGTAGACAAAACGGTACGGCTCAATTATTCCGCCGCTTGGAGCGAAAAGCCCTCCAGCAACGTCTTTAGACAGCTTTGGTTCAAGGTCGAGAATTCGGTCTCTGGAGCACATTTCAATCCCGATTGAGCCGTTTTCAATTCCTTGGGAGTAAAGACGCTGGATTGTCTTCATTTCCTCTTCATTAAACGCGGCAACAATGATACCGCATCGTTTAAAGGGGAAGTCAAGCTCCCTCTGGAGCTGGTCAAACATAATATTGCCCTGAACTTCTAAGGCGGTCTTTAATTTTCCCGGGGGATGATGAAACCCTCCGTGGATGATTCCGGAATTTGCCTTTGATGTTCCAAAAGAAACATCTATTTCTTTTTCTAGTAAGACAACATCCAGCTTGTATCTGGAAAGCTGTCTCGCAATTGCAGCGCCTGAAACGCCTGCTCCAATAATGGCAACATCTGCTTCTATTGGCCGTCTGGACTGATTTTGATTCATACTCTAATCCTTTTCTCAAGATTCACATTTCAAAGTATAGATTGCCAAGCTGATCCAGTCAAATGAAAAGGCTGTATCTGACTGCTGTTAACCGGTGTAATTTGCCTGATTTTTTCCAGTTTATGCGGTATTATAAAAGATAGTATGAAACTATTCTCTAAACGGTGCATCCAAGTGATACAAACGATCCCCACTGGAAAAGTTATGACTTATGGAAGCATAGCTGAGGCTGCAGGAAATCCTCAAGGCTCTAGGCAAGTAGCCCGTTTGTTGAGCAGTTCTTCAAAGAAGTATCATCTTCCCTGGCATAGGGTTGTAAATTCCAAAGGGAAAATCTCTTTAAAGCCAGAACAGGGGAAGGAATTGCAGGAAGCCCTGCTTGCGAACGAAGGGGTGGGTATTCAAGATGGCATAATCGATCTTTCTATTTATGCTAGGGGAGCCTGTACAGTGGACCCTTCCTAGAGAGAAGAGTGATAATACCATTTATCAATTGGTCTTTTTTGACGAAAATATATATATTAACTAAAAAGGCGGAGAAGAATCATATGGCAATTATTGAGTGGAAGCTGGATTATAGTGTAGGGGTGTCTGAAATAAATGAACAGCATAAGCATTTAATGAGGTTAATAAATGACATGAATTTTGCAATAAAAAATGAGTCAGATCCCAGCTTACTTGAAGAATTTATGGAAGAGATGTATGATGCCTTTGCTTCCCACTTTGCAAAAGAGCAGGAGTGGATGGCTTCCATGAATTACCCTGACGAGGCATTTCATGAGCTGCTTCATGCGCTATTTTTACGGAACCTTGAATATTTTAAAAACTGTTTCATCAGCGGAAACTGCAGATTAACCCCTCATATGCACAGATATATTTGTCATTGGTTTGATACCCATATTCTCCAGTCAGATAAACCATTAGGTGAGTTTTTAAACAGCCAGGGAGTTTACTAAAATACTCTTTTATCGTAGGTTGTCCTCACGAAAAACCGGTTCGGAGAATCCCATCATAATAATTAAGGAGTAGTTCAATGGAAAAGAAATGGTGGAAAGAAGCTGTTATTTATCAGGTATATCCAAGGAGCTTTCAAGATAGTAACGGAGATGGAGTAGGGGATATACCTGGAATTATTTCAAGGCTGGACCATTTAGAAAAGCTTGGTATCGATGTCCTTTGGTTAGGCCCTGTTTATCCTTCTCCAAACGATGACAATGGGTACGACATATCGGATTACCTGAATATAATGGAAGAATTCGGAACAATGGCTGACTGGGAAAATCTTCTTAATGAAAGCCATTCCAGGGGCATGAAGCTTGTTATGGATCTGGTAGTAAACCACTCATCAGATGAACACCCTTGGTTCATTGAATCCAGAAAATCGAAAGATAATTCCTATAGAGACTTCTATTTTTGGAAACCCCCGAAACCGGATGGAAGCGAGCCAAGCAATTGGGAGTCCTGCTTCGGCGGACCGGCATGGGAGTATGATGAAAAGACAGGAGAGTACTATTTCCATCATTTTTCAAAAAAACAGGTAGACCTAAATTGGGAAAACCCGAATGTCCGTTCAGAAATATGGGATATTATGCGGTTCTGGCTGGATAAAGGGATTGACGGTTTCCGGATGGACGTAATTAACCATATATCCAAAGAACCAGGTTTTCCTGATATACCCGGGGAGCCCGGGAAAATATATCCTCCGGAAAACTACATTGTAGACGGCCCAAAGGTACACGATTATCTCCGGGAAATGAATACAGAAGTGCTGAGTAAGTACGATGTTATGGCTCTTGGAGAATGTCCTGGTACTACTGTGGAGCAGGCATCTTTGTATACTGACCAAAAAAGGAATGAACTGGACATGGTCATCCATTTCGAACTAGTAGAGATTGATGCAGGTGCTGATGGAAAGTGGTGGGTTCAGCCATATACGCTGCCGGACATGAAGCGCCTCATTACCCGCTGGGAAGATGGGCTCCATGGAAAAGGCTGGAATACCTGGTATATGAATAATCACGATCAGCCGAGAATGCTCTCTCAATTTGGAGATGATAAAACATATAGAAAAGAGAGCGCAAAACTGCTTGCAACGCTCATGCATACCCTAGAAGGCACCCCTTTTGTGTATCAAGGTGAAGAAATTGGAATGACGAATGCGTATTTTGATGACATTAGCCAATATAGAGATGTAGAGAGTCTGAATATGTATAAGATATTTCAAGAGCGCCATGGCCTTTCAAAGGAAGAGACTATAGCTAAACTGCAAAAAAAGAGCCGCGATAATTCAAGGACACCAATGCAGTGGACTTCAGAAAAAAATGCCGGGTTTACAACAGGAAAACCGTGGATAGACATCAATCCAAATAGGGCTGAAATAAATGTTGAATCAGATTACAAAGATCCGGATTCTATTTTCCATTATTATCGAAAATTAATCCAGCTGAGAAAGAACTATCCGGTTATTGTATACGGCAGATATGAACTACTAGAGGAAGAGCATCCCAGGCTTTATGTGTATATTCGAACATTGGCAGAAACAGGGGAGAAGCTCCTTGTTGTATTAAACTATTCAGCCGAAAATGAGTCGTATAAGCTGCCGGACCCTTTTCAAAGCGCAGAATTGCTTCTTTCTAATTATGACCGATCCGGTGAGGAACAGAACGTTAGTTTAGAGCCTTATGAAGCACGGGTCTATTATCTGAAAAAATAACAGAACATCGTATAAGTCAGACAGGGGTATATCTTTATATTCAGGTATACCCCTGTTTTAAATTCACGGTTCTGTTAGTATATTTAATACAAGGAGCGGTACTACTATGGATCAGGATTTATGGAGGTTTTTACGCGATTGGGAATATGATCCTGAACATCCTGCACGGATTATCAGTCTTAATAGCGGCAGGGAAGTGCTTCAGGTACGTCTACCCCTTGGGGTAGAACAGTATGAGCTTGAAGGCAGGCCGGACAATGAGCGTCCTTTTGGAAGGGATACTGTGCTTGAAGAGATAAAATCCAGGATCGAGAAGTATACAGAAAAACACGGCTCAGATAAGGATTTCCTATTGAGCGATGAAGAGTTTGCTCTCCTTGAGCAGGAAGCGCTTCTCTTCTATTACCGGTATCTTGTGCTCTTTCAGATAAACCAGTATCAGCGTACAGCAAATGATACTGAGCATAATCTGGAAGTTGCGGATATTGTGGAAAAATATGTTGATGATGACTACAAGCGAAATCTGGTATTACAGTACAGACCGTACATGCTCAGAATTAATGCCCTTTCTCGGGCAATGCTTGCAGTTTCAAGCGGATTGGTATCTGTTGCGCGAGAAGTCATCAATTCGGCAGTCACAGAAATTGAGGGACTTGCGAAAGTAGATTCCCCTTCTTTTCAACTTGAACAGCATAGATCAATTAATCAGCTTAAGTCAGCATTGGCTGAATTGGAAAATGATGACGATGGAGCAAAGCAGGCATTGCAGGAAGAGCTGAATGAAGCTGTTCAGCGTGAGGACTATGAGCTTGCAGCCCAGTTGCGGGACAAGATAAATGAATTGACACATCCGGGAAACAGTAATAACCCATAGCAGCTTGGTTATTGCGAGTTCTCATCAGGATGAACTATTTTTTTAGATATTTAATCACGGAAATGACCAGTTAAACTCGATTGCCTCTATCTGAAGCGCATTATCTAGTGAGAATGTAACACTTACCGGAGAAATACTGTGGGTATAGGTAATTTCCCGATTCTCTGTACGGCCGCGGCCGAAGAGGGTGTATAGATAATTCCCTTCTGCTTCAACATTCAGGTTCCACAGCATCTCAAAAACAGGCTCAGTAATTCTTGCGGTCATGATCATTGTGCGCTCAGACATTGTTGCTTGATAGAACTCCAGAGAACCCCAGGAATATTCCAGTGTTATCAGTTTATCCTCTACATCCGGATAGTGGCGGTTTTGCACAGTCTCCTCTGTCCGCTCTTGGGCTTCTCCGAATTCAGAAAAGACCAGCTCGAGGATATTTTCCCGCTCAGGGTATCCGATGTTTTCTTCTATGTAGGCGTCAATTCTTGCTTGCGGCCTATCGTGTCCAGTGATTTCTTCCGCCTCTATCTCTTCCAGAACCTGAAGCTCTTCATAAAGCTCAGGTGTTTGGGCTTGAGCTTCCGGGTCCCCATTACCAATTTGGGGTGAAGACCCAAGAATGTTGACATATCTTTCCTGTACCCATAGGTTTGACCCATCGGGTGCTTCACAATGGTACCACGTCATTCCATTGCCTCCGGAGCGGTGTTCGAAAGAATACACCTGAGTGCCTGCCTCGAAAATGCCGCTTACCTCTGAGTCGGTGTCCGGCTCCTGGTACATCGGTGCATCTTGGATTATTCGAAGGTATAAGTCCTCTTGATCTTCCGGTGTCTCAGGGGATTCCTCCCCTTTTCCACACATTATAAGGAAGGTGATAAGCAGTAATAACAGATACAGTTTTGTCTTTCTCATAGTATTCTCTTTTTCGCTAGATATATGCTGTATTATAGCATCTTCTTCTCATATATGAAACTCGGTGATCCTGCAGCAATAGACAGATAGTGAAAATGAGTTGCCATTTGACTGGTATTTCATGTATCTTAAATTAAGGATCATTAACACAATGAGTGTTACAAACGGATAGGAAATGTCTGAAAACCAAAAAAACAATATAGAACAACTCTTGGATGACTCATGGAACATAATGCTCGGGGAACCGAGAAAGGCGCTAGACCTGAGCAGCAAAGCCTTAGAGCGTTCTTTGGATACTGATGATGAGAGATACACTGCGGATGCATTTTTAAATATTGGATGGTCCCATCTGTTTTTATCGAATTTTGAAGAATCAATGGCCGCATTGGAAAAAGCCAGAAAATTATTTATTACGCTGGAGGATATAGAGGGTGTTGCTACTGTATTAAATGCTCTGGGAGTACTGAAGCACCGGTCGTCTCAATACAGCGATTCTTTGGATTATTATGCCCAAAGCCTTGAAGTAAGTGAGAAAAAGGGGTTTGTAAAGCGGGAGGTTTCCTCTCTGAATAATATTGGAGAGTTATGTCTTGACTTAGAACGCTATACCGAAGCCTTGGAATACCTTTCTTCTGCAAAGAGCAAGGCTGAAGAAATAAAAGACTATGAAGGTTTGGGAGTCGTGTTGGTTAACCTGGCTCTTGGGTACTATCAGCTCGGTGCCTATAAAAATGCCGCGTCCTTTATAGATGAGGCCCTGGAAATGCAGGAAGAGGCTGCAGATAAAATAAACCTTGCAAAAGCAAAGACTATTCTTGGTCTTATTAAACAGGCACAGGGTGATAATGCTGCTGCACAGAGTCTGCATAATGAAAGCATTGAGATTGCAGAGGCAATCGGATTTTTAGACGGTATTGTAGAGGGAATGCACCATTTAGCAAAGGTATTGTTTGCTAAAGAAGAATACCAGTCTAGTCTTGTTATGCTTCAAGATGCCCTTCTCTTAAGTGAAGAGAAAAAACTTGTTTTTCAAAATAAGAGGCTCTCCAGGACCATTGCTGATATCTACGAAGCATTAGGTGAGTATGAAAAAGCTCTCTTTTATTATAAACAATTTCATGAGCTGGAACGGACAGCTGTATCTGAAGAAATAGACCGGGCTTTTCGAAGTATCAGTGTAGATAAGAAAATTGAGGAATCAAAGGCAGAGACAGAAAAATACAAAAAGCAGACAAAGGAACTGACCCAGCGATCAGAAGAACTGACTGAATCGTATAACCGGATACTCATTATCAGCGAGATTGTAAAAGATATTACAGCATCGATCAATATGGAAGAAGTGATGCAAAGAATCTACAATAATGTGAATAAACTGATTAGTGCTGATGTCTTCGGAATCGCGCTTTACCATAAACAGGAAGATTTAATTTCTTATGAGTTTTTTATTGAGAATGGAGAGCGCATTCAGCCGTTCACCAGGAGGGGGAGCTCGAAAGACAGCTTTGCAGCATGGGCTATACGGAATGAAAAAGAGATATTTCTGAATAATGTTGAGAAAAATTATAAGCAGTATGTTGCAAAGCGCATGGAGAAAGGCAGGGACGCAGAATCGCTTATCTACATTCCCCTAGAGTATCAGGATACAACAATAGGTGTGCTTACAGTCCAGAGTTTTATAGAAGATGCGTATACAGACAACCACCTCTATCTCCTTCGTGCGCTAGCCTCGTATTTTGCAATTGCTTTGGAAAATTCCCGCACTCACAGTGAGGTGCATGAGCTAAACCAGATTGTGCTCCAGGAAAAAGCAGAGCTTGAGAAGGCATATAAACAAATTGCCCACATGGCAAAGCATGATAATCTTACCGGGTTGCCGAATAGAAGACTCCTTAAGGAAATCCTAGAAAATGCAGTTTTTCTGGCTGACCGCCATAAATCAAAGCTTGCTGTAATGTTTTTAGATCTGGACAACTTCAAGCCTGTTAATGATACTTTTGGCCATGAGGCAGGGGACGAAGTCCTCCGTGAGGCAGCTTTGAGAATGCACTCTGTTATTAGGAAGTCAGATTTGCTTGCCAGAGTAGGGGGAGACGAATTTGTTGTTGTGACCCAAGGCATAGAAGACCGGCAGAGTGTTGAGCTAGTAGCAAACAAACTGAAAGAGAGTTTAAGTCAGCCTTTTAAGGTTAACCAACAGAAATTTCAGCTCGGTGTAAGTATTGGCGTGTGTATGTATCCTGACTCAGATTGTACGATTGAAGGGCTTCTTCAGAAAGCTGATGAGTCAATGTATTCAGTCAAGCTTAGTCAGACTGATAAAATCGGATTTTATTCCTGATTTTTTGGTTGCCCCTTGGATAGCCGAGTATCCTAAAAACCTGTTCTATTTCCGAATATTGTTCAGCATACTCTCTTGTTTATGCTCTTAATGCATTCTCGTTTGATTAGCAGGTTCTTTTCGTGTAATTTGACAGAGAATGAAAAAAAATCTGATATTATAGCGGGGAAATCGTTTATAATAACGCTACTGAAAGGATGGGACAGAGAATGTTCAGCAAAGTAAGAGCCGCCGCAAATACTGTGTTGCTAATTGCCTGTGGTGCTATTTTTGCTTGGTTATTTGTCATTCTCTATGACGAGCTTTCCTATGAAGCGGCAATAGCAACCGTTTCCATCATCTTCTTCACTTTATCAGTGTTTTATCCAATATTCCGCAGAAAAATAGAGGATATTCTTTTTCAGAAAGTCTTCTTGTCTGTATTTAATAAACGCATTTGGGACTTTGCTGAAAAAGTCAGGGTTTCTTTTTCTATCAATAATCTCGTACAGTTGATAAAAGAAAACCTTGAGGAACAATCTGATTTTTCAGTTCTCTGGATCGATACTGAAAATAATTCAATAATTTATAATAGCCCAGGTAAACATGAAGCCAGTCCGCAAACAGTACGCCTGTTAATGGATTTTGGAAAACTCCCTAATAATGTATACTGGCTAAATAAGAAAAACCGGAGAATTGACCGTCCCCATTCTGCTCATGCTGTTATGCTTGTTCTGCCTGGTACTTTGTTTATCATGTATTCAGCATATTTAAAGGTATTTGATCCTGCAGTTTTTACTGAGCTTTATACAGAGATGACTCACTATAGGGCACGTATGGATACAATTGAACGGATGTTTGCTTTGACAGCAGTCTCCAAAGAATGGGAACTCCTTGGCCAGACCCAGCGCTCCTTCCTTCCTGCCCAAATACCGAGAATTCCCGGTTTGAGGGTGAGTGTTTTTTTTCAGCCTTTGGTAAATGTTTCCGGAGACTATTATGATATTATTCCCATTTCCTTAACTAAGACACTCTTAATTCTCGGTGATGTTTCAGGTAAAGGTCTGTCTGCTGCTTTGATTATGGGTATTATCGTAAATACGATTAAGGTAGTGGATGATAAAGAAGATCTTCAGAAGGTAATTTCCGCTATTGATGAAGCAATTAAAAATATGGGCTTTGAAGCAAAGTTTACTGCTGTGTTTCTTGGTCTGCTCGACCATGAGACTTTGCGTTTACAGTATATAAATGCTGCAATGCCGGATATCCTTATTGTTTCTCAAGACAAATCGCTCAGGCGTATGGAAACAACGTGTCCGCTAATTGGCCTCCTAGATTTGGATGATTTCCCTGAAGGAGAGATGGACCTGAAACATGGAGACACAATGATAATTGCTTCAGATGGGATTACAGAAGTCGAGGATGAGCAGGAGAAAATGCTTGGAGACCAGGAAATCTTTTACGATTCACTGAGAAGGCTTGGTGGAGAATATCCGCAAAAATTCACCCAGGAAATGTATTCGCTTGTGACTGAGTTTGCAGACAACTCTGAAATACGGGATGACCTGACAGTGATGATTGCACGGGTTGAGGAGCGCTAGTATGGGGATTACATTATTAAACTATATCGCTGCTCCGATCATGCTTTTCTCTGTGCTTTATATACTTTTGAAAGCCCCGGGGAATATAAATTCCTGGATTATCTTTTTGTTTGGACTTGGGGCTAGCGGAATTGCGTTGAACATTGGTATTGCCTTCGATTTTGGAAACTCTGGATATTTTCAGGCTTCTCTTGTTTTTGTTAAAATTGCTGCAGTTTCTCAAATGCTGGCTTTTTTGTCCATGTTTCGGCTTTCTCTATCGTTTCCGTATAAAAAGAAGCTGCATTTTGTTAACATCATTCTTGCACTTTTTCTCTTGATAGTCAGTTATATCATCTTTCGTACACCCTGGTATGTTCAGGAGATAGTGCTCCGCAACGGTGTGTTTTTTCGGATTGAAGGTCCGGCATATAAATACTTCTATATTTCCATTTTGATAATCTCTATTGCTGCTATAATAATATTCATGATACGCAGTAGTAGACTTCATAACAAGATATTCCGGCTCCAGAGCTATATTATTGTGCTTGGCACAGCCGGTGCAATTGTACTCGGCTCCCTCATCTCCGTGGTGCTTCCATCAGTATTACAGCGGTTCGATTTTTATCCCGCATCTGCAGTTACTTCTGTTATTTTTCTCAGTGCTCTTATGTATGCGATCGTAACATACCGTTTGTTTGAAATTAGTGCTGCCCTCTATAAAACTATCCTGTTCTTTCTTCTCACCGGTGTATTTAGTGTGCTTTTCAGTTTAGGTGTTTTAGCTATATACCCATTCCTCAGGAATTTACCACCCTTTCTGGTATACATTGTTATTATTGTATTGTTCAGTTTCGGTGTACTACTGCGTTTTAAAACCCAATCTAGGTTCGAGTCCATCCTGCGTCACAGAAAGGATTACTCCAGGAGTTTAGAGTCTGCTTTAGACAAGCTTGATCTTGGAGAAGGGAAAGGAACCGTTATCAATGGACTTAGAGACGTGTTTGCAAAAACAGTACGCACAACAAGGGTCCACTTTATATGTGAAAATAGTATAGGAGAGTTAGTACCTATCTATTCTTACAGCAGTTTGGAGATTCAGTATGACAGACATGCAAGGTGGTTGGAAAATCTTGTTAACTCTGGGATAGACATAATTTTCCGCAATGAAATAGCCATGAATCCCGCTCTTGCGCAGGAACAGCAGCAAATAGAAAAAATGTTTTCTGACCTCCAGGCAGAGGCCCTCCTATTTTTTCATGAAGGAACTCACATTTTTGCCGTTATCTCCCTAGGGGAAAAAGAAGGGGGCGAAGAATATACGATGCGGGATTATCAAGCATTGAATCGTAACCATCCCAAGCTATTTGTTATTATGTATTTTCTCAGAACCCTTGAAAAACAGTCATTAGCTATTACTGTAGAAAAGGAGCTGCTTCTCAGCGAACAGATTATACACACCTTGCGCAAGAATATTGATCCTGTGTTTTCCGAAAAAGCGGATTTTGCTTATGTTACAAAGATGTCAGCAGGCCTCGGAGGCGATTTTGTGGATTTAGTAAATCAGGATGAAAACACCTCACTGCTGATAGTCGGCGATGTGGCAGGAAAAGGCTTGAATGCAAGCATGTCAATGATAATATTGAAATCTGTTATTAGAACATTCCTCCGTGAAACCAAGACCCTTTCTGAATTGATCGGAAAAGTAAACATTTTTGTAAAAAGATGTCTTCCAAGGGGTACTTTTTTTGCCGGTGCATTTATGCGCTTCGACTTTGAAAATGATACAGTATCTTATGTGAACTGCGGAATTCCTCTAATTGCTATGTATTCGCAAACATATAAGACAGTTCTGGAAATCCAAGGGGAGGGAAAAATATTAGGATTTGTAAAAGATGTAGAAAAAATGATCGATATTAAAGAGGCTGACCTGAATCCCGGGGATCTTCTATTTCTCACAACAGACGGAATTTTGGAGTCAATGTCCCGTACTGGCGAATACTTTGAGAAAAAAAGAATTGTACAACACTTAATGGAGCATTCCCATGAGCGTGCGCAGGAAAATGTTGATGCCTTGTTCAGTACTTTTTCCGGATTTGTGGGGAACCAATTTCAGGATGATATTACCCTAGTGGCTATACATTACCGTCAGTTATTATTATTATAGCCTTTGCAAAAGAACTAGTATTTTACAGATAAAGATAATAGCTTTTTGTTCGACAATAAAAGTAAGAAAGAAAAAGGCATTAGTTAGGTATTTGATATAAAAATGGAACAGTTAGATGTAATTGATAAAAAGATAGAAGCGCCGATAGGCAAAGTGACATTTCTCACATTAGAAGGCAGTGTTAATTCCTATACATACAGCGATTTTCAGGATAAACTCTATTCTCTGGTGGAAAATACACATACTTGTATAGATATGAGCAAAGTAGTGAATCTTTCATCCGCCGGACTTGGAGTGCTTATGTCGGCAATGGAAACAGCAGAGGAAAACGGCTTCAGGCTGTATATTATGAATCCTTCCAATGTTGTTGATTTAGCTATTAACTCAACCGGCTTCCGGGAAATGTTTCTTATTATCGACTCTCCGGATCAAATGAGGGAATAAAACTTTGCGGTATAATCTGAGCCTCAAACCGCAGATGAAGAGTTTATTAGAACTTGAAGCATATCTGCATAGCTTAAGCTATCTACAGAAGCAAAAAAATGCGAGGCTCCTTTTAATCTGCACGGAAATCTTTGAGAATATTGTCAGGTCTTCACAAGGTCTTGGACCAAAGATCCATGTACGCTTTTATCTTCAAAAGCATGTAACAGTGTTGTTTGCCTTTCATTCAAGTAATTTTCATGGTTTTTTAAGTAAAATGGGAAAAACAAAACCATGGTTTGATCCAAAATTCAATCGTTATAGAGGGATGGGGATGAATATGTGCGAGGAACTTGCTGATAACATGCGTTATAATTCTCATAAAGAGTGTAATATTATTCGCGGATTAATTTTATAGCCTGAACTGTTCCATGAAAATCTGTTCTTTTGGTATTCCATATCCTTTTAGTGAGTCCTCTACAACTTTCATCAGAGCCGGCGGACCGCAGACAAAATAGCTTGCATTTGTAATTATTGCTTTTGTGGGAATAAACTTTGTAACAAGTTCTTTTATATTATTCGGTCCAAGGAATTCCGTGTGCCCTGGAAACTCAGGTTCAAAATTGACAACAGGTATCCAATGAAACCACTCATGATCTGTTATCATATTATCTATCTCCTCTTTAAGATAGAGTTCATGACTTTTCTTCACACTCCAAATAAGGAGGCACTTTTTGAATGTCATGTATTGATCCAAGGAACGGATCATACTGATGATTGGAGTGATTCCAATTCCTCCGGCAATACACACCATATATTCTTTTGTTCGTAGAAGTTGATATGAAAAAAGGCCATATGGTTTCGCTATTGAAACTCTGTCGTCTTTTTTCAAAGCTGGGAGCTTCGAGGTAAAGTCTCCAATTGCTTTTACATTTATTTCTACAAAACTGCCGTGTGTATCTGTGTTTGCGATTGTGAAAGGGTGCTCTTCTGTGGGAACGCTGTCTGAAAGGAAAGTGAAGAAACCGAATTGTCCCGGCTTCCATGAACCTCTTGGCTCCCGTTCCATTCTAATTCTTGTTACTCCTTCAGTTGCTTGCTCAGCGAGAGATACAGTGAATGAGTGTTTACGGACTTTTGCTGTATGTATGAATTTATGGTAGATGTAAAAAAGCAGGGTAATGCTGAATTCAATTGAAAAGACCGCAGTGAGTGCAGCGGAATCGCGGATTTGAGGGACTGAAATAACGTGAATAAACAGTATTGTGAGAATAAGCATTGTTGAATTATGAATGAGCCGTGTTCTTTCAAATTCGAGGCCAAAATGAGATTTGAAAAATGATCGTAGATTCTGGACAATCTTTGCTTTCTGTACAGGTGTATTCGCGAGGATGATTACAGCGAAAAAGCCTGTTATAATGAATAAGAGTAATGCTATCCCGCCGAGCAGGTATGGCCATTCTAATAGTATGTTAAAGCCAGTAAAGAAAATACCGTGAATTATGCCGAACGCAATGCATATGGGCGGCATGTATACATGGATTGTGTACATGGTATCAAGACCCATTGTGCGCTCTATGAATTTGGGTCTCGCGCTGAGCACGACCTGCCAGCAGAACCAGGTGAAGCTAATTACTCCCAGGAGTGTTCCAAGCAGTCCTATTATGGTACTTGTTAACTCTGGAGAGAAAAATAGAATTGGCAGAAAAAAAAGAAATGGTGAAGCTATATAAATGGCCAACCATATGTATCCTGTACTTTTAATCATAATGCTGCTCCTCTTTGTCTCTCTATCCGGATTTCAGAATGCTCTTCACTGTGCCTGCAGTGACCAGCCATTTTAGAACGCCTGCTCCCCGCAGGGCGAGAGAATCGAAACTGATTTTAGCTATAGCGGATTTTTTTAGAATAATTCTGTCTCCAGGTGCGCCGATAAGGGCAGAACAGAGGGTAGAAAGGTGGGGGTTATGTCCAACAAGCAAGATAGCTTCTGCGTCTGAGGCATTTACTTCTATAAGTGTGTCATCAATATCACTGAAGGGATAGAGCTCTCCGCTTTGCCAATATTCTCCTTTAAACTCTATGCCTTGTATAATTAATTCTGCTGTTTTTTTCGCGCGTAAATAGGGAGATGAAATAATAATATCCGGGGATATCCTTCCTTTCAGGGCTTCCGCGGTTTTTAGTACTTTTTCGGATCCTTCTTCTGTAAGTCTCCTGGCAGCATCGCCTCCTGGATTATGGTCTTCCGCGATTCCGTGGCGGCAGATAAATAGCTCCATCCTGTTATCCTTTGTTTTGCATTTTGCTGTGTTAGTTTTAACATACTCTATTTGCTGGAAAATTCAAGGAAACTGCATTTAAATGGACTATTAATTGTACAGACCTGGGAAAAAAGATAGAAACAAGAGATGCGGTGAGTATAGGGAAAAGCGGAGATTTTATTCTGTGAACGGTTCAAGGCTCCTGATAAGCATGAAGTAATCATTACCCATACTCCACAAAGTAAATCCGTTTGCTCTTGAGTCCTGTACACCTCTCAGCTGTCCGGATAAGTAGTCCCAGTAGCCGTCTCTGGTAAAATTCCATTCTGAACCAAGGAGAAATGCTTGAACATACGGCCTGATTATAGTGTTGTCCCGGGAAAGCCTTTCAGCCCGGTTTGAACCCATGCGGTAGATATAGTCTGCCCGCTCAAAGTAGTCCATGTGTCCGAGGAAGGCATCAGAGAAGTGGGAGGGATAGAACATCGGGCATATGACATCTACATATTGGGAAAACATGGAAATGTTTTGGCCCAGAAAGTTTGTTAAGGCCCAGCAGTTAAATCCATAGAGGTCTGCGCTGATAGGTAGCGAAACTGAGCTGCGCATTTTGCGTAGAAAGGATTCTAGTGCGTCTACTCTGTTCATTCTCTGACGTCTGTGGCGATACTCAGCATACTGAATATCCCCATCTGAAGGAAAGCGGATGTAATCAAACTGAACTTCGTCTATACCGATATCTTCAAGCTCTTGTGCTATGGCAATGTTGTAGTCCCACACGAACTGGGCATATGGATCTACCCAGTGTTCGCGCTGGTAATAGACACGTTCGCCTGTATCTTCATCAATATAGGATTGTGTATGTCCCCACGGCAAATTATCACGGCTGTCCCAAATAGCGTATTGATTATCATTAAAATAGTAGAGGCTTCTGTCCTTGAATGTAACAAGTCTGCCTGTAACAGAGATCCCTCTGCTGTGAGCGGCTTCAATTAGTTCAGGAAGATCATAAACCGGGTACACAGCGTCAATTTGATGCGCAAGCTCAATCTCAGATTCATAGGTTAGTCTTCCGTAATCGTCTTTTACGTCGATAAGGAGCATATTCAAACCGTGTTCCTCCATGAAATCGAAGAAACCATTTCTGTTCTCCAGAGAAAGCTGCTGTGGTGATGCGTATAATCCGAATCTGTTTGATGCAGCAGCCAAGCGTTCTTCCTCAGCTGAAGTGAGGCTGGATTCTGTTTCTCTGTCAGTAACATATTCCCAGGTGTCTTCACCTTCATTGTATCTGAATATAGTATTCCTCGCGGCTGCTTCAAGTCTCCACTGTCCATCTATCCGGTGCCATGCCAAAGCTTCAATAGCGTCTGAATTTTCAGGAAATGTAAGCTCGGTCTGCTGGCCTGCTGCAATATTGTATGTATAAAATCCCCTGTCTGCACCAGTAGAAAAATATAGGATGTCCGGGTCATGGACATCATAAATAATCGCGGATATTTCCTCGTAAAACCCGTCTCCTTGGTGAATGTACTCGGCATTTAGGGACAGATCTGTCCAGGACCCCCCGGAATCCCGTGTCTGAAAAAAACCGAAAAAACTGGTTCCAACTGTATATGTATTTTCATTGTGGGGAGATACTGCAACAGAAGTTATGTAATCATACCGCCGGATTGGAGAATTGATTGGAACTTCGTTCCAGTTCTCGCCTCTGTCTGAAGAAAAATACACATCGGATCCTGTGGAAACTGCAACGCGTTCAGAGTGAAGCGGGTCATATCCAATTGCTGCAACCCTTGGGGGATAGAGTGTGTCAAAAGGATAGATATTCCTTCCGGGTATCCCCTCCCATATTTGTTCCCAGGTACCGGCTGGACCTGCAGTTTGAATCCCGCCACTCTCACCGGCTCTGTACTCTCTGTAGAACCCCGGATATTCCACAATTTCCTGCTCTTCCTGCTCTTCCTGAACAGCCTGAGCATTCTCTTCTTCGGAAGTTTCGGATTCAGTTGCGTTTGCAGCTTCTTCTTGTCTAGTGGACTGAGAGGGGAGGGATTCTTCTGTCTCCGGTGCTGAGGCACAGGATAAAATAATTGAATAGATAAGCAGGAAAGCGCTTAATAAAAAGAACCATGATCTTCGATACGGATGCGCCATGAAAAGCCCTTTTACTGGAGATTGTAAGTAAGTATACCTAAAATATAGAAAAAAACCAATCCTATTTAAAGCACTATTAATACTGATTTTATATATCTCTACTGCCATAAAGCTTTTTGGTGGTTTCAAAAATGTATATATTTTAATTATAATAAATCTCTATAAATTAATTTGTTAAAAATGTGTTTGATGTGGCTTAGATGATTCCCGAAATTTATGATGAATGCTATTGGAGGCAGCGATGATTGGAGCAATTGCAGGGGATATAATAGGATCAGTGTATGAATGGAATTCCATTAAGAAGAAGAACTTTCCTTTATTTTCCTGGGGATGCAAATTCACAGACGATTCAGTTCTTTCAATTGCTGTTGCGGCAGCAATTTTACAGAATAAACCCTATAAGGAGAGTATCAGCAAGTGGGGGCGGAAATATCCGAATGCCGGGTATGGTGGTTCCTTTTCGCGGTGGCTAATGAGTAGTGACCCGCAGCCGTATAATAGCTGGGGAAACGGGTCTGCGATGCGGGTAAGCCCTGTAGGATTTGCCTTTAATACAGAAGAAAAGGTTCTGGAAGAGGCAAAAAAAAGCGCTGAGATTACCCACAACCATCCTGAGGGAATAAAAGGCGCCCAGGCAACTGCACTTTCTGTATTTCTTGCTCGCTCTGGTAATAGCAAGGATGAGATACGGGCCGCTGTTCAGAGCAGATTCGGGTATTCCCTTGACCGCGGAACTGCAGAAATAAGGCCTGGATACAGTTTTGATGTTTCCTGCCAAGGCTCTGTGCCTGAGGCAATTATTGCGTTTCTGGATTCAACTGACTGGGAAGATGCGGTGAGAAACGCGGTGTCCCTTGGGGGCGACAGCGATACCCAAGCCTGTATTGCAGGTGCAATAGCAGAAGCCTTTTATAAGGGTGTGCCAGAAAAGATTTCGAAAACAGCGAAAAGCTATCTGTCTACTGAGCTTGAGGATGTGCTTATGAGTTTTGAAGAAAAATATAGCTGATGCTATTTTTGGATTGTTGGCTTAAAAAAAGCGCACTGTGCAACGCACAGTACGCTAAGGCGTGGATAACGAGGAAACTAATATTCCTCGTAATTGTCATCGTTTACTAAGACCGGTTCCAGTTGTTTTGGCTTCTGCTGTTCTTCAGCTGGCTCTTTTTTCGATGCCTTTGTTGTTTTTACTGTCTGGCTTTGTGTGAAACTGTGTGCTCTCTGTGCTTTGGGTTCTTCGATTTGGCGGACAGTATTTTCTTTAAGCTTAAAATATTCAACTGATTCACGCAGGTTATCGCATTGTCCGGAAAGTTCCTCAGCCATGGATGCCATTTCCTCGCTTGCAGATGCGTTTTGTTGAATTACCTGGTCAAGCTGTACGATTGCTTTGTTAATCTGCTCTGCTCCTGAGTTCTGCTCATTGGATGCAGCGCTGATCTCCTGTACAAGCTCTGCTGTACGCTGTATATTGGGGACCATTTTGTCCAGAAGGACCCCTGCCTCTTCTGCAATAGCAACGCTGCTGTTCGTAAGCTCAGATATTTCACCAGCAGCCTTTTGACTCCGTTCTGAGAGTTTTTTTACTTCGGAGGCAACAACAGCAAATCCTTTTCCCTGTTCTCCAGCGCGGGCAGCTTCAATTGCTGCGTTTAATGCGAGCATGTTTGTCTGTCTCGCAATTTCTTCTATTATGGATATACGGTCTGCAATGTTCTTCATTGCTTCTACTGTTTCGTGTACAGAGCTTCCGCTTTTCTCAGCATTCTGTACTGCAGTTTTCGCAATTTTATCTGTTTCCATTGCGTTGTCAGCATTTTGACGGATATTGGAAGCCATTTCTTCCATGGATGAAGATACTTCTTCAGCAGAGGCAGCCTGCTCTGTCGCTCCCTGGCTCATCTGCTGGCTTGTGGAGCTCATGCTCTGGCTGCCGGATGCAACGTTATTGGAAGCATGTTTGACACTTTCAAGAATCCCGGTAAGTGAAGATACCATTTGCCGCATGCTCATTGCCAGCTGTCCGACTTCGTCCTTCTGTTGGATGTCAATTTCTGCAGTTAGGTCGCCGGCTGCGATCCTGCTGGTAAAGGCTATGCTTTTCCGGATAGGGCTTACAATTGCACGGGTAATAATGAATGCGAGTGCTGCTCCAGCTAATACTGCGGCAAAGGATACAATTATGATGACAACACGGGTCTGGGCCGCCTGCTGGAGCATGACCTGGTCTGTCATAATGTTTTGCGCAACTGTGTTCTTAAATTGGGTGAGCAAAGTCTGGACTTCAGTAAGTGCGGGACTCGTCTCTTGTGCATAGATGCGTTCTGCTTCCCTTATCCCTGTCGTTCTCTGGTTATGCCAGGCAAGCATGTTATCAATAATAGAAAGAACGTTCTCTAACAAGGGTTCAGTCTGGGCTTCGTATCTGCGGAAGGCAGTCTGCATGCTTCCTTGTCTTACAAGAGCAAGAATATCTATAGCTGATTCATGGAGCTGTTCATGGGGACCAAGGAGCTGGTTGTAAAGTGTTTCGAATTCAGAGTAGCTGTTAATAAGGTTTTGCACAGAATCCGCGTTTAGCCATATACCAAGAGCACAGAGCTCCGCATTTGTCTCTACTTCAGCGGAACTGACATCTCCAGTAAGAATGATTGTTTTAATATTGCCTGCCCATAATAGGTGTTCCGCCTTTCGTTCTCTAAGGGTATTTCCTAATTCTTCATCTACTGCTTCATATGAATGGTCTATATGAACTGCGGACTGGTGCAGCTGGTTATGTGGCTCTTCAATTGCCGCAAGGATAGGGGTAAGTTCAGGTACAAGCTCCTCTGCGTGCCGCCGTTCTTCACTGTAATACCACTGTCCAAAGGCACATTGGCTTGGGTCAGTTTCTACATGCAGCTCGTGGACTGACTCGTCTGTGAGAAGGGCGCTTACTTCATGTGCCCAGTTAAGGTGGTCAACCTCTCTTTGAGTTGCCTCCCCCCTAAGTCTATTCCCTGCAATTACTTCTTCTGCGTTTGCAACAATTTCTGAGACACTGAAAATAGACCAAACACCCATTCCTGTTAAAAAAAGCAATACAATTCCAAAACCAATTCCGAGTTTCACACTCAATTTCAAGTCTTTCCACGCCATAATCATCTCCATAAATGTATATTTTTTAACTTTATTAGATATACAAATTAAATAAAATCAGAAAAACTTGAGAGGTTTAATCAGAAAAGCTTGATAAAAATAATCAGGGATGCTTGATTTAGTTTTAAAGCAATATAGATGGGTAAGGCACTTGAAGCGATACTCCTGTAAAGTTCCTGTTTCATAAAAAGTATATGGATAAGCTGAGCCGCTATACCGGCAGACTCAGCTCAAGACGGTTGGCTATGGCAATATTTTAGTATTCTTCAAAGTTATCATCACTTTCATCAATATTTAAATCTAGTCCAGAGCTTCCGTTGCCTCCTGCATGGACCGGCTGCTTCTTTTGGGTTTTCTTTTTTTCATTTTTCTGAACCTTGTTTTGTGTTTCTGTGTGCTGGACTGCAGAACCGGCATGGATTGTACTTTCAAGCTGGGTATTTCTAGTTTTTTGCTGATTTTTTCTTTGCTCAGACCCATCTGTGAGGAGTTTTCTCCTGTCTTCAGAGAGTGTGAAAAAGGCGACTGTATTGTTCAGATAATCTGCTTGGCCTGAAAGCTCTTCAGCCATGGATGCCATCTCTTCGCTTGAAGAAGCATTTTGCTGAATTACCTGGTCAAGCTGCATTATTGCCTTATTAATCTGGTCAACTCCGGAGTTTTGCTCATTCGATGCAGCACTGATCTCCTGTACAAGCTCTGCTGTTTTCTGGATATCCGGTACCATCTGTTCAAGCATGTTGCCTGCTTCTTCTGCAATGTTTACGCTTCTGGATGATAAGTCTGAAATTTCGGCAGCTGCCTTTTGGCTCCTGTCTGCGAGCTTCCGTACTTCTGAAGCAACAACAGCAAAACCTTTTCCATGCTCTCCTGCCCTGGCTGCCTCGATTGCAGCATTCAGTGATAGCAGATTAGTCTGTCTCGCAATTTCTTCGATTATGTTTATTTTTTGCGCGATGTCCTTCATTGCAGTAACTGTTTCTGTTACAGACTTTCCGCCTTCCTCCGCGTCTTTAGCCGCTTTTTGTGCGATCTTTTCAGTCTGCATTGCATTATCCGCATTCTGGCGAATATTAGAAGCCATTTCCTCCATAGAGGAAGATACCTCTTCTGCTGAAGCTGCCTGTTCGGTTGCTCCCTGGCTCATCTGCTGGCTGGAGGAGCTCATCTCCTGACTGCCGGATGCAACATTGTTAGAAGAACTTTTTACACTTGTAACAATTTCCCTGAGTTTCAGGATCATATCATTTAACGCGTTTGCAAGGTTTCCAATTTCGTCTTTCAGGTTTAGGTATTTTTCTTCAGGCGTGTCGCGGAGATCGCCAGCTGCAACAAGGTTTGCAAGTTCAACAGCCCTGTGTATTGGTGTTGTAATGGTAAGGGTAAGGTAAACTGCAAGGATTATGCCGATTATTGCTGCAATAATAAGCCCGACTACCATAATAAAAGAGGCTGCTTGGAGCATATCCATTACCTCTTCAGAATAGCTCTGGGTATTCGTAATACCGGCTGAAGCTGTCTCCTGTGCTGCTGCAAGTACCTCATCAGCTGCCTGGTTTCTGTCAATGTCTAATTGATCTAAGGTTTCCCAGTTTGTTATATAGTTTTCGATTGCGGCAAGGTAGTTATCTGCAGCCTGTTCAATAGTATTCAGGTCCTGAATATCAGCCTCAAGAAAGGTGATAGTACGGATTTCTTCCAGCTTGTTTTCAAATACAGCAAACTCCTCTACTGCCTGCGCTAGGAAGTCATTATTTCTAAGAGCCTGTGCCTTGAAATTGCTTACCCGCAGTTCATTTCCAAGGTCAATAATGTCATTAATAAGGGTGATCTTTCTAAGCCGCTGTTCCAGGGCCTGCGCATTTGCTCCTGACCGGATTTCTTCCCCCATTCTCCGGTTTTGCCCGTCAAGGTAATCTGAAGCAGCAGTCATGTAGTTGTCTGCAGCTGTGTCCAGGTCTGCCCTGTCCTGTGAAATGCTCTGATTAACTTGTTCTGTTTGTGCCTTCAGGTTTTCATATTGGGTCAGTCCGGTTTCAACCCTGTCTATTTGGGATTGAAGAATAGTAAGGAGCTGGGCCCTTCCCGCAAGGTCCTGGGCGTCGTCGATTGCGGAATGCAGGTCTTCAAGGTGTCCTTCCGCAGTATTTAAAAAAGAATCCTCTGCTGTGTAAGCATAGCCGCGCATGCTGAACATAGTCATTAGGGAATTTCGTTCAATTCGGTTCGCGATTTCCACTTCAGGTACATACTCGCTGACCAAGCCATCCGCCATTGCCTGGGACTGGTTCATGTTAACAATCGCGATTATACCGAGGGTTGCGGCAATAATAATGAGAAAGCCGAAGCCGATTCCCAATTTCATTCCAAGTTTCAAATTCTTAAACATAATTATCCTCCTGCTTTCGCTGTATATTAATAAGTGTATGGAAGGCGGGAATGAAAAGAATCGGGATTCCTTGACTTAGGGCATAGGTAAAGCTTGATAAAACAATTATTATAGAATTGGTAGTATTAGCAATTTGCTGGAAACAGCCCCTCAACTCTATACAGTTATTAATCCTAAAACCGCGCTCATAGAAATTGAGCGCGGATAATTATTGAATCTGTTTGCTTAGTATTCTTCAAAAGCTTCATCCTCAGAAGTTACATCAATATGTATTCCCTGCGGGTATGCGTGGACAAGCTCCTTCTGCGCGGGTTTTAAGGGATCCGCTTGAACTTGCGGTTTGCTTTGTACAGGTGTTCCTGCGTGCATCACCATTGACATATTTGCAGGCTTTTTCTGGAATTCTCTAGTGTCTTCGATAAGCATCTTTTGGTTTTGGGTTGTCTTAAAAAAGGCAACTGTGTTCATAAGAAAATCTGCCTGGCTTGAAAGCTCTTCTGCCATGGACGCCATCTCCTCGCTTGAAGAAGCATTCTGCTGGACAACCTCATCCAGCTGGAGAATTGCCTTGTTAATTTGCTCGACACCTGAATTCTGCTCATTTGCTGCTGCGCTGATCTCCTGTACGAGTTCTGCGGTCTTACGGATGTCCGGAACCATATGTTCAAGCATTATACCTGCTTCCTCTGCAGTATTCACACTGTTTATAGAAAGTTCCGAGATAATTCCTGCCGCCTTCTGGCTTTTATCCGCGAGTTTTCTTACCTCGGATGCTACAACCGCAAAGCCTTTTCCGTGCTCTCCTGCTCTTGCAGCCTCAATTGCTGCATTTAAAGAGAGCATATTTGTCTGACGCGCAATGTCTTCAATAATAGTTATCTTCTCTGCGATTTCACGCATTGCTTTTACTGTTTGGCTTACTGCCCTGCCTCCCTCTTCTGCGTCTTTTGCAGCCTTCTGTGCTATCTTCTCAGTCTGCATTGCGTTGTCTGCACTCTGGCGGATATTGGAATTCATTTCTTCCATTGAAGATGATACCTCTTCTGCGGATGACGCCTGCTCTGTAGCGCCCTGGCTCATCTGCTGACTGGATGAACTCATTTCCTGGCTCCCTGCAGCAACATTTTTTGATGAACCCTGCACACTTGATACAATACTGCGCAGTTTCAGGATCATAGTATTTAAGGACTTGGAAAGCTGGCCTACTTCATCCTTTTGGAGAAGGTATTGTTCTTCCGGTGTTTTTCGAAGGTCTCCTCTGGCTATTAAGTGGGTCAAAGCAACTGCTGAGAGTATGGGTTTTGTTATCACCCTTGTTAGGTAGAAAGCAAGTGCAATTCCGATAACAGCAGCAGCAATTAGTCCAATTATCATGATAGAGGAAGCGCTTCTCAGCATTTCTATAACAGATTCAGCATAGCGCTGCGTGTTTTCTAATCCCGCAATTGCTGAGCTCTGTACTGACTCAAGTATAGAGTCGCCAGCAGCATCCCGTGCCTCAGCTATACTGTTCAGATTTTCCCATTGTGCAATATAGAGCTGAACCGCCTCGATATAATCTGTGGCTGCTGTTTCTATCATCTCTATTTCATCAAGATTTCTTTGCTGAAAAGTAATGGCGCGCAGGTCCTGTACTGCTGTGTAAAATGGCTGGAAAGCATTTATTGCGTCCCTTAGGTCATTAATGTTGCGGGTTGCTTGGGCTCTAAAGTTATCTACCCGCAACTCGTTTCCAAGGGCAATAATAGAATTGATCAGTGTAATCTTTCTCATTCTTTCCCGCAAAGCACTGGGGGAAGCGCCTGCTGAAATGTCCTGGTCCACCAGAGTATTCTGTGTTGTTAGCAGTGTGAATGCTGCTTCCATGTAGTTCTCTGCTGCAGCATCAAGGTCGTCTCTTAGCAGGCTAACTTCTCTATTTGTGGAAACTGTCTCTGCTTTCAGCTGTTCATACTCAGATAGGGAGATGCTGATTGCTTCTGTTTCTTGTCTAAGAACATCCAACAGTTCTGCGCTTTCGGTTAATGTTATAGCATCTGAAATTGCCTGGTTGAGTTCTTGGAGGTATCTATTGGATTCCTCAAGGTATGTGTCTTCAGGAGAAAAATGATACCCGAGCATATTGTGCATTGTATGCAAGGCAGCCCGTTCTATTCTGTTAGAAACAGCTACTTCCTGTATATATTGTTCTGAAAGGTCTTCTGCCATTGTCTGTGACCTGTTCATGTTGAAAACAGCTACTGTACCGAGTAATCCGGCGATAATGATGAGAACACCAAACCCAATTCCCAATTTGGACCCTAACTTAAGATTCCTAAACATATTAACTCCTTGGATACGGTAAAATTGGATTTTGAATTTAATGCGTATTGCCTAAATTGATAGGACCGTATCAACTTGTAACAGATAGTAAGTGTTTTCTTTATTTTTGTGGATCGGGAATATGTGATAAAACATTTCGGGCAAACTTGATAAAAGTTATCAAGAAAAACTTATGGTAGGACAGGAACTCTTGAGCTAATATTGGGTATGCAGAGAAGGATTTCAGAAAAGCTGTTTTTGCCATTGAAATTAGACTTGGAAACCGAGAAGCCGGTGTATTATATTAGTATTAGAGTGATTTAAGGGTTTGGTAAACACAAATGATAAAAATACATCTTGTGGACTCATATGAAATATTCCGAACAGGGCTAAAAAGCATACTTGAGAAAAACGGGGCTTACCGTGTTACTGCTGAGGCTGCGACAGGGCACAGCGGGTATATGAATTTTCTTGAAGCTCGGCCTGATGTTATAATTATTGACCATTTTGTGGCAGGCACGAATGGACTGTTTACTGCTAAGCGGATGCTTGACGCAGAAAAAGATGCAAGAATTATTCTATTATCTCAGATGCCGAATTTAAATTTAATTAAAGATGCTGTATCCGCAGGAATAAAGTCTGTGCTTACGAAAAATATTGATAATAATCTCCTGATATCTGCGGTTAAATCTGTACTGCTTGGAAAGCGGTTTTTTTGTTCTGAAATTGAAGAAGCCCTGCTTTCACAGTTTCTCCAAAATGGAAAAGAAGCAGACAGATTTTTCAGTGATAACCTAAGTACACGGGAGCAAATGGTTCTGCAGCTTTTTGCCCAAGGATATAAAAGTGCTGAGATTGCCCAGGAGCTGTACATTTCTGAAAAGACGGTGGAAACCTACAAATCCAGGGGAATGAAAAAACTGAACCTTTCCAATACTACGGAACTTATCCTCTTTGCCCTGCACAACGGCTTATTCGATCTCTCATCAACATTTACAGAAAATAAGATCTCCTCCTTTTCCTGAGGTGTTTTGTCTTCTCAGCTTAAATGACAGGTTTGTAATAGGTAAATCCCTTAATACACAAATATTACCATTTATACCAATAATACACTTAATTCTGCAAGCGAAAAAAGGCAATAGCTATAAATGTCAAAAAAGTCTTACATATTAATCTTGAAAATCGATACATAATAAAGTACGAAAATTGTTAGTTTAACAAGGAAAAGTATTAGATTTGAAAAGGATTAGAACTGATTATGATTACATTCCAAATTGTAGATTCCTACGTATTGTTTGCAGAAGGTTTAAAACAAATCCTTGAGAGTGAACTTGGGTATCATGTATCCTCAATTATTTCTACAGGACAAGAGGGATATATACGGTACATAGAAGATAAACCTTCGGTAGTAATAATTGATCAGCATGTTCAGGGTGTGAACGGTATATTAACCGCAAAAAGGATCCTTGAATATGATCAGTCCGCAGCTATTATGCTTATGGCTAATTTTACAAACTACGATAAAGTAAAGCACGCAATGGAATTAGGCATTAAGTCCTTTATAACTAAATCTACTGATACAAAGGAATTGCTCCGTGCTGTATATGAGGTTCTAAATGGCAGAAAATATATAGGGAAAGATATTTCCCTGCAGGGAAATATCTTTCCTGAATATACAAGAAAGAATGAGGACATGTATAGTTTTTTGAAAACAAGATTGAGTCCCAGAGAGCTGATGGTGTTGCAGTTAGTATCACAGGGTTATAAAACAAATGAGGTTTTCGAAATATTAGGGGTATCCAAAAAAACGGTGGAAACCTATAAATGCAGGGCAATGAAAAAGCTTGGTTTGCAGCGCGTACACGACTTAATTTTCTTTGCAATAAAGCATGACCTGATCGACCACAGGCTCTATAGAAAGTGAACTGATGTCAAATACTCCTTACAAAAATTATTTTTATTATCTCTTACTCTTTAAAGTGACCTATTTCGGGTCTAAAGGGGGAGGAGATGAAAAAAGGTTTGGGAAGTAAAAAAGGAATAGAAAGAACACAAGGGGCATACGCTAATGTTTTTACTGGATATTATAAGACTGGTAAACTCAGTGCGGATGATCAGGCAGCTATCCAGGAGCGGTATTTGTTCCGGAGTTTTTTGCAAAAAGCTGAGAGCTTTTTAAATCTGCGGATGCAGGACAATTCGGTTTCGGATAAGAGGTCAATAAAAAAAGAGCTTTTCTGTATTTACAGCATCAATACCATTCTAAATAGTTACTCACGGCACAATGGTTCTGTGGATTTTGCGTATTACTGTCACAGCCTTATTCAGAAAGTAACTCAGCTTTATTATTTTAATATTTCCTCTAGTATAGAGAAACAGGATTGTTCAATGAATGAAGCAATGAAGTTTGGTGTTGTTTTTTGCGAACTCTTGTCTGAGGTTTTTACAAAGTATAAATTTAGTAACGCTCCCCTTTCTATCCACTGTGCATCAAGTAGAGAAGAAAAGAATAATTATATTGTACAATTAACATTCTATGGCTCAGGATTTTTGCATACCTTTTCCAGTACAGTATTAAGCATTTTGAATGACTATGTTGCAGAGGTTTCGGACAATATCCTCTTTGTACAGATTGGCTTATGTTGCACATAAAAAGCCGGCACTATGCCGGCTTTCTTTAATACTCTTCAAAACTATCTTCATCCGGAACTGCTGCCGCCATTTTCAGGTCAATACCTTTTTCTTCGGCTGTCTGTGTATACCGCTTTTTGGCCTCTTGCTTGTTCTTTCCTGTTGTAACACGGTTTTCTTTTAGAATACTTTTCTTACTGCTGTTCTTACCAGTGTTCTCCGGTATTAATTTTCGTTCATCCTGTTCAATCATGGTTCTGTTCAGTTTGAAAAAACCCATTGTTTCCTGAAGGTTGTCAGCGCTGCTGGAAAGCTCTTCAGCCATGGAGGCAAGTTCCTCGCTTGCTGATGCATTTTGCTGGATAACTTCATTCAGCTGGGCGACTGATTCATTTATCTGACCTGCTCCGGAATTCTGTTCTTGAGAAGCAGCACTTATTTCCTGTATAAGTTCCGCGGTCCTCTGTATGTCCGGTACCATTTTCCCGAGCATAGAACCTGCTTTCTCCGCAATATTCACACTGTTCAGAGACAGCTCAGAAATTTCCCCTGCTGCCTTTTGACTGCGTTCTGCAAGCTTCTTTACCTCTGAGGCAACTACTGCAAAGCCTTTTCCGTGATCTCCGGCCCGTGCTGCTTCAATTGCAGCGTTCAGGGACAAAAGGTTTGTCTGTCTTGCAATCTCTTCAATTATGCTTATTTTTGAGGCTATCTCTTTCATTGCGTGAACTGTTTCATCAACCGCCTGTCCGCTCTCTTTTGCGTCGTTAGCTGCTTTTTTCGCAATGCTCTGTGTTTCTTGAGAATTGTCAGCGTTCTGCTGAATGTTGGATGACATTTCCTCCATGGAAGATGAAACCTCTTCAACACTGGATGCCTGCTCAGTTGCTCCTTGGGAAAGCTGCGCTGTAGCAGTGGAAACTGCAACCGAGCCCTTGGAAACATTTACCGAGGAATTCTGGATTTCCATGACAATACCGGATAGTGCGGAAATCATATACTTGAGGTTTTCCTGGAGTTTGCCGATTTCGTCTTTTCTGTTCACTTTTACTTCAGTGGTCAAGTCTCCTCCTGCAACGGATTCAAAATTCTCCAATATGTCGTTAAGCGGGGTTGTTATGCTTTTTGTGAAAAGAATCGCGATTACTATAGCAAGCACTGTTGCAAATATTATTGTAATAACCATGAGAAAAGAGGTTTGATTGTTTGTCCGTGAAACCCGCTGACCTACCGCGTTTTGATCATCTTCAATTGTAAGGTTTATTTCATCAATATCTGAGGCAATCCGAGGCCCTAATGTGTCTAATGTGCCTGTAACTAATGAATGGATATTGTTGACTAATCCTTGGAGAGTCGTGAAGCTGCTATAATACTCAGGCTCCTCTGCTTGTATTTCCGAAATAAGTGCAGCCCTCTCAGGATCACTCACATTGTTCGCAAGCTCTGAAAGGGAATTACGAAACTGTTGATACTCTGACTGGAAATGCTCAATGTACTCCTGGCTTTTGTAGTCTAGAAAATACAGAACATAGAGCCTCGCGAGATTAAGATGCTGTAACGCAAGTCCAGAATGAAAGGCTATTTCCATATCGTTTTCCTGGTAAGCAGAATTCATAATATTGACCATTTTATCTTTAAGTTCTGAAGCAGTAGAAGCCATTTGCTGAACAAGGTTTTCCCTTTGCTGAACAAGACTGTTTATTTCAATGAATGCTTGGGAATATTCTTGACTTGCTTCATTTGCCCTGTCTACCAATGGGATTCTGTCTTCATCTTGAATCGCGGTCTGTGCATTTTCAAATTCATTTTCCATTGCCTGATTGTATTCAGTAAAACGGTCATAATATTCCTGTGTCGGGTCTTCAATGTACATGTTTGCTTGAAGCCTGACCATGAGCATATTTGACTGAAGGCTTCCTGACAATACTGAATCCCTGGCAAGGTCCCTGTATTCTGTAAACCCTTGGTCTGCTGAACTAATTGCCCAGAAGGACAGTGCTCCGACAAAGAGCATGAAAATTATAACAATTCCAAAGCCCAATACCATCTTAAGTAAAAAAGAAAGGTTTTTCATTTTTAATTCCTCCAAACTGTATTCTTATTTAATATGGTAGAAGATTATGCTGTCTGGAGTTGTAGGGATAATTTGATTCTTTAATAGAAATTGCGTGTGCTTTTTCCGGAATGAAAAAAAGGCAGGGAAGCTCGGCGGCTTCCCTGCTGTATAATTTTCTAGAACTCTTCAAAGCCTTCATCTAATGCGTCTTGGCGCATATCGATCTTTACCCTGTGCTCTGTTTTTGCTGGTGCTGGTTCTTTTACGACTTCAGATTTAAAGCCTTGTTCAGGTATAGCAACACCTGTTGTTTCAGGTATTAGCCGTGTTTCATAACCTGCCTTGGAAAGGCGGAAAAAGCCGATCGCGTTTTTCAAGCTGTCCGCACTGCTGGAGAGCTCTTCTGCCATGGAAGCCATCTCCTCGCTTGCTGATGCGTTCTGCTGAATAACAGTGTCCAGCTGCATAATCGCGCTGTTTATCTGGTTTGCGCCTGCGTTCTGCTCGCTGGATGCCGCGCTGATTTCCTGTACAAGCTCTGCAGTCTTTTTAATGTCCGGTACCATCTGTTCCAAAAGCTGTCCTGCTTCTTCTGCTACATTAACACTACTTAGGGAGAGCTCGGATATTTCAGTAGCTGCTCTCTGGCTCCGCTCAGCAAGCTTTCTTACCTCGGATGCGACAACCGCGAATCCTCTGCCTTGGTCCCCTGCTCTTGCTGCCTCTATTGCAGCATTAAGTGCAAGCAGGTTTGTCTGGCGGGCAATTTCATCTATTATTGAAATCTTTTCCGCGATTTTTTTCATTGCATGTACTGTCTGGCTTACTGCTTCTCCGCCTGTTTCCGCATCTGCTGCTGCCTTTTGTGCTATCTTTTGAGTCTGCATTGCATTGTCCGCATTCTGCTGAATATTCGAAGCCATTTGTTCCATAGATGATGACACCTCTTCAGCGCTTGAAGCCTGTTCCGTAGACCCCTGTGACATCTGCTGGGTTACAGAGGAGAGGCTCTGACTTCCTGAGTTTACATTATCAGCTGATCCCTGGATTTCCATTACCACTTCGTAGAGGGAGCGGATCATGGATTTCAGGTTTTTCTGCAGGTTTCCGATTTCGTCTTTTCTGTTTGCTTTCACCTCTGTAGAAAGGTCGCCCTTTGCTACTGAGGCAAAATCTTCCAGCAGGTCCTTAATCGGTACTGTAATGCTCCTGGTTATGTAGACCGCTATAGCAAGCGCGAAGACAAAGGCGAGGGCAAATACGGTGAGTATGATAAAGGTAGAGCGTGCGTTTGCTGCCTGGAGTCTTGGTCCTAACGCGTCCTGATCAGCTTGTACTGAAAGCGTTACTGCTTCAGCGTCTGCTGCTACTTCCGGGCCGATACTCTCCAGTGTATTAGTAGTAATAGTATTTCTGGAAGTAACTGCACTAACAAGCTGTGAGAAAGCAGCCCGGTATTCGGTTTCCAGGTTCTGGAGTTGACCTAACAGCCCTCTTCTTTCCGCATTCTGCAGTGCATTATCCAAATCAGAAATTTCGCTGTTGAATATTTGGAATTCTGAGTTTACACGGTCTACATAGGTCTGGAGGTTTTCATCCACGTATTTAACTACATAGAGGCGGGCCAGTAACAGATTCCGCATTGCAACACCGGCATAAAATGCAGCTGATGTGTCTCCGTCTGCTTCAGCAGATACTAATATCTGGGAAAGGAGTTGTTCCATTTCCGGACCTATCACATTCAGCCGATTATTCAAAAGATCATTTCTCTGTGCCATTAGCTGGACAACCTGCTGGAATGCTGTGTTGTATTCATCAATATCAGTGTCTATTTCGTCTATTAAGGCGGCTCTTTCCGGGTTTTGTATTTCCTGCTGAGCCTCTGCTACAAGCGCTTCAAGTGCTCCCAGATTTGTTTCATACAAGTCAGTAAATGATGTGTCACCAGCCCGAATAAATGAGTTTACATTCAGCCGTACTTCAAGCATTTTTGCCTCTAGGTTACCGGCTAGTACTGAGTCACGTGCAAGTTCTCTATATTCAACAAAACCCTGGTCAGCTCCGTTGATCGCTGCAAAGCTGGTAATACCTATTATGCTTAAGAACAGTATTACACCGCCGAACCCTATTACCATTTTCCATAAAATTGAAATGTTCTTCATTGTTGTATCCTCCTGTGGATTTCTAATGATAAGAATACTGAAGTCCTGTTTAAAATGATGACAGGATTTTTTGATTCAATTGCATTTTTCATTTTTTGGTTAAGCGTCAATATCTCATCACTCATTGATAATAAATATCGTTCATGGATTAGAGAAAATCAAGGATCCCTGATAGAAAATAGTAATTATTACTAATAAAATATCTAAACACCTGTATAGTAAAATGAGAAGAGAGTGAATATTGTTAGTTTTGTGTTAGAAAAGACTGATTGGGGAGAAATTTCTCCGGTCATCGAGTGATTTTGTCCAAAGAACAAAAATGCCTGCCCTGAGCGTAGCGGTGTACTGAGCAGAGCGGTGTGCTGAGCGTAGTCGAAGTACCGAAGTGCCGAAGGGCGGTCCCCGAGTGTTTTTGCGTCCAGCAAAAAAGTATCGAGGGGCGGTCCCTGAGCGGAGCGGTGTACTGAGCGGAGCCGAAGTGCCGAAGGGCGGTCCCTGAGCGGAGCCGAAGGGTACCGAGATGAGAATGGAATGAGAGAGCCTATAATAAAATGCGCAGCAAGGCCGGCGTTTTCATGGTCCTCTCGATACAAACTGCCTGGCGGCAGTTCACTCGAG
>CAYRYS010000015.1:0-54643 GCA_964428555.1 uncultured Spirochaetales bacterium | reverse complement strand
GCATACGAGATAAAGGAATGTGACTGGAGTTCAGACGTGTGCTTTCCGATCTCCAGAGTGGACAACAGCAGCGATGAACCGGACGGAACAGATGAAGGGTTTGCCCTTGCAGATGGAAACGGAATTTTTGATGACGAGCTTCGGCAGATACTTTCCGGATTTACAGGAAGGATAATCTTTGTGCTCGATATGTGTAATGCTGCCGGCATGGACGATATAATCCTCCAGGACAATAGGGTTGCCTTTTTCTCCTGTAGAGAAGACCAGCTATCCGGCCTTCCTACAGAACACGGTTCAGGAGGATACTTAAGCTATCAATTTGTACGCGCATTCGACAAAGCAATACTATTAGACCCGACTGCAGGCGGCCTGACCCTGGGAATGCTGGATTATTTCCTCAATAATCTATGGTATACTGAAACAGATGCAATTCCAGCTTTTACAGACAATCAGAACATTGTTATTCAAAGCAATGGAGTCAGCCTAGATGAAGTACTATTCCCAATAGAATAAATGAAACACCGGGATTTGCAGCACAGGTTATACAAATAAGAACACAAGGTATAGAGCAATTTTCGCGCTAAAAAAGCCGAGCATTGCTCCTACTAAAGTATCGCCTGGATAGTGTACCCCATTATATACCCGGGAAATTGCTACAAGAAAAGCATATACTGCAACTGGGGCAAGTAAAAAGGGATAAAAATAAGAGCATACAGCAGCAAACATGACTGCTATAGCAGTATGGCCGGATGGAAAACTGAACTCATCCGGGGGCTTAATAAGGAACCGAATACCTTTTATCCGCTGGTACGGCCGTGCTCGTTTTATGCTGTTTTTCATCAGTTTATAAACTAGATACTCAAAGCAAAGCCCTATAAGGAAAACAGGTATTATGACTAACCGATTTTTGGTATCTACCAAGAGTACAGCACAACAGAAGAGAATATAAAATGAACCGTCAGCTAAGCGGGTAAGAACATAAAAGAACTTATCTACCTTCTTCCTGCCATTATAGGTGTATATCTTTTTGAACAGCATTGAATCAAAACTGAGTATTGAGTCAAACAGTTTCAACACGCCCCCTTACCCATTTCCTGATATTGTAAATTCTTTTCAGTTAACGCTTTACCAGGGTAAATACATAATTCTATCAAACATGAGCCAGAAAAAGAAAAGATTTCCGAAAATACAGAATATGTTTTCAAGGTTAAAACGCGCTTCAGTTTTTTCAGGCTTAATGATTTTCTGAAAAATAAATCCAAGTAGCCATAGGGTATAAAAAATACTTCCAAGCACAATCCAAATAATTCCATTCAATTCCATTGTATTTAGTACAACCGGAAGACCCGCCATATAAAGCCAGGTCATGGCTATTGCAGTGATATTTGATACAATATTAGACAGCTTCGTGTCGCCGTTCCGAAACATAAGCGCAACAATCGCCAGTATCCACAGTAAACCAAAAATTATAATAGAAAAAACTCCGGAAAAAACGACCAGAATAATAGGAGTAAATGTTGCAGCAATAAGCAGCATCTTTATAAGGTCTTTAAGCTTATGGAAGTAATCTTTGGATTTATAAGTATCCGGCAGGAAATGGAATATTGAGCTTACAGTGAAAAAAACTGCCATTACAACTCCGTATAGGGAAAAAGCAATAATATGCTCAGTACCTGCATTAAAAGCAGAAGTTACAATGAGGATAACAAGCATAGCGATCGCCATAGCTGCACCTATTACATCGAAAACAGCATTAAGCACTTCATTTCTGCCTTTCGGTGTGTTTGCACGCTCGAGTTTTTTCTCATACTTTTTTCTATCAACTTCATATCTGAGAATCGCTCCATTGCGCAGTTTTGCAAAAAATTTCAGTTCATCCAAACTCTCCTGGTGTTCCAGTACAAGGTTGAATAACTCCTTCACTTCACCAATTAAATCCATATCTTTGTTCTCTACTGCCAAAATTTACTCTCCTTTATATCATCAATAAGAAATGATACCCGTTCTTTTACTAAGCGGGTAATCTCCTTTTCCGCTGCCCTTTTATCTTCCCATTTCTCGATCTCAGGAAACCTCATAGGCTCACCTATATTTGCATAATAGTATTTTGATGCCACAAAGAGGCGGTGGAAAAACACATTGCCATATTCTACATCCTTTGTTTTCACATAACGCCTGGGAGCAACTAAACCGATTGGAATAATCGGCACCGGATTCTGCAGGTAAATCCTGGCCATTCCTGCATAAAAGTGCTGCAGCCCGAGCTGATCTCCCAATTCTCCTTCAGGAAAAACATAGACACTCTCACCCTGCTCGAGCCATTGCACAGCGTCCCGTACAGCTGTTTTCCTTTTCTCTCCATACGCATTAATCTGCTGGCTAATCTTTAAAAAAATACTCGCAACAGGCAGACTCCAGGCAGATCCGATTATCATGTGAACCGGTTCTTTCATGAGTGTCATAGCAAAGTAGGGGTCTGCAGACGAGAAGTGATTAGAGCAGTAAATATTTGGCTGTTCCGGAATATTCTCTGCTCCCCAGACACGGAAATCGTATGACAGATGTAGATTTGTGCGAATATACCATCGAAATATATCATAGCCTTTTCTGACTATAAAATTCATCATATCTTGAAAACCCTTGGTGTTCAGTTTTCTACAGTGTAAGCTCTTGATCATATATTGTCAATTTTATTTCCTCCAGCAGAACTAACAGAATATACAAACAGTTTCTATCTGTTTAAACAGAGAGTTTGGTGAATTCATTTTTAAAATACCAGTGAAGGGTCTATAATTAAGAAATACACATACTCTGCCGATATACTAATCAGAGAACTAGTATGCAGGCAGGTAATGAATTGTTTGAACTGAAACTAAGAGATGCATTATAGCGGAAGCATAGGGAGCGCAGGAATAAAATGGATAATAAAGCAGTAATCCAAAAACTTAAACAGGAAGCAAAAGGGAAAACTCACGCACAACAGGAAGAAGTCATCCAGAAATTTCTTGTATTTCGTCTTGGCCCTAAAAAGTTCGCACTCCCTGCCGAAGAGGTGAGGGAGATATCATTAGGAGACTCAATATTCTTTGTCCCATTTGTCCCCCCCTACATCCGCGGTTTTATAAACAGACATGGAGAACCCTATACTGTAATAGATATACAAGTATTATTTGAGAATGAGCAGCTAAAGGCATCAACTTTTCTCATCTTAAATACAGAAGAAGATCAGGCTTGTTTTCTTATTTCGGATGTTCAGGAGATATTAAAACTCTCCTCAGAGTATGTACATACAATAACCTCAGTAGATGAAAGCAACAGATTTTTTCTCAAAACCATTCAATATAATGATGAGGAGATTTTTGTTCTCAATACTACGAGTATTTTAGAAAGACTGGAAAATGACGTTAGAAGCGAATAAAACACTGGACAGCTTATTGATCCATTATCCTGAATCGGACTTCCTCATTAACTGGTATCAATGTACTTCAAGTATGTACATTGATAAAACCTTTCGCTTACGCTCCTCATTTGCGTATTTGAATCATGCTGTTACCTATGGCAATGAAAATGTCCTCCTTTTCGATCTGGACCAGTTCCTTCAAGACACCTTTGCTCTTTCTCCACAGCAGAATGAAGCAAAGCTCGCATTAATCTCTCATACAGAAAACCTTTCCCAGGAAACCCGGGATTTTTACCACAAATTTGTAAATAGAAGCAAAAGCACTAAATTTTCATCAAAATACATTGCATATAAGGTCTGTATTGATACAGAGACTAACCGTTTTCCTGTTAGCGAGCTTTCTCCCTATCCGCCGAAAATCAGGGACCAGCTCATGAGAATGGGGATTCTCGGGGTACGGCTCATTTCAGAAAAACACGTACAAATGTTTATAGATTTAGAATTCTTTTTAACCAAAAAACTACTTACAAAGAGGAAAACTGTAGATGAAAGTATTGCTAGTTGATGACTCTGCCCTTATGCGGAGCATATTAAAACAAATTTTTCAGTCTGCCGATGACATAGAGGTAGCAGGCGAAGCCTCCAATGGGCAAAAGGCAGTTGAATTGGTAAAAGAGGTATCGCCGGATCTTGTTATTATGGACATAAATATGCCGATTCTAAATGGGATTCAGGCAACAGAAATCATTATGCGGGAAACACCTGTTCCAATCCTTATTTTTTCCAACGAGGTGGAAGCTTCTCTTAGTTTCAAGGCCTTGAATGCAGGGGCTGTAGATACAATGAAAAAACCTGAACTGGATGCTTTTAATGATGCTGATTTTTCCAGAGATTTTCATTCCAGACTAGTAAAAATAGCCCGTTCATTCAAATATAAACAGGACAAGCGTGCAAGCTCTGCAGCGGACCATAAAATTAAAGCAATAGTACTCGGCGCTTCAACCGGCTGACCTGTTGCTGTACGGGATATTCTCGCAAAACTACCTGGCAACTTTCCAACAGGTATTGCTCTAGTCCAGCACATTGAGGACAATTTTGATAAAAGCTATGCTGATTGGCTGAACACAGAGACCGAACTTGATGTTGCCCTTGCCATGGATGGAGAGAAGCTCCTTCCCGGAACAGTCCGCGTTGCACCTGCAGGGTATCATCTGGTTATTGACAGCAATCTTGTATTGCACTTACAGGATAGCCCAAAAATCTTAAACCAGCGACCCAGCGTGGATGCGCTTTTCACTTCCGCGGCTGAGTCCTTGGAATACAGTGTGCTTGGGGTGCTGCTCACAGGCATGGGTACAGACGGCGCAGAAGGCTGTGTCAGGATAAAAGAGAAAGGCGGAGTAACCCTTGTACAAGACGAAAGCACTTCAACTATTTTTGGAATGCCGAAAGCAGCTATTACTAGAAGCGGTGCTTCTGTAGTGCTGCCTGTGTTCGAGATTGCAGATTATATTATAAGGCACATAATAAAATGATAGATAAAGAAGGTCCGGTATTCACTGAATTCCTCTATATAATAGAAAAATACAGCGGGATGATACCGCCGGACTCGAATTATGCTAATATCTTGCGTGCAATTGAAAAACGATGCAAAAAGCTCAACTGTACAGCAGAGAGTTACTTACAGCAAGTTAATAACTCAAAAGATGAACGGGAAGTCTTTCTCAATGCTGCAACAATTAATGAAACGTATCTATTCAGGGAAGAAAAACATTTTCGCCTTGTAAAAGATTTTATTTTTCCTGAAATATTCAGGAAGACTGATCATGTTAAAATTTGGAGCGCATCCTGTTCTACCGGAGAAGAGGCTGTTTCCTTAGCAATTCTTGCAGAAGAATATTCAGGGACAAGACCAAGCAAAAACTATACAGTATACGCAAGTGATATTAATACCGAAGTTTTGGACTGCTTCAAAAAGATGGAGTTTTCTCCAAACTCTTTTAGAAATGACGGGAAAGCATTTCATTCATTTTATCAGAACAGGTACTTTACTGAATCATCTCCTCAGGTGTGGACGCTCAGCCCTGAGGTTCAGAAACATATAATAATTTTTTCACTGAACATCTTTGATGATCCGGGAAACCAAATTCCAAATGATATTGATCTTGTATTTTTCCGAAATACACTGCTGTACATGAATATGGAGAAACGGCCTCCATTGATCAAGGGCATTGCTAATAAGATGGTACCAGGGGGATATCTTTTTTTGGCCTCATCTGAAGTTCCATTTGTCATCGATCCTGAGCTGGAAGTTGTTGAACAAGATAAAATCTATTATTTCCGGAAAAAAGAACCCCAAGCCGAGAAGATTACATTACCCAAAATACAGCCTCCCAAAAAAGAGCGCAGACTGCGCAGAGAGCCTGCAAAAGGTAAAGACAGAAGAAAGCCTTTTGATATAAGCAAGGTAATAGAAAAAGCAAACACTCTTACAGAAAAGACAGATTTTCCGAAAGAAGTCCATGAATCTAACCTAAGTGCAGCCGTGCTTTATACATCAGTAATAAAGCAGCTGAACTCAGGAAACTCAGAAAAGGCTGAGCAGGAACTAGACAGAAGCAAAATGCTCTTCCCTTCCAACAAGGTTTCCTATTTTCTCACCGGATTTATTGAACTGAACTACGGTGAACTGCATAAAGCAATTTCAAGCTTTAGAATGGCTATTGCATGCGACAGGACCTTCTGGCCTGCTTGGTATTATCTGGGATTCGCTCAGCGCGAAGACAATCCTGACAAGGCAGTACTCCAGTTTTCAGAATGCAGAAAAGTAATTGATCAGGTACCGGATGACCCGCAGCATAATTACGGTTTTCTTCTTGAAAGCTTTAATAAACAGTATTTTGGTGATATGTGTGATAAATGGATCTCCAAGCTCGGAGAATAGCAGAAAGGAAATGGTTTTATGGAGATAAACAGAGAAGCCTTTATTGATAACTATCTCGCAGAAACAAAAGAAAACATAAGACTGGTCAACTCCTGTACTATTGCACTAAAGAAGAACCCCGAAAGCACGGAAGACCTGAATACTGTCCTCAGGGCACTCCATACCATAAAGGGGTCATCTAGAATGCTGAAGTTTTCGGTTATGGAAAATCTCAGCCATGGCCTTGAAAATGTGTACAAGGGAATAAAAGAACAAAGGTATCCTATTTCTCCCAATTTTGTTCAACTTGTCTTTATTGCGACCGATTACCTCCAAAAGGCTGTAGAAAAAATAAAAGCAGAGAAATCCGATGAAATTGAAATTGATGATCTGCAAGAAACCTTTAGAAAGGCATACTCCAATGAGCCTTATTCAGTTGAACAACTAAAAAAACAGGAAGAACCAGCCCAGGCACCTGTAGACCAGCTTGCTAACCAGGACTCTGAAAAGCAGGAAAAAGAACCGGTTCAAAGCGGGTCGAGATCGCAAAGCAAAGCTGCTGATAAACCATTAACTCCGGAAAAGACTATTACAACCGCATCGCCGGAGTATGAGAGCGTACGGATACGCCTGGAAAAGGTTAATAAAATGATACGTGATGTAAACACTGTCATTATTAAGCAGTTTCAGTTTAAACAAGTACTTGATCTAATAAAAGGTCATGAACAAAAGCTGTATGAATTATTCGGAGAGAACAAAGAACTTTTAAAAAGCAGTACTGCAGAAGCAGCGCACAACACGGTTAAGAAATGGAACCAGCAGTTAAAGGCAGTACAAACAATAAAGAAAAGCTTCCAAGACCAGATGCTCTTAATTGAACGCGGGTCTTTTGAACTTCAGGAGGACATACTCAGTCTACGGATGCTTCCATTGGAATTAATCCTTGGATCCTTGGATAAAATGGTTGAAGAATCCGCTATGTCCCTTGGTAAAGAAATTGATTTTCAAATAAGCGGTATGGATGTAATGCTTGATAAGGTCATTCTCGAAAAGCTTAATGACCCGATCATTCACTTAGTACGCAACTCTATTGACCACGGGATAGAAACTCCGGAAATCCGTCAGGAACAGGGAAAAAATAAAACAGGGAAAATTCATATATCATGTACTTCAGAAGGGGGGAGTATTCTCATCACGATTGAGGATGACGGCAGAGGAATCAACTTTGATAAAATCCGCAAGAAAGCCATTCGTATGAATTATCTCTCTGAAGAAGAAGCAGCAGAAGCTACAAACCAAGACTTGACCAGCTTTCTTTTTATGCCCGGTTTTTCAACAAAGAACGAAGTTACCCAGATGTCAGGCCGTGGTGTCGGCCTTGATATTGTTAAGTTTAATATTGAACGCATAAAAGGTAAGATTTCTATTGATAGTACACACGGTGAGGGAACAAGATTTACCCTTACCCTGCCCTTGTCTCTGGCTACTGTAGAGGGATTCTTTATCCGGGCAGCAGGGAATAAATTCTTTATTCCTGCGACCTTTGTGAAAAAGATTGTATTACTAGAAGAGAAGGACAAGCTCCAGTTTCTTAATAGGCAGGCATTTAAACTAGGAAATAAGATTATCCCAATGTACAGCCTTGGTGGACTCATATCCACTAATCCGGACTATCTCGACAAAGGGAATTTCGTTCTTGTTGTCGAATCACTTGGTGAAATCATCGGTATAACGGTTGATCAAATAATTCAGCATTCCTCCCTAATCTACAAACCTGTGCCAAAGGTTCTACAGAAAATGAAAGTAATTCAGGGTATTGTTTTTGATGAAAGCTTTAATATTATCAATATTCTTTTTATTCCGGACCTAATACACCGGTTCAAGGGACTACGCACAATAGAACGCAAAAAGCGGTATTCATCTAAGCAGCAGCAAGTCAAAACAGTTTTGGTTGTTGATGATTCACTAAATACCAGAGAAATTGAGAAATCAATATTGGAATTGGAAAACTATAAAGTAATAACAGCAGTAGACGGGATAGACGGATTGAATAAGCTTAAGGCGAATCCTATTAGTGCAATAGTTACCGACCTTAATATGCCGAGAATGGATGGATACACGCTAATCGAAAACATCCGAAAAGAAAAGCAGCTTACCACTATCCCGATCATTGTAATTTCCAGTATTGACGATAAAGAGTCAAGGGACAGAGTAATGGAGGCAGGCGCAGATTCATATATAATCAAGTCACACTTTGACAGAAATGACTTGGTAAGCGCTGTCAAAAAACATATTGGATAAGATCTATGGTAAATACAGTACAGAAAATAATGCAGAATTTCAATTGAGGTCAAAATGGCAGAAATCCCGCACATCTTAATAGTTGATGACTCTGATCTTGTTTCAGGAGTACTTTCTCAATACTTTAGAAAGTATGACTTTCAAGTGAGCCGCGCAAAAAACGGGCTGGAAGGAATTATACAAGTATATAAAAAAATACCTGATCTAGTAATAATGGATGTTGAGATGCCTACCCTTCAAGGGTATCAGGCAAGCAGACTTCTAAAAAGCAGGAGAGGTGTTCGAGACATTCCGATAATAATGCATACCACCCTATCCGAGGATAGAGATAAATTCTGGGCACTCACCTCCGGTGCAGATGCCTTTGTAAATAAGAACTTTGATAACCTGGAACACCTATACAGCAAGGTGAATCAGCTTGTGGATACGGCTCAGATTAACCGTGAAGTAATCCAAGAGGATGCAGGAAAAATTGACAGCAGAGCAGTACTGGAAATGCTCGGCAATCTGTTTGACCAGCAGCTATTTCAATCCACTATACTGAACCAGCTTGCAAAAGTCGAAAAATACATTGGGAGCTTATCTCTTACATCAATTCGAGTTCTTAACCTATTGCTGAATGTCTGTGAGACACATATCAGCACCATCATTATAAAATATAATAAACAAGTACTGACATTCACCTTACCCTGTGACCAAGCGTATGAACCAGATGTTCAGGACTTTCTCGCAATATCCATGCATGACTTCTCAGAAAAAGTGCCTGATGCAAACCTCTCCTCAGTGAAAGACGTGGTCTTTGGCATTGAAAACAGGGAGGATTATAGCAAAATAAATCTTAGCCAAAAGAAGATCAGCTCTTATCAATGTTTTGAATTAAAAGGAAAAGGAGATTCTCCTATTGGAACCCTGCACCTCGGTAATTTTATGAATAATTACTTCTCTGACCTAATTGTGCAAAATATCGATGTTTTTGCCAGAGGAGCAGGGAGCATTGTAGAAAATGCAATACTTTTTAATACAATTACAGCAATGGAAAACCGCATTCGCAATGTATTTGCGAAATTCGTACCACCTGAAATAATAAAAGACCTTATTGAACAGAATGATGATTCATCACTCCAGGTTGGCGAGTCCAGGAATCTTGCAATCCTATTCTCCGACATACGAGACTTCACAAAGATCTCGGAAAATAATAATGCAGAAGAGGTTGTAACTTTTCTTAATGACTATTTTCATATAATGGGTGAAGTAATTAAAAAGCATGGCGGCACTATTGACAAATTCATTGGAGATGCAATTCTGGCAATTTTCGGTGCACCGAGAAGCTGGGAAAACAATGCTGAACGGGCGGTACAAGCTGCTTCGGAAATGATAGAATCTCTGAATATTGTAAAAACAGGGAAGCTGAAGCTCCCGGAAAATGGTCTGAGAATTGGAGTAGGTATCCATGAAGGGAAAGCGATTGTCGGGAACATTGGTTCAAAGGATAAATTTGACTATACAGTAGTTGGAGACAATGTAAACCTTGCATCCAGACTCGAGGGTCTGACAAAATACTACAGACAGTCGATCATTATCTCTGAAACAGTAAAGCACCAGGCAGAGGAAGCCATTCAACTCCGGGAAGTAGATACAGTAAAGGTCAAAGGAAAAGAAGAATCCACGAAAATATATACAACAATTGAAGGGCAGCCTTTAGCAAAAGACAAAGAAAACCTGAATAATTACCAGAAAGCATTAAGCATGTATAAACTAAAAAACTGGAATACGGCTATTGAATACTTTCAAAATATCTCCGAGAAATTTCCTGATGATTACATTTCCGAAATGTATATCAAGCGCTGCAAATACTTTATTAAAAATCCGCCCCCTGAAGATTGGGATGGTGCTATGGAAATGGAAATTAAATAGGATGTCTGTATAGAAAACTCTATAATTATACGGTATAAATAAAGTTTCTCTTATGGTTTTTCAGATTTTTTTCGAAGATTAATACAGAAACAAGCAACAATGGAGAGTATATGACAGGTAAGCGCTTTGCGCACAAGTTTTTCTCATCTGAAGCAGTTGGGTTCCTTTTTGGAGCACCTGTTGGTGCAGCTTACGCGCTTTTGCTTACCAATGTTGCGGAAGATAAAATTACAGACATACTCCAGATTATCGCTGTGACCACTGTTGTGATGGTTGTGTTCGCTGCCCTTCCTATTAACTATCTGTTAATTAAAAATCTGAAAATAAAGATAGATAATCTTTTCTCAGGCAAGCTGGAGCATGACGAGTATATGCCCTTTTTCCGCGAGCTTTTACGCTTACCGATTGTGCACGGTGCAGCAATATTCCTACGGGTTGCAATAGGTTCTGTTATTGTTGCAGGAGTTATGTACTTTGTCCTTGATGTTCCGCTGCTTCAATGTATTATCTGCTGCCTTCTGGCATGGTATGGATCATTCATTGCTGGACTTATCGCGTATATTATTATTGCACGTCTCGTTCGTCCGATAGCGCAAACTATAGTTGCGTCCCATGCCTTGGACCAGGAAACAATAATGCAGGAAAAGTATTTCAGCCTCGGCTATTTCAGCCATGCTATTCTTTTTCTCATTATCCCGGTAATATTCACAAACCTTTCAATTTTTCTTAGTTTTGTTGCTTCCACATCAACTGAAAATATGGATTTAGAACTTTTAAAGAATAAAATCTTTGGAGTTGTGGTAGTAAACATTATTACTTTGAGCGCTTCAATTCTATTAAACATCTTTACCACAAAGACAAAAATTGACAATTTGGATGATTCAGTTTCTATGTTTGCCTCCAAGTCCGGGGACCTTACTCATCACAGCCCAACAGATATTGCAAATGAATTCGGCCATATTATGTATTTAATGAATATGGCAATTGCCAATTTCCGTAGACTTATCCGGAAGCTCCAGCACACATCTTCTATCCTCTCCGACTCAACCAGGAGCATGGCTGTTTCCACTCAGGAGATTTCCTCAACTGCTAACCAACAAGCTGCAAGCGTCAAAGAAATTGTGAGTACAATGGAAGACTCTAATAAAATGTCAAAGGACATACAGACCAAAATACGAGAGGTCGCGAAACTCTCCAATCAGACAAGAGACTATGTTGACAAAGGTGTTGAGACAATCCAAAAAAACAACTCCCAGATGAGCACAATCCAGGATCAGTATACAGAAACCATACAAGGAATTAAGGGCCTTGGTGAACAAATTGATTCTATTTGGGAAATTGTCGGTATTATTAATAACATTGCTGACCAGACTAAGATAATTGCCTTTAATGCAGAGCTTGAGGCTGCATCTGCAGGTGAAGCTGGAAAGAATTTTGAAATTGTTGCATCTGAAATTCGGCGCCTTGCGGATAACACCATGTCATCAACAAAGCAAATACGGGAAAGAATAACCGATATACAGAAATCCTCAGATAAATTGGTCCTGGTCTCTCAAACCGGTGCTGACACTGTGGACAGAGGGTGGGACCTGACAAAACAGGTAGAAGACGCATTTCATGAAATACTCAGCTCTACAGAAATCTCTTCAAAGGCTGCTGATCAGATTGCTACTTCAATAGAACAGCAGACATCATCCTCAGAACAAATACTTGTTACCTTGAAACAAATTTCCGAGGGCGTAAATAATTTTGTAAATTCTACAGGCTCAATTACTGAATTTTCTACAAAACTGAAGAATTTAGCGAATGAATTAAATGAAATAGTATCAAAATATAAAGTAGATTCAGAAGAAGAGCCTAAAGAGCTCATAGAAAAGGTGTAATTCCAAAGGAACCAGCAATTCGAAATGTGAAGTTCATCGTTTTAGCAATTGCAAACTTTGTCCCATTATATGCGTTCTGTAATAGATACTGCTACTCTCCAAGGTGCAAAGTTTGAATTGCTTCAAATGAACCAGCTAGAGAAACCCCTGTTTCCCTTAGCTGGTTCAGACCACACCCTATCTATTACACCAGTGAAAACTGCTTATTATATAAATTAGCATACACTCCGTTGTTATTCACAAGTTCATCGTGGCTGCCGTCTTCAATTACCTTTCCATTTTGGATAACAAGGATCCTGTCAGCCCTGCGTATAGTTGAAAGTCTGTGGGCAATAATAAAACTCGTTCTGTTTCGCAACAGCTTTTCCACAGCTTTTTGTATCATCTGCTCGGTTTCAGTATCGATTGATGATGTAGCCTCATCCAGAACAAAGATATCCGGATCCGCCAGCACAGCACGAGCAAATGAAATAAGCTGCTTTTCACCTGCTGACAGCATATCACCGCTTTCCCCTACTCCAGTCCTGTATCCTTCAGGCAACGCCCTAATTATATCATCAGCACCTAACATTTTTGCAGCTTCTATTACCTGTTCCTCAGATGCTGCGAGATTGCCATAGCGGATATTGTCCATAATCGTACCGCTGAACAGATGCGGGGACTGAAGGACATACCCCAAATGCTGCTGGTGCCATATTTGGGGAAGCTCACGGTAGTCTCTACCGTCAATCAAAACCCTGCCTGAAGTCGGTTCATAGAATCTACATGCAAGATTTACGATGGTACTCTTTCCTGAACCCGTCTCGCCAACTAAGGCTACCGATTGTCCAGCTGGTATATGTATTGAAAAGTCCTCCAGTACTATTTCTCCTGTTTTATATGCGAATCCGACATTCTCAAATGTTATGCTTCCGGATATTTGGGGCCATTTTTCCTTTTTCGGCTGAAAGGTAGAACCGTATATAGCAACAGCTTCACTGGTATCCTTCACATCCGGGCTTGTATCTAATAACCGGAGGATACGTTCTGCAGCTGCACGGGCTGACTGCATCTCTGCCATGACCCTTGCGAGTTCCCGTACTGGCTCAAAAAACTGAACTGTATACGAGAGAAAGGCAACAAGGGTACCATAGGTAATACCAAAAGCAATCACCCCTTCACCGCCTGCCCAAAGCGCAATCGCAGTGCCTATACTTCCTATTATTAGAACAGCCGGGAGATAAACCGCGGAAAAAACCGCGGCACGTACAGAGGAACTCCGCATTCCAGATGAGAGTACTTGAAAATCCCTGAGATTTGCTTCCTCTGTAACTAGTGTTTTTGTTGTCCTGGCACCTGAGATTCCTTCATTAAACGCCCCTGCAATTAATGAATTCACCTTTCGGACCTGTCTGTATTCAGCAAGAATCTGCTTCTGAAAATATACGCTTACAATGGCAAGAAGAGGAACTACTGAAAGAGTGAATAAGGCAAGACGAATATCCATAATTATCATTGCAGCAGCAACTGCACTCATCATCGTACCGCCCCAAACCACATCTACCAGTCCCCAGGAAATTGTTTCCCCGAGCTTCTGTACATCGCTAGTAAGCCGTGCCATAATCCACCCGACAGAGTTTGTATCGTAGAAAGAAAACGATAATTCCTGAAGATGAGCAAACCCTTGCTTCCGCATATCATAGCAGATTCCCATCTCGATCTTTCCTGCAATGGTAATTAGTAGCCAAATGCTAAGTGCCTGAACAATTACCACGCCAACGTAGGCTATGGCAAACAGCCAGATACCTTCCATATTTCCTGGTACTATAAACTCATCAATTGCTATTTTCGTCAGCACTGGAAACACTGCGTCGATGAGACCGACAATAATCATTACCACTGAAAGTGCTATAAGGTGAACTTTGTATTTCCCGATAAAGGGAAGCAGTCCCTTTACAATTTTCTGTGCTTTATTGTTTGTAAATGTTTGTTCTTTCATCACCTATTCCTTATATAAATTCGAGTCTATTCATCATACAGCAGGCACAGACCCGAGCCCTTTAAGACTATCAGTACAGTCAGGGTTTTGTATTTTCCAAATCCTTTTTAAAGGTCCGTTTTCCATAAGCAGCTTTCCCGGACTACCGTATTGTACAATTCTGCCCTGCTCTAACACTGCTATTTTGTCAGTTTTCAGTAAACTGCTTACCCTATGAGAGATTAGTATCGTAGTTATCTCGGTGTTTCGCTTTTCCAAAGCTTCCTTGATAACCGCTTCTGTCTCTGTATCAACAGCACTCAGGGAATCATCAAAAATAAGCACTTTCGCATTGCGCACAAGGGTACGTGCGATAGCTACTCTTTGCTTCTGCCCTCCTGAAAGGGTCACCCCTTTCTCTCCAACAAGGGTTTGATACCCCTCATTGAACTTTAGTATTACATTATGAACTGCAGAATCCCTGGCTGCTTCAAAGATCTCGACATCTGCTGCTTCTTGGTTCGCAAAACTAATGTTCTCTTTAATTGACTTAGCATAGAGAAAAGACTCCTGAAGAAGGAGACCGATATTTTTGCGAAGCCACTTCCTGTCAATCTCCCGGATATCTATTCCATCTATCAAGATTCTCCCGCTCGTACATTCGTACAGCTTTACTAAAAGCTGTACTAGGGTACTTTTTCCTGCACCTGTATGGCCCATTATTCCGAGTTTCTCACCAGGTGCTATACTCATATTTATATTCTCAAGTACCTTTCTATCTTTTTCATATTCAAAACTGACATTCTGGAATTCAATTTTTCCTGTAATTTTTGGTTTGTGAAGCATATTCTCATCAGGTTCCTGAACATTATCCAGGACCTCCCCAATCCTTCCCAAACTAACTAACGACTTTCCCATGTCAGCAAGGATACGGCCCATTTGCCGAATCGGCCAAAGTAGCATTGCTTCATACGAAATAAATACAACCAAAGTACCGACAGTAATACTTCCGTTGACTGCCCAGATACTTCCAAGCACAACAATTGCAGCAATTTGCAACAGACTCACAAAGTCGGATACAGACCAAAAAACTGCCAACAACTGTATAAGACGATAGGTCTTATCCCGAAAAGCCTGATTCTCTGTATCAAATTTTCGATACTCATACTCCTGCCTGGCGAAGGCGCGAACCACCCTCATACCCGAAAGGTTTTCCTGCAGCACAGTAGACAATCTTCCTTCAGCTTCATCAGATTCCTGAAATGCCTTTTGCACTTTCTGAAAGAAAATAAATGAAAAACAAAAGAGAAAGGGAATTACCGTTGTTGCAGCAATCGTCATTTTTACACTTAAGCTCAACATTAGCGGTAGCGCCAGAGCAATCATGAATATTCCTCTGGCAACTTCAGCTACCTGGATCGAAAGAAATTTCCGTACTGTTTCTACGTCAGAGGTGCTTCGTTGTATGAGATCTCCAGTCTCTGCGGATACATGATATTCGTATGGCAGCTTTTGGAGATGATCGTACAGCCGGTCCCTCAACGATTTTGCTGTTGCCTCTGACCCTGCAGCTGTTGCCTTTGCACTGAAAAACATGAAGACACCGGAAAGTACGGTAAAGATAATGATTAGGATTCCAGGCAGCCAAAGAAGTTCCTGAACTAACGCCCGGTCACCTAGCAAACTAAAAAAGAGGTTAAATACCGATGACTGAGGAACAGGTTCATTGCCTATAATTGAGTCGATTGTAAAACGCAGAATCTGAGGTCCTGCGTATGAAAATATTGTAGCAATTCCTATAGCAACTCCTGCCCAAATGAAGTGATACTTATTAGTCCCAATGCTCTGCATAAGCACATTCCATCTCGATTTCATTTAAATATCTCCATAAAAAAATGCCCGGAAAACCTTCCGGTCCCGGGCATTGAACATCTTCAAAAAGATGCGTTCAAAAAAAAAGGACCAGTCATTCGACTGATCCACCTAATCTGAAATATACAGTTATTATATATTATTCCGTTTTATACATAACTGCAGACAGACCGGTGGCTTCAGACAAAAAAGCGCCACTGCGTTTAAGTGATATATTCTTGCAGTTATCATAAAAACGTATCTTCCTTTCAAAATTGATACATAACTATAGACCTTCTTCTTATTTTTTGTCAACTAGACAATTATTATTATTTTAATTTACCTGAAATTTCGAACAAAAGGCTCAACTAGTGATCCAAGATAATCTAAAAACTGATGCATGAAATTAAGATTAAAAGTATTCGCAATCAGTTCATAGAGTTCAATAAAGTTAGTCGGAACATAGGGATTTGATTGCGCGAAGAGAAAATAATATTCAATTCCGCATATTAACAGTAAAAATATAATAACCCTGGTAAATCCGGTAAAGCTTGAAAAAATAAACTGACCTTTGTTGTTTTTGAATTTATGCATAAGAAGCAAAGATAGGTCAAAAACAACACCCAACCCAGCTATACCAAAAGTCAAAAGATATAGTATCCCAGTCCCAAAGCGTTTCGCAGCAAACCGGTGAACACCAAACACCCCAAGAAAAGAACAGAGAAGCGTAAAAAGTAACCATTTCCCGCTTCCGGTAAAAGCTTCTTTTATTTCGCTTTTCCAAGCTTTATATGTTAACGTTAATGCAACCATACCTTCTCCTTTATGATGGTAATACAGACTGAATCATTGGCCCGAGAATAGGGCTAATCCAGTCATAGAAAGAATTCAGAATAAGTGCAATCGATGGCAATATACCCGAAGCATGGGCAAGCGAAAATGCACCGTAAATGAGTCCTCCAAACAGCACTGTATATATAAAGCTGAGTCCAATCCTTACAAAACCGTTCCTTACAGAAGTGCCGTAATTCCGTGTAAAGAACCATTTCAGCTTTTTCTTAAAACAAAATAATGTAATTACCACCAAACCAAAGACCCCCCAGGTATAAACATTTTCGGGAACTGTAAGAAGTGCATACTGGCGTTGAAAAAAAGGCATGATAATTCCAGGCAGTAATTCTGCTTCAAACACACAGTACCAAGCTGCAACTGCAGTAAACAACTTACCCGCGTACTCTCCCCACAAGTATTGCCTGTTCATTCGCTTTTCTGCGTTTTTCCGTAATTTTGGAATTTCCGTAAACTGTCTCTCAACATCCAATTCTTCTGCTTTATCAAGGTTATCAAGACATTTTCCATAGAAACCGCTCTTTAGAAGCGACTTTGCACGCTTTAAATACTTTTCACTCAGTTTTGAAAAAGGACTCTTTGGAGCATAAATTATTCCCTCTGCTCCGTACCAGATTAGGCTGTAATCATCTCCTTGGTATTCATATTCGACCAAAACAGTAACAGCTTCACCAAGGCTTGCTCTCTCAAATAGTATTTTTGTATTCCCTGTAACCGCTCCCAAGGGGCCGGAAGTATGGTTCTCATTGAAAAGCTGACGTATATACCTTTCCGCTTCAGGCACTTCCAGGTCCTCTGGATCTACCACTTTTCCTTCAGCTGTTGCTAGTATTTCATTTACATCACCCTTGGAAATATCAAATTCAGGAAAGTCCTTCCGTATTTCAGTTGAAATAAGAGACCGTACATTTGTATGTGCTTTCAACTCCTGGACAATCGCAAAATAACGAACCAGTTTTCCCTTACCTTCACAGGTACCGCATCTTATCTCTCCAACACCTCTACACTGCTCACAGGTAATGCTGCCGCTTCCTGCGCAGGTTTTGCATGTAATTTTCCCAACGCCTCCGCATGTTTTGCACGTCAGCTTATTTGAACCTCCGCAGGTAGAACACACGCGCTTACCCGATCCGCTGCAGGCAGAACAGTTTTCATAATAGGTCTCTGTGAATGTTTCAGGCACGCCCGTCCTATCAATAGTAACTGACTTTTGCCGCTGAACCCTTCCGGAGCCGTCGCATGAGGAACATTGGACTCTGCCGTACGAGCACGATGGGCATGAAGTATTCCCCTTTCCGTTACAGCTAGTACACGTTTTTCTTCCATTCCCATTACAGGACGGACAGTCATGGGAGCCATGACCGTTACAAGTTGGACACGTGTTTTTTCCCCTACCATTACAGGAAGTACAGGTAGAAACTTTTTGAGACCCTTCAACAACATAACTACTCTTGTCATCTTGAAACCCGTCAATAGTGTCGAGTTCGTGGTCCCACGGCACTACTTGACTAACATTCGTATATATAGGTTTAGAAAAAGAACCGCCATTATATGGTTTTTCCCGTTTTTCAACACTTCGCTTCTCATATTGTGTTTTTACAGAGATTAAATAGCTTGGAGCACTCAGTATTTTTTTTATTTTTATCTTTTGCCCAAAGTTTTTTAGATTATGGTACTTAATACTATCAGCGTATCCTGAGAGGCAGCCTCTAACTTCGTCGCTAATTTCTTTATTACCGGTTACATCTTTTGATTTTTCCAAAGTAATTGCCATCTTTTTCCTCCGTCCGCTTTTACTATGTATTGATATCATTAAATTGTCAATTCATTTATTTGCATCTACACGTTCTTTTTAATATGATTTATTCTCTCAGGTTTTCCAAATAATTACCTCATTTAGCCTATTACCCTGCATGTATTTATAATTCATGATATAATCTATTAGCTTTAAACGATAAACAAGGAGGAGAGCATGGCCTTTATTGAATGGACGGATGACTTAAGCGTTGGAATACAGGTTTTTGATAACCAGCATAAGAAGCTTATAGAGCAAGTAAATAAAATGTATGATGCAATGAAAGCAGGCAAGGGGCGCAGTGTATTAGGCGAGGTCTTAGATGAGCTTATTAGCTATACTGATTCACATTTCAAAACTGAAGAGGAGTTTTTCGAAAGATACGGGTATCCTGATGCAGGACTGCATTCAGGGCAGCATAAACAATTAATGGAAAAGGTGTACGAACTCCAGGATAAATACGCGGGCGGAAACACCTTAATCAGCGTTGAGCTCCTTGAATTTCTCAGAAACTGGGTAGAAAACCATATACAGAGCACTGACAAACAGTATACTGAATTCTTTCATGAAAAAGGTGTGTCCTAACCTGTTAGTTCATATCTGTTTTTTTTTACACAAAAAATGCCCGGTTTTCCCGGGCTTTTTTTTCTGGGCATTATCCTTTGACCGAACCAAGTGTCAATCCTGAAACCAGCCACTTCGATGAATAAAGGAATAAAACTACAACAGGTATACCAACAATAAGTGCACCTGCTGCAAACATTCCCCAGGATGTCTGGAATTGCTGCTGCAAGCTTTGTAAGCCCAAGGGCCAGGTCTTCATCACCTCCCTTTGAAGCATAACCCGTGCAAGCAGAAAGTCATTCCAAGCCTGCATAAAGTTAAACAGGAATATAATAGCAAGGGCAGGTTTGGTTAGAGGCAGGAGTATGACCCTGAAGGCATACATACGCGAAGCCCCGTCTATCATGGCAGCCTCCTCTAGCTGGGGCGGTATTGTATCATAATACCCTTTTAATATCCAAATCGAGAATGGTATAGAACCAACCGAATATGCTAGAACCAATCCCACATAGGTGTTTATCAGCCGTAGGTTTACAGCAAGTATATAAAGAGGAACCATCATCATGGCTGCAGGAATCATTTGCGTTGTAAGCAAAAAGATGAGTCCAAAGGTACGGCCGGGAAACTTCCATCTGGAAAAGGCGTAAGCGCTTGTAGAAGCCAATGCAACCCCAATAAAAGCAGTAAAGATTGTAATAACTGCTGAGTTCCATATCCATAGTATCATGTTCTTCTCTGTTAATACCTGAATAAAATTAGCGAATGTTGCATCTTGCGGAATTATTGCCAAGGATGTGCTTAATAACCTGTCCCCTGGTCTAAGAGCAACTGTTAAGACACGTAATATGGGATATAGCATAAATAACGATGCTACTATAAGTATAACATGTACAATCAAAGTAGCAAAGGGGCTGAGTTTTCCTCTACGTGCCCGAAAAAAACTCATTTTGTGTGTTGCTTTGGTTAATCTTGATTCTTGTTGTATTTCACTCATTAGTCTCTCACTCCTTTCAATGCGCCTGTGTAATTCAGGTAGAAAACTGAGAAGGCGAATAGGATCATGAAAATTACTATAGCAAAAGCAGCGGCAAATCCGTATTGGTTATACTCAAAAGCCGCGCGAAACAAGGCAGTAACCAAAATATCCGACGTCTCTAATTCCTGTTCATTTATAAAATAAGGCACATTAAAGTTATTAAATGTCCATATTACTCCAAGGATAACAGCAGGCGCTAGTACAGGCTGCAGCAAAGGCAAAGTTATATTATTAAATTTCTGTAACCCTGAAGCACCATCAATATCGGAAGCCTCGTAATATGCGGAATCGATACTCTGAAGTCCTCCGAGAATAATAACCATCATAAAGGGTATTCCCATCCAGATATTTACTAAATTCATTGCGATCCAATTCCATAAAGGACTTGACTTCCACTGTATGGCTGTTAATCCTATATTGCGGAGTATTATATTAAAAGCTCCATACTCATAATGAAACTCTCCCCGCCATGCAAGCGCAGCAATAACTTGAGGCACTGCCCATGGAAGAATTAAAAGTGTCTTATACAAATTCTTAAGCTTTATCTTCTGATTCAAGAGCAGAGCAAGCACCATACCGCCTACTACGTGAAAAACAACCTGTACAAATGTCCAAAGAATAGTTCGGCCTAACAGTGGAAAAAATGTTACCCGCTGCAGCACAGGAGCAGTAAATATCCTTCTAAAGTTCGCAAAACCTTCCATCAAACCAAAAGACGGGTCCCGAAAATGACGTAACGACATATTACTGAAAGCCAACCCGACTTCAAAGAGAATCGGATAAACAACAAGCAAAGCGATCCCAATAATGGCAGGCGCCAACAGCATCCACACCAATGTAAATTTATTTTTAAATAATTTGCCTGAGACCAGCCAAATAAAAAGTTCTAGAATTATTAATGCACCAATGAGCGCCAGTACTGTTAAGGAAACCTGGGTCAAACTACTAATTACAATTGATAAAGAAAAATCACCCATCAAAACCTCCCCTTAAAAAATAAGCGAGGGAAAGTATTCTTCTTCCCTCGCTTATGAATTATTTCATATTCATTACTGCTGTGATTGAACACAAGATTCTGCTGCTGACTGCATTGCTTCAGCTGCAGCTTCAGGTGTCTGCTGTCCATTCAGTACAGCGATCAGCTCAGGCTTCATGGAATCCCAGTTACAGCGCATTTCAAGAACTGTAGGCATTGGAACTCCATAGCTCATTGCTTCAGCAGAGGCTGCAAGAAGAGGATCGTCAGTAACCGCGTCAGACTCAAGAGCTTCTCTCAGACCTGGTAGTCTATTAAGCGTATTAAGCTGTCTTTCCTGCTGTTCAATAGAAGTTACATAGAGCATAAAATCTGTGAGAACATCAAGGACCGGTCCGTCAATTCCTTCAGGAACCATGAAGTATACACCTGAAGTATACGCAGCAGGCCATTCTCCTGTTTCAGATACCATTGGGATAGGAGCTACGCCAAGGTCATCCCCAAGGATTTCTTCATACTGGCCAAGTGCCCAGTCACCGTTTACTATCATACCTGCAAGGCCTTCTTTAAAGAGAGTATCCATTGCATTGTAGTCACATTCGGGAGGAGTAATTTCATATTCATACTTAATGTCATGGAGAAGCTGAAGTGCGCCTACCATTGCTGGTGTATCAAGAGTCGGGGTTACACCATCTGCAGCAAAAACACTTCCGCCGAATCCACCGAGCCATGGTACAAGCCAAAATGGCTCTGTCTGGTTCCATACAATACCCCATACATCGCCGTCTGTAATTGCTTCACCCATTTCAATCATTTCATCCGTATTCTGCGGAGCCTCAGGTACAAGGCTTCTGTTATACATAAGCATGAGGTGGTTACCAGCACTAATTGGAACACCGTATGTATTACCGTTTGCAGATGGTGCTGCAACATAGTCGCTTGTGTCTACAAGATCGTCAACAGGCTGAACAACACCGGCTGTTACAAACGGGCCTGCATGGTCACTTACAGTCCAGAGAAGGTCAGGCGGGTCGCCTGCAAGGCTTGCATTAAGAAAGTCTTCGCGCAGTGCTTCTACGTCCTTTTGAACAACAACAATGTTTACACCATGTTCTTCACCGAACTCTTCAGCAAGTGCTTGTACAAGCTGCAGTCCCCCATCAGCTTCTCCCTCTTTTGTCCAGAGCGTAAACTCATCTGCAGAAGCTTCCTGCCCACCGTTTGCAAAAAGCAAACATGCAGTCATGCTCAATAATAGTAATGTAACGATTAATTTTTTCACATCTTCCTCCTAAAAAATCAACTCAACTAAGGTATTTAAAACGGTTTTATAAACCGTTTTAACTATAATATCATACTTTTCATGAATTGCAAGAGGGAATTTACAGAGAATTTCTGATAAAATATAAAAATTGGAGGATATATGCGAAAATTCCAGGTCAGTATTATCGGAAGCTCTTATGAAATAGATGCAGAAATTGAATGTGCAAAACAGATCGGCAGTTATGTTGCACAGAATTCCTGGATCGGCATTCACGGCGGCAGGGGCGGAGTCATGCGTGGTTTTGCCCAGGGAATAGCTGAAAACAACGGAACAAGCATAGCAATTCTTCCTGGAGATAATCCGGAGGGAGCGAACGAATTCTCAAGCATTGTAATTCCTGCAGCAATCGGGCATGCGAGAAACAGCCTAACAGGGATTGCAGGAGACGCAATAGTAGTTATCGGCGGAGGTGCTGGTACATTGTCAGAGGTTTGCTTTGCCTGGATCCACAACAAGCCGATCGTAGCGTGCGCATGGCTTAAAGGGACCAGTAAGAATGTTGCAGGCACCTCTATTGACAATAGAGGGCTTGGCCCAATTAAAAAAGCAGATTGCAGTGAAGAGGTTTTTCAATTCCTAACTGCATGTTTTAAAACCTGGCAAAATAGAAAAATATAGATGTATTAAACTAGGGCAGATACACTATTACCACAAATGCCTGCCGAAATAGATCAACTTATTTACAGCTACGCTGTTTTCCTCTCCAGGATATACGCTTTCAATTCGAAATGTGACTGTCTGAATAGGGTTCTCGTTTTCAAAATAGATTATCTGCGGTTCAGCAGTGTCTTCAAGCTCAAAAGTCTCATCCCCTCCGGTTGCAAAGGTAAAGGACACGAGACGCGCCCTGGCAAAGCGGGAATACTGTTCCTCATCTGCCGAATCATCTCCGTTTATTATAACAGCACCAACAGCTAACACTCTAACCTCATCAGTGCCACTTGGTGCATAGGCAGGACAGGCGAAATTTGTCTGTACAGTCTGTCCCTCCATGCTTTGGTTTGTAGAGGACCGCCAAGCGCGACGCAGGTTCTGACCATTGCGCTCATAGTAGTTATACATGTTCTGTGCAGAGTGCTGATTTTCTGATGAACCTTCTTCTGAATGCGTGGAAGAAGCAAAGTACCTACCTTGGAGATATGCATAGGGTTCTCGGAAAAAGACACCTTCGAATGAGTAATCATCATACAGAACTAGGACCTGATCATCAAAAAAGCGGTAGTTATAGCGAAATTCTTGATCATCATTCGGACCGACTAGATTCACCATCGGATTAAAGAGTAATACATCCTCATCATTCTCTGAAAGAAAGGTATAGATTCCCTGCTCTATAGCATTGTTCGGATACTTATGCATAAATTGTGTTGAAGTGAGAAACTGATAAAACTCTACGCTGCCGCTCAGATTGTTAATCCGCATATAAGCCCGTCCTGACAAATCAGGATAGTCTTGAGCTATGACCGACACAGTACTGACTACAAGAAAAGCGATTATGATACTTTTTTTTAGGATTGATAAAACTGATAAACGCATCCAGATACTCCTTCTAAATAAGTCCTAAGATATCCATGACTAACCTATGCTAACCTTACAAAATAGTATATCTGAAAAAAGAGAAGAAATCTATGGGTCTTTTCTATAGGGTTACTATAGAAGGAGCACCATTTTTTTATCTGACGCTAGGTGCAAAATAGAAAAGGAGGCTGCCTCTCTTAGAAAGACACCCCCTTATAGTTTACCGAATTAATTCCGCACTACAGCCTAAGTAATACTGCAGTCAATCCCTCCAACTGAACAGAAGTTCCGGTTAAAGAAAGTCCGGAAACTGTTGATACGCCATCAGCAGATGCTTCATCTGAATCCGCGAGCACCTGGGCAGATTCAACCTCAAAGCCTGTTTCAATTTCCACAGGTTCAGCATCCGCGTTTACCAGCAGGAGGAAAGTATCCCCTTCATAGCTGATACTGTAAGCAACAACCTTCCGGTTTTCATGGGCAATAAGCTCACAAGCAGTGTTCACTGCTTCCATCTCACCGATTCTGAAAGCACGGTTATTTCTGCGGATATTAATTAAGCCTCGTGTGTAGTCAAGAAGCTGTCTGTAGTCAGAGTCTATGTCCCAGATCAACTGGTTAATATTGTCAGAGGAGTCGTAGGAATTCCGGATAAAATTCCCGATATATTCCGAATTGGCATTCAGCCGAGGCTTTGTCCTGCCCCGCTCCTGTCCTCCATGAAGAAATGGAATACTCTGGCTTGTGAGAACAAAGAAGTTTCCAAGCATAATTCTCCGGATAATCTCTTGTCTTTGTGCAGGAATTGATTCATCGAGCTGGGCATTATGGGTAATTGTATCGTGCAATGTCAGGCCGTCATGAGCTGCGATATAGCACATGCTGTCTCCAGGGTCATCAGCTGTGTAATTTCGCTGGGGCTGTCCGATCAGGTTTAAAAATATCCGCTGTGCATCCTGGTTTAAGCCTGTAATAAGGCCCCTGCCCTCTTCATTAAAACCGCCAGCTTTCAAAAGGTCCCGGATTTCATCGTTAAATACTGCTACTTCGTCTGTTTGTGTCATAAAGTCCTGGTCCATCCCGGCTGTGTTACCAGGACCATTATACATCTGCCACCCCTCGCCTTCAAATAAAATGTCTGCTTTCTCAGGCAGTGCAGCCACAAGCTCCCTTGCTGCAAGGACTGTTTCAGTATCCATCAAGCCCATCAGGTCAAATCTGAATCCGTCTATATTATACTGGGAAACCCAGTGAAAGATTGAATCGGTAATAAGCCTGCGTGCCATAGTCCTGCTTGTTGCAATATCATTTCCGCACCCAGAGTTCGAAGTATACGACCCAGCAGGTGTTCTGCGGAAATAGTAATAGGGCACAATATCTTCCAGGAGCATTGGGTTAGCCATATGGTTGTATACAACATCCAAGAGCACTCCCATGTCATGCGCATGAATCTCCTTAATAAGGTTCCTCAATTCTCTAACACGCGCGTAGGGATCTGTTGCATCGCTTGCATACCATCCTTCAGGAGTGAAGTAGTTATGCGGATCATAACCCCAATTGTAATTATTGTCGCTTGCTGTTCCATCATCCTCATAACTTCTGTCAGTCTCATCTGTATAATAGAAGTTTAATACAGGCATGAGCTGAATATGGGTAATACCAAGGTCCTGCAGATAGGGAAGCTTCTCAATAAAGGCATTATACGTACCAGGGGCAGCAGAGACATCAGAATCTGGGCTGATGGTGAAATCCCGGACACTCATTTCATAGATTATTGCGTCCTCCCTCTGGTCCAGTGCATAATCAGTATGGCCTTCCCAGCCTCCAGGGGGCTGGGCTTCAGGTGCATCCATATTGATAATTGCTCCCCTGCCTGCTCCGCCTTCATTTCTGTACGCGTCCATACTCATTGCATAGGGGTCAAGAGCTGTGCGGACACCTGCGGATGAGGTAACTTCATAGTCATAGAACATTCCCTCAGGGTCTGTCTCTGAGAAGGTCCCTGTCCACACTCCAGTTGCATCATTTTCTTCAAGAACAACTTCATACACAGGAGAAGAAGCTCCGCTTTCAGTATAGAGCTGCGCGGTAATACTTCTGGCAAAAGGGGACCAAACACGGAATTCAACACTCCCCTCATTGTACACAGCACCGAGCCGGTAGTCTGCGGGAGGAATGGTCTGTTCAGCTGACTCAACAACAAGGCTGGATGTATCTATGCGCATAGGCTGCAGATATTCTTCGTGATACACTTCGAGGGGAACACTGGGATCAACCGGCTGTGCAAGGGTCACCAGATAGAGGTCAGAATAGTTTCTGCTTCTGTCGTCCCTGTACACGAAATTGACCATGTCCTGAATTTCATATTCAATACTTTCATCAGCTGAACGGACCACAAAGCCGTTTGAATCCGGTGCCGGCTCGACAGCGTGCCTACCGCTTAACTCAAGTCGCAGCTGTGTAGCATCTATCATTCTTGCTTCCTGGAAGGTCGGAACATATGGCCCATAGGCATAACTCTCTTGGTCTTCAGAAAATACAACGATTTCGTTCGATACATTCACGTTCCAGATCCTGTCCTGTTCACCGTCTTTTATCCATTCAGAGTCCTGGCGGATAATAAATCCCATATCTCCGTCCTGGCCTACCGGGGGAGCTTCAAGGTCAGAGCCGTCCATGCTGAACTTCATATATCCCACTCCGCCGGCAACCTCAAAGTCCTGGGTATACGGCCAGTTTACCGACCCGTCTCCATCCGGAAAAGCCCAGAGCCAGATGGCCCAGGGTTCATACTCGCCATCAGGGCGGTAATAATAAATTACAATTTCATCATCACTTGGATCCGCAGCTTCGTGCGCTGCACTAACCTGCTCCATTGCGGGATTCCCCATTTCTTCTATTGTTCCGGGTTCTTCTTCAACATCCACTCCGCAGGAAAACAAAGAAAAACCGAGAATTAAAGCGGAACAAACAAATACCGCGATTTTAATCAACTTCATAATCTTCTCCTATCTCACTTAATCGATTTAGTAAACCGTGTTACTTTTCAATTAAACCATGGATTCCCTGATAATGCAAGGCAGCATCTAAAGAGTATCTCCCCTGCATCTCGTATTTCTCTATCAGCTGCTTATCTATCTACAGTAGGCACAGCGGATTTCCAGCTCTCCAGCTCACGGTAGAACTCTTTTGGATGGAGCTCCGAAAAATCCTCGCTTGTATGCAATACCAAATACATGCGTATTTCAGAACATAATTGACACTTTGATGTATAACCGCTATCCGGTACAAAGCCGTAAGTATTCTGTGCAAACTCCAGAAACGCGGATACTCCGCCTGAAGAAAGCATGGTAAGAATAGGATACTTCTCTTTTTGTAATGATGATGTCAGGTCCTCTGTTTTTACTCCAAAGCCGGAACACAGCCCTGGAATATACCTGCTGTACAGATCAACATGAAAGTGACTGGTATCATAGAGTTCTCTGCACGGCGCAGAAAAGCCAGGCAGCTTCTCGGGTCTACGCAGCTTTGCAATCGGTGCAAAGGTATACAATGCCCTTCCTCCTGGGTGGACCCAGTACTTGGCAGGTATTTTCGATAAGTAATCTTTTCCAAAAACAGTTTCAAACTCAGTAAAGGGGTGGGTTTTATCTTCTCCCAAGGCTGTTAAATCCTCAACAAATCCATTGACCCATGGGAAGACACTGATCCCTTCTCTTCTGCATTGGTCCATGAGTGTTCTCGTCTTCTTAAACGGTATGTATTCATTGTGAAAAGGACTAATAGAAACAAGGAGACAAGTTACCCCTGCCCGCCGTATTTCCTTCAATAGCCTCTCTGCCTTTTCTGTTCTGGAGAACCAGGAAGCATTAGTTTCTACATATTCAATACCCATACCAACAGCCTTTGCTGCTCTGAGAGTATCCATGAGCGCATCCGGACTGAGGAAGGGCTCACCTCCGCCGATATGAACAGACCCTACCCCCATATCCATAAGCTGAGAAAAGACGGCCCCAGCTTTTTCTTTAGTAAGAAAGTCTTTACTGCGCCTGGGAGCCGAACAATACAAGCAATGCCTACAGGAGGAAGTACAGGAGTAATTGGTAATAACACCCCCTGAGCGTAATGCTGGGATCCTCATTTCTCCTGGCCCCTGCTGAAAGTATTCCTAGTAACTCTTCCCTTTCCCATAACTTCAAGTATAGCCTGTGCAAAAGCACCGGGCAAGCCCCTGGTTTTCGCTCTCTTCATTTCCAAAAAACTCTTGTGTTATTTTTAAAACGCTTGTAAACTGGTTTAATAAAGTAATTTTGGAGGAAATGATGAAGAATATTAGAATCGCTTTTGTATTGCTTGCATGCATTACAGTATTATTTTCCTGTGGTCAACAGGAACCGACTATTGAAGCACAGGAAGGTGCTGACCTAAGCGGGGCGTCCATTAATTGGCTGTACCCCTTAAATGTACTTCCAGGTACATTGTTTCTTATTGAAGGTGAAGGCTTTGGAGAGGTACCAGGCGAAATAAGCCTCGGCGGTACAGCAATTACTGAGTTCCTTAGCTGGGAAGACAGGGCAATCTTTTTCCGTATTCCAGAAGACTTCGAAGAAGAGGCACAGGTAACAGTGGGACCAGCTGTTTCTGAAGAAACAGTAAGCCTTGCCCCTGAAAACTCTATCACTGTCCGCTGGACTATTGATGCCGAAGCAGCCCAGGAAACCTGCAACACCCGTTTTGCGGAGTTTGGTCTGGACAATCCCCCGGAATTCGTTTTTCCTCTGTTTATAAAAGGACAATGGACAAAATCCGGAGACTCATTCGGTAATTATAACCAGGGCTGGGACACTGGATCCAGGAGAAGAATGTACCACCTCCCGGACTCAAATATCTGGAAGTCTGAATGTGTTTTTACGCCGGAGAATATTGAATCATTCGGATCTAGGGCAATGCTCTTTGCTTTTGAAGATGACAATATAGAAGACAGAAACCTTTCTTCTTATGAAAGCGACGCAGCATTTATTCTAAAAATAGACTTTGCTGAATCTGACAGGTTCACAAGCGTAAGCTCAGACCCTGCAGTAAGTGTTTCTCCTGAGTCGCCTCTTTTTCACTCAGGCAGTGATACAGTCCGTGTTGAATATCCGGTAGAATAATAAGCAAAACAGGGCACTATGCCCTGTTTTTTTTGGCAGCTTTTGTAAACCGTTTTAACAAGGAGATGTAATGAAAAAGTATATGGAGAAAGCATTTACAATACTCTTAACTGCGCTGCTGTTTTTGTCCTGCGGTCAGGGGGATGAGGGAGATTCGCAAATGGATGAATTATATGATCCAAATGAAGTAAGAATAAACACAGAAAGTAATAGAATTGTTATTTATCAGGTTATGACACGGCTCTTTGGAAACACAGAAACTGCGAATATCCGGTACGGAACTGTAGAAGAAAACGGTGTGGGAAGGTTTTCAGACTTTACAGATACCGCGCTTTCAGAGATCCGCAACATGGGGGTAACCCATATCTGGTATACCGGAGTAATTGAGCACGCGACCATGGAAGACTTTACTATATACGGCATCCCATTAGATGACGCGGATGTAATAAAAGGCCGTGCAGGCTCTCCATACGCAATTAAGGACTACTACGATGTAAACCCGATACTTGCTGATAATGTTGAAAACAGAACAGAAGAATTTGAAGCCCTTGTAAATCGGACCCATGAAAACGGCCTGGCGGTAATTATCGACTTTGTGCCAAACCATGTATCCAGAGAGTACAGTTCTGATTCCAGACCAGAGGGGATTCCTGACCTTGGGGAAAATGATGATCAAAGCCGTAATTTTGCACCGAACAATAACTTCTATTACTTGGAAGGCGCTTTCCGTGTTCCTGCGGGGTATGACCCCCTTGGCTCTGACAGAAGCTTTCCAACAGAAGATGCATTCTTTGACGAGGACCCGGCAAAGGCTACAGGGAACGACAGATTTACCCCTGCCCCTAATATCAATGACTGGTTTGAAACAGTGAAGCTAAACTATGGTGTTGATATTATAAATGGCAGGGAAAACCATTTTGATCCAATACCCAATACATGGCAGAGAATGGAGGAGATCCTCAGCTTTTGGGCAGAAAAAGGAGTAGACGGCTTCCGCTGCGATATGGCAGAAATGGTGCCCCCTGAATTCTGGTCCTGGGTAATTCCGAGAATCCGGGAAATAAATTCTGATATTCTCTTTATAGCAGAAATCTACAACCCTTCTGCTTATGAAACCTATCTTGAAAGCGGATTTGACATGCTCTACGACAAGGTAGGGCTTTATGATTCAATCCGTCCCCTTGCAGGTGGTGTAGGCAGAATGGGACAGCTGACAAACACTTGGCGGGAAAGCGCTGAAATAGTACCAAACCTGCTGCGATTCCTGGAAAACCACGATGAACAGCGTATTGCCTCTCCTCAATTCGCTGGAGATATGCGCGGGGGGATACCAGCTATGACAGTTACCGCTACTCTAGCAAACTCTCCGGTAATGCTCTACTTCGGCCAAGAGGTTGGAGAGCCAGGGGCTGGAGAAGAAGGCTATTCCGGAGATGACGGGAGGACCTCTATCTTTGACTACTGGGGAGTACCTGAACACCAGAAGTGGATGAACAACGGCGCTTTTGACGGAGCAGGACTCTCAACTGAGCAGCAGGAGCTTCGCGCATTTTATTCACAGCTGTTCAACCTGATACAATCTGAGCCGGCCCTTGTATCTGGAGACTTTTATGAGCTCCACTATGCGAACGAAGGGGAAAGAAGCACAGGCTACGGCTACAGGGTGTACTCGTATCTCCGCTTCGTCGAAGACCAGCAGCTCATTGTAATTGCGAATTTTTCTCCTGACCAAACCGCTGAACTTGTATTAAAAATACCTGAAACAGCCTGGGAAAGAATGGGTATTTCTCCAGAAGGAGGTTTTACTGCACAGGATATTCTGATGACAAACCAGAGCTTTACTTTCCAAGGAGAAAGCACTATAGAGCTTTCTAATCCTCAGTCAGGCATACCCATTACCATTGGTCCAAGACAAGCCTATATCCTAGAGTTGGAACCATCTGAATAAGCCATAAATCCCTGCTTGCAGAAAGCAGGGATTTTCCTCTTTATAATCTATTAAAAACTGACATACATCTATTTATCTCCTGACTTCTCTTGAGCATTTAAAACATTGTTTCTATTTTCATCCTAAGGAGATGATACTATGAAAAATACCAAAACAGCACTATTGATAATACTTATACTATTTATAGCGGTACTCCCCATTGCCTCAGTTGAACTGATTATCGATGAATCACTAGAAAATGAGAGCAGAGTAATAGAAGATGACTATATCTTTATCGGAGATACCCTAGGGTTTAACGGAGCAGCAGATACCCTGTACTTCATTGGCAGAAACCTCACATTATCAGAAGGCAATCTGCGAAGCATCGCAGCAATGGGAGAAACTCTGGATGTAGAAGGAAGGGTAGAAGAGGATGCAGCATTCGCAGCCAGAACAATCAACATTACTGCTGACTTAAACAGCACGACCTTTGCAGCAGGAGAGAACGTTAATTTCTTCCCTCAGGCAGAATTGAGCGGCACCCTCTTTGCAGCAGGAAGCCGTGTAAATATTGCAGGAAATATTGATGGAGATCTATATGCAGGGGCTAGGATCCTGATAATTAGCGGAAGGATTAACGGAGATGTCCATGCAGGGACTGCCCAGATCCGCATCGAAAACGGCGGAGAGGTTACTGGAGACCTTATCTATGAGTCTGAAACAAGAATATCAGATGAGACTGCAGAAGCTGTAGGAGGAGAAATTACATTTAACGAATACGAGCACGAAGCAGACTGGCAGAAACTCGGGTGGTTTTTCAGAGTAGCGAAGTGGGTTATTTCAGTAATCCTTCTTGTTTCTGCATTTGTCTTTGCTTTACTGTACTATCTTTTCCCAGGATTGCGGAATACAGATACAAAACGGGACCACAGACGCTTCTGGATTACAACAGCATGGGGGCTTATTCCCTTTTTCTTATTCCCCATACTCACAGCCGCATTATTCATGGCAGGCTTTCTTTTTGGAATAACAGTGCCGATTGCAGTTTCTCTTTTATTTTCTCTTGGCGCAATAGGATACATCCTTACCGCATTGGCCCTTCCTCAAATTGGAAGTTATGTTTCGTTATTATTTAATTGGCAGCTTTCAAAAACTGAAGGCGCAGGTGTGTACCCTAAACTTGTACTTGGGTTCGGTATCTATTTTATCTTAAGCCTTATTCCATTTTTGAATATCCTCGTATTCATCCTCACTACCTCTCTCGGATGGGGAGTAGCCATCGAAAAACTCTTGGGAATACGGTTTAAAAATGCTTAAGCAGGTAAGATAGTTACTCATATAGTAAAAAAAACACATGCATTTTTTCCTGTCTTTTCTTATACTAAGAAAGGGCGGGAAATTTGTATATAACAGGGTTTAACTCCGGATATTTATTTGCCTTTTTTATTTATTCACTTCTATTGTTTTTTATTTCATCAGAAAAACGCGGCTATATAGCTCTATCTGCATTAAGTCTCACTTACTTTTTTTGGAACATTTCCATACTGCTCCGTTTCTCTTCTATTGTGCACCATGGACTTGCTGTCCTGGCCATTGCAATTATCGTGATAGTACTTCTAGCCGATTCTATTTTCCCTGAGGACAAGGTCAAAGCAGTTAATTACAGCATTACATTTTTTGCAATTCCCTGCTTTACCCTCATTATTGTAATTAATAGACCAATTCTCAATACTCTTGCATATATAATACCATGTACCGCAATTGCTGTATCCATCTACCTACTTCTGAGTATTTTTACATCCGCCATTAAATCTATCACTGCATATCTGTTCATATTTACTTCAGGGATCCTGCTATTTTGTGCGCATAACCTTATTCTTCTCTTCCGCAGCATTGCGTATTTTCAGCAAATACAGGCTGTTATTATTTTTTGTATGATGATATGCTTTTTTTCTGCATTCCAAGTTAGAAGAATCCATTTTTTCAACCTCACTGACCGCAAGCTTAATAAATTCACTGAAAAGACAAAAGACATGGTTAGGGAAAATAAAAAACTTGTGAAACAAACTGAAGAACTGAAAAACAGGCTTGCAGCAGCGGATTTCCGGCTGGAAGAAGAATTTGCAAAGCACGAAGAGACAAAACGGCTTCTGGAACACAGCTTAGAAGAGCGTAGTTTCAGTACTGCCCAAAAAAAAGAGGAGCTTTCACATCTATTCACTCTTGCAAACAGGATAATACAGATTAAAAAGATCGGCAGTTATTCTGCGTATATAAGCTCTCTTATAAACGCTATAGATCTTCTGATTGAAAGAACCGATATTTCGGATAATAGAATCCCATTGTCCGGATTTTTACAATCTATCTGTGAATACACTATTGAACAAACCCCAATTTCCGTTGCAGTTACAATAGAATACGATATTACAGATATTGTTATTTCACGAATACAAGCTTTCAGTGCTGCGGTAATCTGTATCGATACAATTAGCGGTGCATTAAAGCATGCCTTTCCTGAAAGGCTAACCGGCCGAATATGGATCAGTGCAGAAAAGCATGAAGATAACATAAGCCTTGTTATCTGCGATGACGGTATTGGTGTGCCTGAAGCAGTTTTGCCTCAGGAGAATAAACTGCCGGGAACAACGGTATTGGAAGAGATCTGCCATAATGCCGAATGCATTGTAGTGCGTGAGCTTGGAAAGGCCGGTACAATTGTAACTGCACGGTTTACAATACAATAAAAGGGGCTAAAAATCAGCCCCTTTTAGTCTCTTGGTTCTACTGTAAATGAAGGATGTACACACTCTGAGCAGGAAGCTCGTCAAAGGGTATGTATTCCTCAAAACCTCCGTATTCATTAGGTGAAAAAGCGGATGGCTGGCCGTCTCCGGAAAGGAGCATTGGTGTTGTCTCTTCGCTAAAAGGTCCGCTTTCCATTGTCAATTCACACCCCTGTATCGGGTCTGCAGATAGGTTCATGAGCACCATAATTGTTTCTTCTTCATCGTACCGGATATAGCTGTATGCCTGAAAAGAGCTTGTCGCAACCTGATGCAAGCGTCCGCGGCGAAGCGCCACATGGTCACGCCTTAGACGGATCAGCTCTCTGTAGTACTGGAGGAGCGAATCTTCATCACTATTCATTAATTCTACATTATTCTCAAGATAGTCATTTCCCATAGATATCCAGGGTTCTCCTGCAGTAAAACCCCCGGTTTCTTCTTCAGGTGCCCACTGCATCGGCCGCCTGATATGTTCATCCGGTTTTCTCCCTTCCATTCCGACCTCTTCTCCGTAGTAGATAAAGGGTACACCAGGACTGGTAAGGAGCATTGCAGCAGCAAGTTTCCCCTTTCCATGCTGTCCGTAGAGTTCTGACATTACCCGGTTTTGGTCATGATTAGTAATGAATGTTGCATACTGGCCTTGGGGATACCTTCGTATAATATTACTATGAGCTGTGCGGATCCCGTTCTTGTTTCCCAGCCTGGCGCTGTTTAAAATTGCGGATGCAAGGTCAAATTCAAAGGCAATATCAACCTGGTCGCCTATGTACGATGAAATAACATCGGTTGAGTCCCAGATTTCACCGACAGTAAGGAAATCAGGATTTAATTCATTGTACATAGTGTAAAAATCTCTGAGCCACTGGTGAGTCTCTTCTACATTCTCCAGCGCATCTTCAGTCTCGTACAAGTATTTAATTGCATCCAGCCTGAAACCGTCAACTGCCATGTCCTGTATCCAAAAACGGGCAACATCCATCATTGCTTCTGAAACTAATGGATTTCTGTAATTCAGGTCAGGCATACCGCTCCAGAAGATACCATAGTAAAAGTCCCCCCCTGCATCCGGATGCCACATAGTCTGGCCCCAAGGACCCGGCTCGCTAGGAGGATTGTCTGACCAAATGTAATAGTCCCTGTGGCCGTCACCGGGATCTCTTGCGTCCTGAAACCATGGGTGTTCATCTGCTGTATGGTTCAACACTAAATCTACAATTACCTTAATGCCCCGCTCATGCGCAGCATCAAGAAAATTCTGGAAATCTACTTCATCGCCGTATTCCTGGTCAATGCTGTAATAGTCGACAACATCGTATCCATGGTAGCTGGGTGACTCAGAAATGGGCATGAGCCAGATCCCGGTAATTCCCAAGTCCTCATCCGTAGCCGGATCACCGTCATTTAAGTAATCCAAGCGGTCAATAAGTCCCTGGAAATCTCCAACTCCGTCTCCGTCTGAATCTGCAAAACTTCTGACAAATATTTCGTAAAACACCGCGTCATTCCACCATGACATGTGGGAATCATCATTTTCCATATTAAATTCCTCCGGCGGAGCATCGGCTGTTTCTTCTTCTCCGTTTCCGCACGCTGCAATTCCAAGCACAAAAGCAAACACGAACAGAAAAACACCGAGTTTCTTTAGTAAACACATATAATCCTCCTATTAGAGCTCAGGTAAATCGATTTACTATAGAATACCATACACATAGGAGGACGTAAAGAAAAGGGGTTTCTTTTTAAGAACCATTTTTCTTAATAGTGTACAGAGATTAATTAAATTTCTCGGTAATCAGTTCTTGCCTGCTGTGAGTACTGGACATAGTGTTTGGCATTCTGAAGAATGTTTGCCATCTCCTTTTTAGTGACATCCCGGACCCGTTTTGCAGGACTGCCGAGAATAAGAGAGCGCGGGGGAAATACCTTATCTTCTGTTACAAGAGCACCAGCTCCTACTATTGAGTATTCCCCGATTTTTGCCCTGGATAGAACTATTGCACCCATTCCAACGAGGCAGTTGTCTTCAATTTCACAGGAATGAAGGACTGCGCTATGACCAACTGTCACACTTTCTCCGATAATAGCAGGCACGCTGTGGTCAACATGAACAACACTCCCATCCTGAATATTGCTGTCCTGTCCAATTGATATTCTGGCAATATCTCCCCGGACAGAAGCGCTGAACCAAATGGAAACATTTACTCCAAGCTCTACCATTCCGGCAACCTCAGCATTCCATGCAATCCATGCACTTGCAGGAACTTTAGGCTCATTGTTTCCGATTGCGTGAATCATTCTTGCTGCCCCTCTTCATTCTCCTTCGCAGGTTCTTCATTTACTTGTTCCGCTCCTTCGGTAGATTGGTTTTCTTCTTTGTCTTTCTTTTCTGCCTTTTTTGAAGGAGACTTCTTCTTTTTCTTCTTTTCTGTCCCTTTTTTACTGTCTTTCGGAGAACTGGCAAGTTCAAGAAACTGTTTTCTTTCATCAGTTAATTCGGATATTTCCTGCTGCAGTTCTGCTATTGTTTCACGGCGCTTGGCAATTTCTGACTCAAGCTTGCTTATTTTTTCATTTTTTCCATGTATCTGGTTCCCGAGCTCCTCTGCGTGCATTTCAGCTTTCAAACGCTCAATCTCTGCCTCCTGAGCTGCGTTTGTGTCAAAGAGGTCCTGGATCCTCTGAACTGTATTATTGATTTCTTCATATCCGACAAGGTCTTCCGGCCTTTGCATATACACTTCATTTCCAAGTATGGAGAATGCCTCTGTTCTCTGCGTTTCCAGCGAAGCATTTTCTTTTTCTATTTCATCAATTGCTTTCTTTGCAGTCTTCTCAACACCAAGATCAGCGAGTTTGCATTCTATTGTTTCCACCTCCGCCTTAAGGGTTTGGTCCCTCTCGCGGATTTCTTGAATTTTATTGTTATTTTCTTTATAAGGCTGGAGTGTTTGCTCTAGTTCAGGATCATCAAGTTTATCTATGTCATGATTCTGAACTAGGTCCTTTCCTGCTTTCTTGTGAAGCTTCGGAAATTTTTTCTGTTTTACTTCCCTATTAGTTTGAAGAAGGATTCGTTTACCAGAGTCGAGGATTTTCAGCATGAAGTTTTTATCTTCTTTTTGGCGTTCAAACTCATCAAGCTGTGCATCAATATCCTGGATATCCTTGTCGTTTTTTGCAAGTTCCTGGAAAACATCCGAAAACTCATCTTCTGCCTCAGGAGTCAATCGATATTCCTGGTATGCTGCTTTCCCAATCTCCTCATAAATCGGTTCATTCAGATTTTCTATTTCCTCTATTTCTTTTTCCGATTTCTTCAGTATCTCCCGTTTTTCCTGGAGTTTATCATTATTTTCGCGTATGCTTTTAATTCTATCTGTATTTTGATCTATCTGAGTAGTCAGATTTTTTGCTTTCTGATAAGTAGTCTCCAATTCTTCATTAAAACTCAGGTCTTCTGTTGTCTGAAAAACTAATGACCCAAGATGCGCTTTTTCATCTTCAATTGTCTGGAGGTTTTCCTCTGTACTGTCCAATAATTCATTTATCTTTTTTTGCCTATCATCCATTTTATGTCCTTTCTCTTTTCATAAAGGGAGTAGGCAGGATCTGCTCCTGCCCCTAATGAAATTATACACCCTTATACGTGAATTGCCCAGCCTTCAACTGATCTTGCACTCTCCATTACAGCTTCGGACAATGTAGGGTGTGCATGGACCATGGTTGCAATGTCCTCAGGCAAGAGTTCAGACTTTTTGGCAAGGAGAAGCTCATGAACAATCTCTGTTGCATCAACTCCGGCAACATGACCGCCGAGTATTTCCTTTGTTTTCGGATCATAAATTACCTTTACTAAGCCTTCAGGAGCTTCCATTGTTACAGACTTCCCAGCTCCACGGTAAGGAAAGCTCGCTGCTTCATACTCAACCCCCTGGTCTTTCGCTTCTTTTTCTGTCAGTCCAAAGCTCCCGACCTGCGGTTCTGAGTATACTGCATTTGGAATGCTGTTTGGGTCCTGACGTTTTACTGTATTAACTCCGGCCAGGTGTTCAACAACAATTTCTCCTTCTTTGCTTGCAGCATGGGCAAGCATGGGACTTGGGACAATATCACCAATTGCGTAAACAGATTCGATACTTGTCTGATAATAGTCACCTATCTTAATAAACCCATTTTCAGTTTCAATTCCGGCATCTTCAAGACCCAGGTTATCCAGGTTCGGTGCTCTTCCAACTGAAACAAGGAGTTTATCCGCTTCAAGCTCTTCTTTTGATCCGTCTTCTTTTGTTATGGACAAACTTACCCCTTCACCGGAAGCATCTACTTTCTCTGCCTTTGTACTAGTATAGATCGTAATTTTTGCTTTTTTAAACGCCTTTGCCACAACCTCGGCTGCATCTCTATCTTCTAACGGCAAAATTGAATCCAGCATCTCTACTATAGTTAATTTCACCCCGAATGTACTGAGTATGTAAGCAAACTCAGTTCCGATTGATCCTGCTCCTAGAATGATCATGCTCTCCGGCAACTCTTCAAACATGAGTGCGTGGTCAGATGAGACTACCTTCTCTCCATCAAACGGAAAAACAGGAATTTCCTTTGGCCTGGAACCGGTTGCAAGGATAATATTTTTTCCTGTCACCTTCTCCTCACCGTCAATTTCAACAGTATGTCCGTCCTTCAGCTTTCCATAGCCTTCAATGTATTCCACATTATTTTTTTTCAACAAGCTTTGTACTCCCCTGGATAATCGCTGAGAAGCAGTTCTTGATTTTTTAAATACTTTTTTATAGTCAAAACCGGAGGTGTCTGACTTTACTCCAAGAGCTTTAAGCCCGGATATTGATGAAAATACCTCTGCCTGGTGTATCAGCGCTTTAGTGGGAATACATCCAATATTCAGACATACCCCTCCCGGCTTGTCCTTTTCAATTACTGCTGTTTTCAGACCTAGCTGGCTTGCTCGAATTGCGGCAACATATCCTCCAGGGCCTGACCCGATTATCACGAGATCATAGTCGTATTCAGCCATATTCATCTCCTTCTTTTGGATATCTACTATTAGTAATAAAGTATTTTCAACGGTTCTTCCAGCATACCTTTCAAATCAGCAAGAAAAGCTGCACCTACAGCCCCGTCAATTACACGGTGGTCGCAGGACATGGTCATCTTCATAACAGTTCCAGTTTTTACCTCCCCGGTTTCCTGGTCTGCAACAGGGACCTTCTTTGCCTCTCCGAGAGCAAGAATTGCGGATGCAGGGGGGTTTATAATAGCAGTAAACTCTTCGATTCCAAAACCGCCGAGATTGCTTATAGAAAAACCTGCACCTGTAATCTGTTCAGGAGAGAGCTTTCCTTCCCTTGCTTTACCTATCATCTCACGAACCTCTGCATCCAGCTCAACAAGACCTTTTGTTTCAACAGCTCTAATTACAGGAGTTATCAAACCGTCCTCCTGAGCAACTGCGAGCCCTATATCAGCACTGCCGAACTGGAGGATTGAGTCTTCCTGCCAGGAAGCATTAACCTGGGGGTGCTTTTTCAAAGCAGCAGCTGCAGCTTTTATTATCAATGTATTCAAGGAAACCTTCTCTTCAATTGATTCATTAAGCCGCTTTCTTGCAGCAAAGAGGCGTCCCATTTCAACACTCATTGTCAGATAGTAATGAGGTGCCTGAAATTTAGACTGGGCAAGACGCTTGGCGATTGTTTTTCGCTTTCCTGATATTTTGACCTCCCGGTCTTGTTCAAGCTTTTGCGCTTTTACCGCGCCTTTTGCTTTCGCCGGTTCATAGGATTCAACATCATTTTTTACTATCCTTCCCCCAGGACCTGATCCCTGGATATTTCGAATATCAATCCCTTTCTGCTCTGCGATTTTCCGGGCCAAGGGAGAGGACTTAACCCGCTCTCCTCCTTCATCCGGAGCAGGGGGTGCCTTTCCTTCAGGAACTTCTTCCTTTTCTGCTGTTTCTGTTTCTTTCGGTTTTTCCGGTTTCTCTTCTTTTTTTTCGAGCGTTTCACCGGGTGCTGTATTGCCGGTATCAGCAGAGTCGCCCGCAGGCTTCTCTCCGCCTTCTTTGAGTAGATCTGAAATATCCTCTCCTTCTTCACCGACAACCCCAATCAGATCTCCAACTGCGACTGTATCTCCTTCGTTTGCTACAATCTTCAGAAGTGTTCCTTCAACAGGGCTTTCGTAATCCATTGCTGCTTTATCAGTCTCTACTTCACATATTGCTTCACTGCTTTTTACAGTGTCACCTTCATTCTTATTCCACTTTTGTATTGTTCCCTCTTCCATGGTAGGAGAAAGAGCAAGCATTAATAGTTTCTCAGCCATTTTTACCTCCTAATCAATGTACAGAACACGTTTTGCTGCATCTACGATCTTTTCAACAGAGGGCTGAACTGCAAGTTCAAGCGTATGGTTGTAAGGCATTGGAACCGCCTCTGAACTAACAAATTCAACCGGAGCCTCTAAGTAATCAAAGCAGTTCTTTGATATCAGATACCCGACGTGCGAACCAAAGCTCGCCACAGGCCAGGATTCATCTACTACCACTGCCCGGTTTGTTTTTTTCACCGAATTATAGACTGTCTCCTCGTCTAAGGGGCGCAGGGACCGAAGATCAACAACTTCAGCATTAATATCCATTTCTTCAAGCTTTTTTGCAGCCCCTTGAACAGTTTTCAAGGGCTTGGAATAGCTGATCAATGTAACATCCGATCCCTCTTTTTTTATATCCGCTTTGCCGAAATCTATAAGGTATTCCTCTTCCGGTACTTCCCCTTTCCAGCCGTACATGAGTTCTGCCTCCAGCATAACCACAGGATTATTGTCCCGAATTGCGGTCTTAAGCATTCCCTTAGCATCATAGGGTGTTGCAGGTGCAATTACCTTCAGTCCCGGAGCATGCACGTAATATGACTGGAGCGCCTGAGAGTGCTGACTAGCTAAATATTCAGCTGGACCATTGGCTCCCCGAAACACAATTGGAATGGGAAACTGCCCTCCGGACATGTACATCATCTTTGCTGCATTGTTTATCACCTGGTCCAGTGCGAGAAGTGAAAAATTGAATGTCATCCATTCTACAATGGGACGCAGCCCTGCCATTGCTGCACCGATCCCAAGGCCGGTAAAGCCGAGCTCTGTAATTGGAGTATCTTTTACTCTCCGGTCTCCGAATTTATCTAATAGACCTTTGGTTACCTTATACGCGCCATTATACTGAGCAACTTCCTCACCCATAATAAAAACTGATTCATCCCTCTCCATCTCTTCGGTAATTGCCTGGTTTATTGCTTGTCTATATTGAATAACTGCCATAATATCCTCCTACTCATCCAGCACATCTTCGTACATGCTTTCAATTGACGGCTCTTCGCTTTCTTCTGCAAAGTCCACTGCCTCCTGAACCCTTTTCTTAATCTCTTCATCAATTTCACTGAATTCATTATCAGTAAGCATGTCATTTTCCTTCATTTCCTGGGAAAGCATGAGGATCGGATCATTGTTCTTATACTTTTCCAACTCTTTCTTTGATCTGTATTTCGCAGGATCGCTCATAGAATGGCCTTTATAGCGGTAGGTTAGGATTTCCAGAAATACAGGCTCTCCTTTTCTCACTTTTTTCAGAGCCTCTTCCACTTCTTCATACACTGCAATAACGTCCATTCCATCCACTTGTTTTCCAGGTATATTGTAAGATTTTCCCATTACTGATAAGTCATCTACAGAGGAAACCCGTTTGAAATCCGTGCCCATTCCGTAATGGTTATTTTCACATATATACAGTACAGGAAGGTCCCAGATACTTGATAGGTTCATTGCTTCATGGAAAGCCCCTTGGTGAATAGCTCCGTCTCCGAAATAACAGAGCGTTACTCCATCCTCATTATTATAGCGCTGTTTTAGTGCAACCCCTGTTGCAATTGGGATCTGGGCACCTACAATTCCGTTTCCGCCGAACATATGGTTTTCCTTACTGAACATATGCATCGATCCGCCCTTACCTTTTGAACAGCCGGTCTTCTTTCCATAAAGCTCTGCCATAACATACTTTGGTTCAAGCCCTGCCATAAGCGCATGTCCATGGTCACGGTAGGCACTTACAACATAGTCTTTTTTCAAGTCCAATGGATTAATCGAGCCTACAGCAACAGCTTCCTGACCAGAGTATAAATGGCAGAAACCGCCGATTTTTCGTAATCCGTACATCTGTCCCGCTTTTTCTTCGAACCTGCGGATTGAAAGCATATCTTCCAGAAGCTTTTTCAGAAACTCCTTATCGTATTTATCTATCTTTCTCATGACTCCCTCCCTGCTCTTTCTGAAACATCATCGATAGGCTGGTGAAGGTGGATATCAGTCAGTTTTGTCTCAATTATAACAAGGTCCTGCTCATTCGGATTGACCCTCCAGAAGATATCCAGGTTCCTTCCAATCCCTTCTATTACTTCTGTCTTAAATGAAGGATTATCTATTATTCGCGCCTCACCTGAAGCAGTCATTATCTTATTAAGGGCCCTGTTCTGAACAAGCCACTGAACATTTGGGTTCTTCTCAATATGCTCCACTTTCGAGAACTCCGGAGACGTTAATGCATATATGAACCCGTTTTTCCCTTTTAAGTATGTTGGGGTAAGCCATCGCATATGCGGTTTCCCCTCTGTATCTACTGTTGCAAAAATAGCTACCTTTGAATCATCAAGACTGTCTTCTAGCTTTGAAAGTAATTCTTTAAATGTCATACACTCCTCCTTTGAGCGTGGTTGTTTTTTTTTGCACCTGTAGTTCCTGACATAAGTATTCATCAAACCCTTTATCAACAAGTGCGGAAACCGGACTTCCGTCCTCCTTCTTACAGCTGGCAATCCGTCCTTTTTTCACTGAGAGCACAAGTGTCTTGTCCGCTGATCTATGGGTATATGTAAAATCAGGAGTTTTCCCGAAAAGCCGGTTCCAGCTGGAAACTGCTTTTACATCCTGACTCTGAACTGCATGCAGGGGATGTATATAATCAAGCCCTGTGCATTCTCCGCAAATTATATCTGCCATTTTTTTTATAACAGCCTGGATTATTTCCGGGACAATTACAGATATATCTCTGTCTGGAAAGAGGTTTATCACTTTTGAAGGCCGTGAATTGACCCTGTTTCCCGATATATTCCCGCAATTGCTCTGCAGCAGGGTAATGAGCTTTTCTAGATTGCTTTGCAGAAGCAGGCTGGCATGGTGCATAGCCCTGTTCTTTGAAAAAGCATAGGCACTGCCCGAGACTTTTTTCCCTGCAAAAAATAGGTCTCCCTTTTCTCCAGGACTAAGGGGTAAGCTAAACTCACCAAGAGCCTGTATCAGTGCTTCCTGGAGTATGTTCTTAGAAAATCCGGTTTTATCCATAATCAATGACACATTCAGGTTACCAGCATCATGGAATACACATCCGCCGCCAGAGATCCGTCGTGCAGGCAGACAGTTTTCAGGCAGGGGAAAGAGAAACTCAGCAAACGGATTTTGGTGTCTCCCGAACACAACAGAATCTGTGTTCCTGTAAAACATGAGAACTATGTCGTTTTGAGCTTCCTTGTACAAGCTCTCTTCCAGTGCAAGATTTTCATACACATTCAGAGACCTAGATACATAGCTTCTCATTCTTGGCTGTTCTATAGCTTTCACAAAGTAAACATACATATTTGGTACCGTGGATGCAAGAAATCTTTCTTTTTGTACAGCAAAGAGCAGATTTCTGATAGAATACAGATATGCAGCTGGAACCAATATATCCAATGACTTTTGAAGAAGCCCTGCGCTCAGGTAGAAGCAGAATTGCATGGCTTGGTATTTTCGAGCGAAAAGGTAATTACCTGCTCTCACTTGAAGAACTCAGAAATGAAGTTCCCCCTTCTGATGAAACGTATCTCGGGATACGTGAAATACCTGTGAACAAAATTATCGGTTCAGAATCCAGGTCCCAAGATTTTTCCTTTGACTACTACCCGGTTCATCAGTGGATGGAGCCACGCTGGAAGGGAGTGCAGTCTTACCTGCTAAGTCCGGGAAGTGAGGAGAGAATAACAGTCTATGAATACGGAGGCAAATATTTTGTAAGAGACGGAAACCACAGGGTTTCAGTTGCAAAAACAAATAAAATTGACTTTCTAACAGCAGAAGTTACAAAACTCAACATACCTGTACAGGTCCCGGATTATCTAAAACGTACTGAAGTTGATCTTTTCAGAGCAAAATATGAACTGCACCAAGCCTGCGGTCTTTTTGATATTCTCCCTGAAGAGGAATTCTCTATAAAGTCACCGGAAAACTGGCGCTTTCTAAAAAGAGAACTCCTTGTATATAATAAATCCTGGTTTGAACGAAAGCACGGCAGAGAGCCGGATAGCAATAAAGAGCTTATAGAAAGCTGGTATATTAATTTATACAAAAATGCTATCTCCCATATTAGGGAACACTCCCTTACCTACCTATATCCAAATAAAGCTGAGACAGATATCTTTTGCGATATTATCAGACTCTGGAACTCTTACGATGATCCTGATTCTATCTGGTTTCAGGAGATATTTGATATGCATAGGAAGCGTGCGGAAAAACGCTTTTGGTACAAAAGACTGCTTCAGGGAGCAGGCAGGTTTATTCAAGGATACAGGCGCTCAGCAGAGGATGAACGCAGGCTCTTTCTCCAGTACTCACAGCTTGACCGTCTTATCCCGGACTACCGATTACCTGAAGGCAAAAAAAAGTGGTACCGCTATCTCCGGTATCAGCTGCTCTGGGATGAATTTAAAGCAGTAAAGAAACGGATAGGAAGGGTCCCCTACTTGCAGGAGCTTACCCCGCAGTGGTACAACAATCTATTTCTTCCAAGCATAGAGGCATATGAAAATACTAACACCACTCTTACCTTTCCAAAGTTTTACCAGCGATTCATCAGCTGCTTGGGAAAAAAGAAAGCCTGCTCACCATATGGGCATAAGGCGGAAGAAATCAGAAAAAAGGCAGAACACTATGCCGCAGATTTGGAAAACTCCTAATTTTTTCCGCGTCCCCTGTTTACAAAGACCAAAACCGCTTGGTTCAGAAAGACCTTTTATTTTCCACACCTTCTGAGAATACCTCAATACCATAAAAATTATTTTTTTTGTAATATAATATGAAATTCAATCGTATCGATACTATATTATAGAGTATGAGAAAGCCGAATAAAGGCGCAGTAAAAATCGCGTTAATCTATAGTATAATAGGTATCCTCTGGATCCTCTTTTCCGGGCAGATTGGTGCTCACATTTTCTCATACACAACAGACCTTCGTACCTTTGAGACAGTTAAGGGCTGGTTTTATGTTATTTCAACTGCCATTCTTCTGTATTTTCTTATCAGCAGCTATATGAAGCGTGTTCTGGAAACAAAAACGAAACTCAGGACCCTGGTAGATGAGAAGGAAACACTGTTAAAAGAAATACACCATAGGGTAAAGAACAATCTTCAAATTATGCAGAGCCTTTTGAATCTTACTGCAAGCGAAATTGACGATGAAATTGCCAAAGATAAAATTGAGGCTTGCAAGCGTCGTATACAATCAATGGGTATTGTCCATGAACAGTTTTACGAATCTGAAAATTATTCAAAAATAAATATCGATTATTATCTTAAAAGAATACTGAATCAGCAAATAAAATCCATTTCAACCGCTGAGACGAAGCTGCCGGATACCCATATAAAAGCAGCACACAGTTTTCTCTCCATAGACACTGCTATCCCCTTTGGAATTATTGTGAGTGAGCTAATATCAAACAGCCTCACCCATGCGTTCTCCGGTGTTCAAGCTCCGGAAATTACCATGGAATTGAAAAGGGATGAAGAAGACTTTGTCTTTATCTATAGAGACAACGGGATAGGAATAGAAATTGAGAGTATCCCCTCATTAACTCAGGAAGGATACCGGGGTTTTCTTATTATAGAAACACTGACATTCCAGTTAAACGGAAGCTATTCATTTGAGTCAACAGACGGCTTTGCATTCACCCTTGTATTTCCGGTGAACCAACAACTACGCAAAGCTGAAGCGCTGCTGCATGAGAAAAAAATCGAGAAGGCTCAAAGCAGCCATTGATTCAATAACAGGAACAATTCTGGGACAGATGCACGGATCATGCCTTCCCTCCGTAATAACTGTCTTTGCTTCTCCTGCGGTATTCACTGTTTTCTGCACAGACGCAACAGAGGCTGTCGGCTTTACCGCAACCCGGAAGACAATCTGATTCCCATTACTTATTCCGCCGATTATTCCCCCTGCATTATTGGAAAGAAAGCCGGATTCTGTCATCTGGTCATTATGCTCAGTACCCCGCATGGATACACAAGAAAAGCCTGTACCGAATTCAATGCCCTTAACCGATCCAATGGAAACCATGGCAGCTGCAAGGCGGGCATCCAATTTATCAAACACCGGTTCTCCTAATCCCTCAGGCACCCCGGATATTCTACACTCCACAATACCGCCGATACTGTCATTCTCTTCTTTTACTGTGCGTACCAGGTCCTCCATTTTCGCGGCAGCCTCCGGATCTGCTGCGCGCAGGGGGTTTTTTTCAATTACATCCGGAAGGAACTGCTCGCCTTTTATATTTCCAACCTGCTGTGTATAGGCAGTAATGGTAATTCCCTTTACAGACAATACTTTTTTTGCCACTGCTCCTGCTGCAACCCTGCCTGCTGTCTCTCGTCCTGAAGCACGACCGCTGCCCCGAAAGTCCCTTACACCGTACTTTGATAAATATGTACGATCAGCATGTCCCGGACGAAATAGGTCCTTAATATCTTCATATGCTCCGGGATTTGCGTCCTTATTATACAGCACAATTGCCATTGGAGTTCCGGTTGTGCGGTCTTCATATATCCCGGAAAGTATCCGTACAGTATCTGATTCCTTCCGCGGGGTTGTCATATCAGACTGACCGGGTCTCCGTCTATCCATTTCCTTCTGGACTTCCGATTCTGTTATCGGGACCTGCGACGGTAGGCCGTCAATAACCACACCAACACCGACACCGTGGGACTCACCAAAGGTTGTAACACGTAGTAGGCTGCCGAATGTACTACCCTGCATTTGGAACTGCCTTTAATTTCTTACTTACCAATTCAACGCCTTGTTCAACAGTACAGCCTTCCAGATCAATAATGAAATCTGCTTCCCTGTCATAGAGTTCTGTCCGATTGTCATAGAGGTTCTGAAAATCGCTCCTTGGTTTAAACTTAGACAGAAAGGGAGGAAGACCTTTACGCTCAATTCTTTCAAAAAGGACCTGGGCATCTTCCTTCAAGTAAACAAGCTTACCAATCTGCTTCACAGCTTCCATAGCGCGCCTATTTTCTATTGTACCGCCTCCAAGGGCGATGATTACAGGAGCAGATTCCCGGAGCCTAACAGACAATCCAGTAGCAGCTGAGTATTCCAGCCTAGTAAAAAAATCCTTTCCTTCGTCTGAGTAAATCTGCCGTACAGAGCGGTGACTGGATGCAGAATAGATTCTCTCCATTTCCGCGTCCAGGTCAATAAACCTTCTTCCCCATTTTTTAGCAATGATTCTGCCTATTGTTGACTTCCCGCAATGTTTCATTCCCATGAGTACTATATGACTATTCATAATCTCATTCGCCCTTTTGTTGAAGTTTTACTACATTAATTATAGCTTCGGTGAAAGTCAAGGTATATTTGAACTAAGAAATTGAATCTCTGTTTATAAAATAAAAAAACGAGATATAAGGAGTTGTTTTATGAAAAAATTTAATACATTGGCTGTGTTCTTTGTATTGATGATGATGTCAGGCCCTCTGTTTCCGCAAAGCTTATCTGAAATTGAGCTCCCTCCGGGATTTACTATCGAGTACTATACAAACAATGTACCAGGAGCCAGAAGCCTTGCCTTGGATGAAAACGGCACTGTATACGTATCCACAAGGGATGAAGGCAACATTTACGCACTGCCGGATGAAAACCAAGACGGAGAAGTTGACAGCGTCATTACTCTGGCTACCGAACTATCCATTCCAAACGGCATTGATATCCACGAAGGCGATTTATATGTTGCTGAACGCAGACGGGTCCTTAGATATCCAGATATAACAGAGCGGCTTGAAACACCGCCGGATTATCAGGTTGTTTTACGAGGAATGCCTGGAGACAGTGGGCACGGCTGGAGATACATGAAAATAGGCCCGGATAATAGAATTTATATTGGTATCGGTGCTCCCTGCAATGTCTGTCTTCGCAGCAATGAGATGTTTGCTACAATTTCACGGGCTGCACTTGACGGCAGCGGATTTGAAGTATTTGCGAGCGGTATCCGTAATACAGTAGGATTTGACTGGCACCCGGAAACAAGTGAGCTATGGTTTACAGACAATGGCAGGGATCACCTCGGAGACAACCGTCCCCCGGATGAACTGAACCACGCTCCAGAAGGTGGTATGTTTTTTGGTTTTCCCTATATCCATGGAAGGGACATTCAGGATCCTGAATTCTACTCACGCAGACCGGATGATTTCAGCTATACACCACCTGAAACAGAACTTGGCCCTCACGTGGCTTCCCTTGGTATGCGATTCTACACAGGAGATATGTTTCCCAGCAGATATGAAAATATGATATTCATTGCAGAACACGGGTCATGGGATAGATCAACTCCCATCGGTTACAGAATAACAATGGTCGATCCCTCGCAGCCTGCAGATACATACAGCATTTTTGCAGAAGGATGGTTGCGGGAAAATGGGAATGATTGGGGCAGACCAGTGGATGTTCTTGTAATGCCCGACGGCGCGCTTTTAGTCTCGGATGACAAAGCAGGCGCTGTGTATAGAATTAGCTACATAGGCTTAGAAGAATAACACATATTATGGTTTTCTTTGCTTTTATAATGCACTCAGGCACAAAAAAAGCCGCTGGATTATTTTTTATCCAGCGGCCCTTTTTTTATCTCATTTTATTATAGAAAACTAGATATCAGATCCAGCAAGTTGTAGTTTTGGAATACAGATACCATGAGAAGAGAAACAACTGCCATAATTTTTATCAGAATATCCAGTGACGGTCCGACAGTATCCTTTAGAGGATCACCTACGGTATCACCAACTACACCCGCATTATGAGCATCTGAGCCTTTACCGCCGTAGTTACCCATCTCAATATATTTCTTTGCATTATCCCAGGCGCCGCCTGAGTTTGCAGTAAACAGAGCAAGCATAAGCGCTGAAAGAGTAACACCTATTAGAAGGCCACCCACAAACTGTGCACCAAAGAGAAAACCAGTAACCAATGGAGTGAGGACAGCAATTAATGCAGGGCGCCGCATTTCCTTAAGAGAACCTGCTGAGCTTATCTCAATACAAAGCTTGTAATCGGGCTTGGATTCTCCAGTGAGGATTTTTGGATCTGCAGCAAATTGGCGTCTGACCTCTTCAACCATTTTACCGGCAGCCTTTGCTACTGCGTCAATAAGTATACCGGAGAACAGATACGGTAAAGCTGCTCCAACAAGAGCACCTGCAAGGGTAAGGGTATTTATCATATCCAATACCAGCACAAACTGACCTTGAGTATTTGCAGGTCCTGCCTGACTGTAAAGATATGAAGCAAAAAGCGAAAGAGCTGCAAGAGCAGCAGAGCCGATTGCAAAACCTTTTCCAATAGCAGCAGTTGTATTTCCTACTGAGTCCAGATGGTCTGTTATCTCCCTGACCTTTGGGTCAAGTGCAGACATTTCTGAAATGCCGCCTGCATTATCTGCAATAGGTCCATAGGTATCTACTGAAACTGTGGCTGCTACAAAGGAAAGCATTCCCAGTGCTGCCATAGCTACACCATAGAGCCCGGCAAAGGCATTAGCACCAATAACAGCAATAGCAAGAACAACAAGGGGAAAGAAAACCGATTTCATTCCAACCGCCAGTCCTGTGGTTATATTCAGTGCATATCCCTGTTTACATGCTTCCGCTATTGACCGTGTAGGCTTGTAATCAAAGCTGGTAAAGTGTTCAGCAAGCTGTCCGATAGCAATACCTGCTATTATACCTAAAACTGCAGCGAACCAGGGTGAAAGCGGGCCTACATTAAAACCGACAATCCCGTAGTTTTCACCGCTAAACAGGAAGTAAGAAAGAAAGCCGGTTCCTACTAACGTAAGAAATGCAGAGGACCAGGTTGAAACATTCAGCTCCCGATGCGGATTATCTGCAGCCTTTTTGATAATCAGGCTGAAAATACCGATAACAGAAGAGACAATACCGATTGCGGCGAACATCATTGGAAAATGTATCAGTTTGGTCATAAGCTCGCCGGAAATGGAAACAGCAGCATCTGTTCTTGTGTAAAACATGTATGCAGCCAGTACAACTGCAGAAATAATAGAGCCTACATAGCTTTCAAGCAGGTCAGCCCCGAGTCCGGCAACATCCCCAACATTATCCCCAACATTATCTGCAATAGTAGCAGGGTTTCGCGGATCATCCTCAGGGAGATGCGCCTCTGTCTTACCCACAAGATCAGCACCCATATCTGCAGCCTTGGTATAAATACCGCCGCCGACACGGTCAAACATTGCGACAACTGAACAACCGAGTGCGTAACCGCTCACTGTCATTGTAAAGGGTATAAAGTTTACCCCGAGCCAGTTACGGATAATGATCATCTGCTCAGGTTCTGTCTGACCGAGGAGCAAACCAAAGAGAAAGTATACAACACCGAGTCCGAGGATTGAAAACCCCGCAACACAGAGCCCCATAACACTTCCCCCCTGAAAAGCGACTTTCAGGGTGGCACCAAGACTATTGGTCTCCCGGGCTTTGTTAGATACCCGTACATTAGCAAGGGTAGCAATCTTCATCCCGATCCAGCCGGCAGAAGCACTCATAGTCGCACCAAAGACAAAGGCGATCCCAGTGTACCAGCTAATGATCACTCCTAGAACAACTGCAATTAATACAACCAGGGAGAAGATGAGCTTATACTCGTGCTTTATAAACGCATCAGCACCTTCCTGTATGGCACCGGCTATCTCTCCCATAAGGGGGGTACCGGTATCCAACCGTTTAACTGCATAGTAGTTGATTGTCGCGAAACTAAGCGCGGCAACAACGGCAACAGCAACAAATCCTAACATATGTATAACATCCTTATATTAGTGAGTTTGTCAGGCACAACCATTCCTTCTATCATACCTGATGTAATCTATCATACCATCAGAACTACCTCCCTGCAAGAAAGAAAATGTATTCACAAGCAGTAAAGAATGAACCGGACCAACACTTTCAACCCTGTACAGCAGAAGTATGCACAATTCAAATTCCAAACTGCTTCATACTTTAGGTTCCAAATGAATAACAACGCCATCTCCATAGATGAGTTTGTAAACAGGATTCAGCAGCTGCCAATAAAATAAAACAGCATTCTCCCATCTTGCACATTCGGTGCATGATAGATAGAATGGCATCTCATGAAAAATAATAAACTCTCAGCTGTAAAAACTGACCCCATATTTGCAGCATTAGGGAATGAAAATACATCCTTTTTAGAAAAGAAAGCAGAAGAGCTTCGCTTAACCGTTTCAGACATTAAAAATCTTGCTGTTATTGCCTGCGATCTGGAAATGTGGGGTCAGGGCCTGCTCCAAGACCATTGGAATGAATCGGACACTCATCACCTAAAAGGGAAAAACAAAAAACAAAAGATACTCCGCAGGGTAAACACAGCGTACACAAAACTTCTAACCAAGCAGACTGATTATTCTGACTTTTCTCCTGACAATCCGGTTAGAAAGTCTCCCCGTTTTTGTGTACAGGATGATGAGAGCACCATATTAGGAGACTGCCCTGTAGCATCACCCAAAACCAGGTGCTGTAATCTAAAAACAATGGATGCAGTAATCAACTGCGGGTTCGGATGCTCATACTGCTCGATTCAGTCTTTTTATCATGATGATAATGTCTATTTTCATAAAAACCTGAAAAAGAAATTGCATGACCTGTGTTTAGATGACAAGGAGCTCTATCATATAGGTACCGGCCAGTCATCAGATTCCCTCATGTGGGGCAATAAGAACAACATGCTCAGCGATATTTTCCAATTCGCCCGGGAACATCCGAATGTTATTCTTGAACTAAAGAGCAAAAGCAGGAACACTGCTTACCTGGAATCTGCGGATGTTCCACAGAATGTTTTTGCAACATGGACACTGAATACCCAAACAATTATAGACGCGGAGGAGCATGGTACTGCTTCTCTTAAAGAACGGATAAATGCTGCAAGAAGAACAGCAGATACCGGCACAAAAGTGGGGTTTCACTTTCATCCGATAATTGATTACAAGGGCTGGGAGGATGAGTACACAGAGATAATACACACACTGACCAACAGCTTTACTCCCCAAGAGGTTGTAACTGTATCCCTCGGTACACTTACATTTATAAAACCGGTCATACAGTCCCTGCGTAGGCACAAGGCTTCTACACGTGTACATCAAATCCCCCTGACCGACTCCGCAGGCAAACTCTCCTATCCCTTTGAAACAAAACTCAATCTCTTCAGCACTGTATACAATGCTTTATCTCCTTGGCACGGTTCTGTGTTTTTCTATATGTGCATGGAAGACCCTAGGCTATGGGATCCTGTATTCGGATGGTCTTACGCTGATAATGAAGAATTTGAAAAGGACATGAAAGAGCAGTATATGCAAAAGCTCGTACTATAGCTACGGTTTGCATTGCCCATTAATCATCTTTGTATATTCATCTGTCAAATTTCTCCACATTTATTGAACAATTACTGTGTATATGGTAGTTTCAATGTCATGAAAAAGCATGTAATTTATTTTTTATATATATTCGTTTTACTATCAATATTTACTTCCTGCGGTCCTCCTGAGGCCACAAACGCATCTGCGTTTTACCTCGGAACCCCATGCAGTCTTACAGTGTATCATAACAATGCTGAAGCAGTAATAGAGTCTGTGTTTGCGAGGGTTGAAGAAATCCATAATTTAATGAGCAGGACCATTGCAACTAGCGATGTTTCCCGAATTAACAGGGCTGCAGGTGAAGAAGCTGTACAGGTTTCCCCTGAGACAATGGAAGTCATTTCCGCAGCACTCCGCTATGGAGCTGTATCCCAAGGCGCACTCGATGTATCAATCGGGCCGCTCATCGAATTATGGGGTATTGGAACCGAGAGCGCCCGGATACCCAGTGATTCAGAGATTTCCCAGCTCCTTCCCTTGGTTGACTATGAAAATATCCTAATAAATGAGGATGAAAATACCGTGTTCCTAACCCAGCCGGATATGATAATAGACCTTGGTGGAATAGCAAAAGGCTTTGCAGCAGATGAGGCTGCAGATATACTCAGAGAGAGGGATGTCCAAAGCGCTATTATCGATTTTGGCGGAAATGTATATGTGGTAGGAACAAAGCCGGATGGCTCGCAGTGGCGGGTCGGGATTCAACACCCAGAAACCTACCGCGGCAGCTTTATGGGTATAGTACAAGAAACCAATGCAGCAATTGTAACCTCAGGCCCGTATGAACGTTACTTCGAAGCACAGGGAGAGATATATCATCATATCCTTGATCCGGAGACAGGCCTACCTTCACGCAACGGCCTACTCAGTGTTTCAATTATAACCGGTTCTTCAATGGATGCAGATGCACTCTCCACTGCTGCATACGTAATGGGACTTGAAAATGGAATGGAGATGATTGAAGAGCTTGAAGGCATTGATGCAATCTTTATTGAAGAAGACAAGGATGTATTTATTTCATCCGGATTGGAAGGGAATTTCCGTATCGCAGATTCTGATTATAATCTTGTCCAACAGGAATAATCCTATTGGTCCAGTATCTTTTTGCAAACCCTGCTCAGATCCTTTAACCGGAATGGTTTTGAAATAACACCGCAAAAGCCGTAGTCTTTACAGCTGGCCATAATTGGATCGTTTGAGTACCCGCTGGATACAATTGCCCTGACTCCCGGATCTATCTCATGAAATAAATGTATTGCCTCTTTCCCTCCCATTCCGCCGGGAATTGTAAGATCCATAATAACAAGATCATATTTTTCATCTGTTTCTATTGCTTTTCTGTATTTATTCAGCGCCTCATTTCCGTCAAATGCGAGGTCAACCGTATATCCTAAGCGTTCGAGCATTCGGGAAACACTCTTTCTCACAATATCTTCATCATCCATAAGCAGGATCTTCCCTTTGCCGGCTTCAAAGCCCTCTTCTGTACCTGGAACCTTCTCAAGCGCATCCGGTGCTGCAGGAACATACACTGTGAACTTCCCCCCCTTTCCATGGGCTTCATCGAAAGAAATTATTCCGCCTTCCCTTCTGCAACCAGAAAAGCAATTAGCAAAACCAGGACCTTTCCCTCCTCCTTTTTTAGAAAATAAGGGGTAAAAGATTTTAACCTTT